>NZ_JAQNDK010000002.1:1894038-2525385 GCF_028368935.1 Sorangium aterium | reverse complement strand
CCGCGTCTTCGTGACGCTCCCCGGGTCTGCCGAGCGCGCGGCGGCGCCGGTGGAGAAGAGGTTCACTGTCGAGCTCGATCCCGGGGTCCATCTCTTCCGCGCGGCGCGGCCAGGACGCCAGGATGCGTTCGTTCAGAAGACCTACCGGCCGGGGGAGAAGGCGACGCTCGATCTGCACCTCGACATCCTGCCCGCGCGCGTGGCCGTGCGCGCGGAGCCGGCGCAGGCGCTCGTGCGTGTGGACGGCCGCGAGGCCGGGCTCGCGCCCATCGACATCGAGCGACCGCCGGGGAAGTACAGGATCGAGGTGGTGCGGGACGGGTTCGAGACGTACGCGGCGACGCTCGATCTGCACGCGGGGCAGCGGGCGGATATGACGGCCAAGCTGATCCAGGTGCGGCCGTCGCTGTGGACGCGGTGGTGGTTCTGGACGGGCGCGGCGGCGGTGGTGGCGGGAGGCGTGGTGCTGACGTACGCGCTGACCCGGCCGGAGCCGGACTACAACGGGGGAAGCCTGAACTGGGTCGCGGAGCCGGCGGCGATCAGGTGGTGAGGGGCCAGGGCGCGCGCGTGTCGCGACCGAAACGGCGGCCGTGACACGCGCGCGGCGACGGCTCGTTCCCGGGGTCGAGCCGCGGCTCACCCCCCGAGCCGCCTCCCGATGAGCCGCGCGGCGAGCTTCCGCAGCCAGTCCGCCCGCCGCGCGTCGGGCGCGACGAGCCGCCCCGTGCGCGCGGCCTCCAGGATCGCGGCTGTCTCCGGCGTCGGGTCGGCGCACGCCTGCAGCACCCGGAAGACCGTCGCGTCCTCGTGCGCGACGCCCGCCTCCTCCACCCAGGCGTCCACCGACGCCGCGAACGCAGGATCCCCGGGGAACGGCTGCTCGACCGCGTTGCTCGGGCCGAGCCCGTTGATGCCGCTGATCACGAGGTCCTTGCGATCCTTGTAGGTCAGCCCCGCGAGCTCCTCGGGCAGCAGCGGGCGGCCGATCCAGATGTCCTGCACGCCCATGCCGAGCGGGAACTCGAGCCGCCGCTCGAGCGGCTCCGGCGGCAGCGCGCCGGAGAAGCGCACAGGCACCACCGGGACGCCCACCGCGAGCGCCATGTCGATGAACGAGCCGCTCATCTTGCGCACCGGCGTGCGGCACTCGAGCGACCGCGTGCCCTCGACGTGCACCATCACGCCCTTGCCAGCCCCCTGCATCTCGGCCCCGAGCTCGGCGATGATGCTCCCGAGCGACGCCTTGTCCTCGCGATCGAAGTACGTGATCACCTTCGGATCGCGCGCGCCCGGGTACGCGAAGCAGTGCGCCAGCATCGTGCCGAGCCACGTCGTCCGGTGCTCGGCCTTGGCCAGCGTGACCGTCGAGACCTCCGTCAGGCCGGACACGGCGATGCCGAACAGCAGCGACTCCACGCCGACCTGGTGGTTGCCCAGGTAGAGCAGGCTCCGGCCCTTCACGGCGCTGAACGCTGCGGGATCGACGACGTGCACCCGGCGGATGAACCGCTCGATGAGCCCGAAGTAGAGGTCCTCCGCCGGCCACCGGCCGATGCCCATGGCCGCGCCCCAGTAGCGGCGGACCGGCGCGATGTCGATCATGGGCGGGCCCGCGTCGCGGACCACGACCTCCGAGCCCTCGCGCGCCACGGTGAACGGCCAGCGGGTCAGCGGCTGCGCCGACGAGACGCCGGCGAGGGACACGGTCGACGGGTGCACGCCCGCGCGCCGCGCGACGTGATCCTTCACCGCCGCCGCCTCGACGAGGTCGCCCGACGCGGCGTAGAGCTGCGCCACGGTGCCGGGCATCCAGTCCATCGTGCGCACGTCGGCGGGGCTGCAGCGCGCCTCGCCCGACGCCGCGTCGACGCGCGAGACGGCGAGGTCGACCGGCGCGCGATCGCGCAGGAACGCCCGGCGGATCCCGGGCGGCGCGCCGCCGATCGGCCCCTGCGGGAGCAGCACCTCGACAAGCCGGAGCTCCAGCCAGACGCGCTCTCCCGCCGCGGCCCCGACCTCGGCCCCGGCCTGCGCGATGGCCTGCACCCGGAACGAGACGAAGCGATCGTCACGGCCCTCGTAACGCACCTCCACGCGCACCGGCGACTCGGGCGCCGGCCCGTACACGCGGAGCGACGGGATGCGCGACGGGAACGCGATCTGGGCGGGCGGGCACCCTGGATCCCACAGCGACAGCCGATCGTGCGGGATGGTGTGGGTCAGCGCGTCGAGCATGCCCTGGTGCAGCGTCCCTGGGGGCACCGAGCCCCTCCGGGGGTCCAGCACCGCCGACGAGCCGCGCGCGCCGAGCCTGAGCGAGGTCAGGTACTGGAACGCAGGGCCGTGGAACAGCGTCCCCGCCGCGTACGGATCGTCCGCCTCAGGTGCGTCGAGCGCCGGCTCCGGCGCCGGGGCGGGCGGGTAGTCACGGGCCACCCGCACGCGGCCGGTGCACACGGGCTCGAACCGCGAGAGCGCCGGGTTCGATGCCTCGCGCCACGCGAGCAGCCGGACATCGAGCTCGTCGCCCGAGCCGGTCGCCTCGGCCTTGACGCGCACCGGCCCCGGCACGGGCAGCCAGCGCTGCACCACCACGTCCTCCACGGCCACGACCACGCTCCCCGGGCGCGCTCGCAACGCGGCGCCGGCCAGCCGGTCGACCATGCTCATCCCGGGGAGCGCCGGGACCGTCCACGTGGGGCGGTGATCCGCAACCCACCCGTCCGGGTCCAGCACCTCCTCGACGTCGTCGAGCGCCGGCGCAGGCGCGGCCTTCGCCGCGGGTTGCTCCTGCGGGCGCAGGCGCGGGCTCCCGCCCACGGCGCCGGGGAGCGACGCGAGGCGGCGCGCGCTCGCGCGCGGGTCGAAGCCGACGTCGCGACGCGCGCGGGGCGAGGCGCCGTCGACGATCCGCACGCCGAGCGTCGCGCCGTAGATGCGCAGGCCGTCCACCCAGAGGTAGGACTCGGCGATGACGTAGGGCCCGCGGTCGTCGCGGCCGACCTCGAGGATGTCGGTGTCGACAGTCACCCGCCGGCTGGCCGGCAGCACCTGGCCCCGGTACCGCCAGGAGTGCTCGTGCCCCGTCATCACGGGCTCGAACCGCGGATCGCGCAGGCCCGCGTGGAGGTCCTGGTGCAGCATCCAGAACTGGATCGTCTGCAGCATCGCCTCGATGCCGAGCGAGCCTGGCTGCACGGGATCGCCCAGGAAATGGGCCTTGAAGAACCACTCCGACGCGTGGACGTCCCGCCGCGCGCGGAGCCGGCCGAGCCCCTTCCGGCCGCCGGCCTGCCACAGGCCGTCGATCCGGTCGATCATCAGCAGCGACGGCCGCGCGAGCCCGAGCTTGCCGCCGCAGTACCGCGCGGGGCGCTCGCGGAGATCGACGTCGAAATCGGACGGCTCATCGAGCGCGGCGACCTCCTCGGGCCTCGGCGGGATCCCGATCTGCGTCGCGAGCGCGGCCTTCGGGAAGAAGCCGAACACCGTGTCGAGCTCGTACACCCGCGCGCCGCCGAGGCTGCACTCGACCCGGAACGAGAGGATGATCATGCCGCCCGACCGGGACATGTTCGTGAGCCGCGACCTGGTGCGCAGCGCGCTCACTGCCGGCGCCGGCGCCGGCAGGACCTCGGCGTGCAGCGTGCCCTTGCCGTCGAGGTTGCGGAAGTACAGCGCGCCGTCGGTCGAGAGCGCGCAGCCGGTGTAGCTCGCGAGCCAGCCGCACGTCTGGAGCGCGGCCTCGAGCACCACCGCGAACGGCATCGTGAGGCTCGCGTTCTCGTCGAAGTACCACGCGTCCTCCGGGACGTCGTACTCGACCTCGACCTCGGCGCCGGCCTTCATCGCCGCCATGGGGCGCGAGACCGACAGGACCCGGCTCATGAAGTGGTACGGCGGCCCCGGGAGCCGGGCGACGTGCTGTCCCCCGTCGAACCTGCGGTAGAGCGGCCCGAACGCGTCCGACGGCCTGCCCCAGGCGCACGAGAGCAGGCTCCGGTAATCGAACGGGAAGCCGCCGGCGTCTGCAGAGGCGCCATCCGGCGGCGCCGCACCCGTCTCGGACCAGGGGACACGCGCGACCGGCACCGGCTCGACGTGGCCGTCGAGCAGTTCGGGGGCGCTCGTCAGCGGCCAGTCGGGGCTGAGGCGCAGGCCCACGCGGCGGGCGTGGAACGCCTTGAGGCCGTCGACCGTACACAGGAAGTCGGCGAACACCGTCGGGCACGGGCCGTCGTGGACCTCCTCGACGAACACCTCGTAGGTGAGCACCCGGCTCGTCGGGACCACCTGGCCGCGGCAGCGGAGCAGGTAGGGGATCTCCGGCACGGGCTCGAAGCGGAAGCCGTCCGCGTCCACCGTGAAGCCCATGGCCGCCATGTAGAACGCGAGCGCCTGCAGGCAGCCCTCGAACATGAGCGTCCCCGGCATGCAGGGGTCGTCCTTGAAGTGGCCCTCGAAGTACCAGCCGTCCTTCGTGATCGGCAGCGTGGCCCGGAGATAGCCGCGCTTCCACGGGCCGCCGGCCGGGTCGAACACGTCGACGCGATCGAAGAACAGCATCGGCGGCGCGCTGATCCGCGGCGTCCTGACGTGGGTGCTCAAACGATCGAAGGCGGGGCCGAACGCCGCCGCGCCGTCGCCGGCCGCGAACGCGAGGAGGTCGGCCCGGTCGAACGCGGACTTCTGGCACGCGATCCGGGGCGGATCGAGGCGGGCGGTCTTCGCATGCTCGGCGGTGTCCGCGTCCCAGAGGACGCCGCCGGAGCTCGCGAGCTCCTCGTCGGTGAAGAAGCCTGCCTGGCCCTTGCGCGTCTTCAGGCGCAGCTCGCCGCCGATGCGGCAGTCGTAGTGGAAGAAGAACAGGCGGACGTCGCCGTGCTTCGCGTGCCCGTCGACGTGGATGTCGTAGACGAGCGTGTCGCCCGGGCGCGGCAGGCCGCCGTAGAAGGTGAGCTCGCAGCCGAGCAGGCGGTAGACGCGCTCGCCCTTGTTCTCGAAGTCCGCGCCGAGCCAGCTGATGAGCAGCAGGTCGGCCTGGCCGCTCTCGATCATGACGCCGGCCGGCATCGCGCCGTCGTGCAGGTACCAGGAATCCCACCGCACGTCGGTCTCGGTCCACATCGTGCCGAGCTTCATCGAGCCGGGCTCGGCGTCGATCCCGGTGACCCGATCGGCCAGCAGGAGCGGCGGCATGGGCATGCGCACCTGGCGTCGATAGGCGTCCTGCCGGGCGAAGAGCGGGCCGAACACGTCGGAGATCCGGCCCGAGGCGAGGTGCTCGAGCTGCTCGCGGCTGAACCGGGGGCCGCGGGGCGCGAGGGAAGACGCCGCAGGGAGCTCCGGCTGGGCGGCGGGGCGCGGCGCAGGCGGCGCGGCGGCGGGGCGCGGCGGCTCGAACGAGCGCGGCGGCTCGGCGCGGGCGGGCTGCGGCGCCTCGGCGCGAGCGGGCTGCGGCGCAGCGGTGGGGCGCGGCGCGTCGAGGCGCGCGAGAGCCGGCGCATCGATCGGCTGCGGCACAGCAGCGGGGCGCGGCGCGTCGAGGCGCGCGAGAGCCGACGCGCCGACCGGCTGCGGCACAGCGGCGGGGCGCGGCGACTCGACCGTGCGCGGGGCATCGATCCAGACCGGCGCGGCGTGGGGCGCCTGCGCCAAGGGGGCCTCGACCACCACCGCGGCCGCGCCCGACGACGCCTGCACGAGCGAGTCCAGCGCGCGCTGCCGCATCTGAAGGAACCGACGGTGGACCTGGGCTTGCTGCTCCGCCCACTCCTTGTGGATCTGCGCAAGCTGCACGGTGAACGCCGCGGCGCCGGCGATCACGTCGCCCGGGATATCCACGGCAGCGGCCGCGACGACCGCCGGTCCGACCGGCGGCGGCTCCTCTGCCAGGCGCGCGGCGACGGCCGCGACGACCGCCGGCTCGACCGCCGCCGGCTCGTCCCAGGACGGCGCCCGCTCCGCGTCGGCGGCAGAGAACCCCGTGGGCCCGGGGTACAGCGGCGGCAGGTCGTCGAGAGCGGACGGCAGAGGCGGCGCAGGTTCCATGGAGTCTCCGGGGGATGAACAGGAGGCCGCGCCGGGCACGACGATCGCCGGCGGGTGGGCGGGGAGCGTGAGCATCGGCCCCTCCGCCGATCGCGGCGGCGGGAGCGGCGCGGCAGGGCCGCCGGCCCCGATGCGGACCGACAGCGAGCCGCCGCCGAGGCCGGCGCAGCGGACCTCGGCGACCCGGATCTCGTCGGACCACGGCGCCCCGTCGAGCCTGCGGCCGTGACGGCACGCGAGCACCGCGGCGGCCACGTGCAGCAGCCCCGACGCGGCGTGCGCGTGGCCGAACCGCGGCGCGAGATCCGTGGACGACAGCACGAGGCCAGGGTCGCCCGGCTCGTCCACGACCACCGCCAGGACCGGGTGCCGCTCCCGGACGGCGTCGTCGAGGCGCTCGAGCACGAGCACCACGGCGGCGTCGCCGGGGGGCAGGCGGACGCCGAGCGCCTCGAGCGCGGCCGCGTGGGCGGGCTCGCACGAGAGATCCACCGCGCCGACGATCGCCGCGTCGACCGCGCCGGCGCGCAGGGCGCGGGACGCGACGCGCAGCGCCCAGGGGCCCGACAGCTCCTCGGCGGCGATCGTGAACGACGGTCCACCGACGTCGAGCTGGCTGTTCAGCCGGTTCGCCGGGATGTTCGGCATGTTCCCGACGACGCCCGCCGCCTGCAGCGCAGGGATGATCGCGTCCTGGAGCGCGCCGACGTCGACCGACGGACCGAGCCGCGGCGGCGCCGTCTCGGCGAGCCGCCAGCGCGTCATGTACCTGCACACCTCGGTGTCGGCGCCCATGCCGATGAGCACGGCGGTGCGATCGCGCGGCAGCGCGAGCCCCTCGGTGGCCTCGATCGCCGCCTCGAGCAGCAGCGTCTGCTGGGCGAGCGCCTGCTGAAGATCGCGCGGCGGGAACCGGAGCCGGTCCGCCGGCAGCGCGACGGCCGCGCGGCGAGGATCCGCGCCGCGGCCCGAGAGGAGCGGCTCGGCGAAGGCCCGGACGCCGCTGAGCTCACCGACGCACAGGCCCATGGCCACCACGGCCAGGTGGCCTGCCGGCGCGGGGCGCGCGGCATCGACAGGGCGCGAGGCCGCTGCAGCGACCTGCGGCGCGGCGTGGGCCGCTCGGCTCCTCGGCGACGACGGCTCGTACGCCTCCACGAGGAGGTGGGCGTTGTTCCCGCCGAACCCGAACGCCGACAGGCCCGCGAGCCGACGCCCCTCCCACGGCTCGGCGCGCTGCAGCACCCGGAAGGGGCTCGAGGCGACCGCCTCGCTCAGCGGATCGGCGTGCAGCGTCGGCGGGCGGACGCCCGCCGCCATGGCGCCGAGCAGCTTGAGGAGCCCGGCCGCGCCGGCCGTCGTGACGAGGTGACCGAGGTTCGACTTGAGCGAGCCGAGCGGGACCTCGCGGGAGCCGAACACCTCCTTGAGGGTCGCGATCTCGGTCGCGTCGCCGAGGGGCGTGCCCGTCGCGTGGCACTCGAGCAGCGACACCTCGCGAGGATCGAGGCCGGCCGTCGCATACGCGGCCCGCATCGCGCGCAGCTGGCCCTCGACGGCGGGCGCGAGGAGGCCGCGGCCGCGGCCGTCGTTCGACAGGCCGACCCCGCGGATCACGCCGAGGATCGGCCTGCCCGCGGCCTCCGCGTCCGACAGGCGCTCCAGGACCACGAACGCCGCGCCCTCCGCCGGGACCAGGCCGTCGGCCTCCGACGAGAACGGGCGGCTCTGCCCGGTGCGGCTCATGGCCGACAGCGCGCAGAACCCGATGTGGATGAAGAGATCGTCCGAGCGGCACACCGCGCCTGCGAGCATCCGGTCGGCCTCGCGATCGTGCAGCCGCTCGCAGGCGAGCGCGATCGCGTACAGTGACGACGCGCACGCGGCGTCGAGCGCGAACGCGCCGGCCCCGAGGCCGAGCACGTCGGCCAGCAGGTGGGCGGGCAGCCCCGACATGAACCGGTTGCGCGGATCGGGCCGCGGGACGCCGGCGAGATCGCCGAGCCACGTCGACTCGACCCACGCCGACATCGCCGACGACGGGAACGAGAGGTTCCCGAACACCGCGCCCGCGCGGTCGGACCGGCCCTCGTGCCCCGCCTCGCGCAGCGCCTCGCGGCCCGCGTGGAGCACCCACTGGAAGAGCGGGTCGAGCGCGAGCAGGGACTCGGGCGGCCCGGCCGGCCGCGGGAACGGGTCCCTGGCGAGCACGCGGCGGAAGTGCTCGTCGAACCCGGCGACGTAGCCGCCGCGGTCGCTCCACGCGCGGTCCTGCGCGTCGCGCACGTCGCGCGCGCCGCGCACGGAAGGCCCCGCGAGCGCGCGCTCGCGCGAGAGGCGCCAGCGGCCGTCGGGGGCGGCGGACAGGAGGTCCCTGCCGGCGAGCACGTTGTCCCAGAGGGCCGCGGGGTGGAGCGCGCCCGGGAGGACGCACCCGCGGCCGACGATCGCGATGGGCTCGAACACGCTGGCCTCGATCACGCCTGCCCGCGCGCCGTGTCGGGGCGCAGGACGTACTGCACGTCGCGCAGCTCCGCGACGAGCGAGCCGCGGTCGTCGACGAACGCGATGTCGGCCTTCGTGCGATCGCGGGCCACGATCTGCCCGCGCACCACCGCGCGCAGCGGGCCGTCGGACGGCCCCTCGGCGAAGGTGTGCAGCGCGCCCACGGACATCGGGAGCGCGGCGCCGCCGAGCACGTGCTGCGTCCACAACGTCGCGAGCTGCAGCCCGCCGTCGAGCGCCGCCGGATCGGTCTTCCACGGCTGGGCCACCCAGCCGGCCTCGCGGAGGCCCACGACCGTCCCCGCGATCCCTTCGCGGCTCACGCCGTCGAGCCGCCGGATCACCTGGAAGTCGCGGCCGTGGAAGAGCGTGCGGCCGTCGTACAGCTCGCCGCCGGAGGGCCATGGGCCGAGCTCCGGCGCGGCCGGGCCCTTCGGGGCCACGCGCCCCTCGGGCTGCTGCATCTGGATGGTCGCCGCGTAGTGCAGCGCCCCCTGCGGCCCGCGCAGCTCCGCCGCGAGCACGGCGCCGTGGCCGTTGCTCACCTCGCGGCAGTCGACGCGGAACACCTCGCCGCCGGTCTCGTACGCCGCGAGCTTGATCCCGCGCAGGACCCGCACGTCGCGGAGCTCGGTCACGACGAGATCCGGCCGGCACGCGCGCGCGGCGCGAGCGAACCACTCGAGCGCGATCACCACGGGCACCACGGGGACGCCGTTGATGGCGTGATCGCCGAGGTAGGGGTGCGTCGCGCGGTCCGCGCGGACGGCGAGCGCGACCCGGCCGCCGTGGCCCTGGGCCGCGAGCGCCTTCGGCTCCGCGCCGAGCACGAGCTCGACCGCGCCGGGCGGGGCGCCGCCTTGCCCGCGCGCGCCGCGATCGCCGCGATCGCCCGACGCGTCGCACAGCTCGTCGAGGAGCATCTTCGCGCCCGCGGCGAGCGGGATGAGCGGCACGCCGAGCTGCGCGAAGTGGGCCTCGAGCGCCGCGTTCACCATGCCGCCTTGCCAGGGGCCCCAGCCGAGCGACTTCACCCGGCAGCCGGGGCGGCGGGCTGCCTCGGCGGCCGCGACCTTGTTCAGGACCTCGTTCGCCATCGCGTAGTCGCACTGCCCCTTGTTGCCGCCGCGCGCGGCGATCGAGCTGAAGAGGACGATCGCCTTGAGCGGGTCGCCCGCGGTCGCGCCGAGCAGGGCCCGGAGGCCGTCGACCTTCGTGCTGAACACGCGCTCGAACTGCTCGACCGTCTTCTCGGCGACGAGCTTGTCGGCGAGCACGCCCGCGCCGTGGACGATCGCCGTGACGGGGCCGAGGGCGCGGCGCACGCCGTCGAGCGCCGCGGCCACCGCCCGCGCGTCGTTCACGTCGGCCGGGACGTAGAGGGCCTCGCCGCCGGCGGCACGGATCGCGTCGAGCGTCGCGCGGACCTCGCGGTTCGCGAGGATCTTCGCGACGCTCCTGCCGATCTCCGCCGGGGTCACCCGCTGGCCCTCGGAGGTCGCCGCCTTGACGAGCGCCGCCTTGAGCGCGGCCTCGCCGTCGGCGCCGCGGCAGGCGGCCGGCTCGTCCTCGAGCGCGGTGCGGCCGAGCAGCGCGAACCGCGCGCGGCTGGCCCTGGCGAGCGCGATCAGCGTCGCCGCGGTGACGCCGCGGGCGCCGCCGCTCGCCACGACCACGTCGGACGGCCCGAGGGGGAGCGGCCCGGGCTGCGCGTCCTGCCGGACGCTTCGCGGCGCGGTGCGCAGGCCGTCGGCGCGCAGGCCGATCTCGAGCTCGACGCCGCCGGACAGGAGCTCCGAGGCGATGGCCTCCGCGAGCTCGCCGGCGGGGCGGCCGCCGCGCTCGAGGTCGATCGCGCGGCAGGACGCCTCGGCCCACTCCAGCGCCGCGGTCTTCACGAGGCCCGGCAGCCCGCCGACCCAGGCGCGGTCCGAGCCCGCGATACCGAAGTCGCCGCCGGTGTCCTGGACCGTGACGAACAGGGCCGGCTTCGCCGCGATCGCCTGGGCAGCGAGGAACGCCTCGCGGTGGACGGCGAGCGCCTCGTCGGCCGTGGCCAGCTCGCGCAGGCCGCCGAGGAACACGGCGCCGCGCGCGCCGCGGGGCACGGCGGGGGCGTGCTCGGCGGCGATCCCGCGCGCCGCGAGGGCCGCGACGAGCGCGGGGCCGATCGCGTCGTGGCCGGTGACCACGATGGTGCCTGCGTCGAAGAGGCCGGGCATCGCGAGGCCGGCCGCGGGCGCCGGCTCCTCGACGAGCGTCCACCGGCCGAGGGGCGCGGAGGCCGGCTCCTCGGCGGGCTCCGCCGGCGCAGCGCCGGCGGTGACAGCGGCGGAACCGAGGCTCGCGCGGAGGTGGTCGACGACCTGCCCCAGCGTGCGCAGCTGCGCCAGCGCCGACGCGTCGACCTCCGCGAGGCCGGGCGTCCGGTCGCGGACCGCCGACAGGATCTCCACCCGCTTGATGCTGTCGATGCCGAGGTCGCTCTCCAGCTCCATCTGCAGCCCGAGCATCTCCGCCGGGTAGCCCGTCGTCTCCGCGACGACCGCCATCACCACACGCTCCACCTCGGCCGCCGCGGGCGCCGATGCGGAAGCAGCGGCGGGCGCTGCGATGGCAGGCACCGTGGCGGCGGCGGGCGCGACGACTGCCGGGCTGGCGCTGGCAGCAGGCAGCGAGGCGCGGAGGTGGTCGACGACCTGCCCCAGCGTGCGCAGCTGCGCCAGCGCCGACGCGTCGACCTCCGACAGCCCCGGCGTCCGGTCGCGGACCGCCGACAGGATCTCCACCCGCTTGATGCTGTCGATGCCGAGGTCGCTCTCCAGCTCCATCTGCAGCCCCAGCATCTCTGCCGGGTAGCCCGTCGTCTCCGCGACGACCGCCATCACCACCCGCTCCACCTCGGCCGCGCCTGGCGCCGCGACGGAAGCGGCGGCAGGCGCCGCGACGGCAGACGCCTTCGCGGCGGACGCGGCGACAGCCGGACTGGCGCTGGCGGCCGGCAGCGAAGCGCGGAGGTGGTCGACGACCTGCCCCAGCGTGCGCAGCTGCGCCAGCGCCGACGCGTCGACCTCCGACAGCCCCGGCGTCCGGTCGCGGACCGCCGACAGGATCTCCACCCGCTTGATGCTGTCGATACCGAGATCGCTCTCCAGCTCCATCTGCAGCCCCAGCATCTCCGCCGGGTAGCCCGTCGTCTCCGCGACGACCGCCATCACGACTCGCTCCACCTCGGCCGCGCCTGGCGCGGCGCTGGAAGCGACGGCAGGCACCGTGACGGAAGACGCCTTCGCGGCGGGCGCGACGGCAGCCGGACTGGCGCTCGCTGCCGGCCCGGCGGCCGGCAGCGAAGCGCGGAGGTGATCGACGACCTGCCCCAGCGTGCGCAGCTGCGCCAGCGCCGACGCGTCGACCTCCGACAGCCCGGGCGTCCGGTCACGGACCGCCGACAGGATCTCCACCCGCTTGATGCTGTCGATGCCGAGATCGCTCTCCAGCTCCATCTGCAGCCCGAGCATCTCCGCCGGGTAGCCCGTCGTCTCCGCGACGACCGCCATCACCACACGCTCCACCTCGGCCGCGCCTGGCGCCGCGCTGGAAGCGACGGCAGGCGCCGCGACGGAAGACACCTTCGCCGTAGACGCAGCGACAGCCGGACTCGCGCTGGCGGCCGGCCCGGCGGCCGGCAGCGAGGCGCGGAGATAGTCGACGACCTGCCCCAGCGTGCGCAGCTGCGCCAGCGCCGAGGCGTCGACCTCCGCGAGCCCGGGCGTGCGGTCACGGACCGAGGACAGGATCTCCACCCGCTTGATGCTGTCGATGCCGAGATCGCTCTCCAGCTCCATCTGCAGCCCGAGCATGGAGACGGGGTACCCCGTCTTGTCCGCGACAACGTCGAGGACCAAGCGCTCGATATCGACGCGCGGCGCAGCGGCGACCGCCGCCTGCGTCGCCACGGCGGCCGCAGGCGCGGTGACGGCCGTGGACACTGCCACCGCGGGCGCAGCGGCCGCCGCCTTCACAGCCGCAGCAGGCGCCGCGGTGGCCGCTCTTGCTGTCGCGGCGGGCGCTGCAACGGCCACCTTCGCTTCCACGGCAGGCGCCGCCTGCGCCGGCAGCGCGACAGCCGTGTGGAGCTCCCGGCCCGCGCCGTTCGGGCCGTCCAGGGCCACGTTGCTCCTGCCCTCGCCGGAGCGCGCGGTCGGCGCCGCCGAAAGCCGTACGGACGCCTCCGAGACAGGCCCCACATGCACCGGAGCGAGGAGAACCGGAGCAGGCCGTACCTCGGACACCGTCGTTGGAGCGACGGGGTACGGAGCGCCGGTCGCCAGCGCGGCAAGCCCCGCGAAGGACGCCTCGGCGGCCTGAAGGAAGGCGATGTGGCTCTCGGCCATCGTGCGCTGGTACACGCTGTGGGCTTCCGCCGTCGCGCGCTGCGCCTCCTGGTACGCGGCCAGCCACGACGCGCTCGCCGTCGGCCGCGACGCGCTCACCACGGGCGTCGACGAGCTCACTGCCGGCCGCGGCGCGCTCACCACAGGCGCCGACGCGCTCGCCAGCGCAGGCGCGGACGCGCTCACCACCGGCTGCGACGCGCTCACTGCCGGCCGCGACGCGCTCACCACCGGCGCCGACGCGCTCGCCAGCGCAGGCGCGGACGCGCTCACCACCGGCTGCGACGCGCTCACTGCCGGCTGCGACGCGCTCACTGCCAGCCGCGACGCGCTCACTGCCGCCTGCGACGCGCTCACCACCGGCGCCGACGCGCTCACCACCGGCGCCGACGCGCTCACTGCCGCCTGCGACGCGCTCACCGCCGGCTGCGACGCGCTCACTGCCGGCCGCGACGCGCTCACCACCGCCTGCGACGCGCTCGCCACCGGCCGCGGCGCGCTCGCCACCGCCCGCGCCGCCTCCGGCGCCGGCTTCTGCGCCGCCCGCGGCGGGCTCGCCGCCGGCAGCGCCTTCGCGCCCCCCTGCGGCGGATACGGCTTGCCGTAGTTGCTCCCGTTGATCTGCAGCGCCAGCTTCGGCTTCGGCAGCGCCCGCGGATCGCTCGGCGCCGCGAAGCCTTCCCAGAGGACCCGCGCGTCCAGCGGCACCCCGGCCACGGCGAGCCGCGCCACCGCCTCGAGCAGGCTCGTCACGCCGTGCTTGCCCTTGCGGTCGAGCGCCACCGCCCGGTGCGGCCGACCGCTCAGGATGTCGCCGACCAGGTTCGTCAGCACCGAGCCCGGCCCGACCTCGACGAACGTGCGCACGCCGTCCGCGTACATCCGCTCGATCTCCTCCACGAACCGCACCGGCTCCGCGAGCTGCCGCGCCAGCCGGTCGCGCGCCGCGTCGCCGCCGCCCGCGTACGGCTCGATCTCCGCGTTGCTGTACACGGGCGCCGCCGGCGCCTCGACCGCGATGCCCGCCAGGAACTCGCGGAGCGGCGCGCTCGCCTCCGCCACGAGCGGCGAGTGGAACGCCGCGGCCACGTCGAGGCGCCGCGCCTGGATCCCGACGCCCTTCAGCCGCTCCTCCGCGGCCTCGATCGCCGCGACCGACCCCGACAGCACCACCTGCTTCGGGCCGTTGTGATTCGCGATCACCACGCCGCCGAGGCCCAGCGCCCGCACCTCGTCGATCCCCCGCGGGACCGCGATCATCGCGCCCCGCTCCGACGACGCGGCGCCCATCAGCTCGCCGCGCCGCCGCGCCACGCGCAGGAGGTCCGCCGCGGACAGCGCCCCGGCCGCGTGCAGCGCCGTGATCTCGCCGAAGCTGTGGCCCGCGAACGCCTCGGCCCGCACCCCGAGCGCCGCGAGCAGCGCGAGGTGCGAGAGGCTCGTCGCGCCGATCGCCGGCTGCGCCCACCGCGTCTCGCGGAGCCGCGCCTCCTGCGCCGCCCGGTCCTCGTCCGAGAACACCGGCCGCGGGAACACCACCTCGTGCAGCGGCGCGTCCGCGATCGCGACGCCCGCCGCCGCGTCCCAGGCCGCGCGGGCCGGGTCGAACGTCATGAGCGCGTCCGCGCCCATCCCGACGTACTGGCTCCCCTGCCCCGGGAACAGGAACGCCACCCGCCCCGGCGCCTCCCCGCTCGCGCAGTGCACGAGCGGCGCCGAGAGCGCCTGCTCCGGCCTCGCCTCGAGGTGCGCCGCGACCTGCTCGAGCTTCTTCCTGAGATCCGCCTCGTCCGCCGCGCACAGCCCGAGCCGCGCCGGCCTCGACGCGTCGAACGAGAGCACCGACTCCCGCGCCAGGAAGCGCAGGATCTCGGGCACCTCCGCCTCCTTCGCCAGCGCCCGCGCGCGATCCGCGAGCGCCGCCGGCGTGTCCGCCGACAGGAGGAACAGCTCCGCCGGCAAGGCCCGCACCCGCCACGCCTTCGGCGCCGGGCCCGTGTACTCCTCCAGCGCCACGTGGAAGTTCGAGCCGCCGAAGCCGAACGAGCTCACCGACGCCCGCCGCGGGTGGTCCCCCGGCCGGATCCACGGCCGCGCCTGGGTGTTCAGATAGAAAGCGGTCTTTTCTATGTCGAGCTTGGGGTTCGGCTTGTCGACCTTGATGGTCGGCGGGAGCACCTTGTGGTGCAGCGCCATGATCGCCTTGAACAGGCCGGCCGCGCCGGCCGCCGCCTTGGTGTGGCCGATCTGCGACTTCACGCTGCCGAGCGCGCACCACTGGCGGTCAGCGCGCCCCGACGCGTCGAACATCGCGCGCAGGCCCTCGAACTCGGCCGCGTCGCCGGCCTTCGTCCCGGTGCCGTGCGCCTCCATCAGCTCCACGGTCTCGGGGCCGTACCCCGCGGCGGCGTACGTCCGGCGGATCGCCTTCGCCTGCCCTTCCGGCACCGGCGCGTACACGCTCTTGCTCCGCCCGTCCGAGGACGAGCCGATCCCGCGGATCACCGCGTAGACCCGGTCCCCGTCGCGCTCGGCGTCGTCGAGCCGCTTGAGCGCCACCATCGCGATGCCCTCGCCGAGCAGCGTGCCGTCGGCCTTGTCGGAGAACGGCCGGCAGTCGCCCGACTTGGACAGCGCGGGCGTCTTGCTGAAGCACATGTACATGAACGCGTCGTTCATCGTGTCGCAGCCGCCCGCGATCACGAGATCGGACTGCCCGAGCGCCAGCTCGTTGATCGCCATCGACATCGCCGACAGCGACGACGCGCACGCCGCGTCGGTCACGCAGTTCGTCCCGCCGAGGTCGAGCCGGTTCGCGATGCGCCCGGCCACCACGTTCCCGAGCAGGCCAGGAAAGCTCGACTCCTGCCACGGCACGTAGTTGCCTGCGATCTTGTCGCAGGCGCGCTTCACCTCGTCCTCCGGATACCCGAGGTCGCGGAGCGCCTTCGCCCACACCGGCCGCTGGATCCGGCTCACCATCGACGCGAGCAGCTCCTGCGCGGAGGTGACGCCGAGGATCACGCTCATCCGCTCGCGGTTCATCGCCTCGAACTGCCCCTGCGCCGCGTCCTCCAGGACCCGCTTCGCCACGATCAGCGCGAGCAGCTGCGTCGTGTCCGTCGCCGGCACGATCGAGGGCGGGACGCCCCACTCGAGCGGATCGAACGGCACGTTCTTGAGAAAGGCGCCGCGCTTCGCATAGGTCTTGTCCGGGGCGGACGGGTCGGGATCATAGTAGTCCTCGACCAGCCAGTGGGTGCTCGGGACCTCCGTGATGAGGTCTGTCCCGGACAGGATGTCACGCCAGAAGCCGTGCGCGTCCAGCGAGCCGGGGAAGATGGCGCTCACGCCGACGACGGCGATGGACGGGATACGCGAAGACGAAGGGTGCATGAGGACCTCGGCAGATGATCAGGCGCTCAGGCGAGCGGGCGAGGAGTGAAGTGGAATGCGGCGCTCGGCACGGGGACGCCGTACGTCCGGAGCTGCTGCGCGCGCGTGACGACGGCCGCGCCCTCGAGCAGGTTGCGCGCGACCTGGACCGCCGTGCGGCGCGCCGGGTCCTCGAGGAACGACCCCTTGACCCAGCGGTTGAACGCGCCCATGGCCGGGCCGCACCAGATCTGGTAATCGGCGCGGCGCTTCGGGTCCCCGGCGATCGCCCACTTGCTGGACATGCCGAGATACCAGCGGAAGATCAGCGCCATCTTGTGCTTCGGCTCGCGCGCGGCGCGCTCGAGCTCCGCGGGGTCGCGCTCCGTGAAGAACCGCTCGCAGCCCGCCCACACCTCGTCGCACGACATCTGGAACAGCTCCCTCTCGATGCGCGCGCGCACGTCCGTGGGCAGCGACTCGATGGAGTCGTGGGCGACGTAGAGGTCGTAGAGCCGCTGCGCGCGGACACCGAACATCGTGCCGCGCTTGAGCACCTGGACCTGCACGCCGAGCTCGAACATGTCGGCGGCCGGCGTCATCACAACGTCCGGGAGATCGGCCTGGGCCAGCATCTTCTTGCCCTCGTCGGAGAGGCCCGACTCGATGCACGACTGGTTGACCGAGCCCGTGAGCACGTACGCGGCCCCGAGCGCGAACGCGGCGGCGATCGACTCCGGCGTGGAGAGGCCGCCGGCGGCGCCGACGCGGATCGGCCGGTGATACCCGTACTTCGCCGCGAGCTCGTCGCGGACGCCGAGGATCACGGGGAACAGCGCGACGAGGGGCTGGTTGTCGGTGTGACCGCCGGAGTCCGCTTCCACGGTGATGTCCTCGGCGACCGGCAGGCTCCGCGCGAGCTCCGCCTCGTCGCGGGTGAGCCACCCGTTGCGAACGCAGGTATCGAGGATCTCGGCCGGCGCGGGCGACAGGAAGCGCGCGGCGACCTCCGGGCGCGAGATCTTCGCGAACAGGTGGTTCTTCCGGTCGACGCGGCCGTCGGGCAAGCGCTTGACGCCGCTGTAGGCGAACCGCACGACCATCGGGTTCAGGCCCATGTAGGCGGCCGCCTCGGCCCGCCGGACTCCCCTCTTCAGGTAGAGCTCCACCGTGTCGCTCTCCAGCCTGGGCTGGTTCGGAGCGTGGATGAGGTTGCAGCCCCAGGTGGGGCCGTCCGCGCCGAGCGCCGCGGAAATTTCGTCGATCGCCTGCTCGATCCGGTGCAGCCCGAGGCCTGCGGCGCCGAAGAACCCCATCATGCCTGCCTTGGCCATCGCGATCGTGAGCCGCGTCGTGTGGATGCCGTTCGCCATCGCGCCGGCCACGTAGGGGAAGCGCAGGCCGTGGACCTCGACGAAGGAGCGGTCTCCGAGCCACTCCGGGTACAGGGCGGGCAGCGTGCCGAGGAGCGGGAACGTGGGGACCCCATTGACCTGATCCTCGCGGAGGACAGCGCCGCCCCGGGACACGCCGACGCGCCCATCCGGCGTCTCACGCACCACGTGCACCGGCTCTCGCACGCAGGAGACGGCCTCCCGCAAGTCTGTCGATGTGAACGCGGGGAGCCAGGGCCCGCTGCGCCAGATGCCGATCGGCTGGAGGCCGGCGCTGCGGATGACCTGCGGATCCTCAATCATGCTGAGCTGCCTCCTAATGACAAGCACGGCCTCTATAACACCCGTCGTGAGCGGCCTGCGGTAATGGTTCGGTCACGGCGCAACGGCGCGCCGGACCCGTTCACCCGGCGATGAAAGCGCTTTCCCTCGGCTCCTGCGGGCCTGACGCGCCCTCGTGACGCACCGCGCCTTTGTTTCGTGTCTGTCACACGCGCCGCAGCGCGGCGCTCACCCCTCCGCATCGATCCCCCACGCGCTCGAGGAGACGAAGGCCCGTCCGGAGCGTCAGAGAGACCCCATCGAGGTTGACGGAGAGGACCCGTCGCCGCCGTGCGCGGGCGCCGGCTCAGGGCGGGTGGGACGAGGGCGGCGACGTGCGCAGGCCGGCGCCGCCGGGAGGGCTCGACGGGACCGACACCAGGCGCTACCACAGCGCCCGGCGGCGAGGTGAGCGGCGGATCCGACGCGCCAGCCTGCTCGGGTGTCATTTTCCACGGCCGTGCGTGCTCGGCTGCGGCGTTCCCGTGCCCAGCAGGTTTGATGTCGCCCGCGCTCGCCTTATGCTCCTGTGACGATACGACGATGAGACGTCTCTACCGCCTCTCCGCCAAGATCAGCAGGCTCCTCGCGGCCCGTCGGACGCGCGAAGCACGCGCGAGGACGCCCCGTGTGGCGCCGCCGGACGAGGCCCCGACTGGCACCGCCGCCCAGGAATGGACGCCGCAGCCCGTCGATCAGCAGCAGGCGGTGCTCAAGTACGTCATCGCCAACGTCCCCCACGCCATCTTCTGGAAAGACCGTCATGGACGGTTTCTCGGGGGAAATCAGAACTTCCTCAACGACACCAACACGAAGGTGCTGGAGAACCTCGTCGGCAAGACCGATTTCGACGTGTGGGGCAGCAAGAACGCGGAGTGCTTCGTGCGCATCGACCGGGAGGTCATGGAGGGCGGCACCCCGATGCTCGACGTCGAGGAGCCGCTGCTCCGCCCGGACGGCGAGCAGCGGTTCCTGCTCACAAGCAAGGTGCCCATCCGCGACGAGCGCGGCGATGTGACGGGGATCCTCGGGATCTACGCGGACATCACCGAGCGCAAACGCATGGAGATCGAGCTCCAGAAGGCCAAGGAGGCGGCGGACGCCGCGGCCTGCGCCAAGGGAGAGTTCCTCACGGTGATGAGCCACGAGCTCCGGACGCCGCTCTCCCTCATCCTGGGACCGCTCGAGTCGCTCCTGTCCAACCGGGACGAACCGCTCTCGCCGCGGGTGCGGACCGACCTCGAGCTCGTCCAGCGCAGCGGGCGGCGGCTCCGACGGCTGGTCGACGATGTCCTCGATCATCAGAAGATCGAGGCCGGCAAGATGCAGATCGACTGGGAGGCCGTCGACGTCGGAGAGCTGGTGTCGGACATGGTGGAGGAGGCTCGCCCGGCGGCGGCGCGCGGTGGGCTCGATCTATCGATTCACCTGGATCCCGAGCTGCGGAGGGTCCCCGCCGACCGGCGCAAGCTCGAGAAGATCGCGCTCAACCTGCTGGGCAACGCGCTGAAGTTTACCCCGCCTGGCGGGCGCGTCACCGTCGACCTGAGGGCGCTCGATGGCCAGTTCGAGCTCTCGGTCGAGGACACCGGTCCTGGCATCCCGGAGGACAGGAGACACCTGCTCTTTCAACGGTTTCAGCAGATCGACGCCTCGGCGACGCGAAAGCACGAGGGGACGGGGATCGGGCTGTCGCTGGCCAAGGAGCTCACGGAGCTCATGGGCGGCACGGTCGGCGTGGAGAGCGAGCCCGGGGTCGGCTCTCGCTTCTTCGTGCGGCTCCCGCGCGCCGCGGATTTCCTGGCAGCGAGGCGGGCGCCCGTCGCGCCAGAGCCGCCGAGGTCGGTCAACGGCGCGGGCACCTCCGAGGCCCCCCCGTCGTCGGTCAACCTCCGCGGCTTCGAGGTGCCTCCGCTGTCCGCCGCAGGCGCGCCCCGCGGCGACGGCGGCGCGGAGGGGCCGCGCGTGCTCGTGGTGGAAGACAACCCGGACATGAGATCTTACCTGGCAGACATCCTGTCGGCCGGACACGAGATCGTCCTGGCGACGAACGGCCGGGAAGCGCTCGAGTCGATCGCGGCGAAGCGGCCCGATGTCATCGTCTCGGACGTGATGATGCCGGAGATGGACGGATTCGAGCTGGTCCGGCGGATCAAGGGGGATCCCGCGCTCCGGGCCATCCCGGTCCTCCTCTTGACGGCCAGGGCGAGCGGCGCCGAGGCCGTCGGGGGGCTCGACGTCGGCGCCGACGAGTACATGAGCAAGCCGTTCGACCCCCTGGAGCTCAGGGCGCGAGTCCGCGCCGCGGAGCGGCTGCACCGCGCCTATCTGGAGCTCGCAGCGAAGAACCGCGAGCTCGCGGCGGCGCTGGAGCGGCTCTCGGAGACGCAGCAGGAGCTCCTCCAGGCGGGCAAGATGGCGGCGATAGGGACGCTTGTGGCGGGGCTGTCTCACGAGATGAACAACCCGGTGTCGGCCATCCTGATGAACGCCCAGCTGCTGCTCAGGCGGCACCGGAAGGGCCACGGGCTGCCGGACGAGGCCACGATCCTGAAGGCGCTCAGCACCATCGAGCGGCAGGCGAACCGGTGCTCGGATCTCGTGACGGCGCTGCTCGAGTACGCGCGCGGCAAGCCGATCGGCCGGGAGCCGTGCGACGTGCGCGCGGCGCTCCGCCGCGCGGTCGACCTGTCCGCGCCGCGGGCGCGCGAGCGCAGGGTCCACCTCGAGGCGGACAGCACCACGTCGGCGCTGCCCGAGGTGCTCGTCAACGCATCGCAGCTCGAGTCGGCCTTGCTCAACGTGATAGGCAATGCGCTCGACGCCAGCCCGCACGGCAGCGCCGTGGTGGTCGAGGCTCGCCCGCTCCCGCGCGGCGACATCCACGGCGTGGAGATCGACGTGCACGACCACGGCTGCGGCATCCGCACCGAGGACCTGAGCCGCATCTTCGAGCCGTTCTTCACGACGAAGCCGCCCGGGCAAGGGACCGGGCTCGGGCTGTCGCTGACGCACCGGTTCATCGAGGAGCACCACGGCAGCATCCGTATCGAGAGCGCGCTGGGCGAGGGCACGACGGTGCGCATGTGGCTGCCCGCGCTGCAAGCGAACGGGGCGGAGTGAGGCGAGGGAGCGCGTTCTCACGACCACGGACGACCACGCCGGCCCCGCGGCGTCAGCTCGCCGGCGAGGCGCGGAGCTCTGCGGCGAGCGCCGCGCCCAGGGCGAAGAACGCCGGGCGGGCGGGCTCCGGGCCGCCGCCCAGCCGGCGCTCGAGCCGCGCAGGATCCCAGCCGCAGGCATCGTAGGTCTCCAGCGCGTGCCGGTCGCGCCTGGACAGCCGGGCCCTGGCGCCACGGAGCGCCGCGGTCATGGCCGGCAGCACCGCGGAGAGCGCGCGGCCGGTCTCCCCCCAGTCGTCGAGCGACGATGGGCTCTCCAGCACATCGACGACGAGGCCCGTGAAGAACAGGCCGACGATGGCCTCGCAGAGGCGGTCCAGCGAGCCGTGCACGGCGTCATCGCCCATCGTCCAGAGGGCCGGGTCCGGGTTGAAGTAGCCCAGGAACGCTTGCAGCATGAGCATCGGCGTCTCGGGCATCAAGAAGCGATGCTCGCCTCGCTCGCGCGTCCGCCTGCGGAGCACGCGCATCATCGAGATCATGATCTCGCCGACCGCGAACCCCTGCCGCGCCTGCTCGGCGAGATCGTCGTCCATGTCCACCTCGGCGCGGACGCCTGGGCTGAGCCGGGCGACGAACGAGATCCCGAGCGGGTGCACGAACAGCGTCCTCGTGGCGAGCGTCTCGACGTCACGGAGGACATCTGCGGGGAGAATCACGGCATAGGCGACGAGCGCACGCTGGACCGCGCCGGTGATGAGCCGGTCCTCGTGGACGTCTTCGAGCAGGTCGTCCAGGCTCATGATCGACTCCGCATGATCGCGGAATAGCACAGCTGGACCTGGACGAGGAGCGGCGCCCGCTTCGCGCCGAACGCTCGCGCTGCGGCCGGCGGCAGCGCGACATCGAATCTTTCATTTATTTGCGACGAGCGATCTGTCATTTATTTGTGACGAGAAATCTCGTCATTTATTGTTGACGAAGAGGGAGGCCACGGCGCCCCGCGACCCCCTCGAGCCTACATCGCGTCGCATCAAGCTCGCCCTCGAGGCGGAGCTCGCTCTGCTTCAGGCCGTCGAGCTCCCCCACCCTCTCCTTGACGGCCGAGAGCCCCGCGGCGATCTGATCGTGGCGAGCCTCGGATCTCCACGCCGTCGCGGTAGGGGTGGGCATGGCGGCTTGGATGCCCGGGGCGGCCAGAGATTGGCTCGGAGCCTGCGGCGCGACGGCAACGGATTTTGGCAGCGCCGCCGGCGGCCGAGCGCGCGGCGCGCGCGCCGGACGGGCGCCCCTGTGTGGTAGCTTCGGCGCATGACCAGCGCGGGAGCGACGCTGCCAGTCCCGGTCGCGGCGCCGCGCGGAGCCGCGCTTCGCGCGCATCTCATCGAGTTCCTGCTCGTCGGGGGCGCGACGCTCGTGCTCTTTCCGCTCGCGTGGCTCGCCCGCAGGGCCGTCGGGCTCGACGCGGCGGAGCTCGCGATCGGCTTCCTGACGTTCCACGCCGCGTCCCTGATCAACGATCCTCACTTCGCGGTGACGTACCTGTTGTTCTACAAGGACGCGAGGCGCCGCGCGTTCGGCGGCGCGTTCGCCCCGGCGCAGCGAGCCCGCTACATCGTCGCCGGTCTCCTGGTCCCGCTCGCGCTGCTCGCGTGGGCGATCGGGGCGCTCTCGACCGGCTCGGCGCGGGCGATGGGCTTCATGATCCAGCTCATGTTCCTCCTGGTGGGCTGGCACTACGTGAAGCAGGGCTTCGGCGTCCTGACGGTGCTCTCGGCGCGGCGTGGGTTCCGGTTCGACCCCCTGGAGCGCAAGGTGATCCTCGTGCACTGCTTCGCGGCCTGGGCTTACGCGTGGGCGAGCCCGGCGGATCCAGGCAGGGAGGTCGAGGAGAAAGGCGTCGTCTACACGTCGCTCGCGCACCCGCCTGCGCTCGAGCCCGTCACCGGGCTCGCCTTCGGGCTCAGCGCGCTCGCGCTGCTCTGGGTCATCGCGCGCAGGTGGCGAACGGAGCGGCGCCTGCCGCCGCTCGCGCCGCTGGCCGGTTTCCTCATCACGGTCTGGCTCTGGACGGTCTACTCGAGCCTCGACCGGCTCATGGTCTACGTGATCCCGGCGCTCCACTCGGTTCAATATCTGTATTTCGTCTGGCTCCTGAAGGGGAACGAGGCGCGCGCCGCCGAGGGCCCGCCGCTGTTCGGGCGGCCGACCGGCCTGCGCCTCGGGATCCTGGCGGCGACCGCCATCGGCCTCGGGTGGGTCGTGTTCCGCGGCGCGCCGGCGCTCCTCGACAGCGCGCTGGTGCTGAGCTCGAGCGACGGCGAAGCGATGTCCGACCTGGGCCCGACACCGTACTTCGCAGCCGTCTTCGTGTTCGTGAACATCCACCACTATTTCATGGACAACGTGATCTGGCGCCGGGAGAACCCCGAGACAGCGTATCTGCTGCGACAGGACGACCGAGGCAGCGCGGCCGGCTGAGCGGGCAGGCCGGCGCGGCGGCGCCTCGGGCCCCGCCCCGGCCCTGCGAAGACCGGAGCGCCGACCGCCCTCAAGGCCGCTTCACGCCCGCCGCTTCGCGACCGCCCCCGCCGCGCGCGCGGCGAGCCGGGCCGCGGCCGTCGCGGCGCCGAGCGCCGTCGCCGCGACCAGGGAGACCCGCAGCCACGCGGCGGCGGCCTTCTCTGGCCGGTAATCGGGCAGGTACGGGCGGGCGGCGCGCGGCAGCACCCAGGCCTCGCTCCCGGGGCCCTCTCCGCCGATCGCGTGCACCGCGCGCGCGAGGCGAGTGCCGGGATACGAGCGGCTCTGCAACCAGGGGATGAAGCGGAAGAAAGGGACGTGCCCAGGCGCCTGCCGCTCCATCCAGACGAGCGCGCGCCGGAGCTCGGCGGCCGTCGCGGGAGCGCCCCCGTCGCCTTCGAGTCGGTGCCATTCGCCATGGCCAGGCAGGAGCCACGCGAAGCGGAGCTGGCCGGCGCCCGCCAGCGCGACCAGGCGGCGCACGGAGCGGATCTGTCGCTCCCAGTCGTTCCAGCACTGGAGCCGGAACGCCACGATCTGACCGATGCGGCGCGAATAGGCGAGGTGGTCGCCGGTGAACAGGAAGCGGCCCCTGTACAGCAGGCACATCGAGCCTGCGGTGTGGCCGGGCTGGGAGAGCACGGCGAGCTCGGCGCCGGCGAGGTCGCCGTCGGCGAGCGGCGAGCCGTCGAGGCTCATGGGCTCGAGGCGCTCCCTGAGCTTGATCTCCACATCGGACGTGGCCGGATTGCGCCCGTCACCGCGCGGGCTCACGTCCACGGCGCCGAGGACGCGGCGACACCCGGGGAAGCGGGCCGCGAACTCGGCGTGGTGCGCGGTGTGGTCACGGTGGGTGAGGAAGATCCACCGCACGCCGCCGTGCGCTTCGAGGAAACGGAAGACCGCCTCGGTCGGGCTCGGCAGGTCGACGAGCACGCCGCCGCCGGGGCGCTCGATGAAGTACGCCGTCGCGCCCGCGTTTTCGCGCGCGGGATGGCCGAGGGCCCAGACGTCCTCTTCGATGCGGCGGGGCCAGGCGCGGAACGGGGCCCCGAGCGCTCCCAGCCCGGCGCGCGCGCGGGACGGCGACGATCGGAGGCGCAAGGCGTTGACCGGGCAGGCGGCGACAGCCGAACGCGCCGCCTCGAGATCGGCCCGGCACCGGGGCTGGCGCAGGATGCCGGTGAAGGCCCCTTCATCATAGGTGCCCGCGAGCACGGCGGGGCCGCGGCGCCGCACGTCGCCGTCCATGGCCTCCCAGTGCGCGGGCGCGACCTCGCCCAGGAGCTCTGGAGCGAAGTTCCTGCAAACGCCTGCACCACAGCAGGCGCGCGTGACGTGAAGTCGCCCCCAGTCGCCCTCCTCGACATCATCGCTCTGCGCGTTGTCCATAGCCGAGCAGATTACCACGTTGTTCGCGAGTTGACATGTGCGCCGACACGCGTCGAGCGGCCGGACGCGCTGACGCGTCCCCAAAGCCATGACGCCGCCACAACACCATCCGATCGTCCAAGTCGTACACCGCCGTCCCCCGCATCGACGACATCCGCGTGCGGCGGTGAAGCGATGTCGCACGCCCCGGCAGCGGTCGAGGAGAGCAGCGCCGCGGCGCCTTCGAGCGAGCGCAGAGCGAGCGACGATGGTGCCATCCTGGAAACGACCGCCCTTCATGGTGGTCAAACGCCAGCGCCCCTTGGAGCTCCTCGCAGGCGAGCTCCGGCCCGCTGCTCCTCTCGTCGCAGGTGGGCGCCGCTCCGGGCGCACATGCGATCCATCTGCGGCCGTCGACGGGCGGACGGGCACGGATCTCTCGACGACGTTGATGCCTTCAGCAGCACCTCGAACCAAGTACGGCTGTAGTACCAGCACCACTGCGGGAAGTCGCCCCGGATCGGCAGAACAACCGCCAAGATCGCCAAGGTCGCCAAGGTCGCCAAGGAGAGAGAGGAGGTGCGGTTCCGGCATTTCCCCTCCCATTTCCCTGGCTTCCTGGCGCGCTTGGCGTCATGGCGGTTCGCTTCCCCGTCCGACTTCCCGCAGTAGTGCTAGCCCGCGATCTCATCCGTCCACACGCGGAAGCTCCTCAACGTGTTCCGGCCAAATGTCGTGGAGATCGCCACGTCGGCGGCATCCCGCCCGCGGGCGATCAGCACGCGTCCGATGCGAGGCACGTTGTTGCGCGCATCGAACGTGTACCACTCGCCACCGAGATAGGCCTCGAACCAGCCCGAGAAGTCCATGGTCCCGTGAGGAGGAGGCACGCCGATGTCGCCCAGGTAGCCGGTGCAGTATCGAGCCGGAACATTCAGGCAACGGCAGAATGCGATCGCAAGATGCGCATAATCTCTACAGACGCCTCTCCGATCGTTGAACACCTCCGCCGCCGTCTTGGTAGGGCTCGCGAACTCGTACCCAAAGGTGATGTGCCGATGAACGAAGTCGCAGATGGCCTGCACGCGACCCCAGCCGGTGGGCGACCGGCCAAACAGGTCCCATGCCGCCTCTGAAAGGCGATCCGTCTCGCAGTACCGGCTGCCCAGCAAGAACACCAGCGTCTCTTCTGGCAGCGCTTCAACGGGGTGCTGCTCGGCCGAGGTCACGACGCGGTCCGGCGCGCCCGTATCGTTCACCACCGCGTCGGCGGAGATCCTCAGCTGCCCCGCCGGCGCGAGGATACGGCTACACCAGTTGCCGAAGGCGTCCCGGTAGGCTCGAACCGGGATCGCCGGGCTGGTGAGCATGTGATCGGGCCGCACCAGATCGGACACGCGCGAGTAGTGGACGCTCAGCGTCAAGATCACCGGCGTGGGTCGCGGGAATTCGTAGAGCAGCTCGTAACCTATGCGGATCTGCATGCGTGCACCTCGAGATGATTGCGCGGCACCAGTCACGAGCGGGACGCCGCGAGGCACCCTGCTCTCGCGGCGCACGCGCCGCCGCGCGACGGCCGGCTGCGCCAGCTCCCCGCCGCGGCGGAGCGCCCGGACGAGCTATCCCTCATCGAGCCAGATGAGCCCTCGCTGCGCGACGCTCGCAGCGAGCCCCTGGGAGCCGAGCGCGAGGGATCCTTCGATGCACGCTCGAACGGCTTACTGAACCAGTCTGTACGCAGCGCATATGTATGTCAAGAACGATCCATCGCCGCGGGCGATCAACGTTCGGGTTGTCGTGATAAGGCGGCGCGCGCGAGGTCGATTGCGTGATGCCTGCAGGAGCGACGCGGCGCCTGGCAGCACAGATTTGTTTCAGGTCGATGAACTCGCCCGTTGCGGGCTCACCCCACGAACGGAATCGCGCGAAATGAGGACGTACTGTGTGAACGGCGCGGCACCGGACTTCGCGAATCATGACCGTGAACCAACTACATTTCGGCCCACGCCGGGTGTACAAGCGAGCCATGGAACTCATCGCCGTCCTGATCGCCCACTCGACATTATCGGTCTTTTTCCAGACCTTCTTCCTGCACCGATACGCCTCGCATCGGATGTTCACAATGCCGAAGCGCTGGGAACGAATCTTCCATCTTCTCACCTACGTCACGCAGGGCTCCTCGTACCTTGTGCCCCGGGCGTACGCGATCTTGCACCGCATGCACCATGCCTACAGCGACACCCCGAAGGACCCGCACTCGCCACGCTACTTCGCGGAGCCCGTCTCCATGATGCTGTCGACCGCCAAGCGCTATGACGCCATCTGCGACGGAACGGCGGAGGTGGAGCCACGCTTTCTGGGCGGCTACCCCGAGTGGCGCACGCTCGACCGCGTCGGCAACTCGTGGGTCAGCCGCCTCGCGTGGGGGACGGGCTACGCGCTCTTCTACATCGCGTTCGCCACGCATTGGTGGCAGTTCCTGTTCGTCCCGCTCCACTGGACGATGGGCCCGCTACACGGCGCCATCGTGAACTGGTGCGGCCACCGCTATGGTTACCGGAACTTCAACGGCGACGACGACTCGCGCAACACGCTCGCCCTCGACCTCGTGACGCTCGGCGAGCTCTTTCAGAACAACCACCACAAGTACCCGCAGAGCCCGAGCTTCGCGGTGCGCTGGTTCGAGATCGACCCGGCCTACCAGGTCATCCGCGTGTTCGCGTGGATGGGCATCCTCCAGATGCCCGAGAGGCGCCAGATCGCCCGGCTGGACACCGGGGCCCCGGATCTCGAGGGTTGAGCTCCCCTCCCTGGAAGCGCCATTTTCATGAAGCCCGGGTGCGGCGGTCGTCCTTTCTGCTGTACGGCTGCGCACCCGCAGTGAAGTTGTCGGCGATGCCGTCTGGATCGCATCACCGCCATGTCCATCCCCCGGAAGCCAGTCGCCTCCTCCCCGCTGCTCGCCGCCGCTGCCCACCTCAACTTCCGCGCCACCACGCCGCGCGACCGAAGCCGCTCGACGCTCGGCGCGCTGGAACAGTAAAATTCCACCACGGAAGCATGAACCAAATGAACCGGTTAACATTCTGACCCGGCAGGGGTCCGAGCCAAGGCGCGCCGGCAGCCGGCCGAGCCGGCACGGCGCGTGCTCACGGCGGCCTGTTCACCTCCGGTCACCATGGGCCACCACGCGACGCACCGCGGCACCGCGCCGACGAGCGCTCGCGGTGAAGCCTGCGCGAGGCCGGAGCGGCGACACCTCGCCCGGTGAGGTCGCTGTTGACACTGAACCGATTAACAAGCTTTATTCCTGCGTGGTTACTGGCACCGGTCGCAGGGGAGAACCCATGAAGCTCATCCAGCTCAGTCCACGCGTTTATGCTGCAGTCCTCCTGTGCTTGGCAGCCGCCTGTGGGTCGTCGAATGACGACACGCCGCCGGGGGGTCCGTCGGGAAGCGCGTCGTCAACCACGTCGTCGAGCACGTCGTCAGGCGGGTCGGGAGGCGCGTCGTCAACCACGTCGTCGAGCACATCGTCAGGCACGGGAGGCGCGCCGGGAGATCCACCGGAGTTCCCGGACACGCCGAGGGGCGACCTCCTCGAGGACCTGTGGACGTCGTCTCGAGCCGGCAAGTTCCGGTTCGGTTACGAGAACGCCATCACGTGGGGGCTCTACGATCCGGGCACCAAGCAGCTCGTGTCGACCAACGACTGGTTCTCGAGCATGGCGGGCGCCGCCAGCCGCGGCGAGCGAGGCTGGTCGTCGGACGCCGGCGCCACCGTGGGAGAGAACCCCGGGCTGCTCGGCATCTCCCTCGACGCGATGGTCTTCGATCCGGTCCCCTGGAATCGCCGCGACGTCACCGCGAACGCCGCGGCGTACATGCTGGAGCAGCCGGGCGGGATGGTGGCCTTCGACTGGCACACGCCCCCGTGCAACTACGACGTCAGCACCTCGGACTTCGCGGACGCCATCGAGACGCCGCTCGCGACCATCACGGTCGATGGCCAGAGCGTGCCGATCCACGCCCAGGGCGGAGGCACTCCGTTCTACGCCGAGACGTACTATTCGCGATCCCTCGGCTCCAGCGCGGACATCCCCGAGAACCTGAAGTGCATCTGCAAGATCGCCAACGACGTGCCGATCGAGCAGGGGACCCACGCCGGGATCTCGGCGCGCGACTGGCTCGTGGCCCACGCGAAGTACGTGGCCCAGTTCTTCCGCGAGCACGGGCTCGGCGGCAAGCCGATCGTCCTCCGTCCGTTCCACGAGCACACTGGCGGATGGTTCTGGTGGGGTCAGCCCTACTGGAACTGCCAGGCCCTGCTCGACGACGATCAAGCCGTCACCGGCCCCGCCGCCTACAGCGCCGCGTACCGCACGTTCGCCGAGGCCGTCCGGAGCGAGCCGGGGATGGAGAACGTGATCTTCGCGTACTCGACGGACAAGGTGCGAAAGCTGAGCGACAGCTCGGTGACGCCCGCCGAGGCGAAGGTCAGGGATCCAGAGAGCCTCTCTCGCGACATGCTCCGGGCCCGCCTCATCGAGGAGCTCACCGATCTGGGCGCGGCCTACGAGAGCCCGCCCCAGGAGGCGATCGCGGCGCTCGAGAACGACGGCCAGCCGCCGTCCGCCCTGCTGGAGGAGTACTACCTCGAGGCGTACCCTGGCGACGACCTCATCGAACTCCTCGGTATCGATCTCTATTACCCGTACGAGCGCGCGGCGTCCTCGGCAGATCTCGAGGACATGAAGGCGATGGCGAGCGCCGTCGCGGCGATCGGCGCGGCCAAGGGCAAGCCTCACGCGCTCACCGAGACGGGCACCTACCGGCTGCACCTCCTCCACCGGGTCAGCAAGCTCGCGGCGGGCGCGTCGCTCACGCTCTACCCGGCAGATCACGTGAGCAAGTGGCACGACGCCCTGTTCGATCAGAGCCTGCGGACGGAGTTCCTGGCCAACTACGGCCTCGGCTCGGCGGGCGCCGTCACGCTCTCTTCCGCCGAGGTAACGAGCCTGTTTCCGGACGCGGGGCAGGGCGCGCTCACCGAGGACTGGTACAACACCCACCTCCTCGATCTCGCCAAGAGCGCCGGCGTCGCTTACGCGCTGACGTGGCAGACCTACTACGACGGCAGCGGCTTCGACGACAAGGCCGTCTACTACTATGTTCCGTTCCCGGGCCACCCGGAGGCGGACAACTTCCGTCGCTTCGCGGCGGATCCGGCGGTCTGCTTCGGCGCAACAGCCTGCCAGTAGCCCGGCGAGGACCGGGGCGCGGACATCCGCTCTAGACGTGAAAGCTGCGTCGAGCCCCGGGCGTCGCGGTCAGGCGTCCAGGTTCAGGCGGTGCCAGGCGGCCCGGAGTCGCCGGAGCGAGGGAGCTCCGGCGGCTCTCTCCCTGTCGCCGCGGCCGAAGCTCCCTCCCCGGCGCGCGCTGGCCTCGACGGCCGCGCTGGAGTAAGGGGAGATCGTTCAGGAGGCACCATGGGCATCTCCATCGCGTACTCGGGCAAGCTCCGCGACCCGACCGCCGTCCCCGAGCTCGTCGCGGATCTCGCCGCCAAGGCCGCGGCCGCCGGCTGGCCCAGCAAGACCATGAAAGAGCTCATCGAAGGCCGGCGCGTGACGTGCTCGGGTCTCGAGGGGATCACGCTCTATCCCCACCGCGAATGCGAGCCTCTCCACTTCCACTTCGACGGTGAAGGCACCTTCATCAACCACACGTACCACGCGCTGCTCACCGACCCGAAGATGGCGGACATGATGCGTCAGGCGCTGGCGGAGTCCGCGGCCATCACGCGCAACCTCACCCGCGCAGCGCAGGACAAGTCGGGGCGCGGCGGAGGGCCGCGCGTCAGCGTCAGCGTCCCCAGCCTGCCAGAGGCGCCGGGGGTCGAGTTCTTCAAGGAGGGGAGCCGCTACAACTGGACGAAGACGCAGTTCGCCGGCCCCAAGGTGCACGTCGCCGTGTGCGCCATCCTGCGGTACGTGAAGCAGCGCTATGCGCCGGAGCTCGACGTCAAGGACGACAGCGGGTACTTCGTCGACGGGGACTACGAGAAGCTCGAGGGCCAGCTCGCCTACGTCGAGCGCCTCACCTCGCTCGCATCGCAGGCCATCGAGGCCGCCGCCGCCGCGAGCAAGGGCCCGATGACCCTCGACGCGTTCGTGGACCGGATCAACGAGGAGCTCGCCGAGGCCAAGGACAGGCTGCACTGACGAGCGCCGGCGCCGCCGGGCCGTGGTGGTGCGCGCGCCGCGGTCGCCTCTCGCGAGCTTCATGCCATCTCTCCCGCGAGGTCCGTCCGGGAGATCGCGCGCGGCGAGGAGCGGGCCGGGGCGGACTCGCGGGGATCCGCGATAGCCCGCTTGACGTGGCGTCCACGCCTCGCTGTTCTCTGCTCATGAAGCTCAGCGCGCTCCGGATCGCCGAGCCTTGCCATGAGGACTGGAACGTCATGCCGGGCGACGCCCGGGAGCGCGGCTGCGCCGCTTGCCAGACCCGGGTCCTGAACCTGTCCGAGCTCTCCCGCGCCGAGGCCGAGGAGGCGCTCGCTCGCCGTCCCCCCGACGGCCGGCTCTGCGTGCGTTTCGCGCGCGACGAAGGCGGCGAGGTCGCCACGCGGACCCTCCAGGAAGAGCGGTTCCTGGCGGCGCTCCTGGCGCTCCAGTCGCTCGCCGCGCGGCGACGGGCGGAGGAGGCGCCGTGAGCCTCACCCGCGAGCAGGTCATCGCGTACATCGAGGGGCTCACGGCCGAGGAGCTGTGCGAGCTCACGAGCGAGCTCATGGAGCGGCTCGGTCGACCGGCGACCGAACCCGCGCCCCTGAGCTTCACCATGGGGGCCCTCCCGGCGATGCCCTGGGACGACGAGGTCGTGTCGGTGGTGCTGAGCAGCTTCGGCGGGGAGCGGATCGCGGTGATCAAGGCGGTCCGGGAGCTGTGGGGGCTCGGCCTGGACGAGGCGAGGAGGCTCGTGGAATCGGCGCCCATCGTGCTGCGGGAGGGCTTGAGCCGCATGGAGGCGCAGGCGGCAGCCGAGCGGCTCACGAGCGCGGGGGCGGAGGTCGAGCTGCGCTGAGGCGCGGCTGCCCGGCTGCCCCGACCCGGGTTGAGGCGCGGCGGCTGCCCCAACCCGGGTCGGCTCACGCCTCCGGAGGCCCCTGCGCGAGCCCCTCGCCGAGCACATCGAGGACGGCCGCTGTGAGCTCCATCGCGCCCTCGCGCGGCAGGTGGCCATCCAGGAACATGCGCGCGAGCCCGTAGGCGATCGCCCGGCCCGCGACCTCGATGACGATGGGGTCGGTCGGGCGCAGCTCGCCGCGCGCGCGCGCCTCCTGGAGCATCTCCTGAAGCCGCGACCGCGCCTCATCGTCCGCGGCGACCAGCGCGCGCGCGTGCTCCGGATCGGCGCGCAAGGCAGGGCTGTTCAGGAGCTCGAACAGCGCAGGATGCTGGAGGGCAAAGCGGACCGAGGCGAGCCCGAGCGCGCGGAAGCGCAGGAGCGGGGTCGGCGCCGCCGCGATCTCCGCCGCAGAGACGAGCTCGAACCGCTCGATCCCGGCGAGCGCGACGGCGCGCAGGAAATCCTCCCGCGAGGGGAAGTGACGGAACGGCGCCGCCGGAGAGACGCCCACCCGCCGCGCCGCCTCGCGCACCCGGACCGCATCGATGCCGTCCTCCTCCAAGAGCGAGAGCCCCGCGTCCACGAGGGCCCGCTTGAGGTCCCCGTGATGGTAGCCGCGCGCCGGCCGCTTCGAGGCCCTCCGCTCGGCAGGCGACTTCCTGGCGGGCGCCTCCTTGGCGGGCGCCTTCTTGACGGGCGCCTTCTGCGCAGGCGGATCCTCGGCGCGCTTTCGACCCGGGGGCATGCCGCGCTTTCCGGGCGGCGTACGGCGGCGTCAAGGAGCGGCGCGCGGCGGCGTTCAAGGAGGAGATTCGGAGACAGGGCGCCAGCAGCCCGGGTCCGCGGCGGCATCGGGTAGACTTCCGCGTCGTACAGACGGCCGCATCGAGCGCCTCGCGCAGCCGGAGTCCGCAGGGAGCGACCGGACGCCCGGGGCCCGGCTCCACAGGATCCCGCTTGCGCCGATGTGATCGATGATTACATAACCAGGACGCCGATGTGATCGACGATCACATCGGCCGCCCGGAGGTCCCATGTCCATCGCCGTGTCTGCCGCCGACTTCGACGCCGCCCTCGACGCCGCCTTCGCCGGCGCGGGGGGCGTCTCCACGGACGCCTCTCGCGGAGCGCGCGCCTTCGATCACCCGCTCGACCTCGAGGCCGAGTACGGCTTCACGCCGCTCGCGGTCGAGGGGACGCTGCCCGAAGGCCTCGAGGGCACGCTCTTCCGGGTGGGCCCGGCCCGCGCGACCCTCTTCGGCGTCCGCGTGCCGCACCCGTTCGAGGCCGATGGCGGGGTGCTCGCGGTGCGGCTGTCGGGCGGCCGGGCGGAGGGCGCGCACCGCCTCGTGCGCAGCCGCGGCCTCGTGGAGGAGCTCGCGGCCGGGCGGCGCCTCTATGGCTCGACCCTCTCCTGGCCGAAGCGCGTGCTCCACGCGCTGCAGGGCAAGGCCAAGAACGTCGCGAACACGAGCCCCTTCATCGCCGGCGGCCGGCTGTTCGCGCTCATGGAGGCCGGCAGGCCGACGGAGCTCGATCCCGCGACGCTCGACACGCTCGGCGAGAGCGATCTCGGCGGCGCGCTGGGTCCCACCTTCTCGGCCCACCCGCACCGGGTTGCTGCCAGGAAGACGAGCTACAACTTCGGCGTCCGCTTCGGGCGCAGGACCCAGCTCGACCTCTACGCGGTCGACGACGACGGGCGCGCGCGCTCGCTCGGCGCGGTGCCGCTCTCGGCGCCGGTGATGCTCCACGACTTCTGCGCCACCCGCCGGCACCTCGTGTTCTTCGTCTCGCCCGCGATGATCCAGGTGGGGCGCGCGATGCTCCAGTGGGGAGGCTTCGATTCCTGGGTGCGCTTCGAGCCCGGCCGGGGCACGGAGGTGATCGTCGTCGACCTCGACGACGTCTCCCGCGTGCGCCGCTTCGGCGTCGACGCGTTCTTCCAGTGGCATTTCGCGAACGCCTACGACGACGGCGAGGACCTCGTCGTCGACCTCGTCCGCTACCGGACGCTCGCCACGCTCGGCGCGATCGGCAAGGACCCGGATCGGCCCGAGCTGGCCTCCGTCGACGCCGGCGTCCTCGTGCGCCACCGCGTGCGCGCGAGCCGCGAGCAGCTCCTCGTGGAGGACCTCGGCGGCGTCGTCGGCGAGTTCCCGCGCGCCGACCCGCGGGTCGCGGGGGAGCGGCACGGCGTCGTCTTCCTCGCCACGAAGGGGCGGGCCGACGACCCGAATGGAAACGGCATCGCGCGCGTCGACGTCGACACGGGCGCGATCACCCTGGCGCGCATCGCGCAGCACGAGCGCCCGTCCGAGCCGATCTTCGTGCCGCGCGCGCCCGGCGCCCCCGAGGGCGACGGCCACGTGCTCGCGGTGGTCACCGACGCGAAGGCCGGGAAGAGCGCCATCCACGTCTGGGACGCCGCGCACATGGACGAGGGGCCAGCGGCGCGGGTCCACCTGCGCCACGCCTCGCCCCAGACCTTCCACGGGGCGTTCCTGCCCCGCGCGGACTGAAGGCCGCTGCTCCTGCCCCGACTGGCGCGTCGCCGTCAGGCAGCGAGAGGAGGTGGCGCCGCGCCGAGCGAGAGGCTCGTCGGGCCTCGAGAGCGCGGTGAGACATGGAGCTAGAAGATCGGGAGCCCGCTCATGGTCGAGCTGGGCACGGAGCGCCGCGAGTCCCAGTGCTCGACGATGTCGCCGCCCTCGACGCGGAACAGATCGTAGAAGCCATAGGCGGTGTTGTTGCGCTTTCCTTCCGACAGGGTGAAGACGAAGTTCCCATCGGCGATGACGTGGTGCACCTTGACGTAACTGATGCCCTCGTCCTTCACGTACTCGACGAGCGCGGCGGGCCCGCTCGCGTCGGTGTCGCGGTGCTCGACGTAGCTCGCGCCGAGGAACTCCGACGCTCGCGCGTGCGCCCCTCCGATGAGCACGGCGTCGATGAAGCTCAGCACGTGCGCGCGGTTCTGCCCCGTGAGCGCCTCGTCCTCGACGTCCTTCGGGCCGTCCGTCGCCGAGGCCTGGTTCGAGTCGGAGTCCCAGTGCTCCATGATCCTGTCGTCTTTGACCCGGAACATGTCGAAGATCACGCCGGTCTGCGAATAGCGGCCCTGCACGACCACGAGATCGCACTCGCCGAACGTGCGCAGGCGCTGGTAGCTGAACGACCCCGACGTGACGATTCCCCGCATCAGGCTCTTGAGCGTGGCGACGCCGCTCGTCGCGATCGGGTTGTGCTGGAGGTACGGATCGGCCCAATAGCGATCGATCGCCGAGACGTCCTTCTGGACGAACAGCGCGTCGATGGCCTGCGCGACAAGGGCCTTGTTCGCGCGCGACTCCTCCGGATCGCAGCGGCTCCCGGAGCCTCCGGCGCCACTGCCTCCAGCGCCGCTGCCGCTGCCGCCAACGCCGCTGCCCCCGGTGCCAGCGCCGCCGCCGTCTCCGCCACCGCCCGCACCGCCCTGCGCGCCGCCACCCGAGCCCTCCGGCTCCCCGCCGCTCCCCGTGGAAGCGGGAGAACCAGCCGAGGACGTCGAGCCCGAGGACGTCGAGCCTGCGGGCGACACATCGCCCCCCGTGCCACCGCTGCCGACCGACGCTGCTGTCGTGTTGCTGCCTGTCGTGCCGCCTTGGTCGTCAGGCGTATCGCCCGATTCGTCGGAGCACGCCACGAAGAAGCAGACGGCCGCCAGCCCGATCCAAGGAGCGATGTTCATCCACGTCCCCTATCGCGCCGCGCACCGGGGAGGCAATCCGCGGTGCGTGGGCCGCGGAGCGTTTCAAACATGTTGAAGTTCTGAAGGAGCCTTTCGAATGGCGAGCTCAGCGTCTGCGCCGAGGAGTGGAGCACCACCCCCACGCTCGAACGCTCACCCCCGCGTCGCTCGCTCTTTGGCGATCTCGCCGCGGCCGCCCTTCTCGACGAGCGCCGGGAACATCCTGCCGAGGCGCCAGAGGAAGCGTGCGCGCGAGGGCAGCACGATGACGGGCTCGTCGTCGGCCGCCGCATCGAGCGCCTCGCGCGCGAGCGCGTCGGCCGGGTAAGGCGGGCCAGCAAGGGCCTCGAGCAGGCGTCGCGCGTTCGGAACCCACGGGATCGCCGGCAAATCGGGGGGGTTCTCGGAGTCCAGGATCGGGGTCTCGACCGCAGCCGGGCAGAGCACGCTGACGTGCACGCCGTAGGCCGCCGCCTCGATTCGCAGGCTCGTGCTGAGGCCGACGACGGCGTGCTTGCTCATCGCGTACGGCGTGAAGAGCGGCGCGGGGCCCAGACCGGCGAGCGACGCCACGTTGAGGATATGGCCGCTCTTCTGGCGCACCATGATCGGGTAGCCCGCCACGATGCCGTGCAGCACGCCGCGCACGTTGACGTCGAGGACGCGGTTCCAGTGCGGGAGCGGGATCTCGTGCGCCTCGCCGGCGACGCCGATCCCCGCATTGTTGATGAGCAAGTCGAGGCGCCCGCCACGCGCTGCCGTGTCCTCGATGGCCTCACGCATGCCCGCTTCATCACGCACGTCGAGCGCGCGCGACGAAGCGCCGTTTCCAGCCTCGGCCGCCACCTTCGCAGCGGCGTCGCCGTTCACGTCCGTCACCGTCACGCGCGCGCCGCGCCGCGCGAGCTCCAGGCTGAGCGCTCGACCGATCCCCGAGCCGCCGCCAGTGATGAAGGTGACTGCATCCTTCCACGTTTTCTTCATGGGCGCTCCGAGCAGGACAGGGAATACGACAACCTCTCTCGTGTCAAGCTCCCGTTCGACTTATTCGGCATCGTCCTCGTCCACTGTTTTAAAGAAAGCGTGCCCCGTGTTCTTGAACCGCAGAAATCTCCACCAACTTAAGGCGTTGACGCCCTCCACCTTCAGCACCGGTGCCCCACCCCGATTCAAGAGTGCATACTCCCCAGTGGTCCAGTCCGCGAGGACCATCGCCTTGGCGATTTCCTCTGCTTGCTTCACTGAGCGGGCTCGAACCGCGCGCGTCGCGAAGAAGCCAATGATCGGTGGCTCCCCGTCTGCCCCCTGGACCTTTATACCCTTCCCTTCGAGAATCACGCTGTAGTAAGGCATCGACCCATTCCTGCTCGAGAGGCCGAACGTCTTGCCGGTATGCCGCCGCGCGAAGCGCGGTCGGCACCAGCGGTTTGTTGGGCGGGAGACAGCGGAAGAGAGAGTACACAGGGAGACGGGGAGACGGGGAGGAGAGAGAGGCCAACGTGGAGAGGCAAGAGGTGGGGAACATCCTTCGAGCCTGCTCGCTTGGGGTCGACTGCTTTCAGGTCGGCCGTTCGCAGGGCGGTTCCCGGCGATGTCAATCTCGCGCAACCAGAGCTGGCCTCGCGTCTACATATAGGCATGAGCATGGACTTGGTACAGGGAGACAGGGAAACGAGGAGATTGTGGGATCTGTCCGAGCGAGTCATTGGAGCGTGCATCGAGGTGCATCGTCACCTCGGTCCCGGGCTCCTGGAGTCTGCCTACGAACAATGCTTGTGTCATGAGCTGTCGCTCATGGGCTTGAGCTTCGCCAGGAAAAGGCCACTTCCAGTAACCTACAAGGGAGCCACGCTCGACTGTGGCTATCGACTCGACGTTGTCGTCGAGGGAAAGCTCATACTGGGCTCAAGGCTGTCGATCACCTGCTGCCAGTCCATGAAGCTCAGGTGCTCACATACCTGAAGCTGATGGACCTGGACGTCGGGTTGCTCGTCAACTTCAACACGCCGGTGCTCCGCCGTGGGATCCGACGACTGGTACGCCGCGGTGCGGAGGCTGTCCGGTTCTCCCGATGTCGAACTGAAGATGACCACCCCGGCACCACCAGCCGCCCCGCATCGATGCCGCCCGAAGCAGTCGCCGCCAAGCCTGATGGTTCGAACGACTGATCCCCATCTCTCGCCTCCCCGCCTCCCTGTGAATCTTTCCTTCTTCCTCTCCGCTCAACACCGGCGCTAACTGCACCGAGGTCCAACGATACCGCAAGCTCACCGCGAAGGATAGACTCTGGCAGACTGATGTGCCAAAGGCACGTCAGTCGAAACAACCTCGACCCGGCCCCGGTGTCAGGTTCAGCGGCTCGTTGGGGGGCGTCCACACGTCGACCAGTCACCTGTGTTGCTGAAGACGTTCGAGCTCCGCGGTCGCACGCGCGGCCTCGTCACGCAGGCCAAGAACCTCGACGGCATCTCGCCACAGCTCAAGGGACGACATGTGTTCGAACCGGAGCTCGTCGGGTCGGCTGCCGGCAAGCGCAACTACGGTCTTCGCGATGGCGGCCGCCTTGAGATGCTGGCCTTCGGCGAAAAACTGGCGAGCGACCTCGAGGTATGCGGCAGCAGCGCCACGAAACTCGTTTCTTTTCGCGAGTTCGTCGGCCCGGCGCAGCGCATCCCAATGGTTCGTTCCGTCGGTTGCCACTCCAGATCCCCCCTAACGAGTTGCCGCTCTGCCGCGCCGCGAAGCGGCGTCGGCAGCAGCGGCAGGTTAGCCGACGCGCTCGCCGAGCACCACCGCGACGTCGTCGGGCCGGTTGCCCGATGGAAGAGTCACCGCCTGGATCAGTGCCTCGACCGCCGTCTGCACATCGCCTGTGCGGGCGAGAGCGCCGAGGGTCGCCCACGACGCGTACTTCAGGAGGCCGTCGGTTGCGACCAGGAGGCGCCCCGTGAGCGGCCGGCGGGGGATGCCGACGGGGCTGCACGCACCGCTGCCGACCAGCGGCTTCCGAATCTGCCTTGAAGTCAGGTCGACCAGCCCGTCCGGCTCGACGACGAGCGCGCCCGAGTCCCCCACGCTGGCCCCCCAGAGTTCGCCTTGGCTCACCTGGACGACGACGAGGGTCGTCTCGCCGCACCTCGGCTCCGCTTCCAGCTCACCGTCGAGTCGGCGGATGCGCTCGCACCAGAAGTCCGGATCGAGCTCCCTCTCCGCGCCGAGCGCCACCATCGCGCCCGCCGCCGTGCTCGCCGCGGCCTCACCGCCCGCGAGCCCGCCGGCGCCGTCAGCGACGGCCACGGTCCATCGATCGCCGCGGCAGCTCAGATCGAGGCGATCCTCGTTCCTGCTGCCTGCCACGCGGCGTGACCAGAAGCGCATCCATCCAGACGGGCGCTCGAGCTGCGCGTACTCGTCGCCTCCCACCGAGGACCTGATCTCCACGCTGGAAACGACATTGTTCTCGAAGCGGAGAACGGCGCCCTCTCCCTGGCCGCACCTCGAACAACCGATCTCGACGAGCCCGGGGACGGCGAAGAGCCCGCCGACATTTTCGCCATCGTCTTCGAGCGGCGCCGGACGCCCGGGCGGATCGAACCAGCAGAGCGGGTCACCGAGCCTGTACTCGTGCTGCCTGCAACGGCCGAACTTGTACCGGATGCGCCACTCTTGGGAATGCCCGCAACCGGGGCAGTCCGCTCGGGCGATGACCACATCAAACAATCCCATGGAGCTTCGCCCGGCTGACGGGTAGTCGACAGGTCAAGCGAAGCCGGCGGACCAGGTCTGCCCATTCGGGTGCCCTTGGTGACTTTCCGCACAGAGAGTCACACGGATCGGCGCTACGCCGCAAGCACCGAGCGCTGTCCAGCGCCGCAGGGTAGATCCGCCCAACACCGGCGGCAGTCGCCGATTTTCCGTTGTACCGGGGAGCGACGCCCCTCGGCCGGGCCGATGTCGCGGGGATGGCCGCGGCTCGCGCCCCGAGGCTCACGGCTCGCCGGCGAGCTTCTTCACCGCCGCGAGCAACAGATCCGGCTTGAACGGCTTGATGATCCACCCCTTCGCCCCGGCCTTCCGGGCCTTCTCGATGAGCTCCGGCTGCCCCTCGGTGGTGAGCATCAAGATCGGAACGCCCGACGCGAGCCCCTTGTCCCGCAGGCTCTGGATCATCTCGATGCCGTTCATCACCGGCATGTTCACGTCCGCGATGATCATCGCCAGGTCATCCTTGTGGGCGGCGACCGCGGCGACCGCATCTCGGCCGTTGTCCGCTTCCAGCGTGCCATAGCCCGCCCCCGACAGGAGAATGCCGACCTGCTGGCGGACCGTACTCGAATCCTCGACGAGAAGAATTTTCTTGGCCATGTGACGTGTCTCCTCTTGCGTGTACGGCCATCCGGCTCAGAACAGCAGCACTTCGCCCTCGGGCTGCGGATCGGGCATGTTCACTTCCTCGAGCTCCAGCGCGTCGTCAGGGGCGAGCGCGTCGAAGAGCACGACGAGCCGGTCGGGCCCCGCGGCGAACAGGAGCCGCCGGAAGCCCTCGCTCTGCTCCTCCCTGGCGCGCAGGTGCTCGCCGATCGCGGCGCTCGGCGTCGAGAGCACGATGACCAGCCCGAGGTGGCGCAGGCGGTTCTTCACCCGCCCGAGGAGCTGGTTCGAGAGCTCGCTCGCCCAGTCGCACACCATATCTTCGTCGATCTCGCGCTGCTCTTTCAGCGGGTGGCTGCGCATGATGAGCGCCACGGGGGCGACGAGCGTCAGGCTCCCGCGAAGGTGGTCGCCCGTGAAGCCGATGAAGGAGACCACCGCGTTGCCCGGCGTCGCCTCCGACGCCGCGTCGTCCAGCCGCAGGAGCTCGACGCCGTTGTCGCGAAACAGGTGGACGCACGACGTGGCGAGCTCCTCATGGATGCGGTCCCAGCTCTCCGAGTTCATTCCCCTCTCCTCGATCTCTCGCTCTGCATTGTCGATGTGCTCACCGTGTCACGCGCTCCCCGACGCCATACCCGGGCTCGATCCGCCCCGCGAAGGGGGAGGTACCAGCGAGCCCCGCCCGCTCGGAGGCGGAAGCGAGGCAGTCGTGAGCGACACCCCCGCGGCGTCGCTCGGATCCCGGGGGAACCGGAAGCGGAAGGTCGTCCCCTGGCCACGCTCGGTGTCGAGCTCTACCCGGCCCGCGAGCCGCCGGCACTCGTGGAGCGCGACGCCGAGACCGACGCCGCGGCCGGAGACGTCCGTGACCTGCTCGGCCGTGCTGAACCCCGGCGCGAACAGCGCGGCCTCGAGATCGCGCCGCGTCGCGCCCGGCAACCCGACGGCCACGGCCTTCTCGCGCACGCGCTCCCAGTCGATGCCCGCCCCGTCGTCGCCGATCTCGATGACGATCTCGTCCGCCGTCGTCCGCGAGCTGAGCGTGAGCGTGCCCCTCGACGGCTTGCCCGCCGCCTCGCGCGCCTCCGGCCGCTCGATCCCGTGGTCCATCACGTTGCGCACGACGTGGCCCAGCGCCTGCCACATCCCGGCGAACCGCGACGCGGGCAGCCGGACGCCCCCGGCGTCGATGCGCACGTCGGGCTTCGGCTTGCCGAGCTTCCGGGCCAGCGTCTCGGCCTGGTCCTTCATCCGGCTGAACCGCACCTCGGTCCGCTCGTCGCGGAAAGCCGCGATGGCCCGCTCGATCTCGGCGGGGTCGCGGCGCTGGCGCACCATGGCGAGCAAGGCATCGACCTCTTCGTGGCCGACGTCGGCGCGCGAGGACTGCGCCGTCGACGCGAGCAGGACGCTCACGCGCCCCACGAACGCGAGCCACACGTCCCTCAGCGCGTCGATCTGCTCGTCGGACGGCAGCGCGCGCTCCTCGACGACGAAGCTCTCGATCTCGTGCGCCACCCTCGCCACGCTCGTCACGTCCCAGAGCCCGGCGTTCCCCTTGATCGTGTGCACGAGGCGCATCACCTCGTCCACCTCGCCGCTCGACCGCGCGCTCACGGCGTCGACGAGCTTGGTCGTGTCGTTGACGAAGCCGACGAGGCCGAGCCGGTCCTTCACGGCCCGCTCGAACACCTGGATATACTCGTGCTGCTGCTCGGCCTCGCGCACGGAGGCGATCGTGGACGTGACGTCCGTGATCACCATCAGCGCCCCGCTGAACTGGCCCTCTCCCGACAGGATCGGCTTGAAGCCGAGCGCGAGGTAGCGCCCCTCGCGGTGCAGGGTCTTCGGGAGCTGGTCGAGGACGACCTCGAGCGGGAGGAAGTCGTCGCAGGCGGCCTCCCACCCCATCCTGAGGAACGCGCGGGCCCGCGGATCGTGACCGGCGACGCGATCGGCGAAGTGCTCATCGCGCGCCGGCACGCCGAAGAGGCGCTCGAAGGCGGCGGAGTGCACGGGCTCCATCGTGCCGTCCCGGTGGATGGTCACGAGGGCCTGATCGACGTTGTCGAGGACGAGGCGCATCTCCCGGTTGCGCTTCTCGAGCTCCGAGGTCCGCTCCGCGACAGTGGCCTCGAGGTTCTGCCGGTGGCCCTCGAGGACCTCGTCGCGCGCCTGGATGCCCGCCAGCATCTCGTTGAAGGCGTCCGTGAGCGCCCCGAACTCGTCGTCGGCGGTCTTGCGGGCGCGCGTCGTGTAGTCGCGCGTCCGCCGGACGTGGGCCGCGGCCTCGCCGAGGACCTCGAGCGATCGGGAGATCCCCCGCACGAGCACCAGCGCCAGCGCGACCGACACGAGGAGCACGAACGCCGAGACCGCGATGCCGTCGCGCACCGTCCGCCGCGTGTCCGCGACCCTGGCCGCCGCCGCGCGCCTCATCCCGGAGATCGCCTCCTCCTCGATCGCGGCGAGCCCGTCGACGCGCCCCTGCTGCGCCTCGAACCACGCGTCGTGATCGATCGCCAGCGCGTCGTCCGTCGACGTGATCGCGGCGGCGCGCAGCTCGTCGGCGCGCCGCACGCGCGGGTCGGAGCGGGCGGCGTCATAGAGCGCCCGCGCCGGCTCCGACGCGTTGGCGATGAACTCCTCGTGATAGAGCTGCTCCTCCGTCATCAGCGTCACGAGCGTCTTGAAGGCGCCCGGCTCGAACTGCGTGGACGCGAAGGCGTGCGCGAGCAGCGCGTGCTGGCGGCTGGCGCGCTCGGCGAACTCGTGGACGGCGACGATCGACTGGATCCTGCGCAGGAGCTCGCCTTCGTCGCTCAGCTCGGAGAGGCCGGCGTTGGCCCGGATGAGGCTCACGTTGATGCCGCCGAAGACCCTCAGCACGCCGTCGAGCGACACCGTCTTCGCGTCGGCCTGGCTCCGGAACGCGCCGAGCTCGCCGACCTTGGCGCGCGCCTCCGCGAGATCGCGGGCGAGCCGGCGCGGCAGCCCGGAGAGGTCGCGCGCGGCCAGGAACGCGTCGAGGTCGGCGAGGCTCTCGTCGGTCGCCGCCCGCGCGACCCGGAGGTGGCCGCCGGCGCGCAGGAGCTCCGCCGCGCGATTGAGCGGCGGCGTGGCGCGCCGCTCGACCTCGACGTCGATCGTCTCCGGAGGCCGGGCCTCCAGCCCCTCGACCAGCGCGGTCCACGCCCGCTCCTTCTGGAGGGCGTGCAGCGGCTTCGCCATGATCGAGGAGAGCTGCGCGAGGTCCTCGATGGAGCCTATCCCCGCCGCCCTCGCCGCCTGCTGCCGCGCGTCGCCGACGATCATCGCCGCCAGCAGCAGGGCCCCCGCGACGGGGACGCCGGCGAGCGACCACAGCTTCAGTCGAATCGAAGCGCTACGCAATGTCGGCATGCCCCCGTCCCTCCGGCGTGGCCCGCGCGGCGCGGCGCCCGCGCGCATCTCGTGTGCTTCGTGACGAGGGATCTCGCGCGAACGCCTGTCCCCGCGCGCGGCGCGCTCAGCACGAGCACCGGGCGAGCTGAGCCCCGCGCGTGACGCGCGCGACGCGAACGACGCGAACGACGCGAACGACGCGAACGACGCGAACGACGCGAACGACGCGAACGACGCGAACGACAATCGACGCGTGCACACGTGGAGTCATCATCAACGTTCGCCCGCACACCATGTGTGCTCTCCTGATTCACGTTCTTTCCTGTTGTGATGTCTCACCCAACTGTGGTGCGAGCGTGATGGAGCGCGTCGAGTTCCCCGCCCGTCCTCGTCGCTGTGTATGCTACGCGTGAAGTTCGCAAGTCCGCAAGAGCGCGTGCGACGTCGGCTGGAGCCGCAACGAAGGCTCTGCGAACGGGGAGAAATCAATGATGATGGGTCGGAGTTCACTGCCGCGAGCGCCGGCACGGCGCCTCGCGCGCGCGTCGAGCGCGTCCATCGGAGCAGTGCTCGTCACGGCATCTCTCGCGCATGCGCAGAGCCCTGGCGCCGGCGTCGCCCCGGCGCCCGCCGCGACCGGAGCGCCTGCCGCCGCCCCTGCCGCCACCGGCAGCGGCGCCGCGGCAGCGCTGTGCCGCGCAAGAGGGCTCAGAACAGGATCACCTTGCCATCGAGCGGAAGCGGGGACGAGTTCGAGAACACCAGCGAGCTCTCGTCGAAGTCGCCGCCCAGCGTGACGACCACCTCGCCCTTCAACGTCCGGAAGGCATAGCAGAACTGCTGTTTGCTGCCCCGGTACCGGCGCGCCACGTCGGTCGCGCGGCGCAGCTGCGGCAGCTCTGCGTGAAGCGCTATCTGGAACCGCGCGAGGCGGCTCTTCACCTTTCCCATGAGCTGATTGACGACCTCGCGCATCCAGTCGTCGACGCTATCGAGCGTGGGCGGCAGCCCCGTCATCGCGCGAAATACGCCAGGGTGCGCCGACAAGGCCAGCAGGCCGGAGAAGCCGGGCGCAGAGAACTCGACCGTGCTCGCAGGATCGCTGTGGACGAGCGCCTCGTCGCGGCGCTCCCCGAGGTCCGCAGGCGCTATGGCGACGCCGTAAAAGTGGAAGAGCTCCACGGTCGCGCCCTGAACGAGGACGTCGATGGTCCGCACCTTGCGCGAGGAAGCAGACCTCGAAGCAGGCGACCGCTCGCTGGACGGGCCGGAACGCCCGGGCCCGGAAGGCTGCCCGAATGGAGGCGGGGGGATCGAGTCGCGGCGGTCGGCGCCAGGACGGTCAGGGACGCTGTGCCCCGACCTCATGTCGGACTCGCCCTCCGGTGTCCTGCCCCGCTGCCGCATGATAAACGCTCAACTTAGCTCATCTATCCCTTGAAGACCAATGCGGTCCTAGGACAGGACTCACGAGCACCCGACAGCTTATCTACCATGTTTGGTCACGTTTGACCACGCCCGTCAACGCTCGGCCATGCTCGGCAACGCGTAAGCACGCCCACTTACCTCACCCATCGGACGCCCCGCTTTGCGCTTTACAGGCGTGGCCGCCAGCGCGCGAAGCGGCTGGGTCCACGAGGAGATTGACATCGGCGAAAGTTCCAGGATTCCCTGGTCGCCCGATGCTGAAGCGCAGAGATTTCCTCCGAGCCACGCTCGTCACCGCCGGCGCGCTGGTCGTCCCGGCTTGCGGCGGCGACCCCGAGACGATCAACCCGGTCGATAACGAGCGCGAGCTCGCAGACGGCTCCGGGTTCTTCCCCCAGTCGGTCGCCTCCGGCGATCCGCGCCCCGGCAGCGTCGTCCTCTGGACCCGCGTGCAGGACGGCGCAGAGGATCTCGATCTCGAGGTCGAGGTCGCCACCGACGCCGGGTTCGCGCAGCGGGTGGCGCTCGACGCCGGACAGGCGAAGGTGAAGGCGCTCGCGAGGCACGATCACTGCGTGAAGGTGAAGGTCCGCGGCCTCGCGGCGGGCACGGTCTACTACTACCGATTCATCTACGTGAAGGGCGAGACCAGCTATGCGTCTCGCGTGGGGCGCACCAAGACCGCCCCGGCCGAGGGGGCCGACGTCAAGGTCCGCTTCGCCTACGTGTCTTGCCAGGATTACGTGGGGCGGTACTACAACCCCTACCTGGCGCTCGCCCAGGAGGAGCTCGATTTCTTCGTCCACCTCGGCGATTACATCTACGAGACGGACGGCGATCCCAGCTTCCAGAGCACGAGCGGGCGCCGCGTCGTCTTCACCGACGTGGCCGGCAGCATCTCCCTCGGTGACGGCGACGGCGCCTACCACGCGGCGAGATCGCTCGATAACTACCGCGAGCTCTACAGGACGTACCGCTCCGACGCGAACCTCCAGAAGGTCCACGAGAGCTTCCCGATGATCGCCACGTGGGACGATCACGAGTTCTCGAACGACTGCTTCGGCGCCACGGCCACGTATTTCGACGGCCGGCAGGACGAGACCGACGCGGACCGCCGCAAGGCCGCGAACCAGGCCTGGTTCGAGTACCAGCCCGTCGATTACGGCGACGATGTGGAGCTCGACCCGGGCGCCTCGCTCCCGGACGAATTCCACATCTACCGCGACTTCGTGTTCGGCCGGCACGTCCACCTGGTGATGACCGATCTACGCAGCTACCGGCCGGATCACCTCATCCCCGAGGACGCTTTCCCCGGCAGGGTCGCGCTCGATCAGCCGAAGCTCGTGGCCGAGCTCGGGGAGGTGCCCGCGGCCGCCCTGCCCTACGTGGACGTGGAGACCTACGGCGACGGCATCTATGCGCCGGTCCTCATCGGGGCCGCGGAGGCCGTGGGCTACGATCCCGCCGAGGTGACGGGGAATATCAGCGTCGCCTTCATCAACGAGATCGTCGCCGCCGCCAACGAGGGCCTGCCGGCGGACATGCAGATCCCGCTCATCGACCCCGCGGAAGCGGGCCTGGAGCGGGGCATCGCCTACGTGGATTTCGGCAAGATCAACGCGTACGGCATGATCGGTACGCGCTACTTCACGGCCAAGGACACCTTCGATATCTACGCTGCCATCCGCTACAAGGAGACGCAGGGCGCGAGCGAGGACATGATGGGCGCCGAGCAGGAGGCCTGGTTCCTCGACACCATGGAAGGCTCGAAGGCGACCTGGAAGGTCTGGGGCAACGAGTTCTGCCTCGTCCAGCTCGCCGTCGATCTCAGCCCCTATTCCCTCCCCGCCCAGTTCAAGCGCAGCTTCTATCTGACCACCGACGCCTGGGACGGCTTCCGCAACAAGCGGGACGAGCTGCTCGAGAGGCTCGTCGGGCTGGGGGGCGTCGTGGCGATCACCGGCGACGTCCACGCCTTCTACGCGGGGACGCCCGGCCCGAGCGGCGATCCCACGAAGAAGATCGTCGAGCTCGTGGGCGGTTCCGTCTCCTCGGCGTCCTTCCGCGAGATCCTGACGAGCCAGGTCGCGAGCGATCCGACGCTGCGCGGGCTCCCGGGCGCCGCGGCGCTCGCCCTCAGCATCGACTCGCTGCTCACGTCGGCAGAGACGAAGATCAACCCGCACCTCGCCCACGCCAACAGCAACGCCCACGGCTATGTGGTGGTCGAGGCGAGCGGGCAAGAGCTCGTCGCCGACATGCGGAGCATCAAGGGCGCCGAAGCGCAGACCGACTACTCGGGGAGGATCGACGATCTGAAGATCAGCAGCACGCGCTTCCGCGCCCTCCCCGGGGAGAGCGAGCTCTACATGGACGACAAAGGCACCTGGAAGCGCTGGGATCCCTCGACGCAGGCATGGGTCTGACGCCCTGCAGCCCTCGCACCTCATCGGAGGGACGGTTCACGGCATCAGGTGGAGCATCGCCATCATCCCCAGATCCGCGTGGTCGAGGATGTGACAGTGGAACATCCACATGCCGGCGCGGTCGTCGAACGGAATCGCGATCCGCACGGTCTCTCCAGGCACCAGGCTGACGGTATCGCGCCATGCGCGCACGGGCGGCCCAGCGCCGTCGATGTCGAGCACCTGAAAGAAGAACCCGTGCAGGTGGAACGGGTGATCGTAGTTGGTGGTGTTCGTCAGCGTCCACATCTCGACCGTGTTCGTCTTCGCAGAGAACATGAGAGAGCCGCCTGTCTGGCCGTTGATCCCGAGCACCGCTCCGTCGGCGTCGCCCTGCTCCATGAACTCCACCGCCTGCCGCTGCGCGCCCGTGGTGTCGATCGAGGCGATCTCTGCCAGTCGCTCGGGAAGCGCCGACGCGCCGCGCCCCGGAGGCTCGTCGGCCAGCTCGAGGCGCATGAGGTCCTTGGGATCGTTCTCGCTCGGCAGGTGGAATCGATTCGCGTCCAGGAGCGGGATCACCACCGACCGGCCCTCGACGGGCAGCAGGTAGAGCTCGGCGCGCTCCCCCGGGGCGAGCGTCACCTCGTCCACCGGTAGCGGGCTCTCCGAGAGGCCCCCATCTCCACCGATGCTCACGAGCGGCTGGCCCGGCACGGCGAAGCGGAAGTACCGGCTGCGCGCGGCGTTGACCACCCGCCAGCGCTGCGGAACGCCCTCCCGCGCCGCGACCGTCGGCAGGATCTTCCCGTTGACCAGGACCCTCGACCCCTCGCGCCCGAAGTAATCGCCGAACCATCCGCTCTCGTCGGCGGCGGTGAGCGAGCCGTCTTCCTCGATGCCGATGTCGCTCATCACGAGCAGCAGCTCGTCGCCGAGCGGCGCCTCCTCCGCGGCCTCCTCGACCACGAACGCGCCGTAGAGGCCCGCGCCGACCTGGGCGCTCGAGCGAAGGTGCGGGTGGTACCAGAAGGTGCCCGCGTCCGGCACGGTGAAGGAGTACTCGAAGCCCTCGCCCGGCTCGATGGGCTCCTGCACGTGCTGCGTCCCATCCATGGCCGCCGGCACGCGCAGACCATGCCAGTGGACCGTCGTCGCCTCGGGCAGGTGGTTCTCGAACTTCACCACCACGCGATCGCCCTTCTTCGCGCGGATCGTCGGACCGGGGAGCATCCCGTTGTAGGTCCAGACCTCGGTCGTGAGGCCTGGGACCACCTCGATCTCGGCCACCTTGGCCTCGAGGTGCACCTCGACAACGTCGGGCGCGGGGTCGTGATCCTCGGCGTCCGGCAGCCGCAGCGCGTCGTCCCAGCCCGCCGGCTGCCGGAGGTCCGGCGGCGGCTCTTCCGCGCCGCACCCCGCGAGCAGGCCCGCGAGCGACAGGGTGACCGCAACCTCTCCGGCAAAGCGTGCCGAGGACACGCATCCTTTGCGCCTCGCGCGGGGCAAGGCGCATCCGATCCAGCGCATGCGCCGCCCTCTGCAAGGCGTGAGCCCTCACGGGCGAGCGGACCTGGTTGTGGGAGTCGACCCCGCGGGCTGCGGGGTGAGCCTCGCCGCGCAGGACTGCGCGGCGAGGGCTACCGCCCGAACGCGCCGATCGTGAAGCTCGCGCCGTCGTTGCGCGCCCTGGCCTGCTGGTGCGGCGTGTACTGGTGCTCCACCGGCGGGAGGCCGTCGAGCGAGGCGCCAGCGCCGATGAGCGGCGCGCTCGCGGCCGGCATGAAGTCGTGGTCTGCCTCCGACGCGAACGCCGGATCGACGCCGAAGATCGAGGCGTCCAGGCCGTCCACCCGCCCGACCACCTTCACCACCTCCCGGACCGGATCGAACGGCAGCCATCCGTTCGTCACCCAGTTCCCGGACAGGGTGAGTGCCCCGGCGGCCACACCGTCGCGGTCCCCGAGGAAGGTCACCGCGCGGAGCTCGGTCGGCTCCAGGCTGCTGGCGAACACGTTGTTGCGGGCGTCGATCCGCTCGTCGTTGGTCGAGGCCTCGAACATCGAAGAGCGATCGTAGTCCTCGTAGTCGTCGTTGTTGACGAAGACGGTGTTGGCGAAGAAGTGGAGCGTGCCCTTCCTGTAGTACTCGGTCTCCCCGCTGTCCCCGCCATAGTGGATCATGGACGGGCCGTAGCCGTTGCGCAGGAGCACGTTGCCGTAAATGAACGTCTCGTGGAACGACGGCAACGCGACCGAGTCGGTCGCCTCCTGCGCGTCCACGAGGTCGATCAGGTGGGCGCCGTCCTCGATCCAGTTGTACCGGATCACCACGCCGGCCGAGCGCTCCTTGATGTTGTTGCCGTGGCCGCCGCGCGTGGGGCCGAAGCGGTTGAACTGGTAGATGACGTTCGAGGCCTCGTTGTAGACGTTGTGCTCGTTGTAATCATCGAGGCCGTTGTCGTGGATGTAGTTCGACTCGATGAGCACGTTCGTTGTCAGGATATCCCCGCCGGCCGTGCCGACGAAGAGGCCATTGGCGTTGTCGTGCACCTCGCAGGCGCGGATGGTCACGTGATCGCCGCGCTCCACGAAGACGCCGGCCGCGAAATCCGCGTAGGTCGCCCGAGACCCCGACTTGTCGGTGAACCCGTGGGGGGGCGCTGCGTTCTTGATCTCGAGCCCCTCGATCGTGATGTGGGTGGGCTCGAGCTCGTACGCGTCGTCGTGTTTGTGACCCACGATCACGACCCCCCGCACCTGGTGGCCGTCGAAGGGGAAATCGAGCTCGGGCCGGGTGGTCGCGTCCTCACCGTCGATCACCGGCAGCTCGCCGTTCGGCCCCGGAACGCCACAGAGCCGGATCGGCTGCTCGGCCGTCCCCTGGCCCCCGAGCATGATCTTCTCGTGGTACCCCTCGGCACGCCAGAAGATGCGCACCGTGTCGCCGGCGACGAGCGATTCGAGCGGGACGTCGCCGATCGCCTCGAACGCCTTGCCAGGGCCGACCTGGTAATCCTTGCCGCTTCCGACGTGGCTGCAATCGACGTGAATCGGCGGAATGTTCACGACGGGCGGAGGGAGCGGCGCCGGACCGCCGTCGGCATACGTCGTTCCGCCAAGCTCGCCGGTGCAACCGGCGGCGAGGAGCAATCCGGTCACGCAAGCTCGAACCTTCACAGAATTCTCCACGATATGGGCCATAGAAGCTCCATTGTAATTTTACACATTCCGAACCCTTCTCGGCTCGGTGAGGCAAGATGACACGCCGATGCACTTTGTCATGCGACCGGACATTGCTGTTGTCGCATCTTCCGCCCCTGAGGTAGCAGGATGTAATCCAGGCTCGCGCCCGATGTCGCTTTCGCGTCATTCGAGACGATGACGTAGGATATGCAATGGGTGCATGAGCTCCATGCGGCCTATGAGCTGGATCCCACCGATGAGCTGGTTGATTATCCACGATGGATAGAAGCCCCGGTTCGGCGATCGCTCGATGCCGATCCCCGGCGGGCGGCGAACACGCAGCACAGCGCGGCTCGATAATTCCCAGGAGAATCGAGTTGACGCCCCTGCGATCCAGCCCGCTGTGTTCAGCGACCGCGCGAGGACTGAAGCCATGAAGCGAACGAAGCCCAGCCGCGTGAGACCCCTCGACGTCCTCGATAGAGTCACCGCGCCAGGGCGGCGCGCGACGGCTGCCGCCGGCGCGGTTGTCCTCGCGGCGTCCCACCTGCTCTCGGGCTGCGTCGGCGACCTCGGAGGCGACCGCGGCGGGTCGCCGAGCGCGAGCGGGCTGGTCGACGTCGCTCCAGCGGGGATGCGCCGGATGACGCCGGAGCAGTTCACGAGCTCGATGCGCGACCTGTTCGGCGATCCGGGGCTCGAGCTCGACCTCGACCCGGACGCGGGAGAGGTCGCCTCGCTGCTCGCCGTGGACAAGCTCAACGCCGCGGCGGAGGCGATCGTCGCGCGGCGCGCGTCGTGGGGGACACGGGTGTTCCCGTGCGACACGGGCGGCCCGGAAGACGAGGCGTGTGTGGACAGCTTCGTGCGGACGTTCGGGCGCCGCGCCTTCCGGCGCACGCTCGACGAGGCCGAGGTCGCGATGCTCAAGGGCCAGTACGCCCGGGCGCGGGAGGAGCAGTCGTTCGAGGACGCCCTCCTCGTCGTGCTCGAGACCATGATCCAGTCGCCCGACGTCTATTACTTCGTCGAGCTCGGCCGCGACGGGGACGGGAGCGAGCCGCTCGCCTCGGGCGTCCGTACGCTCACGGGCTGGGAGCGGGCGTCGCGCCTGTCGTATTTCCTCTGGAACACGACGCCGGACGACGCGCTGCTCGACGCCGCGGAGTCCGGCGCGCTCGACACGGCGGAGGGCGTGCGCGCCCAGGCGGAGCGGCTCCTCTCGAACGACCGCGCCCGCGCCACGGCGAGGCGCTTCTTCGCGGATTGGCTGGAGCTCGACGGCACGAACAAGCACGCTTCGCTCGAGAGCGCGCCGAAGAGCCCCGAGATCTATCCCGAGGATTCACCGGCGCTGCGCGCTGCCATGCGCACCGAGCTCGAGGCCCTCGCGGAGCGCGTGCTCTTCGAGGGGGACGGCAGGTTCGAGTCGTTGCTCACGACGACGGACGCCTATGTGAACGGGCCCCTCGCCGCGCTCTACGGGGTGGAGGGCCCCGCCGACGAGCGCACGTTCTCGTGGGTCTCCCTCCCCCGCGATCAGCGCGCGGGGATCTTCACGCGGGCGGGCTTCCTGAGCGTGTTCGGCAGCATCGAGGTCAAATCGCCGATCCGCCGCGGCGCGTACATCCTGGAGCAGGTGCTCTGCCGCCCCCTCGGCCCGCCGCCCCCCAACGCGAGCGACGTGCCGGTCAAGGGCGGAGCCGTCGAGGAAAACGGCGAGGTGGTGCACAGGACGATCCGTCAGGACGTCGAGGCCAAGACGTCGAGCGGCACCTGCGCGAGCTGCCACAGGATCATCAACCCGATCGGCTTCGCGTTCGAGCATTACGACGCGCTCGGACGATGGCAGTCGCAGGAGGCGGGCGGGGACGCGCAGGCACCCTACAAACTCGACATCGACGCACGCGGCAGCCTCCCTGCGCTCGCTCCGGACGAAGATGGCGTGGAGGTTGACGGCGGCGTCGGGATGTCGGCGGCCCTCGCGGCGAGCCCCGCGGCGCGCGCTTGCCTCACGAAGCGCTTCTTCCGGACGGCGCTCCGGCGCGTCCCGATCGACCAGGATCTCGCGTCGATCGAGGCGGCCACGCCGACGCCCGAGAGCGGCGGCAGCATGCGTGATCTCATCCTCTCCCTCACGACCAGCAATGCCTTCTTGCACCTGCGCCAGAAGGAGGAGTGAACCCATGCGCCGCGCCGCTTTCAGCCGAAGGAATTTCCTCCGCACCGCGACCGGTCTGTGCGTCGCCCTGCCGTTCCTCGAGGCGACCCATGGGGACGTCTGGGCCGCGAACGGCAGGGCCAGGCGGTTCATCGTGTTCTTCAGCCACGGCGGCACGATCACGTCCCGCCACGCCTCCGGGGAGAAGGGGGATCCCTGGAAGCCGGGCGCCTGGAGCATGCTCGACCTCTGGGCGCCCGGCGACGAGGGGTCGGCGCTCGAGGCCCTCGGCGAAGAGATGGCGCCGCTCGAGGCCCACAAGGGCGACCTCACCCTGCTCCGCGGCGTCGACGACGCCGCCGGGATGCTCCAGGGAGACTACGGCGGTCACCACGGCTGCTCCAACGCGACCGTGCTCACCTGCGCCGATACGACCTCGGGAGGCGACGACGCCAGGGCGCTCGACCCATCGATCGATCAGGTGATCGCGCAGCGGCTCGCCGGCGAGAGCCCGGCGCCGTTCTCGTCGATCGATCTCATGGTCGACGGGCACAACTACGGAGAGCCGCTGTACAACGCGGCGGGCGAGCAGGTGTCCAGCGAGAAGGACCCGACGAGCGCCTTCGACCGGCTCTTCCAGGATGTCACGGAGACCGGGGCGGGTCCGACGCCCGAACAGCTCCGGCTCCGCGCCCACCGGAAGAGCGTGCTCGACGGTGTGAGCGAGCACCTCTCGGCCCTGAAGGGGCGCGTGAGCGCGGCCGACAGGCACCTGCTCGACGCGCACGCCGAGCACATCCGGAGCCTGGAGAAGAAGCTCGAGGGCCTCGCCAACCTGGCGGCCTGCACGAAGCCGGACGTCGGCGGAGCGCCCGTGTACCAGGGATACGGATCCTACACGGGAGGGGGGATCAAGGAGGCCGCTCCCCTGCTGGTCGACGTCCTCCTGCATGCGTTCCGGTGCGGCCTTACGCACGTGGCCACCTTCCAGGTCGCCGACGTTTTGACGAGCTGGCTGCCCCAGCCCTACAGCACCGACCTCGGCCACAGCCTCGGCCATGCCGGCCTCGACGTCGGCCCGAGCGGCGCGGAGCCCGACAGGCTCGAGGACTGGCGCGCGACCATCCTCGCGAACCGCAACTGGCGTATGGAGCTCTTCGCACGCCTGCTCGACGGGCTGAAGAGCACCCCCGAGGGCGACGGCACGATGCTCGACAACAGCGTCGTGCTCTTCACGAGCGAGTTCGGGTGCGGAGGCGGGCACTCGCCCCGCGATATCCCCGTCCTGCTCGCCGGCAAGGCAGGCGGCAGGTGGCCTGGCGGCCGCCACGTCAACTACAACAAGCGCGCGAGCGCGGATCCCACCCAGTCCGAGTACGAGACAGACGCCTCGATGCACAACGTCTACACATCGATCCTGCGCGCCTTCGGCTCCGAAGACGAGCACTTCGGAAATGAAACGGCGTACAGGAAGGGCCCGCTCGCGGAGCTGCCGTGAGAAGCGTACGACGCTCCTTCAGCGCGCCCCGTTCCTGCGACTACGACGGTTTCCGCCCACCTCTGCTACGTGCAGAGCAGAGCGGCGGTCTCCCGCACAGGAGACGGGCCCAGATCGGCGTTTTCGGCGCGCAAGCGCACTCCGGTGCGCTGAGCACCGAAAACGCCGAGGTGGGCCCGTATCCGAAGCGGGTGACCGCCGCTCTAGAAGGCGGGGTTGTCGCGCTTCGGGGGCAGCTTGCTCATCGCCCGTTCGGCCATGGCGGTGATGGTGAGCGACGGGTTCACGCCCAGGTTCGAGGGCACCATCGAGCCGTCGACCACATAGAGGCCCTCGTGGCCGAACACCTGGTTGCGCTCATCGATCACCCCGCGCTCGGGGCTCTCGGCGATGGCGCAGCCGCCGAGGATGTGCGCCGTGGTCGGCACGTTGAGCACCGCTTCGTTGATGGCGTTGCGCGGGGTGCCGTCCATCAGCACGGCGAGCCGCTTGCCGACCTCGTTGGCGACGGGGATGTACGCCGGCGGCTTCGGCTGGTCGGGCGGCCTGCGGGTGGTCATGCCGCCGCGTTGCCAGACGAGCTGCATGTAATTGTCCAGCGTCTGCATCACGAGGAGGATCGTGGAGCGCCTGGCGAATTTGAACGGCAGGAGCCCCGAGATCAGGTCGATGGGGTGGAGCAGCCGCCGCCCCAGCCAGCGCAGCCAGCGCGGCAGGCCCGGCGCGTCGTCGGTGAGCACCGTGCCCAGCGCGCCCATCACGTCGGAGCCGGCCGGGTATCGCACCGGCTCGATGTGCGTGCGCGCGTCGGGGTAGATGCCGCTCGTGATCGCGATGCCACGGGAGTAGTCGACCCGATCGTCGCTGGCCGTCACCCCGAGGATGACCTCGCTGTTGGTGCGCACGTAATGGCCGAGCTGCGGGGAGAGACGGGGTAACCGGCCCTCGGCCCTCGCCTTCAGAAGGAGCTTCACCGTGCCCAGCACGCCGGCGCTGAGCACGACCGCGCGCGCCCGGAGCCTGCGGCGGCGCTTCCTGAGCAGCGCGGTGGAGCGCTCCAGGGTGAGCTCGTAGCCGCCGCCCGGGAGCGCGTCGATGGCGGTGACCATCGTCTCGGGCTGGATGGTACAGCCCTTCTTCTCGGCCAGATAAAGGTAGTTGAGGTCGAGCGTGTTCTTGGCGCCGAAGCGGCAGCCCACCATGCAGCCGCCGCAGTGGACGCACGTGGCGCGGTCGGGGCCCTCGCCGCCGAAGAACGGGTCCGGCACGCGCTGCCCTTCCTGCTCGCCCTCCTTCGCGAAGAGGACGCCCACGCTGGCGACGTGGAACGTGTCCCCCCGGCCCATCTCGTCGGCGATCTGCCGGAGCTGCCGGTCGGCCGGCCACAGCTTCGGGTTCGCTGTCACGCCGAGCATGCGCTTCGCGAGCTCGTAGAAGGGCATCAGCTCGTCGCGCCAGCTCATACCGGCCGGCCAGCCGGGGCTGGTGAAGGCCTCGGGCGGGGGCACCAGCAAGGTGTTGGCGTAGACCAGCGAGCCGCCGCCCACGCCCGCGCCCGAGAGGATGAGCGTGTCCCTGAGCAGCGTCAGCCGCTGGATGCCGTGACAGAGCAGCCTGGGCGCCCAGAGGAACTTCCGTACATTCCAGTTGGTCTTCGGGAAATCCTCCTTGCGCCAGCGCTTGCCGCACTCGAGCACGGTGACGCTGTAGCCCTTCTCGGTGAGGCGCAGCGCCGAGACGCTGCCGCCGAAGCCGGAACCCACGATGGCAAAGTCGACGTCGAAATCCATGCTGCCCGCTTCTCGGGGAGGAGTATGACCCGGTCGGTCTCCCGAGCCCACCGGCGGACGCGGCTCGGCCTCGCGCCTCGCGCCTTGGGGGCGGCGCGCCCGCGCTCCCACGCCGCCGCCGCCGCGAGCGACGCGCGCCTTCCTGGAGAGGCGCACGCCTCCGCACGGACCTCGGCGGCCCGAGGACGCTCTCGAGGCCCGCGGTGCGCGCCGGAGCAGCCCCTTCTTACGTGTCCTTCACTCCGTTAGCGGCAGATACCCGTGATGCAGTTCTGTCCATCGTTGCAGGCCGTACCGCATCCTCCGCAGTTGCTCTCGTCGTTGCTGAGATTCACGCATCGGCTACCGCAGTACGCCAGCCCCGCATTGCACGTGCACTCGCCGGCGGTGCAGAAGGAGCCGCCGCCGCATGTGTTGCCGCACGCGCCGCAGTTGAACTGATCGAGCTTCGTGTTGACGCAGAGCGGATCGCAGTAGGTCTGCCCCGCCAGCGGGCATGTGCAGGCGCCGGCATGGCAGGTCGAGCCCGCTTTGCACGTGGTGCCGCAAGCCCCACAGTTCATGCTGTCCGTCTGCGTATCGACGCACGCGGGATCACAGAACGTCTGGGTCGGGGGACACGGAGGTTCGCTGGCCCCACCCTGCCCCCCCGCGCCGCCGTCACCGCTCCCGCCTTGCCCTCCGGCGCCCCCGAGCCCGCCCGCCCCGCCGGTGCCACCTGCGCCGCCGTCACCGCTCCCGCCTTGCCCTCCAGCGCCCCCGAGCCCGCCCGCAGCGCCGGTGCCACCCGCGCCGCCGTCACCGCTCCCGCCTTGCCCTCCGGCGCCCCCGAGCCCGCCCGTGCCCCCCTGCACGTCTCCACCACTCCCCGCGTCCCCGCCGGTAGCGCTGGCCGTGCTCGTGGTGGTGGAGCCTGACGTGGCGCTCGTCTCCTCCTGGGTGCTCTCGCTGCTGCTACATCCGACCATCGGTGCCGAACAGACGCCCACGCCCGCCAGCCAACCCAGGATCCACATATTCACGCGCGCACGATGCATGCCGTCCTCCAGATGTAAGAGGTAAGTGGAGTCGTGCCAACATCGAGGCTTGCTCTGGGCAGCTTCGACGACTCCCACGGACCACTGTCGCTGCCGACGGCGCGCGCGGCTCAGCTTTCTTTCATCTCGAGTCCCGATAGCGTCAGTCTCTGTTCGGGGAGCCACGGAGAGCCCAGGACGACACGTTCGCTCGCCGCTCGCATCCCCATGAAAGATCGCCCGTATTCAGCAGGACACACCTGAGCCTCGATAACGGCCGACCGGCCGCGTCCTCGACAACGAGGCGCGCAACTCCCACTGTTGCGTCACCACGGCGGTGTCGGCCCACGACGAGGGTCGGCGGCGCACATGCGACGATGGGCTCTGCTCGCCGCGCAGGCTCGGCCCCCTCCCGCGACCGGCAATGGCCAGCTCAGCGCGCTTCGCAGGAGCTTCTGATCACCCGACTACAGATCGCCCCGCCGCAGGCGCGCCATGATGAATGTCCGGGCGAGGATCGCGACGGCGGCCGCGATGCTCTCGATGTTCGAGGGCATGACGTGCAGCGTTGTCGCCTTCCGCCTCGCGCGCCTCATCCACCGCGCCCAGCGGGCTCAACCATCGTCGCGGCCAGGATCCAGCGGCGCTCCGCCCGCCGCCCGCGGCCGCCTCCGGTAGAGCAGCCGGCTCACCGGCAGCCCGTCGGCGATCGCGTGGTGCTCGCGGGGGCTCCGCGCGCCGTAGGGGTTCTCGGCGAGGTGCGGAGAGCCGGGCGCGTCGCCCGCCGGCTCGAACGCGGGGTGCGCGCCGATCTGCTCGGCGTAGAGCGCGCCGCGCTCCTCGACGTCGGTCTGCACGAAGAGCTCGCCGCCGTCCACGAGCAGGCGCGCGAGGCTGTCGAGCAGCGCCGGGCCCATCACGAGGCGCTTTGCGTGGCGCTTCTTCCACCACGGATCCGGGAAGTGCAGGAAGAACCGCGCGATCGACGCGTCGGGCCGGAGCCGCGCGAGCGCCTCGCGCGCGTCGGCGTTGAGCGCCCGCACGCGTCCGCCGAGGCCGCCTTTCCGCAAGCGCCCGTCGACGATCGCCGCCCACTTCAGGCGGATCTCCAGCCCGAGCAGCCGCGCCTCGGGGCTCGCCGCCGCGCGCTCGAACAGGAAGCCGCCGCGGCCAGGGCCGATCTCGATCTCGACGGGGCCGGCGCCCGGGATCAAGGCGTCGATGGAGACGTCGTCGCCGTCAGGGAAGCGAGGCGCGTCGGCGTAGGGGTGGTTCGGGCGCGGCTGGAAGACCATGGAGCCCCGGCGCTCTACCAAATGCCGGCCGCCCCCGCGCGGGAAATCCGCCGGCCACCGGGCGCGGGAAATCGCTGTCCCCGGGCGGCACGGTGGTATGCGTCGGGCCCCATGGCGGCTCCTCCGGCCCCCTCCCGGCTGCGCGCCCTCGCCGCGCGCGCCCTCCCCTATGCGCCCGCCCTCGCCGCGAGCGGCACGCTCGGCGCGCTCTGCGTCAGGGCGATCCTTGCGCAGGCCGGGGGCCCGGCCCTGCCGCTCGACGACGCGTTCATCCACATGCAATACGCCCGGCGGCTCGCCGAGGGCGGCTTCTTCAGCTTCGTCGCGGGCGACGGCTACTCGAGCGGCGCCACCAGCCTGCTCTGGCCCGTGCTGCTCGCCCCCTTCCACGCGCTCGGCCTGCGCGATCTCTCGCTCGTCTATGCGGTCTGGGCGCTCGGGCTCGTGTTCCACGCCGCGCTCGCCGTCGAGACCGCGCGCCTCGCGCGCCCCCTCGCCGGCCCCGCGGCCGCCGCCGGCGCGGGCGCGATGTGCGCCGGGTTCGCCGCGTTCGCGTGGTTCGCCTGGAGCGGGATGGAGACGGTCGCCTTCGCCTGGATCCTCACCCGCACCGCGCGCCTTGCGGCGGCGCTCTGCGAGCCAGCTCCGCCGGATCCCGCCACGGACAGCGCCGCCCCGGCGCAGCCGCTCAGTGCGCCCGCGCAGCCGCCGACCACCTCCGCGCAGCCGCCCAGCGCGCCCGCGCAGCCGCCCAGCGCGCCCGCGCAGCCGCCCAGCGCCTCGATCGCCCGCTCCCTCGCGCTCTGCGGCTTCGTCGCGCCCCTGCTTCGCCCGGAGGGCGCCCTCGCCTCCCTGCTCGCCGCGGTCGCGCTCGCCTTCTCGGCGTCACGCTCCGCGCCTCCAGCACCGCTCCCGGCGCCGCCCCTCCCCGCTCCGTCGCCCTCCCGCGGCGGCGCTCTCTGGCACTCCGCGCGCTCCGCCGGGCGCCTGCTCGCCCTCGCGCCGCTCCTCGGTCCGCTCGTCGTCCCGGCCTTGAACCAGCTGCTCGCGGGCCACCCGACCTCCTCGACGACCTCCGTCAAGTGGCTGATCGGCAACCCCAACTACGACGGACCGACGCTCCGAGCCGCGCTCCTCGACAACGTCCGGCTGCTCGTGACCGACGTGATCGACGGAGGCCAGTGGACGGCCGTCTTCCTCCCCGAGGGCTCCGCCGCCGTCATCGCCCTCGGCGCCGTCGCGCTCGCCGTGGCAGCGCACCGGAGGGGCCGCCCCGCGCACGCCGCGATCGTGGGCGCCCTCGCGCTCGGGGCGCTGCTGCCCTGCACGTACCTCAGCTTCCTCTGGAACCGCGTGCGGTACGTCTGGCCCTTCGCGCCGGCGTGGATCGTCATGGCCGCCTGCCTCACGCGCGAGCTCGGCGACGCCGCCCAGCGGCTCCGGCCCTCGCTCCACTACGTCACGCCCCTCCTCGCCGGCGCGTTCGCCGGCGCCCTGGCCGCGCGGCTGCCGTGGGCCATCGGCGACCTCGCCAACTCCGCCCGCGCCATCGATCGGCAGCAGGTCTGGCTCGGCCGCTGGGCCGCGCAGCACCTGCCGGAGGACGCCAGGATCGGCGTCAACGACACGGGCGCGCTCGCCTATTTCAGCGGCCGCAGGACCTTCGACGTCGTGGGCCTGACCACCGAGGGCGAGGCGCGCTACTGGGTGGCCGGCGCCGGCTCCAGGTTCGAGCACTACGAGAAGCTGCCCCCGGAGCGCCGGCCGACCCACTTCATCGTCTACCCGCACTGGATGGCGTGCGCGCCGGTGCTGGGCCGCGAGCTTGTCGATGCCACCGTCGAGGACCAGGCCATCCTCGGCGGCACCACGATGATCGCCTACGAGGCGCGCTGGGACCTCCTCGGCTCAGGGGCGCTGCCGGTGCGATCCGCGCCCGGCGAGCGGATCCTCGACGAGCTCGACGTCTCGGACCTCGAGTCCGAGGCGGCGCACGCCTACGCGCTCGATCCGCTCGCGGACCAGCGCAACATGGCGATCGCGCTCGCCGCGCCCGAGAGCAGCGCGCCGGGGGAGCTCGACCCCACGCGCCCGGAGCTCGCGGACGGCGGCCGGCAGCACCGCACAGCCGACCGCTTCGTCGCCCGCCTCACGGCGCCCCCCGCCGAGGCGCGCCTCGTGCTCCGGGTGGCCTCGGACGAAGGCGCCGAGCTCGCCGTCTCCGTGGCGGGCGAGGAGATCGGCACCGTCGACGTGCCGCGTGGACCGTGGGTGGAGCGGGCGCTGTCCCTCCCCGCCGCGCGCCTGTCGACGCCGACCCCGATCGCGATCACCCTGCGCCGCGGCGCTGGATTCCACGCCTTCCATTACTGGATCGCCGGGCGCTGACGCCAGCCACCCACGCGGCCAGCCCCCGAGGAAACACCACACCTTCTCACATCGACCTCCCATCGAGTCGCGCCCTGGAGCAACCCCCGCTCCCAAGATGCGCTCTGGAGAGCACGCCGGCGGGCTCGCGGCCCTCCACGTCGAGCGTTCAGGACAGCCATTGACGCATCCGGGCATTCGTGTAACATCGGGATGTTCGCGCAATACAGCAAGTCAGCGAACAGTTCCGTCGCAGATTCGTGGGGGAAACCGGGCAGCGCGCGCCCGCCGGCGCCGTCGCGCACAGCCACGGCCGGCGATCCTGGCGGGCTCCAGGACCTCGGGCCATCGGCACGTCGGCTCGCCCCGATCGTGTGCGCCCTGCCCGGCGCTCGAACGTGGGGAAATCCATGCGCAAGTCGGCTTTGCTCCTCTGCTCGCTGCTGTGCCCTCTCGGGGCGGCGGGCTCCGCCTGGGCGCAGAGCCCGGGGAGCGAGGCGCTGGCGAGCGGCGATGACGGCGGTCAGGGGCAGTTCCTCTCGCTCGATCTCGAGGAGCTGCTCAACGTGAAGGTCTCGTCGACTGGCTTCTTCGAGACCGAGAGCAAGACGTCGACCGGCCAGGCGCGCCTCTATGACGCCCGCGCGCTGAAGCTCTATGCCGTGCGCTCCCTCGACGACCTCTTGCAAGCCCACCAGCCCGGCGTCCTGATCGGCGAGCACGAGCGCACCTCGCGCCTCATCGGCGTGCGCGGCGTGCTCATCGACAACAACGCCAAGACGCTCGTCATGGTCGACGGCGTGAACACGAACATGCGCGCCCATTTCGGCGCCATCGGGAGCACGCTGGCCGTGCCCCTCACCGGAGACATCGAGCGGGTCGAGGTGATCCTCGGCCCCGGCGCCATCGTCCACGGCTCCGGCGCGATCAGCGGCTTCGTCAACGTCCTCAGGCCGACGGGGATCACCCGCCCCGGGCTCTGGGGCAAGGCGTCGTATGCCTCCGGCGACACGCGCACCCTGGAGGCCAGCTACGGCGGCCTGCTCAGCGAGAAGCACAACGCCGATCTCTTCCTCTACTTCGGCCACGCCGACAACGAAGGAGAGCTGCCCCAGGCGCCCCGGCCAAACACGGCGGAGCTGTATGGCAAGGGCTACGCCGGCGTCACGACGTCTCCCTTCCTGCACCACACGCGCGTCGACGCCCTCGGCGAGCCGAGCTACAAGGGCTTCGGCCGCCTCCGCTACGGCTCCGAGCGCAGCCCCGTCAGCGTCGATCTGCGGCTCGACTACGCGCAAACGTCGATGATGGGCAACGCCCCGAACAGGGCCATGACCCGCGAGCAGCTCGCGGGCCAGTGGTCCGACAGCAACACCGGCCATGTGCGGCAGAGGACGTTCGCCGTCACGCCGGAGATCCACGTCCACCTGTCCAAGCAGCACAAGATCGAGCTGGTCCCGACCTTCTCGGCCTTCGAGACGGCCCTCGTCCCGGCCGACTGGGTCGCAGACGAGATGGCGAAGGCGTCCAATCCGGTCCCGGGCGGAGGGCTCCTGCCGGTCGGGGGCCTCGGCGAGGAGCACCGGGACATCAAGGCGGTCTACAAGACGACGGCGCTGCCGAACAGCCAGATCGCCATCGGCGCGTCGGCGAGCCACAAGCGCTTCAGCGGCCAGAGATCCCGCTGGGGACGGCTCTACGGGACCGCCTTCGAGTCCCCGGAGAGCTTCTCGTGGACCGAGCTCGCCGCCTTCGGCGAGAGCACGGCCACCTTCCACGATCTCACCGTCTCCGCGGGCCTGCGCTTCGATCACACCGAGTTTGGAGAGCTGAACCTCCGCGGGGGCCTCTCGCGCGAGCCCGAGCCGGTGAACAGCCCCTCCTACCGCGTCGCGGCCGCCTACGCGATCAGCGACACGCAGAACGTCAAGCTGTCCTACCAGAAGGGCTTCCGCTTCCCGGACGCCGCATACTTCAACTGGCTCGAGCAATTCAACGCCGCCTTCGAGGACGAGCCCATCGCGCCGCTGCCCTCGCTCGTTCCGGAGTCCTCCCACCTCGTGGAGCTCGACTATGTCGTGGGCCTGCTCGACGAGCGCCTCGCCCTCGACGTCGCGGTCTTCTATGAGCGCTACAGGAATACCCTTGGCTGGGTGTCGTGGGATCAGGTGCGGCCCGAGGACTTCGAGGACCACGTGGCCCACAACCCCAGGCACCCGTCCGCGGGCGGCTGGTGGGGCAGCTTCGCGAACAGCACCGCGGACGTCGACGCCCTCGGCGGCGAGATCGGCGCGATCGGCGACCTCGGCGGCGGGTTCGCGGGGGACCTCTGGTACAGCGTGTCGAAGCCGTTCGGCGCCGAGAGCGACCTCAACATCCTGACCAACTGGGACGGCGAGACCTGGGCCAACTACCCCATCCACCTCGTCAAAGGCCACCTGAGCTACAGCGCCAGCCGGTTCACCGCCGGGCTCGCCGCGACCTTCCGGACTGGCATGAACAGCCACGGCTCCAGGGACGCGCCCGCCCACGACACGGACGAGCTGCCGCCCAGAGATCGGCTGGCGGCGCGCCCGGCGTTCAACCTCGACGCCTCTGTGTCCTTCTCGCCGATCGATCGCGTCTGGGTCTCCGTGTTCGGCAAGAACCTCACGTTCAACAAGGTCCCTCCGCCGTCCTACGCCTCGCACCGGCTGATCATCACCACCGGTCGCCCCTACGTGGGCGCCTCGGTCGAGGCGTCTTACTGATGCCGCCGGGGCATGCACGGGAAGGCAGACGCAGGAGCACACACGACAGCGACAGCAGAACCGACGTCAGAAATCTCCTGACACCGTGCAGCCCGATACGAATGCACCACCCCGGCGTCTGCCCTTGTGGTAAATCGAGGACACCTTGTCCGAAGCAATCAGCCAGGTTCACGATCTGCGCGACGACGCCCCGGACAAGGGCCTGCGCGAGAGGGCCGTTGTCGATTTCCTGCTCTTCGACATGGGCGCGGTGACCTTCGCGCTCAGGGCGCAGCAGGTCGAAGAGGTGATCGCGTGGCGCGCCCCCTTGCCGCTGCCGCGCGCCGACCCCCGGGTGATGGGCATCCTCCAGGACCGGGGGAGGATCATCGTGATCCTGTCGCCCGCCGTCGCGGAGCCGGCGGCTACCCCGCTCCGTATCGTCGTCTGCCGCGCTGCGCGCGGCTACCTGGGATTGCCCGCCGGCAAGACGCGGTGTGTCGCCGCGGTCGAGGTGTTCGGGGAGCCTGCGCCGAACGCCGTCGTCGACACCAGCGAGGGAGCGGTGACCTTCCTCGACGCAGCCCACCTTGTCGACGCTTCGGACGCTGCGCCTCGGCCCTCGGCGCCGACGCGCGAAGCTCAGGCCATCTGGTCGAACCCATGAGCGTTCCGAGCTCCCGATCGCCTGCGTCCAAACCCAGACCGCCGCTCGATTCGGCCGTCGAGGCGTCCCCGGCGAGCGGGGCCCCGCTGTCGCGGTCGCCGGCGAGCGCTCCGGCGAGCACGCCGACAACCGCGCCGACCAACGCGCCTGTGCTCGTGATCGACGACAGCGAGATCGCCCGAGAAGAGGTGTCTCGCGTGCTGCGCTCTGCCGGTTTTCAGGTGCTCGCGCTCCCCTCCCCCATCGGGGCGACGCAGGCCATCGTGCGGCACCAGGTGCGCGTCGTCGTCCTCGACGTCTTCATGCCCACCATCCGTGGGGACCGGCTGCTCACCCTGTTCCGGAAGAACCAGCGGCTCGGGCAGCTCAGCGTCATCCTGATGTCCGGACACTCCGAGCGGGAGCTCGAACAGCTGCAGCTGGAGGTCCAGGCGGACGCGGTCCTCTCGAAGCGCCACCTCGATCGTCTGCCGGCCCTGGTCAAGCGGCTCGCCGCCAAGGAACGTTGACGTGGGGTCCGCGGTCGCCTGATGCCACGCTTATCGAGGATCCGTCCGCGCTCCTACGAAGCTCGCCAGCGGAACATGGTATCTCCGATCTCGTCGATTCGAATGCTGATGGCCGCGGCGCTCCTCACGACCGTGAGCACCGAGAGCCGCTCTGCCGCCTCCGTCCCCTACGAGCTGCGAGGCGCCATCCTCCTGCGATCGATCGGCTACGAGAGCGGGTTCGCGAGCCGCGCGGGCACGGCCGTGCTCGCGGTCGTCGGGGCGGAGTCGGGCGCGAGCGCAGAGGACGCGAGCGCGATGGCGGCCGTGCTCTCCAGGCTGGCCGCGAAGACGACCGTGGCCAAGCGGCAGGCGTCGGTCCTGCGCGTGACGTACAGCGGAAGGGCCCAGCTGCAGGAGGCGCTCCGCGCCGCCGGCGCCGAGGTGGTCTATGTGGCGCGCGGGCTCGCCGCGGCCATCCCGGACATCCCGTCACGCGAGGGAGCCGTCGTCCGCATCGTCGTGTGCGGCGACGGCGACGACACGAAGCGCGGCTGCGCCGTCGCCGTGGGGCTCTCGGGCGCCAAGCCCGAGCTCCTGCTGAACGTGAAGCACGCCAACGCCGTCGGCCTCCGCTTCGACCCGCAGCTCCTCCGGCTCGCCCGCATCGTCGACTGAGGCCCTCGCGACGTCCGCCACCGGACACCGCGCATCGCCGCTCGCAACTTCACCGCTCACGGCTCACGACTCGCGATCTCCCATCTCCCAGCCAGCGCTTCTCGTTCCGCGTCCGCCATCGCCGTCCCTCACCCGCCATGCTCAACTTTCGCTCTATCCGCTGGAAGATCGCCGCCCTCGTCGCGTCGGTGGCCATCGTGCTGTCGGCGCTGGATCTGTGGCTGATCCCCGAGCACGCCGCGCGGGCGAGCGAGGCCGAGCTGCGCGAGCGCGCCGGGATCCTCGCCACCATGCTGAAGGAGCCCATCGGCGTGGCCATGGACCTCGAGCAGCCGCCGGAGACCTTCCCGGACACCCTGCGCACCGCGATGACCGATCCCCTGGTGAGCTGGGTGTCCGTCTACGACGCGAGGGGGCAGCGCATCGCCGCGATCGGCGCGGCGCAGGCGCCCGAGGGCGCGCGGGGCCGGGGCGACGCCGGCGTCGTCGTCAGCGAGGCCCCGATCCGGTCGCGGAACGGCGATCGCCAGCTCGGGACGCTGGCCGTCGGGCTGCGCAGCGACCGGATCGCCGAGCGCCGCGCCGACGCGCGCAAGACCATCGCCCTGCAATCGGCGGGGATCGCGCTGCTCGGCCTGGGCCTCGCCTGGGTCATCTCGGCGCGCATGACGCGCTCGATGGCGCACATCAAGGAGGCGGCGGACCGGATCGCCCGCGGCGACGTCTCGGCCCGGCTGTCCCTCAGGATCTCCGACGACGAGCTCGGGGACATGGCCAGCGCGTTCGAGCGGATGAACACCCAGCTGCGCGAGCTCCAGGAGACGGCCGCGCGGGTCGCTGGCGGCGACTTCACGTGCAAGATCACCGGCGACGGGGAGCTGTTCGCCGCGTTCCGCTCCATGGTGACGAGCCTCCAGGAGCTCGCCTCGCGGATTGGCAACACCTCGGCGGAGGTCGCGTCGGCCGCCGCCGGCATGTTCTCGTCGGTGCGCGAGCAGGAGACGAGCGCGAGCCAGCAGAACGCGGCGCTCGAGGAGATCCGGCGGACCGTCGAGGCCCTGACCGCCAGCGCGGATCACATCGCGAAGGACGCGACGACCGTGCACGAGATGGCGCAGCGGAGCCTCGTCAGCGTCCAGCACACCGCGGAGCAGACGCGCCTCGTCAGCTCCCACTCGGACCGCATCGGCGAGATCCTGTCCTTGATCCAGAGCATCGCCGACAAGTCGGACCTGCTCGCGCTCAACGCCGCGCTCGAGGGCACGAAGGCCGGCGAGGTGGGGCGCGGGTTCTCGCTCGTGGCCGCCGAGATGCGCCGCCTGTCCGAGCACGTCATGGACTCGGTGCGCGACATCCGGAAGCTCGTGGCGAACATGCACGCGGCCTCCCACGCGTCCGTGCTCGCGACCGAGGACGGGATCAAGCTGGCCCGCGACACGGCCGCGGCCGCCGCGCAGATCTCGGACGCGGTGGACCACCAGCGCGAGGGGACGGCGCGGGTCAAGACGGCGATCGTCGACATCGTCGGGGCGGTGAACGACGCGCTGACGAGCAGCGTGGCCGCGACGCGGTCGGCCGAGTCGCTGCTCCAGCTGTCGCACGTGCTCAAGACGACGGCGAAGGCCTTCCGGGTCAAGCCGCTGGGGGCGAGGGCCAGCAAGCCCGAAAGCGCGGAGGCGGACGCGGATGAGGAGCCGGGCTGATCTCGTCGCCGCGTTCCACCGGACCATGCCGGACCGCGTGGCCCAGGCGACCGACCTGTGGCTCGGCTACGAGCAGGGCCAGAGCGGCAACCTGCAGGTGCTGCGCCGGCTCCTGCACACGCTGAAGGGCGAAGCGCATATGCTGGAGCTCGCCGCGTGCGGCGACCTGGCCGAGCTGGCGGAGGACGTCATCGACGCGGTGCGGGGCGGCGCGCGCCCCACGCAGCTCACCGGCGACAGCCTCCTCGGCGCGCTGGAGGGGCTGGGGCTCCTGTCGGCGAGCCCCGGCGGCGACGCCGCGCCCGAGCTCGAGATCGTGAAGGAGACCCTCCGCGCGGCGCGCGCGGAGCTCGGCGGCAGCGGCTTGCCCGCCGGCGAGCTCGCGCCGCCGCTCGCGCCGCCGCCTGAGTCCGTGCACGAGAGCGTCCTGCCGCCGCGGCTGGACCCGCCCGACGCGCCGCCCGACCCCGCCCAGCCGACCGCCCGCGCGGCCCTCGACGTCGAGGCCGTCGGGGCGCTCTTGCAGGAGCTCCAGCGGCTCCACGGCGAGCGGGAGGTCATCCAGCGGCGCCTCCGCGAGTCCCAGCGCATGCTCCGCGCGCTGCTCGTCGAGATCGACCCCCGGGGCGCGCCGGACCGCTTTGCAGAGCGCATCGCGAAGACGCTCGGCTATGGTGCCGAGATCGAGCGCCTCCTGGGCGCCGTCCGGGCGGACTCGTCCAGCAACGAGTTCGCGGCAGGGCGCGCGCTCGGCGAGCTCGACGAGGTGGTCCGGAGGGCGTCGGTCGTGCGCACCGAGCGCCTGCTGAACCAGGTGTCGCTCGCCGCCCGGAGCGCCGCGCGCATGCTGGGCAAGGACGTCGAGGCGCGGGTCGAGGGGACGGGGCTGCTCGACGCGGCCGTGGAGCGCCGCCTCGAGCCGGCGCTGCTGCACCTCGTGCGCAACGCCATCGACCACGGGATCGAGCCGGCGGACGTCCGGGCGCGCCGCGGCAAGCCCGCGCGCGGGACGGTGGCGGTGACCGTGATCCAGACCGACGCCGCCGTGCGGATCGAGGTGAAGGACGACGGCGGCGGGGTCGACTTCGCCCGCCTGCGCGAGGTGCTCGCGCCCTCGGTCCCGGGCGCCTGGTCCCTCGACGACGCCGAGCTCATCCCGTACCTGTTCGCGCACGGGCTCACGACGAGCCGCAGCGTCGGCGCGATCTCGGGCCGGGGCGTCGGGCTCGACATCGTGGCGCGCGAGATCGGCGCGCTGGGCGGGCAGGTACGGGTCGACTCGAAGCCCGGCCTCGGCACGACCATCCTGCTCGTGGTGCCGAAGAACCTGCACGGCGAGGAGGTGGTCCCCATCTCCAGCGGGCGCTTCCGGTGCGCGGTGCCGACCCACGCCGTGCACTCGGTCGTGCTGCTGGAGGACGAGGAGCTCCTGCACACCCCCGACGGGCCGCGCGTGCGCCTGACCAGCGGCGCCGGCGCCGAGCTCGCGCCGCTGTACGCGCTCGGGGCGGTGCTCGGCGACGGAGGCCAGCCCGAGCCCGGGGACGCGGCGCTCGTGCTGCACCACGCCGCGGGCCTCTTCGCGGTGAGCGTGGGCGGCTACGAGAACCCCCGGCTGGTCGCGCTCGTGCGCTCCGAGGAGATGCCCGTCACCTCGCCGCTCGTGCGCGCGGTGGCGCCGACCGCGGACGGCGAGGCGATGCTGCTCCTCGACGTGGAGCGGCTGTTCGCGTACGCCCGGCAGGCGCCGCGGGAGGCGCCCTTCGCCGCCGCCGAGCAGAAGCGGGAGCCACTCGCGCTGGTCGTGGAGGACGCGCCCGTCGCGCGGGAGCTGCTCTGCGGCATCCTGCGGTCGCTCGGGCTGCGCGTCGAGGAGGCGACCGACGGGCGGGAGGGGCTCGCGCGGGCGCGGGCGGCGCCGCCCGACGTGGTGCTGACCGACCTGGAGATGCCCTACATGAGCGGCCTGGAGCTGGTGGCGGAGCTCAGGCGCTCGCCCGGGCTCGCCCGCGTGCCGGTCGTCGTGCTGACGACGGCGGCGCAGGAGCAGAGCGAGGCCGCGCTGCGCGGGCTCGGCGTGCGGGCGGTGCTGTCGAAGCAGCGGTTCGTCGAGGAGGAGCTGCGCCGGATCATCGCGGCCAGCCTGGGGGGCGCCTGACGACGCGCAGGTCGAGCGCCCCCGCGGCCGTCACTTCGCCGCGGGGGAGGCCCCCGGCAGCGCGACGGAGATCTCGACGCGCCCCGGAGGCAGCTTCGTCTCCCCGAGCGCGGCGGCCGCGGGGTCGTGCTCGGCGTGCCCGACCGCCGACAGCCGGGCCCCTGCCACCGAGCACTTGTCCTGGAGGGTCTGCGTGACGGTCGCCGCCCGGACCGCCGAGAGCTCCCACGGCGTCGGATAGGCGGCCTGCAAGGGCGCAGGGACCGAGGCCGGAGGACCGCTGACCGCGCCGACGCGCAGCGGCGCCTGGCCGCCGCCGCTCGCGGACAGCGCCCCCGACACCTGGCAGAGGAGGGCTTGCCCCTGCGGGCTCACGTCGACCGTGTTGGGGAGGAACACCGCGCTCTCCGAGAGCGCGACGAACGCCTGTCCCTCCGCGACCGCGACCGCCGCGACCCCTTTCTTGACGTGCTTGTCGAGCTTCCCCGCGAGCTCCGCCTTGATCTGCTCGACCCGATCGACGCCCGATTTCTTCGCGGCCTCGGTCTGCTGCCGCTCCGCCTCGCTCTTCTCGATCTGCGCCGTCTTCGCCTGGAGCTCCCCGCGCACCTGGCTCAGCGTCTGTTCGAGCTCTTTGCCCCTCTGGTTCGACTTCCGCTGCTCCTCCAGCAAGAGCACGTGAGCGCGGTGAAGCGGGACGTAATATGCCGCCACGAACGCCGCGGCCGCGACGAGGAGGAGCGCCGGCATCACGCGCATCCAGCGTCGGAAGCTGGACGATCCAGCGCTGTTGCCGGCCCCGATCGCCTCATCCGCGATGTTCATGACTGCCTCCATGCTCCGCCGCCATCGCCGGCGAGAATACCGGCATGGCGAGGATCCCGCCAGCGCCACGGGTCACAGCGTTACAGCTCACACCTCACTCATTGCAAAAATCCGCACCGTCTCGAAAGCACGCGGAGGCTCATGTCGGTGTGTACGGTGCGCGCGCGCCGTGGCATCCTCGCGGGCGCAAGGGAGGACTTTGTATGAAACCGCCGCCCCTTCCGGCCAGGCGCCCGGCGCCGCCCGTTCCGGCAACCGATGATCGCGAGAGTCTCTGGCATGTCGCGATCGCGCCTGACGACATCAAGGTGCTGACGTTGGACAAGCTCGACGACCTGTTCCGTCTCGACGTGATCGACGAGACGACGAAGATATGGCGCCCTGGGATGGCCGCCTGGCAGCCGCTCGGCGTCGTGGCGGGAATCGAGCCGACGCCGCCCGAGCCGGCGCAGGTCCAGGGTCCTCCGCCGAGCACGGCGCGTCGGGGCCCGCCTCCGCCGCCCCCGCGCGCCCCTGCGCGGCGGAACATGGACTCCGACCATCCGACGCCGGTGGCGTCGAACATGTCCTCCACGATGCCGCTCGGCGCCCCGATGTCGCTGGGCGACACGATGCCGCTCGGAGCGCTGGACGACAGCTCGCCCAACCTCGTGACACGGACCGAGGTGCAGGCGCCGCCCGCGGCGATGCTCGCGGCGTCTCGGCCCACCTCGCCGCCGTGGATGCCGGAGGTTCGGGAGCAGGTCTTGCTGAATGAGGTGTCCTACGCGGCGCCTCGCGCGCGCGAGACGGGCCGGGCGCAGCGCCTGACGCTGGCGCTGTCGGTCGTGGCGGGGCTGATCGTGACGCTCTACCGCAATGACGTCCTCCTCGACGCCGCGCGCTCCTCCGGGCATCAGGGTGAGTATCTGAAGATCGAGACCGCGCTCGGCGGGCCCGGCTTCGGGACCCCGCGCTCGATCGAGAAGCTCGGCGCGACCGCAGAGCAGGCGCCGGCGAAGTAACCCCCACCGAGATCCAGCGCTCCTTCGAGCGTCGCACGGCGCGCGGCATCGCGAGCGCGGCCGCGCTGCGACGTTCGGCCGCCTGCCGCAGCGACCCAGACACGAAGGCCGCCGAGGCGCAGGCGATGCCACGAGAGCGAGAAGGGCTCGCTCCTCGGCGCCCCGGAGGCTCATCTCCGGATGGTGGTCGCCCTTGCCGAGGACGATCACAGGGAGACGGGGAGGCGGGAGATTTACTAAGTTTTTCTCCCTGCCCCCCCGCCTCCCTATCCCAATTTGACCAGTCCCCGTCTTCGTCTCGCAAGAGCACCTCCGCAGCGCCACGCGCTGTCAGCGGAGGATCGCCGCAACGCAGGTCGCGCTTCGCCCTGGGACTTCGAGCCGACCGGAGCATCCATGTCTGCGCCAGGAACGACACAGTGGCTCGTCTGCGCACAATATCGTCCACCAGTATCGCAAATCAACGATGTCAGTGCAGACGAGCTCCAGATTTGCTATAGTAAAGACCTTACTCTAACCGGGGAGGGCACTACCGGACGTCATGCGATCCCCGGTTGCGTGCCGAAATTTGCCCAGCGCGTCCGCCACGCCGTGGCGCGGTGGGATCTGGCCAGCACCGACATTTGAAAATCACTTGAACAAGACAGGGAGGTGGTCCTATGTCGCCCTTTATCTCACGCAACCTGGCTGTCGTTCTGGCTCAAGTTGGTTTGCTTACCACGGCTTCTTGGAGCCTCACCGGATGTGATCAGGCGGGTCACGTGGACGAGCCGCTCGAATCCGATGCTCAGGCCATCGTCACCGAGGAGGCCGACGAGGCCGACGAGGCCGACGAGGCCGGTGATACCGAGGATCTCGGCGATGGCGACGAGGCGTGCTCCGGCGAGGAGCCGGCGTTCACCTCGCGCGAGATCGTACGGGATCTCTCGTTTCCGATGCGGATCGTCTGGGGGCCGGACGGCTACCTGTGGCTGACCGAGCGCACCGCGAAGCGGGTCGTGCGCGTGAGGCCGGAGGACGGCCTTCAGAAGACCGCTATCACCATCCCGGAGGCGTTCCAGTCGGGAGGTCAGGACGGGCTGCTGGCCCTGGCGCTGCACCCGGATCTGCTCAAGCACAAAGGGAAGGACTATGTGTACGTGTCCTTCACCTACAACGTCGCGGCAGATCCAGCGGTGGACCGCAGGACGAAGATCCGCCGCTACACGTACAACCGGGCGACCGAGACCCTCGGGAGCCCTGTCGACGTCATCACGGGCCTGCCGGGGAGCGACGATCACAACTCCGCGCGGCTCCTGTTCGGCCCCGATGGGAAGCTCTATTACACCATCGGGGATCAGGGGAACAATCAGTTCGCCAGGATGTGCAACCCGAACCGCGCGCAGGAGCTGCCCACGGCGGCCGAGGTCGCGGCGCACGACTGGTCGAAATACGTCGGCAAGATCCTGCGCTTGAACGTCGATGGCTCGATCCCGAAGGACAACCCGAAGATCGACGGGGTCCGCAGCCATATCTACTCGTACGGCCATCGCAACGCGCAGGGCCTCACGTTCGGCCGGGGCGACAAGCTCTACGCGAACGAGCACGGGCCGAAGAGCGACGACGAGCTGAACCTCATCCAGGCCGGCAAGAACTATGGCTGGCCGTACGTCGCCGGCTACAAGGACGACCAGGCGTACACGTACGACAACTGGTCGGCGTCGAGCCCGACGCCGTGCAACGAGCTCGCCTGGAGCGACTTCGCTCCTCCCCCGTCCGTGCCGCGGCAGCTGGAGAGCGCCTTCAGCCATCCGGACTTCAAGGAGCCGCTCCTCACCTTCTACACCGTCCCCAACGACTACGTCTTCTTCGACTGGGCGTGCGGGTTCAGCCAGTACATCTGCTGGCCGACGATCGCGCCCTCCTCGCTCCACTACTACCCTGCCGGGCACGGCATCCGCGGGTGGGGGAACTCTCTCCTGATGACCTCCCTCAAGAAGGGCGCTGTGTACCAGGTGAAGCTGAGCCCGAACGGGAAGTCCGTGGAGGGCGAGCCCGTCGTCCTCTTCCAGACCACGAACCGGTACCGCGATCTCGCGATGAGCCCGGATCGCAAGACCTTCTACATCATCACGGACACCACGGGGAACACGAGCGGGCCGACCGGCGGCGTCACGACGGTCCTGGACAACCCGGGGGCGATCCTCGAGTTCAAGTACACGACATCGCACTGAGCCAGCAGACGTCGGGCGCGGGCGCGCCCGCGCTCAGGCGCTCGCGGGCGCCCTGTGGAGCTGCAGCAGGTCCCTCGACGGCGCCCTGCCGGTCAGCCGGAGATCGTAGCGCTGCTGCAGGACCCGCAGCACGTTCGGCGAGAGGAACGCCGGCAGGCGCGGCCCGAGCACGATGCCCTTCACGCCCAGGCTGAGCAGGGTGAGGAGCACCGCCACCGCCTTCTGCTCGAGCCACGAGATCACCAGCGTGAGGGGCAGCTCGTTCACCCCGCAGCCGAGCGCCTGGGCGAGCGCGCCGGCCACGCGGAGGGCGCCGTAGGCGTCGTTGCACTGCCCCATGTCGAGCAGCCGCGGCAGCCCGAGGTGGGTGCCGTGGTCCTGGTTGCGAATACGGTACTTGCCGCAACCGAGCGTCAGAATGAACGAGTCCCGAGGCGTCTGCGCGGCGTAGTCCGTGAAGTAGCTGCGCGCCGCCTCGGGGCCGTCGCAGCCGCCGATCAGGAAGAACCGGCTGATCTTCCCGGCCTTCACCGCCTCCACGATGGCGCCCGCGTGCGCGAGGATCGCCTCGTGGTGGTAGCCTACCTCGGTCTCGCGGACGAAGTGGTCGGGCAGCGGCGGGCTCGCGAGGGCCGCCCGGATGACCTCGGAGAAGTCGCCGCCGCGCACGCGCCGGCCGCCGGGCACCGCGGTGACGCCGGAGGTGAACAGGCGATCGCGGTAAGCCTCCTTCGGGACGAGCACGCAGTTCGAGGTCATCAGGATCGGCCCCGAGAACGCCTGGAACTCGATCTTCTGGTGCTGCCACGCGGAGCCGTAGTGCCCGACGAGGTTCGGGTGGCGCGCGAGCTCCGGATACGCGTGCGCCGGCAGCATCTCGCCGTGGGTGTACACCCTCACGCCCGTCCCCTCGCACTGCCGGAGCAGCTCGGCGAGGTCCGAGAGATCGTGCCCCGAGACGAGGATCCCCGGGCCCGCCACGGTGCCTTCCCGGACCATCGCCGGCTGCGGCTCGCCGAAGCGCAGGCGGTGGCCCTCGTCGAGCAGCCTCATCACCAGGAGGTTCACCTGACCGCACTCCATGCAGAGCTCGAGGAGCGCCTCGGGGTCGAAGCTCACGTTGGTCAGCGTGGAGAAGAGCGCCTCCTCGAGGAAGCCGTTCACCCGCTCGTCGCGCATGCCGAGCTTTCGCGCGTGGTGCGCGTAGGCAGCGACGCCCTTCACGCCGTAGATCAAGAGCTCCTGGAGCGACTGCACGTCCTCGTCCTTGCCGCAGACGCCCGCCGTGGTGCACCCGGTCCCGTGGGATGCTTGCTCGCACTGGTTGCAGAACATGGTCATGATGGACCTCGAGGGTTGTGGGCCCACGCGCGCAGCGCAGGCGCCGGCCGGTGAGCGCGCGTGGCGGCAGCGCAGCCGCGCAGGGCGCGTCCTCGGCGGCCACGAGGTCAATCAACGTTCGTGCCGCCGGCTCGCACCGGATCCGGAGAGGCCAGAACGGGACGAGGCCGGGCTCTCCGGCGCTGCCCCGCGCCGGCCGACGCGCAATCACGGCGTAGGAGTGCAAACGGTGCGCGCGCCCGAAACGGATAGCGCGGCAGCCCTGTGTGTCAGTAGAATGGAGGATCCTTGAACTCTGAATGAGGTCGAAGTGGAAAATCATACCATGGTCAAACGAGGGCGCTTTGCCCGGTTTCACCGTTCCATCTCGCTCGCCCTGATCTCTCTGAGCGTCGCTTGCGGCCAGGCACCGGCTGGCGACGGCAACGGCAACGCGGCGCCGCCCCCGTCCCTGATCGGGGATGTGTCGTTCTCCACGCCCAGCCAGACGTTCAGGGATCAGATCCAGGTGGGCATGTCCACGGCGATCGAGGGGGCCGAGATCCGCTACACGCTGGACGGGCTGCTGCCGACAGCGTCCTCCACGTTGTACACGGGCGAGCCCGTGCCCCTCACCGCCACGACGCAGGTCCGCGCTCAGGCGTTCGTGGGAGGCGCCGCGACCGGCGCGGTGAGCACCGGCCTCTACATCGCGCGCACCATCGACGCGACGTCCGATATTCCCATCGTGATCGTGGACGGTTACGGCATGGGCAAGCCGACCGACAAGGAGGTCTACTTCGACGCGGCGGTGATGATCTGGGAGCCGGTCGACGGCGTGGCGTCGATCGCCTCGCTGCCCACGATGGCGATGCGCGGCGGGTATCACGTGCGCGGTCAATCGTCGCAGAGCTTCCCGCAAACGCCGTACAAGCTCGAGCTGTGGGACAACGACGACAAGGACCTCGACTACCCGGTGCTGGGCATGCCCGCCGACTCGGACTGGGCGCTGATCCCTCCCTACTACGACCGCACGTTGATCCGGAATCCATTCACGTTCACCCTGGGCCGCGACATGGGCCTCCAGGCGCCGCGCGTCGAGTTCGCCGAGGTCTATCTGAACTACGATGCGCGCGCCATCGGCGAGGCGGATTACCAGGGCATCTACTGGGTCTCGGAGACCATCAAGAACAACAAGGTCCGCACCGATCTCAAGGAGCTCAAGGAGACGGACCGGGGACTGCCGGACATCAGCGGCGGCTACATCTTCAAGTTCGACCAGGCGGCCGCCGAGGAGCCGAAGCTCGCCTGCACCGGCTCGGATCCGCTCCCGTCGTTCGGCGGGTTCGGCGGCCCCCGCCCCGACGAGGGCGGCACGTGCTGGATCGATCTCGAGGTCGTGGATCCCGATCCCCTGAACGACGAGCAGAAGACCTGGCTGACGCAGTACATCCAGGAGTTCCACGACAGCGTCCATCAGACGCCGATCGGTGATTACTCGTCGTACATCGACGTGCCGTCGTTCATCGACTACCTGATCATCAGCGAGCTGACGCTCAATGTGGACGCTTACGTGCGGAGCGCCTATTACTTCAAGGATCGCGATCAGAAGCTCAAGGCCGGCCCGCTGTGGGATTACAACTTCGCGCTCGGCGGCGTGGGCGCCCAGAGCGCGACGCCGCAATCGGGCGACGACACCGGCTGGCGCTTCAGCGGCACGAGAAACGTCAACAACTGGTATCAGAAGCTCACCGCGGATCCGAGCTTCATGGCGCAGGTGAAGGCGCGCTACACGGCGCTTCGCCAGACGCACCTGTCCGAGGCCGCGATCGAGCAGCGCATGAACAGGCTGAGCGCGCCGCTCTCGCAGGCCGTCGTCCGCGACTTCGCCAAGTGGCCTGTGTCGGACGTCATCGAGTCGAGCGAGGGCTTCCTCGGCGGCCCCACCGCGCCGACGTGGGAGGGGCAGCTGCAGGGCATGCGCGACTTCCTGCGGGCCCGACTCGCCTGGATGGATGCCAACCTGCCGTGACGCGGCGCGAGCGGCCGCGCAGATCGCGCGGCCCTCCTCGACCGTGCGCGACGAGCTGCTAGCTGCGCTGCAGCCGGCTCACGGCGAACGCGCCGTCGCCGAGGAAGGCCTGCGCGCCGAGCGCGATCATCAGGAAGGCGACGTACTCCCAGCCGCCCCCCTGGCCCGCGAACATCCAGCCGTTCGGCAGGTGCACGAGCAGCGCGCCGATCATCACCGGCAGGAGCAAGAGCGAGACCAGGCGCGTCCTGAGCCCGGCGAGGAGCGCCGCGCCGCCGAGCAGCTCGGCGAGGAACACCGGATACGCCGTCCAGCCCGGAAAGCCGCTCGCCGCGAAGAACGCGACGGTGCCCGGCAGCGTGTACACGAGCGGCTTGGCGAGCGCGTGCGCCAGGAACACGGCGCCCAGCCCGAGGCGCAACGTCAGCGCGGCCAGCTCGGCCGAGCGGGGAACGGAGAGGATCGTGTCGACACGGTTCATGGGTGATGCCTCCATGACCCGAGGAGTAAGCCCTGGCGCCGCGCCACGGTAGAGCGCGCCCGGGAACGAATTGTTCTCGGGGGAGAACGATCTGCCGTTACGCCCATGAGATCCCGCGGAACGCAGCCGCCAGGTGCTCGACGAGCCGCCGCACCCGCGCGGGCGGGCGCCGGCCGGCCGCGTGCACCGCGTAGATGCCCATGGGCCGGGGCGCGAACGCGTCGAGCAGCGTGACCAGGCGCCCGGCCGCGAGGTCCTCGTCGACCATGAAGCGCGGCAGCACCGCGAGGCCGATCCCGGACACGGCCGCCTCGCGGAGCGCCGTCCCGTTGCTCGCCGTCAGCGGGCCGGAGACGGGGACGGAGATGCGCCCGCCGGCCCCGTAGAAGCGCCACTCGTCCTCGACGCGCAGGTGGAGGTAGCGCAGGCAGTCGTGGCGCAGGAGATCTCCCGGCTGCTCGGGCCGCCCCCGCCGCTCGAGGTAGCCCGGCGCGCCGACCACGTGCAGCGCCGTCGTGGCGAGCTGGCGCGCGACGAGGCTCGAGTCCTTGAGCTTCGTGATCCGGATGGCCAGGTCGACGCGCTCCTCCACCAGGTCGACGAGCCGGTCGTTCAGCATGAGCTCGACGTGCGCGCCCGGGCTCGCCCGGAGGAACCGCGCGAGCGGCTCCGCCAGGTACATCTGCGCGAAGCTGACCGGCGCGTTGAGCCGGATGCGGCCCCGGTCGGCGTCGGACGCGCCCCGCACCGCGGCGGCGGCCTCCTCGAGCACGCGCGCGCAGCGCGAATAGAGGTTCATGCCGGCGTCCGTGACGGTGAGCTTGCGCGTGGTGCGCACGAGCAGGCGCTCGCCGAGGCGCTCCTCCAGGCGCGCGACCCGGGTGCTCACCATCGACTTCGACACCCCGAGCTCCGCCGCGGCCGCGGTGAACGAGCGGCGCTCCACGACGCGCGCGAAGCACAGCAGGGCGGGCAGATCGTCGAAGAGCGGGTCGACCATGCGCCCACTGTGCACGGCGGGGCGGATTGTTCGCAACGGCGAACATCCGGGGTCGGCGTCGCCCGCGGTCGCCCGGCGAACGCGGCGCCGTGTGGCGGACGGCCGGGGCCTCTTCGCGGAGCGCGATGCTCAGAGACCAGACGACAACGCCGTGACGCTCCCATGGCCGAGTGACGCGGTGCGCGACCGCCGTACGCCTAGCGCGCGGATCGGCACCCCGCTATAAACGAACAAACCACGAGAGAGGGGGTTTCATGGCCAGCTCATTCAACTACCTGAGCACGAGCGTCGACGTCTCGTCCGTATCGTTCGACGCGATCAGCAAGTACATGCAGGTGCTCCTCCTGCGGAACTTCGCGACGGGGACCTGGGTCTTCAGCAAGGGCGCGATGCAGTCCGTCAAGGGGTGCGTGCTCGCGTCCCCGTCCCTGCCGGACGACAGGGGTCAGACCGACCAGGACTATGTGCACCACTGGATCCGGGACGCGGCCATCTGCATTCCGGAGGCGCTCGACAACCCGGTCTTCATGGCGCGGAACATCTGCGAGGATTACACGATGTTCTCGGCGCTGTGCCAGGAGAACGCCGAGCGCGCGAGCAGGTTCGCGCTGGCGTGCTTCCACATCGACGGCACCGTGCGCGACAACTGGACCTCGCAGACGGATGGCCCGGCGCACCGCATCCTGTCGCTCCTCGCCATCGAGGATCGGCTGTCGCTGCAGGCGCTCGCCACGGCCAGGTCCATCATCGAGAAGGACACCCGGTACCTCCTCTCGGCGTACAAGGAACAGACGCACAACCTCTGGGAGGAGACGGCCGGATTCAGCTTCTATGCCCGCTCCGTGCAGCGGAAGGCGTTCCTCTCGCTGATCGGCCGCGCCGACGAGCTCGGGCTCTCTCCGTACACCAACGACATGTGGGCGGCGGCAGAGTGGCTGGGCAGCCAGATGGCGACGCACCAGGGCACCTACGACGGGCAGCCGTACTACGCGTCCATCACCGGACCGAACGGCAAACCCAGCGATGGCAGGGGAGCGACGCTCAACGTGGATGTCGTCATGTCGGTCGTCTACGGATCCACGAGCTGCGCGGACCCGGTGCTGCTCTCGACGGCTGCGCTGGTGCGCGAGGCGTTCGTCCAGGGCGACCTGCGGTACCGCATCAACGACGCCGATCGGGCGCTGCCTCGGAGCAGGGGGCCGATGATCGGGCGGTACCCGGAGGATACGTACGACGGCAACCAGTCGGATGCTGGTCCGGACGCCGGTCACCCGTGGGCGCTCACGACGTGCAACTTCGCGGAGCTCTACTTCATGCTCGCGGCGAAGATCAAGAGCTCCCCGGGCGCCGTGGTCGTGAACGCCACGACGCAGAAGTTCTTCGCGCAGGTGGGCGTGAGTGATCCCGCCGATCCGGACATCGCGGCGAAGCTGATCGACGCGGGCGACAGGATGCTCGAGGCGGTGATCTACCACTCCGATCGCCTCCAGCTGAGCGAGCAGTTCGATCGCGACAACGGGTATGAGTGCAGCGTGAGCGATCTGAGCTGGAGCTACGCCGCCTTCCGCAGCGCGGTCAGGGCGCGCGAGGCCGCCGTGGGAGATTTTCCGAGCCGCCACGGGTAGCCCGAGCGCGGCGCGCCCGTACCGGTTTCCGCCCACCTCAGCCCCATGCCGAGCAGAGCGGCGGTCTCCCGCACAGGAGACGGGCCCAGATCGGCGTTTTCGGCGCGCAAGCGCACTCCGGTGCGCTGAGCACCGAAAACGTCGAGGTGGGCCCGTATCCGAAGCGGGTGACCGCCGCTCTAGAGCGAATCCTGACGGTTGAGGACGGCGTTGAAGACGACCGCCGGCACCCGCAGGCGCTCGTCGCCCTCGTAGAGCTGGCGCAGCTCGGCGAAGCGCGCGTCGGGCGAGCGGGTGATCGCCGCGAGCCGGTCGAACAGCGCGAGCTGGTCGTCCCGCAGCGGCTCGTCGGATCCGATCATCGCACCCCAGTCGTCCCACGGCAGCATCTCCATGTTGTTGAGCGCGGCGAGATCGCGCAGGACGTTGCCGCTGATGAACCAGAGGCCGCGCATGTCGAACATCCCGAACTTCGACGGATCGGCCTCCCCGGCGCGGCACTGCGCCCAGGCGTCGCCCGCGATCACGAAGCGGTGGCGCGGCACGTCGAGCACGTCGAAGTCGGGCTTCAGCGCCGCACGCTGAACGTCGTCGATCTGCGCGTCGACGAGGACCCAGCGCGCCTCGGCGGCGTTCCAGTACTCGCAGACCCAGTGGTCCACGAGGTCGACGGCGTGGAAATAGCCGCCGAAGCCGCAGCGGGCGCGGGCAGGGATCCCCTTCGCGCGCAGCAGGGCGACCAGGAGCACCGTGAAATCACGGCAGGTGCCGACGAGGCGCGTGTCGAGCGGCCGGGCAGCGGAGAGCGGCCGATCGTCGTGCGCGAGGAGGCGATCCAGCATCCTGTCCGTCGGGCGGAGGTGGGACTCGCCGCGGCGCTCGTCCGAGAGCTCCACGCCATAGGCCTGCGCCCAGTGCAGGTGCAGCAAGAGGCCCTGTACGACGCGCACGAGCGAGGCCACGTCGCCCGGCAGCTCGTCGAACCTGGGCGCGTGCGCGCCGCCGGACGTCATCGCCGCAGGGCGCGTGTAGAAGTCGAGGATCTCTCGGGGGGTCGTCATCGTTCGTTCTCCACGAGGTGAACCGTCCGGGGAGACGGTGTCGTCTGCCCGGAGATCTCTAGATGAAGGCGGGAGGAATATCGACCTCTTCGAGCTGAAGAACGTCCGGTGGGCCGTATTCCGTGTACACGCTCGCCTTCATGTGCCTCCTCGAAGCTGGCAAAGACCGATGGCGCCCTCGCCAGCCGTCCCCTCGCCGGAGAAGGGCTGATCAGCAGGTGAGGCGCCGCGGGGCGCACGCTCACGTACCTGTCGGTCCTCCTTCATCTTCCGACGACAGCACGGTTCCGCCGCGACCGGTCCGATGTTCACCGCTCGCGGTGAGCCCCTGGACGAGGCGGCGATCGCGCAACAGGAACCCGCCCTCGCTGCCGCCGGCCGCGCAGCGTTCGCCCGTTCGCCCGATGCGGCGCTGGACAGCGCGGCGCCGCTCGGGGAACACTCGGGCATATGGGATACGAGGGGGACGACGGTAGCGCTCAGCTGGCTCGCCGCCTGGAGGCGATGGAGCAGGAAATGGAATCGCTGCGGGCGGACGCACGCAGATGGCGCGCGCTGATGGCGGCGCGCTGCTTCAGCGTGTCGATCCACCACCCCGTCGGCAGGACCCACGCCGTCAATCCCGGCTGGGAAGCGCTCTGGCGGGCCCCAGCCGAGGTTTTCTTGCAAATGAACTACAACATGCTGGAGGACCGGCAGCTCGTCGAGAACGGCATCATGCCGCACGTCGAGCGGTTCTTTCGCGGCGAGGAGGTCGCGATCCCGCCGATCAGCTACGACACCGATCTCGTCGATGACCTCACGGGCAAGGCGGGCGGAGCGGTGTGGGTCTGCTCCTTCGGCGTGCCGGTGCCCGACGCACGGGACGGCTTCGAGGGCGTGCTGTTTCAGTTCGCCGTCCCGGAGGCGGCCGATATCCAGCACAAATACGAGGCCCTGATCGAGGAGCAGCGGGCGCTCCAGGCGTCGCTGGAGGCGCGGAACCGGGAGCTCGAAGAGACGGTGCGGGTGATCGCGGCGCAGCGGGACGCGATCCAGGCGATGAGCGTCCCGGTGATCCGCGTCGCGGACGGCGTGCTCTGCCTCCCCATCGTGGGCATGATCGACGACGCGCGGGCCAGCGCGCTCCTCGAGCGCCTGCTCGAGGCGATCGCCGCGCAGCAGGCGGCGCAGGTGCTGCTCGACATCACCGGCGTGCCGGCGCTCGACGCCCGGGCCGCCGCGCAGCTCGTCGGGGCGGCGTCCGCAGCGCGGCTCCTCGGCGCGTCCTGCACCCTGGTGGGCGTCTCGCCCGCGCTGGCGCAGACGCTCGTCGAGCTCGGCGTCGACCTCGGCGGCCTCGACACCGCGGCGACGCTGGCCGAGGGGCTGACCCGGGCCCTCGCCGCGCGCCGCGGGGCGGCGCAGCGGAGCGCGGCGGTCGCGGCGCGCGCGCCCGAGCGAGGCGAACGGGGAGCGGCGCATCGGCCGGCGGCGCTGCCCCCTGGAGAGGCTCCCTCCCGCAGGCGGTGAGCGCTCGTCCGGCTACGGCGCCGTCAACCAGATGGAGAACGGCGGGTCGGTGAGGTTCAGGCCGCGCCGCGTCCCGTGCAGCGCAAGGCCGGCGCGCGAGCAGAAGACTTAATCGGTTCAGAATTCACCGCTGTGAGCGGGCGGCGCGCCCCGCCCGACCCGGGATCGCGGCCGTGGAGGCGCCGGGGCGCCATGGCCGGCGCGGCGAACCGCGGGGGCGCGGGCGGCGCTCCTTCGGCTGGCCTCCGGCCCCTGGCTCCTGCGACGCGGTCGTGGCGATCTGGCGACGGCATGCACGCCTTGCATGAGGTCCATGATGCATTCGAGTTGGAAGGGCGCCAACCGTCGCCATAAACACTGCCCGTCGCACCGATATGACGCGGGGGCGCGGGGCGTCGAGACACTCGGGGCGACAGGAGAAGCAACCAGTGCGCGCACCTGTATATGCTTTGCTCTCATTGTGCTTGGTCGCCTGCAGCGTGGAGGGCTACGACGAGACCTCCGAGCAGATTGGCGCGGCGGACGACGCGCTGATCGGCGGGCAGCCGGCGCTCGAATCGCAGTATCCATCGACGGTCCTCGGCCCGGGCTGCACCGCGGCGAAGGTCGGACCGCGTCACTTCCTCACCGCGGCTCACTGCGTGGACGACGAATACGCCGCCACCGTGGCTGCGGGCTACGGGCCGGGCGGCTCCTACTCGGTCAGCGCCGACAACACGCCCCCGATCTCGCCGTACGTCAACCTGACGATCCAGCAGACATACATCCACCCGAAGTGGCTCGAGGTCTGCGCCGCCGCGCTGGCGGGGGGAGCGAACGATTGCGGGGTCAACGTCCTCAACCCGGGGAACGCGCCCGACCTCGCGGTGGTCGTCGTCAACGAGCTCTCGCCGACGATCCCGGCGGCCGTGGTGGACGGGGCGCCGGTCGCGGTGGGCGATCCCGTCGTGGCGACCGGCTATGGCTGCGAGGACCCCAGCGGCGGGGGCGGCGGCCTGTTCAAGCTCCAGAACCTCAACGCGGCGCCTGCCTCGATCCTGGATCACCCTGGCTCGTACGTCTCCGGCCCCACGATCAACGACGTCGCGGCGGCGTACGTGCTCACGCCGGGTTATGCCAGCAGCACCAGCTATGCCAGCCTGTGCCCCGGCGACTCGGGCGGCCCGCTCTATCGCCAGAGCGCGACCGACCTCGTGGTCGTGGGCGTCAACGCCTATTACACGTTCCCGTCCGGCTGGAGCGGCCCGGCTCCCTCGCAGACCAACTGGCACACGCGGCTCGACACCGCGGCGCGCTACCCGGTGACGACGTGGCTCCAGGGCCTCGGCGTGAGCGTGATCAACGGCGGCACCGCGCCGACCTGCACCGACGGCGTCAAGAACGGCACCGAGACGGACGTCGACTGCGGCGGCACGTGCACGGCCGACTGCGCGAACGGCAAGGCGTGCGTCACCGGCGCGGACTGCACGAGCCTGAGCTGCGTGGCCGGCGTCTGCCAGCCCAGCACCGGGACGGCGCCGTGCAGCAGCCTGTGCACGGGCCCCACCGTGTACTCGAGCGCGAGCTACAGCTCGGGCAACCTCGGCACCGGCGCGCGCTGCTTCGAGACCACGGCGAGCCTGAGCGGCGCCAACTGCGGCAACTTCGCGGGCGGCCGCACGTTCGCGGTCAACGGCACGAGCGTGACGTGCAACGGCGGCAACATCACCCTGCCCGCGAAGCGGAACGGCGGATACTGCTTCCAGGCCTCCGCCGGAAACGAGGCGTGGGCCTACTTCACCAGCTGGTAGAGGGAGACGCGCAGCGAGCGAACCGCGGCCGCGCCCCGGGCGGGGGCGGCCGCGGCCGTTCCATCACCTTTCATCACCGGGGCGCCGCGTCCCCCTTGGCCGGCGGGGCGTCGAGGCCGAGCTCCTTGAAGAGGAACGCGAACACGTCGGCTTGCTGCTCGATCTCCTCCGAGAGCGGCGTCCCGGCCCCGTGGCCCGTCGAGCCGCTCGCCCGGAGCAGGATGGGCGCCGAGCCCGACGAGGCCGCCTGCAGCCGCGCCGCCATCTTCCGCGAGTGCCATGGATCCACCCGCGGGTCGTTCGCGCCGGTCAGGAACAGGATCGCCGGATACGCGGTGCCCGCCTCGACGTGGTGATACGGCGAGTAGGCATGGAGCGCCTTGAACTGCTCGGGATCCTTCACCGTGCCGAACTCCGTCACGTTGAACGCCCCGTTCGGCGTGAGCTCCACCCGGAGCATGTCGTAGATGCCGACGTGCGACACCACCGCCTTGACCATCTCCGGGTGCTGCGTGAGCTGCGCTCCCATCAGCAGACCGCCGTTCGAGCCGCCGAGGATGGCGAGGCGCAGTGGGCTCGTGATCCGCTCGTCGACGAGGTGCTGCGCGCACGCCGCGAAGTCGTCGAAGACGTTCTGCTTCCTCGTGAGGTTGCCGCCGCGGTGCCACGCCTCCCCGAACTCGCCGCCGCCGCGCAGGTTGGCGATCGCGACCACCCCTCCCTGGTCAAACCACAACCGCCAGAGCGGGTTGAACCCGGGAGCCATGCTCGTCCCGTAGCCGCCGTATCCCGTGAGGAGCGCCGGCGCGGTCCCGTCGAGGGGTGTGCCCTTCCGGCGCAGGATGCTCATGGGAACCTTGGTCCCATCCTTCGATGTGCACGCCTCCCGGGCGACGTCGACGTCGGCATAGGAGACAGGGGCCGTCATCGCGAGCGGCGTCTTCGCCACCTTGCCGTCCCTGGCCGAGTACGCGAACCAGGCCGCCGGCTCGGTGTAGCTCACGCCGCGAAAGAGCATGTCGTCGCCTTGCGTACGCACGAGCTGCCGCACCGAGGAGACCTGCGGGATCGGCACCGTCCCGAGCGCCTTGCCCTTCAGATCGAAGACGCGGACCTGCGACGGGCCGCCGAGCAGATCGCGGACGTAGAGCCGCCCTGTCGTGGGCAAGAAGTCCTGGATCACCGCCTCGCTCTCGGGCACGACGAGCTCCGCCCTGGCGAGGTCCAGCTTGCCCGGCGAGAGGCGCAGCACCTTGCCGCGCGGCGCGTCCTTGCGCGACAGGAGGTAGAGCCGGTCGTCGGCGCCGAACACGACCCGGATGACCTTGTCGGGCAGGTCGGCGAAGCGCGTCCACTTGCCCGAAGCGTCGAGGAGATAGTGCCAGTACTCGCCTCCATCCCCGTTCTGCACGCTGGCGAGCACGAGCTTGCCGCTCTCGCTCGTCGTGAGCTCCACCTCGGCGATGCGGGGGAATTCCTTGCCGAGCGCGTACTTGTCGTCCTTGTCCGGCGTACCGAGCTTGTGGAAATAGATCTGCTGAAAGAAGCCCATGTCCTCTGGCGGGCGCTCCCCGGGCCGAGGGTGCCTGGTGTAGTAAAACCCCTTGCCGTCGCCTGTCCACGCCAGGCTGCCGCCCGCGGTGCCGCTGTTCGCGTAAGGGACGGTGTCGCCCGTCTCCTTGCCTGTCGCCACGTCGTAGACGCGCACGGTGCCGCTCTCGGTGCCGCCTTCGGACAGGGAGACAGCCACCTTCTTGCCGTCGCGCGAAGGGACGAACCAGTCGATGGTCGTGTGCCCTTTCGGGTCGATGACCTCTGGATCGACGAGGGTCCGCGCGGAGGCGGGGTCGTTCACGGAGCTCAGGACGACGAGGAAAGGCTGCTGCTTCGGCGGCTGGTTCTTGAGCGCGAAGATCTGCCCGCCGGCCTCGTCGAGCGCGTAGTGGTTCGCGGAGGTCGCCGACAGGATCTCCTGCACGCGCGCCCGGATGGCGCCGCGCGCCGGCATGGCGTCGAGGTAGGAGCGCGAGAGCTGGTTCTGCTCGGCGACCCAGCGCTCCACCTCGGGGGAGCTCGCGTCCTCCAGCCACTGGTAGTCGTCGACGACCCGGGTGCCATGGTACTCGCTCGCCACGGGCCGCTTCGCGGTCGCCGGATAACGAAGCCGCCCCGGCCCGGGGGGCGCCTCCGGCGCGGCGTGGGGCGAGGTCGCAGCGGCCGGGGACGCGGCCGGCTTGTCCAGCGGCCTCGACGCGGGGGCGCTGCACGCTGCGAGCAGCGGCAGCGCCAGGGTGACGGCGGAGGTGGTGCGCAGGCGGTTCATGTCGCCGACGCTAGCCGGCGACGGGGCGGTCACGGAAGAGGGCGAGCGACGTCGCGATCCTGCAACCGTGCAAGCCGGCTCCTCGCAGAATCGAAACCCGCCCGATCGGCGCCCGAGACATAAGTAGGGGATTTTCCGAAGGGTGTACTTGGTACGGAGGATGCTTAATCGGGGACCAGCTCCGCCGGCGGCCTCCGCCTAATCCCCCGAGGCGCCCGGCGGCGCTGCTATTTTGTCCTCTTGATTTCGGGCAGCCGCTCTGGTCGCGGCGCCTCGATGGTCGAGGCCGGTGGGCGCTGGCGTCCCTGCATCGATGGCAGAGGTCGCCTGGGTCCCGTGCACCGTGAGAGGCGCGGCGCCGTTCCTGCTACCGTGCGCCGCATGTCAACTTACGGGAACGAGGGGGCGGCTGCGAGCGGCGAGGTCCGCGAGGTCGACGAGAGCGTCCTGAAAGATCTCGAGTCGAGGTACGCCGACGTGGCTTGCCCGGTGCACGGCGACCCGCCGAGCTTCGAGCTCGCGCCCGACGGCTCCGTGGTCGAGCGCTTCTGCTGTCCAGCGCTCCTCTCGATCGTCCGCGAGCTCCAGGTCGCCGCGGGCGAGCGCTCTCCGCCTCCAGAAGACGGGGACGAAGAGATCAGACGCTGATCCCCGCCGCGCAACGAGGGTGTCCATGAAAGCGGGGGGAGGACCGTTCCCGGCCGACGCGCTTTAAGCTGCGCGCCATGCTGGACATCGATCGCCGCACCTTCATCGCCGGCGCCGCGGCCTCCGGACTGCTCGCCTCGTTTCCCCGCCTCGCCAGGGGCGCGAGTGGCAAGGCCGTCGACCTTTCCCCGGTATACGACAAGATCACCGAGCAGCGGAGGCAGTCGATCGAGCGCATCCAGCGCTGGATCCAGCAGCCGTCGATCTCGGCGCAGAACGTCGGCATCGCCGAGTGCTGCGACCTGACGATGGATCTCCTGCGCGAAGCCGGCTTCGGAGCGGTCAAGAAGATGAAGACCGACGGACACCCGGGCATCTTCGCGACGCTCGACGCCGGCGCGAAGCAGACCATGGGCTTCTACTTCATGTACGACGTACAGCCGGTGGAAGAGAAGGAGTGGTCCTCGCCGCCCTTCGCCGCCAGGCTGGTCGACAAGGCCGGCGTCGGCAAGGTCATCGTGGGGCGCGGCGCGGTCAACCAGAAGGGACCGCAGGGGGCGTTCCTGGCCGCGCTGCACGCGGTGCGCGCCGCCGGCCTGAAGCTGCCGGTCAACCTGGTGGTGGTCGCCGAGGGGGAAGAGGAGCTCGGCTCGCCGCATTTCTCGCAGGTGGTGTGGAACGATGAGGTGATGAAGGCGCTCGAGAAATGTCAGGGCGTGATGATGCCGGCGGCGGACCAATCGCTGTCGGGCACGGTCAACGTCGTCCTGGGCGCGAAGGGCATCGTCTACGTCGAGCTGGAGGCGAGCGGCAAGGCGTGGGGGCGCGGCCCGCGCGACGGGGAGATCCACTCCAGCATGAAGGCGGTCGTCGACAGCCCGGCCTGGCGGCTGGTGCAGGCGCTCGGCACGCTTGTCTCGGCGGACGGCAACGAGCCGATGATCGACGGGCTCACCGACGCCGTTCGCCCGGTCTCCAGCCAGCAAAAGAAGCTGCTCGACGACCTGGCGGCGCGCTGGGACGAGGCCGACTGGAAGAGGGTCTTCGGGGTCGACAGGTGGGTGAACGACCTCGACGAGCGCGCCATGCTCGAGCGGTACGTCTCGCGCCCGTCGGTGAACATCGACGGCCTCTATGCCGGCTACATCGGCGAGGGCTCGAAGACCATCCTGCCGCACCGCGCCTTCGCCAAGATGGATATCCGGCTGGTGCCGGACATGACCGCCAAGGACGTGCTCGCCAAGCTGCGCAAGCACCTCGACAGGCGCGGCTACAAGGACATCGTTATCAAGAACATCGGAAGCTACGACCCGACGGACACCGCGCTCGAGGCGCGGCCCATCCAGACCGAGCTCGCCGTCTACAAGGCCGCGGGCCTCGACCCGGTGATCTGGCCGCGCCTCGGCGGCTCCTGGCCCGGCTACCTTTTCACTGGAAAGCCGCTCGAGCTCCCCGCCGGCCACGTCGGCCTCGGGCACGGCTCTGGCGCCCACGCCAAGGACGAATACTTCGTCATCGAGCCCGCCGCCGGCAAGAAGTACCTCGGCCTCGACGGCGCGACCCGCTCGTTCGTCGATTTTCTGTTCGCTCTCTGAAGCTCTCTGGGCTCCTCCGAGCGCTACTCGTCGAACGCCGCGCCCGCGATGACGTCGCAGAAGTGGATGGGTCGAAACCCGTCGAGCCTGCGCTCGCCGACGTCGGCCACGACCGACGAGGTGGCCGCCGCCTCGTTTCGGCGGAGCAGCCCGCAGAGCGCGGAGGTCATCGCCTCCTTGAAGCCGAGCCGCGGATAGCGCCCGAGCGCCTCCTCGACGAGCCCATCGGGCAGGAGCGTCCGGGGCGCGTAACCGACGTCGATGGCCGCGCCCATCTGGCAGAGGGCGATCTCGGGGCGCTTTCGCTGGGGTATCACGACGGTGGTGTGCAGGGCGATCGCATCCCAGACGATCTCCTGCTCGCGCGCGCCGACCCCGCGCGCGGCCAGGAAAGCCCTCGCCGCGTCGGCCCCCTCGACCTCGAAGCGCGTCTCGACGGGGGCCGAGTCGGTGAGGCCCAGGTCGTGGAACACACACGCCAGATAGAGCAGCTCACGGTCGTACGACAGCCCCCGGAGCTGCCCCAGCGCGTCGCCGAAGACGTACGTGCGCGCCACATGGTTGAAGAGGAACGGGGCGCTGACGGCCCTGGCGTGCTCGGTCGCCTCGGCGCAAAGGTTGCTGTCCGGAATCTCGGGTAGCTCGATCGCATTCATTGGCTCCTCCCGGGTTTGCTTGGGCCTGGCTCGGGACGTCACGAAGCGCCGTCACGGCGGCGCAGCGCCCGAGCCCGCAGACGGCCCGCGGCCGCGTCGCCAGTGGGTACCAGACGGCGCGTCTGTCCCAAAAGACAATGAAGCTGCAATTTCGGCCAAGGCCGACACTCGCTCTGTGGCGCGCGCGGCCCGGTCGGCCTGGTTCCTCGTCTTCCCCGGCCCCGCCTCGCGCGCCCCTCCGGCGGGGTCGCTTGAGCCCGCCGCCGCCACGCTCTATCCTGGTCGCCGGCGATGCTGCTCGGACACGACGCGCTGAGGAACCTCTGTCGGGCGCGGGACCTGCTCTCCGAGGTGCGCGAGTCGAGGCTCTCGATCGAGGACGTGGCGCGGGAGGTGGCGATCTCACCCTACCACTTCATCCGGCAGTTCGAGGCGGTGTTCGGCGTGACCCCGCACCAGTACCGCATCCGGTGGCGCCTTGATCTGGCCAAGCAGCTCCTGGCGGCTGGACATCACTCGGTGACCGACGTGTGCATGGAGGTCGGGTTCTCCAGCCTCGGCAGCTTCAGCGCGCTGTTCGCGCAGCGGATCGGCGTGCCGCCGTCGGCGTACCGGCGCCGCGTGCGCGCGATGGTCCAGGTGCCGGGGAGGCTCCCGTGGGAGCTCGTCCCCGGCTGTCTCACCCTGATGGGCCAGCTGCCGCTGGGCGCGTTTCGCAGTTTTCGAGAAGCGTGAGCCGGGCGGCCCTGGCAGAGTCGGCCCGAACCATCAGCTCAGCGAGGCGATCGATGAGGATCAAGCTCAACAGCATCATGGTCGAGGACCAGACACGCGCGCTCAAGTTCTACACGGAGGTGCTCGGCTTCAAGAAGAAGAGCGATTTCCCGGTCGGGGAGTACCGGTGGATCACCGTGGTCTCGCCGGAGGGTCCCGACGACCTGGAGCTCGTCCTGGAGCCGAACGCCAACCCGGCGGCGAAGACATTTCAACAAGCGATGTTCGCGCAGAACATCCCGCTCACCGCGTTCGAGGTGTCGGACCTCAAGGCCGAGTTCGCTCGCCTCAAGGAGCACCAGGTCGCGTTCACCCAGGAGCCCACGCCGATGGGCCCGGTCATGATCGCGGTGTTCTCGGACACCTGCGGGAACCTGATCCAGCTGTATCAGCCGCTCTGATACCGCATCGCCAGGGCCATCCTGGCCCTGATAGGGTGTCGCCCAGGGATGTGCGGCTCGCGAGGCATTGCGCGGCCCGCGTCACCGCGGCGGCGCTGGCTGGGGCTCGGCCTCGATGTCGCCGTCCGGATCGCGCCGGTCTCGACGACACGGGCCGAGGTTCTTCAGCAGCTCGACGGGAAGCGCCACGTCGACCGAGAAGCGCTGCTCCTCCGGCTTGCTCGCCCAGGGAGGGCGCCGCGTCTGCGTCTCCACCTTCGCGTGGTCGAGCAGCTCGGCGAGCTCGTCGTTGTCTTCGCGCTTCGCGTTGAGCCGCCCCATGGAGAGCGCGGCGCCAAACAGCTTCGACAGGTCCTCCATCTCCTGGCCAGCGGGGCCGGCGACCTCGGCGACGACGGCGACATCCTCCGAAGCGTCGACGTGGATCTCCACCCGCTCTACGGTCTCTCGGATCCGCGCGGCGAGCTGGTCCTGGTCCGACGGCAGCATCCTCGAGAGATCATCGGGCGAGAGCACTCCATAGACGTCGCTGTAGGCCTGGTGTTCCTGGAGGATGGAGCCCTGCGCAGGGTCGGTCGATTCGAGTCGATCGATCGCATCCTCGACGAGATCGGGCTCGGCACGCGGGTTCAACAGCAGGACGTCAGGCCCCCACGTCGCGACGACCCTGCCCGTATCCTTCTCCTCGTAGAGGATGCCTTTCTCCCCGTACGTCCTCGTGGTCCATCGCTCGCGCTCGAACTTTGCGCCCTCGAACGATCCCTGGAGCACCATGAGCCCCGTGCTCGACGTGGCGACGCGCTCCACGTCTTCCAGCACGTCGATCCCGTATCGGTCCTTCAAGCGCGCGACGCCGGCGCGCTCGTCGCCGCGCGCCAGCATGCAATCGAGCCAGATCTGCATGATCGGCGACTCTTTGAGCGCCTCGATCTCGAACACCATGGCCGAGCGCTTCGGATCGGCGGGCAGGGCGGCGAGCACCGGGTCGCGCTTCCATTGCGGCGCTTCGACGCCGGGCGGCGGGGCAGACAGCGGCGGCAGCGTGCGGCGACGGCTGGCGCGCTCCACCTCTGCCGGCTTCGGGTAGCGCGGAAACTCGATCTTCCGGGGCCGGACCGTGGGCTTCTCCTTGTCCCCGCGCGACATCAGCCACGCGGCGAGCGCGAGCAGGACCATCGCCGCCGCGAGCCACACGCCCCGCTTCTTCATCGGTCTCATCGGGTCGTCACCCCCGCCCAGGCGCCGCGGAGCCGCCGATTTCGATCGCTCACCGCCTCGTCGAGCATCGCCGCTCCACCCTAGAAATCCTTCTCTTCGAACACGTGGATGCCCACCGCGAGCGCGGCCAGGCCGAAGATGAGCAGCCCTGCCACCTGGCTGGCGAGCACATCCCCCTTGATCGCCGTCGCCACCGCGAACTCCGCCGACGCGTCGGCGAGCGCCGACACCCGCGGCAGCGCGAGCGTCGCCGCGCGGAAGGCCCAGCGGGCCAGGCCGGGCTCGAAGAACGAGTCGAGCTGCTCGCGGTACCCCGCGATGATGCCGAGGAAGAACAGCGCGATCCCCACCGCCGCGGACAGCGCGGCGCTCCGCACCATCACCGCGGTCGTGAGCATCGCCCCGTAGATGCCGGCGAACGTCGCGCTCGCGAGGAACGCGGCCACGATCGGGCTCGCCATCCACACGCCCGCCCTCAGCCCGAAGATGACCGTGATGCCGACGGCGCCGTACAGCGTGCTGACGAGCGAGAGCGCGAGCACGCCGAGGAACGTCCCGAGCAGGAGCTCGAACCGCCGCACGGGCAGCGAGAGCAGGTGCTCGATGCGCCCCGGCGCCAGCAGGCTCGGGCCGAAATCGGCGCAGGAGACGATCCCGAACGCGAGCCCCCCGTAAAACAGCACATACGCCAGCGCGCGGCCCACGTAGCGGAGCGCGACGTCGACCGAGCGGATCTCGCCGCGGCCGACCTCCTTGCCGAAGAGCCGCGTCGCCGCGAGCGCGCCGTCCACCACCTCGAGCTGCAGCGCGCTCCCGATCACCACGAGCGCGATCGTGACGCCGATCCCGAGGGCGAGGAACCACCTCCGCGACGAGGCCTCGCGCAGGAGGTCGCCGGCGACGCTCAGCGCCGCCCTCACGCCGCACCTCCGCGAGCGCCGCCCGCGCCCAGCGCCTCGGTCAGCACGTCCTCCAGGTCGCGCAGGTCCCGCGACAGCTCGACGAGCAGGGCGCCGGCGCGCCGCGCCTGATCGAGCGCCTCGTTGAGCGCCGCGGGGCTCTCGGCCTCCAGGCGCCACCCGCCCTCCCCGTCGACCTGACGGAACCCGAGCGCGGCGATCCTCGCCGCGTCGACGCCATCCGCGAACCGCACGCGGTAGGCCGTCTCGCTGCCGCACAGCTCGACGAGCGCGCCCTCGCGCACGAGCCGCCCGCCCGCCAGGATGCCGATGCGATCGCAGATGCGCTCGGTCTCCGACAGGAGGTGCGAGTTCAGGAACAAGGTCGCCCCCCGCGCGCGCTCTTCGCCCAGGATCCTGCGGATCTCGGCGCGGCCGAGCGGGTCGACGCCGTCGGTGGGCTCGTCGAGCACGAGGAGCTCCGGCTGCCCGAGCAAGGCCGCGGCGAGCCCGAGGCGCTGCCGCATCCCCTTCGAGAACCCGCCGATCTTGCGGTCCGAGTCGACCCCGAGCCCGACCCTCTCGGCCAGCGCGCGCAGCGCGCCCTCGCCCGGCGAGAGGCCCTTCATGCGGGCCACGCTCGCGAGGAACTGCCGCGGCGTGAACGCGCTGGGCAAGAAGAGCCGCTCCGGCAGGTACCCGATCCTGGCGCGCACGCCCGGGTCCTCCGGCTCGCCGCCGAGCACGCGCACGGCGCCGCTCGTCGGGCGCACCACGCCGAGCAGCGTCTTGATGAACGTCGTCTTGCCCGCGCCGTTGAGGCCGATGAGCCCGAACGCGGCGCCGCGCTGGATGGCAAGGTCGAGGCCTGCGAGCGCCGTCTGCCCGCCGCTCCGGCGGAAGAAGCCGCGGTAGACCTTCCTCACGGAGGACGCTTCGATGGCGAGCACGGCGGCGTAGTCTGGCCGGCCGACCGCCGCACGCAAGCGGAATGCCCGAGGCGAGGGAGAGCGGAGCAGGAATCCTTCCGTCGCGACGGCGCGACCACGCGCGCGCTGAGCCCACCTCGAAACACAGGCTCAGCGCAGAGCCAAACACATCGTGAGGGGGCGGGAAGTCCAGACGCTCCGGGGGCGTTCCGGCCCCATCCTCCGCCCGCGGGCAGCGTCAAGCGCCAAGGAGCACGTGGTTATGACAGACCATGTCCGACCGGGTCCACGCCTCGATCACGCCCCCTCCTCTCCAGTTCTCCACAGGGGTTCTCCACAGGAGATCCCCTGGACAACAGCTGGATTCTGTCGATTACCTTCGCCGCGCGCGCCACCTCTCGTCATGGCCACTCGCGCGGTCGGGAGGCGCCCCGCGCCGGCGGGTGAAGCGCGCCCAACCACCCACGTAAACTATTGTAATCACAATATTTTTTCGACCCGCGGCGCATCCGTCCGCCCTCGACAGGTTGGGACAATGTCCGTCCGACCGATCCCTTTCCCGACGGGTCGAAGATGACTATCCATGGTAGACACCAAGGACGCGGCGCGACGGCGTGTCTCTCGTACGACGCGTGTCGATGGCGCGCCCGAATGCTTCGTTTTGCAGGAGACTTCATGGAAAAGATCTCGCTCACGTACTTTGTCGACTTCGTTCTCAAGGCCGGGACGCCCAAGCTGACCGGCGTCAGGGAGTTCAAGGAACGGAAGGACGAGCTCTACACGGACTTTTACAGGCAGGTGCGAGAGGCGATCGTTGACATGCACAGGAGCGGAAAGCCCACCAGCGTGCTCGACGGCTTCCTCGCCGCGCAGCACGACGAGCGGCGCCGCCGCATCTACCCGTCGGTCGTGAATGGATATCGCAAGTTCCTCGCCTCGGCGAAGATGACGTGGTTCGAGCCGCCGGCGTCGACGTACCGCCTGGGCGATCTCGAGATCAACGTCAATCCGGAGCTCGGGCTCGTCATCGATGGCACGCCCCACGTCATCAAGATGTATTTCCGCGGCGAGCCGCTGTCGTCCAAGCGCGTCTCGGTCGTGCTGAACCTGCTGATGAACGGGCTCGCGGAGAGCACGCCGGGCGGCGCCTTCGCGGTGCTCGACGTGCGGAACGCCAAGATCCACACCTTCAAGGTGCCGAACCCGCGTCTCAGCCTGCTGCTCCGCGGCGAGGCGGCCTCCTTCGCCACGATCTACACCGGGCTGTGATGCTGTGATGGGCTGTGATCGCGGCGCCGCCGAGCGAGGCGGCGCCGCGCAGCGCGGACATCACGCCACGTCAGCTGTCGATCACCTTTCCGGGGTTGAGGATGCCGCCCGGGTCGAAGGCGTGTTTGATGCGGCGGTGCAGCGCCAGCGACGCCGCGCCGAGCTGGCGGGTGAGGAGGCCGCGCTTGAGCGTGCCGACGCCGTGCTCGCCGGTGATCGTGCCGCCGAGGCCGAGCGCCTGCGCCATCACCTCGTTGAAAGCCGCGACCGCGCGCGCCTCGGCCGCGGCGTCCTTTCCGTCGAACACGACCAGAGGGTGAAGGTTGCCGTCGCCCGCGTGCGCCACCGTCGCGATGGTGGTCTGCGTCGCGGCGGCGATCGCGTCGACTCGACGGAGCATCTCCGGCAGCTGCGGCAGCGGCACGGCGACGTCGTCGACGAGCACCGTGCCGAGCTGCTCGACCGCCGTGAGCGCGAGGCGGCGCGCGGTGAGCATCATCTGCCCCTCGCTCTCGTCCTCGGTGGTGGCGATCACCGTCCCGCCGGCGGCCTCGCAGGCCGCCTGCATGCAGGAGAGCTCGGCGGACCCGGGCGCGTCGCTCTGCGCGATCAGCATCGCGGCAGCCTCGGTGTCGAGGCCGAGCGGGCGGAAGCGCTCGACGGCGCGGATGGCCGTGCGGTCCATGATCTCGAGCATCGACGCATCGACCGACCGGACGATCGCCGCGACCGCCCGCCCCGAGGCCTCTAGCGAGGTGAACGTCGCGACAAGCGTGGTCGCCCGCGGGGGCCGCCGGCGCAAGCGCAGCGTGATCTCGGTGATGAGCGCGAGGGTGCCCTCGGAGCCGACCAGGAGCCGCGTCAGATCGTAGCCGGCGACGTCCTTGCGGCTCCTGCCGCCTGTCCGGAGCACCGTCCCGTCGGCGAGGACCGCCTCGAGGCCGAGCACGTAATCGGACGTGACACCGTATTTCACGCAGCACAGGCCGCCGGCATTGGTGGCGACGTTGCCGCCGAGGGTCGAGACGGCGTAACTCGACGGGTCGGGCGGATACCACAGCCCCCGTTCGTGCGCGGCGGCCTTGAGCTCGCCGTTGAGCACCCCAGGCTGGACGACGGCGAGCATCGCGGCCTCGTCGATCGCGAGGATCCGGTTCATGCGCTCGAAGCTCACCACCACGCAGCCGTCGGTGGCGGTCGCGCCGCCTGCCACCCCGGTCCCGGCGCCGCGCGGCACCAGCGCGGTGCGGTGCCGGGTCGCCCACTGCGCCAGCGCCTGCACCTGGGCGGTCGAGGCCGGCCGCGCCACCGCAATGGGCCAGCCGCCGGGCGCCCAGAGGGCCTGATCGCGGCGATAGCCCTCCATGATGTCACGATCCGTCACCAGGCCGTCGCCCAGGATGAGGGCAAGTTCGTCGAGCGGGTTCATGTGCCGTAGAACTCCGAGAGGTGCGCCCTGAGGAGCGTCGCGGCCGACTTCGCGTTACCGCGCTCGACGGCGCGAAGGAGCGCCCGGTGCTCCTCGACCACCCGCGGGCGGATCGTCGCGAACGAGCGCGCCCGCAGCGCCTCTCGGAAGCGGGAGGCATTCGTCATGTTGCCCTTTGGTCAGACCAACGTACCGCCGGCGCTCATCGCCGTCAAAACAAAATCGGGAATCCATGCCAGGCGGGTGGAGGTAGCGGCCCGGGTAGTTCACGAGGCGATCGGTCGGCTGCCCGGCCTGACACCAGCACCGGGGAGGCGAGCAAGCTCGTTCCGATCATCAAGCCCGCTGTTCGCCCGTGGCTGCCAGCCTATCCTGGTCGGTGCTCGAGGCCTGCTGGCCCGGCCTGCATGCGCAAGGTGCTCACCCTTCTCGACGCGATACGAAGGCAGAACGGAGTTTGGCAGGTGGCTGCTCGACAAGGAACATGGCTGCTTCCTGGGAGGACGACGGGAATCAAGCTGGAGCTGAATCTGGGGCCGCAGGCGCGAAAGACAAAGATACGGCGGACGCCGAGTCGAGCGCCTCGGGAGCGTCCTGGTGGCCGTCGAGGTGTCAATTCCTTCGTACGCCCGGGCCCCCTCTTCGGCGACCGAGCCGCCACGCGCAGGCCGGTTACGACACGCCTCCTGCTGCGATCGAGCGGACCGCCCTCCCTAGAAATGGTGAGCCCGCTTCGATCGACCCAAGGCCACGAGGAGCACGTTGTCCTCGAGCGCACCAACGTCTCCAACGGACGCCCGATCAATCTACCGATGATCCTGACCGCGGCGTGCCAGTATGTCAGGGACAATGGCCAAGCCATCGCCCGTCGCCGTTCCTCTCGGAATCGTCCGAACAGGCGCGAGGACGTGCGGCCCCCGAGCGCAGGCCCCTCGCGGAGCGGCCCCGCGCTGCGGCCGGTGCGGGCAGGATCCAGCACGATGCCGTGCGGGAACTCTCTCCGTAGGATGGATGGTCGCAGCTCGTCGTCACGGACGGAACGGCGCGCTGCGGGGACATATGAAACGAGGCAGGTGGATCGTATCCAATGGGCTCGCATTATGATCGTGAGCTGGCTTCCCGCCAGGCGCGCTTCGTTGTATAAACCGCGGATGGAGTTAGTTGTTGTCCTCATCGCGCACTCCACACTCGCGGTCTTCTTCCAGACCTTCTTCCTCCACCGGTACGCGTCGCATCGGATGTTTACGATGTCGAAGCGCTCAGAGCGAGTGTTTCACCTTCTCACGTACCTCACGCAGGGCTCCTCGTTCCTCGTCCCCCGGGCCTACGCGATCCTGCACCGCGCGCACCACGCGTACAGCGACACGCCGAAGGACCCCCACTCGCCGCGGTACTTTGCCGAGCCCGCCTCGATGATGTGGCGGACCAAGATGCTCTACGATGCCATCTGCGACGGCACCGCCGACGTGGAGCCGCGCTTCCTCGGTGGCTACCCCGAGTGGCGCACGCTCGACCGCATCGGCAACTCGTGGATCAGCCGCATCGCGTGGGGCGCGGGTTACACGGTCTTCTACATGGCCTTCGCCTCGCACTGGTGGCAGTTCCTGTTCCTCCCGCTGCACTGGACCATGGGCCCGCTGCACGGGGCGATCGTGAACTGGTGCGGCCACCGCTACGGCTACCGCAACTTCAACAGCGACGACGACTCGCGCAATACGCTCGCCCTCGACATCGTGACGCTCGGCGAGCTCTTCCAGAACAACCACCACAAGTACTCGATGAGCCCCAACTTCGCGGTGCGGTGGTTCGAGATCGATCCGGCCTATCAGGTCATCCGTGTGCTGGCCTGGATGGGCGTCCTCCGGATGCCCGACAGGCGTCAGGTCGCCCGGCTGGAGGCCGACGTCACGCGGGCCGAGGGGTAGGCAGCCCGCTTCGGAGCAGAGCTCTCTCGGCGCCCGTCGGGCGATTCGTGAGAAGCTCGTAGGAAAGCCTCGCATCCGCAAGCATCCGCAAAATCAGCAAGCGCTTCATCGACTTATGGGGCGCTGCCGCCTTCGTTCTGCTACGCTTTACATTCACGGCGAAGCTGTGGGAGATGCCGCCTGGCCCCGTCGGCCACGAGCGGCGAGCAAGGCCGTCAAGCGACGATCGAGGCGACTCCTGCGGAACCTGGGAGGCACGCGCGCGGCGTGCGTCCCGCGCCCGGGAGAATGCCGATATGATCCACGCGTCTACGCCAAGTACCATGCCCGCCCCAGGCCCCACGCTCGCGGGCGCAGACCTCGCTCTGGGCTCGCCGCCGCGCGCGGAGCGGCTGCCGACCGATCTACGCGCGCTGGCGCGCTCTCTCGGCGGCCCCTTTGCTGGCCTCTCGTCCAGAGCGCGGTGGCGCCTCGCCTCCCTCTGCGATGGGCTCGCCGTGCTGATCCAGGCCCAAGACCATCACCGCGGCGCCGGTGACTCCGTGCGATCGTGGCCTGGCTTCCTCCTGAGCTCGCTGCTCGCGCTCCGCTTCGACGGGGAGGCGTCGCCGCTCTCTGCGCAGGAGGAGGCCTGGGTGGTCGCGGAGGTCGAGGCCGATTTCGAAGAGGCGTTCGCGGCGTTCAGGGTGCGGAGGGCACCTGGATGCTCACCAGCGCGCTTACCGCGGGCCTGACGCCCGTTCTGCTGTACGAGAGCGCGGCCAACGTGCTGCGCGGTGGAAAGTTGAGCGAGGACGGGAGCATCTTTTATCAGGGAGCGCTGTACACGATCGAGTCATCGCTCGACGGGAACACCGCACCGCGAAGTGAGCGGCAGCGTCTGACCGGTCGGCCGGATCGACCACGCTGACCGGAGGCCTTGAGGATCTCGACGCTCCATCGCGAGACCAGGCGCGTGCCTCCTCGGTCGCCCAGCTTCGGCCGGTCCATCTCACCCGGCCCGGCATCGCGCGGAACAAGGGCCGCCGCGACGCCACGGGAGGATCCGCGTTCGCGGCGAGCGCGCTGGGGGCGAGCTTCGCTTGTCGGTGAACGACACCGGCCCTGGAATACCCGACGACCTCCTGGAGCTCGTCTTCGAGCGATTCTGGCAGGCCGGTGGGAAGGACAGGAGAGGCCTGGTCCTCGGCCTCTACATCTGCAGGAGCATCGTTGAGGCTCACGCCGGCAGGATCTGGGTGGAGAGCAGGCTCGGCGAGGGCAGCACGTTTTATTTCACGATCCCGGGCGCCACCGGCAGCTTGTCTCCGCCGGCGAACGCCTCTCCCAGCGACCTCGGGTCGGTGTAGTCGCCCGCCCTCATCCGGACGCCTCGCTTCTCGATCTGCTCGCGGGCGGCGCGCGCTACTGCAGGTCGAGCAAGAACTCCTGTACGCGGGCCGATACCACGCCCCCTGCCTCGAGGAGCATCGCGTGGCCTGTGCGGGGCACGATCATCCACTCGGCACCCTGGATGAGGCGTCGCAGCATGTCGAGATCGGCCCGCAGGGCCATCACGTCGCGCTCGGGCGCGATCACCAGGACCGGCACCCGCACCTGGGGGAGGACGTCCGAAGCGCGTGCCGCCATCAACGACCGCAGAGACTCCCAGTAAGCGCGAAGGTCCATGGTCCCGACGGCGCGGAGGAAATGCTCCAGCTCCTCCCGAGGCGCCTCGGGCCCGAAGACGCCCGCGGCCTGGCCCAGGGGGAAGAGGGCGCTGGACGCCGTAACGCGGCGCACGACCGGCGCCATGCGAGGAACGATGGGGGCCGCCGTCCGCAGCGCCACACGGAGGGCCGCGCGCGCGCCGGGGATCCGGAAGGCGGCGCTCGATGCGTAGGGGTGATCGGCGCCGCCGGCGATGAGCACCATCGCGCGCACGAGATCGGGGCGGCGGCGATAGAGCTCGAGCAGCACCGTGACGCCCATGGAAAAGCCGATGTGCACCGGCGCGCCGGCGAACGCGCTACGAGCACGGACCGCCTCCGTCACCCGGAGAAGGTCGTCTGCGTGGGTCGGAATGGCGTAATCGCCCGAGCGCGCCGTCTCGCTCTGCCCGTGACCCCGGTAGCTCCAGTGGACCAGGTGGGTCGTCGTTGCGAGCGCGCTGACGAGGTGCTTCCAGAAGTTCTCCGTCGTGCTGAGGCCGTTCGTGAGGACGACGGGCGCTCGATCTCGCAGCTGCACCTCGCCTGGGCGCTGGTGCGTGTGCCACGCGATGCGCGTCCCATCGCTCGCGACGATGTGCCGAAGGATCGAACCTTCCATGATCGGAACGGACGGTAGCATGCGCGCTCTCGCGACGAGCGATCGACAGGATGGCGCGGCGCGGCCGCCTCAGCGCCGCCGGACGGCCGGACGTATCCCGCCCCGGCGCCTGGCTCAGGAACGCCTCCTTGAGACGCTGATCGACATACCCCGAAGGTGCCCCACACGTCCCCACCACGAGATTGATGAGCCGCGGCGCCCCGGAGGGCGCACTGCTGTCCAGGAAGTCGAGAGGATGCCACGACCGGGCCGGCGCTGGCCGGCGAGGCGCAGATGGCAACGGAGGAACCGATGATCCGTAGGGCTCGTATCGCGCTGGTGGCTCTCACACTCGCGCACCTGCCCGCCTGCGGCGAGGCCACGGCGACGGCCAGCGCGGAGATGGCCCTGAGCGAGGAGCTCGGCGCCGCGGCGCTGGTCGAGGAGCACGACGAAGGGAACGTCGCCTGGCGCATCGACGGGGACGGCCAGGTGAAGGCCGCGATCACCGCCAGCTCCGGTGTGCGCATCAAGGAGGACGTCGGTGGCACGCTCGTCTGGAAGCTGCCGTCCGGAGAGGCGCGGACGATCCCGCTCGCGATCGACGCGCGGACGGGGCTCCTGGTCGCGGCCGGGCCGAGGCTCGAGGCGGACCTGACGGAGATCAGCTACACGCTCACGGTCTCGGGCAAGGCGTGGAGCGGCGTGCTGCACGTGCCCGCGGGCGGCACGGCGGAGCTCGTGGCGAGCGCCAGGGTGAGCGTGGAGAGCAAGGTGTCCGAGGTCACGGTGGGCCCCCACGGCGGCTCCGTCCAGGTGGTCGGCGACGACCGGCTCGAGATGGTCGCCAACGAGGCCACGGGAGAGGTGCGCGTCTATGTGCTCGATGCTCACCTCAAGCCGGTCGCCATCGAGGGGCGAACGCTCAAGCTGGGTCTCGTGGCCGAGCGACCCGAGGTGCTGGTCCTCGCGCCGGCTTCTGCTGGGTTCTACTTCGTGGGCAAGCTCGCGGCGGTGGTGAACCCGTTCCGACTGACGGTCGCGCTCGGATTCCGCGGCACGACGCGCGTGGCGCTCTGGGGCTACCGGCCGGGCGTGCGCGTGATCGCGACGGCCGCGCGGGCGCCGCGGGTCAACATCCTCGTGAAGAGCTTCACAGATGGGCCTGACGTCGACGTGCACGTCGGCGCGCGCGCCGACGTGCACGTGAAGGTGCATGACCACGATCGCGGCGGCGACAAGGTCAAGGTCATGATCCATGACAAGGACCATGGCGGCGGCGACAAGGTCAAGGTCATGATCCATGACAAGGACCATGGCGGCGGCGGCACCAAGGTCATGATCCATGACAAGGATCATGGCGGCGGCGGCACCAAGGTCATGATCCATGACAAGGACCATGGCGGCAGCGGCAAGGCGAACGCGCATGGGAGCGGCGGCGGCGCGGCAAAGGCAGGCGGCGCCAAGGGCAAGCGCTGAGCTGCGCCGAGCCGCAGGCGCCGCAGCTGGGGGCTCGGCGCCTCCGAGGCATTTGGACTTCCCTCCCCCGGTGCTGCCCAAAAAGGATTCGCTCGAGGTGATGCTGAACTTGGTATGTTCGGCTCGCCACGCTGCGCACCGGGCTCATCCGGGCCTCGCGCGCTCACGCGGCCTCACGTGCCGGGCCTGTCGCGCGCCGCCCGCTCGATCTCCTCGATGACCTCTTCGGGCCGGACATCCCTCTTCAATTCGTCCAGGTTTGCGTCCTGTCCGCTGGTGACACCGAGATGACGAGCGATGTCGTCCACGAGGCCGATCAAGCGCGTGACCTCGTGCTCGGCGAGGAGGTTGATCTGGAGGTCCAGATCAGCCCGTTTGTCCGCGAGCGCCTGCATCCGGTTCTGGCTGATGAGCACGAAGGTCGACAGGAAGATCGCCTCGACCGATGCGATCATCGCCAGCATCACGAACGGGAATGGGTCGAAGGGCTGGATCCAGGGGACGATGCCCAGGTTCAACAGGATCCAGCCCCCGAACAGGAGAGCGTGGATATAGACGAAAGGCATGCTCCCCGCGAAGCGGGTGATCGCGTCTGCCACCATCTCTCGATGGGTCTTTCCACGTTCCATCTTCTCTCGTACGGCGAGCAGGGTCTCTATATTGCGCCGAACCAGGTTGTTCAGCTCGCTCGCGTTCGCGTGACGTCGATTCCGATCCATCGAGGCCATGCGGGATGCAAGTTTCGCCCCCAGGGGACGATCTGCGCCCTTCTCGGCGTGGCCGTGCCCGCAAGGGCTGGCTGGCTGCTGCGCCAGCCCGCAGGGCGTCGGGAAGGAGTGGCTCCAACCCGGGCCCGACCGCCGGTGCCTGGGCCTGGTGCGCGCCAGCGAGCGCGCGCCCTCAGGGCGTGAACATGCCCGTGTACGTCTGAGCCTGGGCCAGCGTCGCTCCTCGGTACTTGAAGGGCGCCTGTCGCGTGTGCTCGCCCAGGTACGCGGTGATCTGCACGCTGTAGTACCGCCCGCTCTCGAGCACGCCCTCCGGCACCTTGACCGTGGTCGCCGTGGTATCGACGCTGAGCACGCTCGTGCGCTGGCTCAACACCGCACCGTCCGCGTCCTTGATGTCATCATACAGGAAGACGACGACGCGATACCCGTCCGGCTCGCCCAGGTCCGGCGGCTCGAAGGTGATGGTCGGTGTCGCGCCGGCGCCCTCGGTCACCTTGTCCACCGGCAGGCTCACGCCGTCGATCCGCGGGTCCCGCGGCAAGCCGAGCAGCGCCTCCACCGCCGCGCCGTTCGCGTCCTCGGCGCTCGTGACGACCGCAATGAAGCCGCGCAGGCTCTCCTGGACCTCATCGACGGGATGCATCACCCGCGTGCGGAACGTCACCCTCACGTCGAGCAGCTCCATGCCTCTCTCGGCGTACGGGTTGCCATACCGGTACGTCGCCGCGTGGTCGCCGGGGTGGAACGTCGTCAACGCATCGTTGCACCCATCCGGGCAAAGCTCAGCCTCGCACGTGTCGTCCGTCGAGAAGCAGGTCGGGTCGACCGGCTCCTGGCCGCTCGTGACCTGCGCCTGGAGCAACGTGGGGGTGCTTCCATAGAGGGGCACGCCGGTGCCGGGCTCCTGGTACATCACCATCGAGGTGACCGTGCTCGAGAGGGCGACCGGCGCGTTCGCCGTCACCTGCGCGATGAACCGCGATATCCGGAGGTCGGCCGCGCGCCGTCGCCTGCAGCATCGCGCGGCTCTTCGGCGCGTTCGTCGCGCGCTCGTCCGGCGCGGTGGTCGTCACGATCCAGTACTCGCCCTCGGGCACCGCCGGGATCTCCCAGCGCGAGCCGTCGGCCGACAGCGCGCCCGGGAAGACCTGCGCCGCGCCGTCCGCGGCGACCACCTGGGCCTCGACGGACTCGTACTCCGACATGTCCCGGCTCACGGTGATCTCGCCGCCCTCGGTGACGTACCGATCGGTCAGGCCGAGTACCACGCCCTCGAACGGCTCTACGTCATCTCCACATCCCGGCAAGGTCGCAAGGATCGTTATCACCAGCACTGAAGAGCGATGAGTCCACGTGCGCATCGTCCCAGTAGACGAAAGCGTGCACAAGCAGCGCAAGCGGAAAATTCCGCCCGATGCGGTTCTCCCTCAGGCGCGCTCGCCGTCAGGCGCGCTCGCCGCGGCCGCTCACGCGGCGACGAGCATCCGTTCCCCGTCGCGCCGCGCCGCCGCCCACGTCTCGTCCCAGGCGGCGTCGGCCTCCGCGCGCGGGAGCCGGCCGAAGGCCTGCACCTCCTTCCGCTCGCCCTCGACCTCGGCGTCGTCCGCCGGCGGGGCCGGCGCCGGCCCCGTCATCGCGTCGCCGACCGCCTCGCGCACCTCGCGCCCGCCCTCGGCCAGGCAGTAGGCGAGCACGCGCCACCCGAGCTCGGCGTGCAGCGCCTCGTCGCGCGCGATCTCGCCGAGCGCCGCGCGCACGCCTGCGTCCTTCGCCCCCGCGAGCGACCGGCGCGCCCGGGCCGCCGCCGTGCCCTCGCCAAGACAGCCGTCGTGCCACGCCTCGAGCGCCATCCGCACGAGCGCCGCCTGGCGGTCGGCGTCGCGCGCCGCCGGAGGCGGGAGCAGCGCTGGCCTGAGGCGCCACCCCGCGAGCGCGCTCGCGATCGCGCTGCACCGCGCCGTGTGGCGGACCTCATCGCCGAGCGCGCCGAGCGCCCGCGACACGAGCGACGCGGGCGCGCCCACCGCCATGAGGTCCCGCGCGAGGGCGAGGAACGCCGGGATGGAGCCGCACTCGGCCCGCGCGCTGTCCAGCCACGCCCCCGCGAGCGCCGCCCGGGTCGCGCGATCGAGCCGCGCGGGGCGCGATGCAGCGGGGCCCAGCCCGAGCACCGGCGGGAGCACGACCCCATCCGCCGTGCGCAGCGGCCGGCCGTCGATGACATGGGACCGCTCTCCGAAAGGCCGATTGGCGCGGACACCCATGCCAAACATCCCCTCGGGGACGAACAGCTCGCCCGACAGCGGAATGACCGCGCGCGCCGAAAAATCGACGACCACAGGCTCGAACAGGCTGGCCATCGCGCCGATGTGGAGGCCGTGCTGCGCCGGGAACTCGTCGCTGATGCGGGTGCGGTACGTCCAGCCGAGCTCACCGTCGATGCTGCAGGCGACGGCCTGGTCGGAGTTGCCCGAGGTATCGCCGCCGCCATGGCTGCCTATCGCGAAGCGGCCGGCAGAGAAGTCGAGCCATGTCGCCTGCACGAACGGACCGAATCCCATGCGACCCGAATCGAACACTCCGGCCATGCTGCCCTCCATCAGGAACGTCGCGCGGAGGTCGCCGCCAAGACCGAAGGCGAGCTTCTGGCCGAAGGAGACCGACACGGAGACCCCGATCGACATGGCAAAAGAATCGTCGGCGCGCGCCTGGCCGGGCAGCGAGACGAGGGCGGCGACACCGAGGGCGGCAAGCGTGGGCGGGAATGCGCGGGAACCCAAAGACATGGAACCTCCGTAAGTTCAAAAGGGGGCCAAGAATCGATCTCGACTCCAAATTTACCAGATGGCGCGAATCGGGACGACCGCGTTGCATGACGGAAAGCGGCTCTGGAGGGCGGGAGCACGCGCCGCGCGCGGGGTCCGTTCGGAGCTCCATGCTGCCCGACCGACGGCGAGCGAGCTCGTGGCGGAGAAGGCGTCACGCGCAACAGAGCGCGACCTTCTGGGCGGAACATCCCATCCAAGAGCCCGCGAAAAAGATTGACCTCCCATCCCGCGGCGCTGACACATAGTCATCTGGGTGTTGCAAAAAGTTTGCCGAATTGAGAAATTCCCACCGCCAGGCGGATGGGGCACCGGCGCCCTCGGCTGGACCGTGATCCCCATGTCTCTCGCCTGCTCGACCTCGGGGGTGCGGCTGGCAGCAACGACACGTCGGGCTCGGAGGGCGCAAGGCGGTGGGCTCCATGGCGATCGCGCACGGCCGGGTCGATCGGGTCATCTCGGCCCCGCTCGAACGACCGGTGGTGATCGCGGGGCTCACCTCCTGCGACAGCTCGCAGCGCCCCGAGGGCAGGACCTGCCGCGCGCCCTCCCATGCCAGTGAGCCTCGCCGCCCCGCGGCGCGGCTGCCCTCCTGCTTAACACGAGAAAGGAAACGGAGACCATGACACGCACTTATCGCCACTTGCTGCTGCCTCTGACCCTCGCGCTCTTCTCGCACGTGGTCGGCTGCTCCGGTTCAGGCTCGGATGCGGACACCTCGAGCGACGGCTCGACCACCTCCGGCGGCGGCACCACCTCATCCACCTCCGGCGGCGGCACCACCTCGTCCACCTCCGGCGGCGGCACCACCTCATCCACCTCCGGCGGCGACACCACCTCGTCCACCTCGAGCGGCGACACCACCTCATCCACCGCGAGCGGCGATACCACCTCGTCCACCTCGAGCGGCGATACCACCTCATCCACCGCGAGCGGCGGGACGACCGAGAGATTCAGCTTCTTCGTGACCAGCCTCGCCGCCATGCGGGAGCTGTCGGGCTCCCAGGATGGCTTCGGGGGCGACCTCCGCTTCGGGGAGACGGGGCCGGGCGCCGGTCTCCGCGGCGCGGACAAGATCTGCGCGACGATCGCCGAGAAGAGCCTCCCGGGCGCAGGGGGCAAGACGTGGCGCGCGTTCCTGAGCGCCACGGCAGGCGAGGACGGGAATCAGGTCAACGCAATCGACCGGATCGGCGAGGGGCCCTGGTACGACCGGCTGGGCCGGCTGGTCGCGAACGAAAAGGAGGAGCTGCTCAACACGCGTCCCAGCGGGGCCGACGCGGCGATCATGAACGATCTGCCGAACGAGGACGGCGTCCCCAACCACCAGCCCGATCCGAACCAACCCGCGGTCGACAACCACGACACCCTGACGGGCTCCAACGCCCAGGGGCAGCTCCAGGGCGCCACGGCGACGTGCAAGGACTGGACGGCGAAGACGGGAGACAGGGCCGAGGGTGGACCGCAGCTTGGACACTCGTGGCCGCGGGGCGGCGGCGGCGGCCCGGGCGGGGGCGGGAGCGGGTCCCACTGGATAACGTCTCACAATGCACCGGGGTGCGCGCCGGGGGTCACCATCGTGGACATAGGAGGCCCCCAGCAGGGCTCGAACACCGTCGGCGGCGGCGGCGGCTACGGCGGCATCTACTGCTTCGCCCTGACGCCCTGACGCAGGCAACCCGGCGCACGCCGCCTCCCGCGACAACACCATGAGCCGCCCCGAACTGCCGGCTGAACGACGAGCTCATCGAGCTCACCGCGGGGCCGTCGTGCTGGATCGGGCTCTGGCGGCGCCGGCCGTCGTCTCAGGAGGATTGCGGCGCGCGCAGCTCGCCGCCGCGCGCCTCCTCCGCCCGGGCGGGCTCGGTCGCCCAGGTGAAGCCCATCTCCTCTGCCGCCGGGCCGAGCGTGATCCGGATCGGCATGCCGCGCTCGCGTGCGACCTGCGTCGCGCGCGCCAGGAGCCCGGCGGCGACGTCCGGCGGATACGGGCCCGCTGCGGCGGAGCCCGCGAGGTGCACGGTCAGCATGAAGTGCGTCGCCTCGACCTCGTCCATTCCGAAGCAGTCGACGAGCAAGCGCTCCACGGCTTCCATCCTGGTCACGTCGTCGTTCCAGAGCACGATCTCGACCAGCTCGCCTGCATGGTTGCTGCGCTCCGGGGCACGGGGCGGCTCCCGGCTCGCCTGGTCGAGGTCGGGACACGCCCTCGTGAGCAGCGCGGCGGCGAAGCAGCGCTCCCCCGCCGACTGCGCCACGACCACCAGATCGATCGGCGACGGGCCCCGCCACGACACCGACCTCGACCAGGCGCGATCCACGATGGCATTCGCGGCCGGCGATAACTCGAGCGTGGCGAGGTCCGTGGGTGCCTCGCGCGGCCCCGCGAGGTGTTGAGTCAGCTCGCGCCGCAGGGACGCGGCGCTCGCGCCGGCCGATGCGACCAGCATTGCCACCCGGCGATCGCAGAGCGCAGCGAGCACGACATGCTCCGGGAGCAAGACCCGCTGCCCGCGCCGGACGGCTTCGAAGCTCGCCGTGTACATGACCACGGTGCTATCGCCGCGCGGGCGCGCGCGTGAGCGCCGCTTCCGCCGGCGGTGAAGGATGGCGAGCCCGGTCGCCAGCACGAGGAGCAAGAGCCCCACGAGGAGGATGCGCATCTGCCCTGCGCATCCTACGCCGAAAGGAGGGTTGCCTCCAGCCCGCCTCGTGGGGCGCGGGCTCCGCGATCAGTTACAGGGCCCGAGGTCGGCCCACTCGGCCGGGCACCAAGACGTCGGGTTGCTGGGCGGGCAATCCGGGTGCGACCACCAGATCTGCTGGGTCGCCGACCAGAGGTGGCCGCCGTTGGTGACCTGCGTGGAGGGCGTATACACCTGCGCCGACGCCCACGCGGGCACGCCGCTGCAGTTGCTCGTGGGCACGGTCGACGTGCAGGCCTCCCAGGTCGACGGCGACGCGCTGAGGTTCTTGTTCTGGTAGACGTAAGGAGCGGCGTCGTGGAACGACCAGGTGCTCGCGCCCGACATGTTCTGCCAGGCGCCCGCCGTCGTCTTCACCTGCTGGCGAAGCATCTTGATGGGCGCCTGGCAGGAGACCTGCGGCTGGGGATACTGCGGGCCCACGTCGGCGAAATGCTCGATGTCGTGCGCATACATCTCGACGGTGGTGCGCGCGTCCTGGGCGAGGAACTGCCAGCCGGCGCCGTTCTTCATGTCGACATAGAGGCAGAGCTGGGCGCCGGTCACGCTCGCGACGCGCTCGGGCGTGCACCACTCGTACTTGAAGACGACCTGCTGCCCGGGCTGCAGGTTGCCGAGCGAGCCGCCGCAGGTGCCACCCGAGCCCCACTGGGTGTTGCAGCTCGAATGATTCCCCGTGACGCCGTTGTCATCTCCGAAGTAGTAGACGAACCACCCGTCCGGGCTGTGGTAGATGCCAGACTCTAGATTGTAGTACCACTGGCCAACCGCGGTCCAGGCCGTGGACGCGTTGAGGAGCTGAGGGACCTGCCACTCGATGAGCCAGCCACGGGTGTCACCGACGGTGCCCGTGTAGCTGCTCGTCAGATCGTAAGTTCCGCGCTGGCTCGCCACGCCGAGGCTCTCCTCGTCGTCCGCGCCGGCACCGGCGGTGCATGCGGCGGCGCCGAGGGCTCCGAGGAGCAACAGCGCCGCGCCAATCCGCGGCAGGACAGCGCGTGACGGACGGAGAGAATTGGCATGCATCGACAGAGTGTTCTTCTCGATCATAAGGATTCTCCTGAGAGCGATGTTTTCCCCCGCGGCCCTGAATAGCGCGAGCCGAGGCCACCGACCGTTAAGTCGTGTTAAGGCGAACGACGTGATTCAGGGGTCAGGCGCTGGGCGCGCGGGAGCAGGTCGCGGCGTAGGTCGATGCGCTGGTGGCGACGTGGAGTACTGCTCAGCCCGCGTCAGCGTCGATGATCTCGATGCGGTTCCCGAACGGATCGTCGGTGTGGAACCGCCGCACGCCGGGCAGCTCGTCGCTCCAGCGGACGGCGTGGCCCGCGGCCAGGAGCGCGGCGGCGATCTCGTCGATGCCCCTCACGGCGAAGCCGGGGTGCGCCTTGCGCGCCGGCTGGAAGTCGCGCTCGACGCCGAGGTGCACCGTCACGCCGGCCGCGCGGAACCAGGCGCCGCCGCGGGACGCGAGCGGCTCGGGCTTGGGGACCTGCTCCATCCCGAGCACGTCCCGGTAGAACGCCACGGCGCGCGGCTCCTGCCCGGGCGGCATGGCCAGCTGCACGTGATCGATGCACAGGAAGGTGAAGGGCATGCTCCATCCAGGATACATCGACGCGACGCGGTCCGCGAGCGGCGCCCCACCGCGCGCGACCTCGAAGCGCGTTCACCGGCGCGCCGCCTCCCATTCGGGGCTGCTCAGGAAGTACGTATCGTAGAGCTCCTGCACGTCGCGCAAGGTCTCGGGCGGCTCCTCGCCGCGGGCGATGCGCGTCAGCTTGCGGAAGTAGTCGAAGCGCTCGACCCCTGGGGTGATGACGACCAGGAGCTCCGCGCCCTTGCCGCGCGCGGCGGCGAACGCGTGGGCGACGCGCGGAGGGACCACGAGGAGATCGCCCTTCTCGGCCGTCACGACGTCGCTCCCCGAGAGGACCTGCACGGCGCCGTCGAGCACGTAGAACATCTCGGCCGAGCCGTCGTGGCGATGGGGCCGCGCGCCGTCCGCGTCCTTCGCGAGCGTCACGCGCACGGTGGAGAGGGCTCCGCCCGTCGCGCTGCTGTCCGCGAGGAGCTGGATCCGCGCGGCGGGAGAGCCGACGATCTCAGCGTCGGCGCCACGGACGACGACCGACCGATCGAAACAAGGCTGGATGATCGACATGCCGCCCAGTGAAGCACCCGCGGGAGGAGCGCTCACCTGGAAAAGCCTACGGAGCGCGCCCGCAGGCGGGGCGCCGCATGCGCTGCGTTCCGCGCCGCCGGCGGGAGGCGGCGCCTGCTCACGTGAGCGGCAGGGCGCCCCCGGTGTTCAAGACGCCCTCGCCGAAGCTCTTGACGTCTTCGAAGCCCATGTAGTGGAAGCAGCTCACGAGCATGTCGGCGAAGGAGCGATCGCCGCGGAAATCCACCAGCCGCCCGCGCCGGAAGTAGTCGTGAGCCTTGCCGGCGAACACGACCAGGCTGTCCTCGATGCTGTGGCTGTCGCCCTGCCCGAGCTCGTTCCAGTGCACGACGAGCGTATGATCCCAGAGCGTGCCGTCGCCGTCGCTCGTGTTCTTCAAGATCTCGTAGAGCTTCGTGTTCTGCTCCCAGAGGTGCCTGTGGATCTTGCGCACCTTGGCGAACGAGTCGTCATCGCTGTTGTGCGAGATGTCGTGGTGCCCGTCGCTGAGGCCCAGGTTCGAGTAGACGCGGTTGCTGGTGTTGCCGCTCCAGTTGAAATGCACCACGCGCGTCAGATCGCAGGCGAACGCGAGGGCGCTGATCTTGAAGAACAGCTCGCCCATGATCGCGTGGTTCTCGTCGGCGTACGGGTTGAGCCGCTCGCCGAGCGGGGTCTTCACGCACGCGGCCGCGCCGTTGCCGGCCTGGAGCGCGCGCTCGACGTCGCGCATCGCGTCGAGGTGCTGCTGGATCTTGACGCGGTCCTCGGCGCCGACCCGGGTGAGCAGGGAGTTCCCCTCTTCGCGCACCAGATCGATGGCCGACTGCTTCTTCGCCAGGCGCCTCAGCACCTCTTGCTGCGCGCCCCCGTCGTCGGGCATGGAGGCGAAGATCCGGGCGTAAGCCTCGTACGGGTCGGTCTCCGGCGGGATCGGGTTCTGCTCGCCCGCGGGCCCCGCGTGGGAGTGCGTGTTCCAGATGTCGTTCCACTTGTCCCCGACGCGGTACACGAGGTGCCGGTGAGCGATGCTCTCGTTGGCTTCCAGCACGCGACCGCCGATCGCGTAGTCGGCGCTCGGCCCCTCCACGTAACCGATCGTGCTCTCGGTGCCCCCGATGGGGAACGATCCGGTGCCGGACTTCCACGGAGCGAGCGAGCTGCCGCCCTGCTGGTGGTTGTCGGCCCGCTCGGACTCCGGCAGATCGTAGAAGTGCTTGTGCAGGTTGTTGAGAAAGAGGAGATCCTCGCGGTAAGGCTCGAGCGGGGCGAGGAACTCGCCGAGCTGAAAGCTCGTCTCGCCGCGGGCGTCGAAGCGCCTCTCCGTCTCGTCGCCGTTCGCCTGGAACACGAACATGATACGGCGCGGGGACGGCGTCGTCTGGGCTCGCGCGCGGCTCGAACGCATCGCATCGAGGAACGGGAGCGCGAGCGCAACTCCGGATGCGCCACGCAGGAAGGTACGGCGGCTCAGAGGTTTCATTGTTTCTCCGGGACGATGACGGGGCGGTAGCGGAAGGCGTCGGTCTGCGTGAGCGCGACCACGAGCTCGGACAGGCTGTAGCCGCTGTCCTTGAACGCGAGCGAGAGCGACGCCATCGAGCAGCGATCGGCGTCGGTCTTGTCGCGGCCGTAGAAGAAGCGGAAGTTTTGCAGCACATAGCAGGCGCGCGCCTCCTCGCTCTGCGCGAGGCGCTGTCCCAGCTCGGCGGCGTTCGCCACAGGGCCGTTGACGTCGCGCGTGCTCGAGATGGCGCTCGAGGTGTCGATCGGCCTGCCGGCCTCGTCCGTGGTGCGGGGGCGGCCCACGGCGTCGAACGACTCGAACACAACGCCGATGGGATCCATCAGCGAGTGGCACCCCGCGCAGCTCGGCTCGGTGCGGTGGAGCTCGAGGCGCTCGCGCTGCGAGAGCCCCTCTCCCAGGCCCTCGAGATCGAGCTTCACGTTGTTGGGCGGCGCAGGCACGATCTGGCACAGGAGATCGGTGCGCACCTTGAGGCCGCGGCGGACGATGGAGGTGCGGGTCGCCTTGTCGCGCGTGAGCATCATGCCCTGGGTCAGCACGCCCGAGCGGCCAGGCATGTCGACCCTGACGAAATCGTCGCCGCTCACCCCGCTCACGCCGTAGTGCTGCGCGAGCGGGCCGTTCACGAAGCTGTAGTCGCCGGCGAAGAGGTCGCCGAGCGAGCCGCTCGGGCTCGCGAACAGGTCCTTCACGAACGTGCGCGTCTCCGCTCGCAGCAAGGCGGGCAGGTCGCGCGAGAGGTCCGGATACACCGCCGGATCGCGGTTCATGCTGCTCAGGATGTCGGTGTCGAGCCACTGGTCGAAGTACTCGAGCAAGCGCTCGGCCTTGGGATCGGCCAGCATGCGCCGCACCTGGGCTTCGAGCTGCTCTGGCGTGCCGAGCTCGTCCGCCTCCGCCTCCCGCGTGAGCTCCTCGTCCGGATGCGACTGCCAGACAAGGTACGAGAGCCGCGAGGCCATCTCGTACGGCGTGGGCTCGGTGACGTCACCCGTGCTCGCCTGGCCAAGCTCGACGCGATAGAGCACGTTCGGCGACTGCAGCATGCTGAAGACGACCCACTCGATGCCGTCTTCGAAGGTGTACCCGTCCGATCCTGCGGTGAAGCGCTCCTCGTAACTCTGGACCTCGGCCTCCGTGAGCGGCCGCCGGTACGCCTTGGCGCCGAAGGCGCGGATGAAGTCGCGCGCGCACTCGAGCTCACCGAGCTCCTCCGGATCGCAGTCGACAAGGCCCGAAGCGTGGGCCGCGACAGCGGCGACCTGCTCCGCGGCGTCGAGGAACTTCTGCGCGACGAGCGAGCCGACGGTCAAGAAGCTCGCGTTGTTGCGGAAGCCGAGCGACTCGGACTCGTTCGGGAACGTGGCGACCACCTTGTCGACGGTGGAGGCCACGCCCGGGACGCCGGAGAAGAGATCCTTCACCGTGTTGGCGTACTCGTAATTGCTGAGACGGCGGAGCGGCGCGGTACCGGGCCTCGGCGTCTGGCAGAACGCCGAATCCAGCACGTCTTCCGGGGGTTCGACGATCCCAGGCTCGTCCCCGCCGGGGCCTGTGCCAGCGCCCGTGGACTGGCCGGGCCCGCCGATCTGGCCGTTGCAAGCCGCGACGAACGCGAGCAGGAGCGGCGCAGCGTACCTGAGGTGTGAGCCGAAAAGCTCGAGAGGCCAGCGATGCGTGTGTTGCTCGGGGTTCACCGTGTTCTCCACGCCGCGCCCGAAGAAAGGCACGAGTTGGTGCGAGCGCCGACCACATGGATTGGCACCTGCACGGGTTCCCGACGCTGCGACTCAACAGCGCCGATTTGATATGATGTACCAGAACCTGTCCCGTCCGGCTCACGGCAGAGGTCGATCGCGAACATTTTTGTGCCCCAACGACCCACCAACCCACCCATTTTATCTACCGCCGTCGCGTTTTTTGAATCCCGACGGTATCAGCGCGCGGCGTCTCGCTGCACATCACTGCTGAGAGCAGATACTTCAACCACCAACGATTTCGATGCCTGGACGTCGAGACGTCGGGATCGCGCTGGAGGAGAAGGCGCCTTCCTTCCGTCGTGAGGTCGTGGCACCATCGCCGCGCCAGGCGCCGTTCGAATCGACAGACGCTCGCGGAGGTGCAGCCGATGGGGGTCAAGGTTCTCTTCATCGTCAAGGAGATAGAGGGGGCCGAGCCGCTCGGCGCCCTGTACGTGGCGGGCTGTCTCGAGCAAGCGGGCCACGAGTGCAAGTTCATCGGCACGCGCGGCAACGACGTCCTCGCCGAGGTGCGGCGGTACGGGCCGGACGTCATCGCCTTCGGGGCGACGACCGGGCTCCATCGCTATTATCTCGGCCTCAATCACCACATCAAGCAGCATTACCCGAAGGTGGTGTCGCTGATGGGCGGGCCGCACGCGACCTACTATCCGGAGGTGATCCAGACGCCGGGGCTCGACGTGGTGTGCCAGGGCGAGGGCGAGGACGCCGCCGTCGAGCTGTGCGACGCGCTGGCGCGAGGCGACGATCACCGCGGTATCCGGGACCTCTGGGTCAAATCGGAGGGGAAGATCTACAGGAATCCAGCGCGCGGGCTGCGCCGCGACCTCGACGCGATCCCCTTCCCTCCGCGGCATCTGCTCTACGAGTACGACGACAGCCTGCGGCGGCGCCCCCTCAAGTCGTTCACCACCAACCGGGGGTGCCCCTTCCCCTGCAGCTACTGCTTCAACCCGTCGCTGGTCGAGCACTACGGCTCGAGCTGGAAGAAGGTGCGCGTCCGGAGCCCCGAGAACGTCGTGGCCGAGCTCGTCCACGTGATGAAGGAAGGTCCGCTCCAGTTCGTCGGCTTTCGCGAGAGCATCTTCGTGTACGACGCCGAGTGGCTGAGGCAGTTCGGAGAGCTCTACCGTCGCGAGGTGAAGCTGCCTTATTACTGCCACCTGCGCGCCGACATGATGACCGAGGAGATGGTGGATCTCCTCGCCTGGTCTGGCTGTTACACCGTCAACGTCGGCATCGAGACAGCGAACCCCGAGCTCGCGAACGGCGTCCTGCGGCGCCAGATCCGGATGGACCGGCTCGTCCACGGGATCCGCCTCCTCAAGCGCGCGGGGATCGTGGTCTTCGCCGACAACATCCTCGGCATCCCGGGCGGGACGCTCGACGACGATCTGGCGACGCTGGAGCTCAACATCGAGCTCGACGTGGACTACGCCGCCGCCACGTTGTGCACGCCCTACCCGGGGACGGGCATCGCTGCGTACGCGGTCGAGCACGGCCATTTCAGCGGGGACTTCGACCTCATCGACGACAGCTACTACACCGAGTCGGTGCTGCGCTTCTCGTCCGACGAGGAGAAGCGGCAGATCGAGAACCTGCACAAGGTGTTCGCGGTCACGGCCGCCATTCCTGCGCTGCTGCCGCTCGTGAGGCGGCTCATCAAGCTCCCGCCCAACGATTTCTTCTATGCGATGTTCCGCGCCTGGTACCTCGTCTGCCACATGACGGACGTGATGCCGCGCCGGCTCGAGCTCGCCGAGCTCGTCCACAGCGCGTTATCGATCTTCGGGGTGTACCGCGGCGCCGACGAGAACCGGTATCCCGCCCCGGCCCCCGAAGCGTTGCCCGTCGTTGCGCCGCCGGCGCAGGCCGCCTGCGGGGACACGAGGACCATTCAGCTGAGACGCCGCCCGCGGCTCGAGGCGGAGAGCGCGGAGGCGCCGGATGTTCGCTGATCCGAAGAAGGTGGGGCTGCGGCGGCTGAAGAGGCGGCTCAAGGCGGGCGCGTCGATCGCGATCGCCATGGTCGCCGGGGCGTTCCTTGCGTGCAAGGGCGGCGCGAGCGACCCGGGCGCGTCGCCGAGCGGCCCCGACGCGCGGACCGGCCCTGACCGGCGGGGCGCGGCCGGCGGGAGCAGCGGCCAGAGCGCGCCCGCCCCGACCAGCGGCTCCGTGAGCGGGGGCGCATCCGACGCCGGCGAGGAGATGGATGCCACGGCGCCAGCGGACGGGGAGGCTGGCCAGGCCATCCTGGTCCGCGACGCCGGCGCCCCCGCGGACGCCGGCGCCGGCGGGGCGATGATGGTCCCGAGCGGCAAGCCTGACGCCGGTGTGAAGCCCCGCGCACCGCACGTGGACAGGGAAGAACACCGCAAGGGGATGCCGGTGCGGGACAACCTCCTCGAATGATCCCGTGGGGCGCGCGGCCCCGGGATACGCCGCGCCTGCGGAAAAGAAACGCGCCCGCCGGCGCCGAGGTCACCCGCGCGCCGTCGCGCCGCCGCACCCGGGCCTCGCGGACGGACGCGCGCCGGCGAGGTAGGCCCGCGGCGTCACCCCGAGCAGCGACCGGAACTCGGCCGTGAGGTGGGCCTGGTCGTAGAAGCCGGTCTCGAGGGCGAGCCGCGCGAGGCTCGTCGTGGCGAGGCGCTCGGCGGCGCGACGGATACGCGCGATGCGGGCGTAGCGCTTCGGCGAGATGCCGATCTCCTCGTGGAAGAGCGCGCGCAGCGTCCGCTCGGCGACGCGGAGGCGCCGCGCGAGCGCGGGGATGGAGGCCTCCGGGTCGGGTGCCTGCGCGGACGCGTCGAGGGCATCGACGGCGCGGCGCAGGAGCGCCCGGCGCGCCGGGGCGTCGACGCTCGCGTCGACCGCGCGGCAGAGGGCGTCCTCGAGCAGGCGCACCGCCGCGGCCGGGTCCCCGCCGGCGCGCGCGAGCGCTTGCCGAAGCTCGCGCGCGCGTGCGCCCCAGAGGTCGTCGAGAGGGACGACGCGATCGACGAGCTCGTGGGCGGCGACGCCGAGCGCGGGCCGGGCGCCCCCGGGGTGGAACGAGAGGCGAGCATAGAGAGGCACCGCGCCCGAGGGCTTGAACGTGGCGCGCTGGAGCGGCCCGACGGCGGCCACGACCGGCTCGCCGCCGGTCCAGCACGCGACGAGCGACGTGGTCCCGCTCGGCAGCCGCGTCCACCCCGCTGGCGGCGAGGGGACGGCGCTCATCACGTGGACGTCGGAGACCCAGGAACGGAGCGGCGCGCCCGGCGAGAGGTCGCGGCGCTCCGGGCGGGAGGGCGGGAGCAACGGCGCAAGCACGGCGGCAGTGTAGCGCGCCCGGCCTCGGCCGCCTCGGCCGTCGCGCGCCGAAGCGCTCGACCTTCGTGCCGGAATCTCCAAGAGGCGGCCTCGCCGGGACAGCAGGCTTCGCTCTCGAAACGGAGGTGTTCATGATCCTTGTTGCTGGTGCGACAGGCACCATCGGTCGCGCCCTGATCCCACAGCTGCTCGCCGCCCGGGCCGACGTGCGGGTGCTCACCCGCGATCCCGCCCGCGCGCGTGCGCTCTGGGGGAGCGACGTCGAGGTGGCCTGCGGAGACTTCACGGATGCGCCGTCGCTCGCGCGCTCGCTCGAAGGCGCCGACCGCGTCTTCTTGCTCACGGCGCCGGGGCCGACGGTGGCCGATCACGACCGCGCGATGGCCGCGGCGGTGGTGCGCTCGCGGGTCGAGCAGATCGTCAAGCTCTCGGCTTACGGCGCCGAGCAAGAGGACCTCATCGCGTCCAGCTGGCATCGGGCCGGAGAAGAAGCGGTGATCGCGACGCGGCGCCGCTTCACGCTGCTCCGGCCGGCGGGATTCCACTCGAACGTGCTCGCGTGGGCCGCCAACGTGCGCGCCGGGGCCTCGATCGAGATCTCGACCGGCACAGGGAAGCACGCGATCGTCGACCCGCGCGACGTCGCGGCCGTCGCCGCCCGGGCGCTCACGTCGAACGATCACGACGGGCGGGCGTATACGCTCACCGGGCCCGCCGGCCTCGACGCGCACGAGCAGATCGCGATCCTCGCCGAGGCGCTCGGGCGCCCGATCGCCGCCGAGGACGTCACCGTCGAGCATGCGACGGCGAAGATGCGGGCGGCCGGCGCCCCGGAAGCGTTCGTCGCGGCGGTCCTGCAGGGCCTCACGTTCCTGCGCGACGGGCGCGCGTCGGCGCCGACGGACGACGTCGCCGCGGTCCTCGGCCGCCCGCCGCGGCCCTTCGCGGCGTGGGTCCGGGATCACCTCGACGCATTTCGCTGAGCGCCCGCGATCGCAGGGGCACGCCGCCGAGAGGCCCACATCACGCGATCATGGGTAGAAGCCGACGTCGTCGATATAGACGTCGAAATCTTCCCCTTGGGTGAACCCAAACTCGATCGCGAAGAGCCCTGTGAGGTCGATGGGCTCGGCGGTTGGCTCGGCGCCTTCACCACCGCGCGCGAACTCCTCGAAGGGGATAACGACCGGGGCCCACTCCGCGCCGAGGTGCGTGGTGGTTGACCAGTCGTCGAAGCACGGATTGGCCACGTCCTCTCCCGATTCATCGCAGATCCCGCCCGCGGGGTCCGAGGTCTTGTCCGTGATGTTGACCTTCATCGTCGTCGCCGCGCCCGCGTCGCCGAGCTTGGCCCAGAACACGATGCCGCTGTACGCCGACGCGTCGTAGGCGAGCCGGCCCCCGTCGGGGCCGTTCAGCGCGAAGCCGAACCCCGCGCCCCACTCGGTGAAGCCGGATCCGAACGTGTGCATCGCCATCGTGCTCTCGCCGCGCGGCTCCGCGAGCGTCTCCGGGATGAACCCGACGGGATTCTCTTCCGAGTAGACCGGGGGAGTCTGCGTGCCCGTCCCGTCATTGAAGCTGTACCAGTAGCCGACCCTGCCACCGGCCTCATCGATGGCGCTGTCGCCGTCTTCCATGTCGTCGATCAGCTCGACGTCCGTGGGGACGTCGACCTCGCCCCCGCCCGTGCCCGCGTCGCCGCCCGCGCCGGCCTCGCCGCCAGCGCCCGCGCCGGCCTCGCCACCCGCTCCTTCCAGGTGGTAGCTATCGTCCAGCCCCACGAGCGTGGTGCATCCACCGGCTGTGAGCATCCACGCCGCGCACATCCATGCTGCACGCCTCGTCGCCATATCTCCTCCTACCACCACCGCGTAGGCGCGGTCCACCGCGCCCACGGCACCCCGGAAAGGCTGCCGGCGTTGGATGAACCTGCCCTGCGGCGCTGGACGACACGCCGGCCTTGCGGCGCAGCGCCGCTCCGTGAGACCTTCTGTGCATGAGGTCGCCCAGAGCGCCTGAATCGACAGATGGGCTCCGGCGGCCTTGGTTGACCAGCCGTTGACTCGTCGGGCGGAGAGAACGAAGGAAAGATTCACGGGGAGACGGGGAGGCGAGAGATGGGAATCAGCCGTTCGACCCATCAGGCTCGGCGGTGACTGCTTCGGGCGGCGTCGATGCGGTCGGCTGGTGCCTTCCACGACGAGACGTTTGAGTGCATCGCCCGGAGTCATTCTCTCGAACAGACCTTGTCGTCGCTCCCCGAAGCGCTCGACCTGTGCACAAAGCGCGTGCTTCCGTGACGTCGCCGCCCAACAAGCTGTTGAAGCGAGCGGCTGCGCGTCGGTGGTTGGGGATGACGAAGCAGAGATTGCTACGGAATTCTATCCAGGGCGTTCGAGGGTCTCGACGGCGATCGCGCACCGGGCCAAATGTGGATAATGCGTATATTATGTAGTTTTGTCGACTTCTCGGTAGCCAACCGTGGGCCGTTACAATCGTGACGCGTGAGCGCTACAATGAGCTCAGCCCCTATGCCCGTCCATGCCATCCGAATCGAAGAGCGCCTCTGGTCGAGCGCGTCGCCGCTCCGCAGGCAGGAGTGGCGCACGATCACGGCCGATATCGTCTCCGGCGAGCCGCCCTGGCCCTCGCGCGAGCCCTGCACCCTCGTCGCCGGTTGCGACGACAGGGACCTCCACTTCGTCTTCACCGCGAGCTCCCTCCCGGTGGACGCGCTCGCCCTCGCGCGGGCGGACGTCGCGCCGCTCGTGGGCGAGTACGTGGGCCTCATCAGAAAGCTCTCCGGGGACGACCTCTACCCCGCCCACATCGAGCCCCTCGACATGGCCAAGCGCGTCCTCCACGACGCCGGCGCAGGGCGGATAGGCGCCCTCCTCCCCGACCTGAGCCCGAGCTTCGAGACGCGCCGCCGCTTCTTCTCGCTCGTCGTCTCGCTCCTCGTCGACACGACGCGGCTCGGCCCGCTTCCAGCGCATCAGCATGATCGAAGGCGCACGCGGTAGCAGGCGTCAGCCCCCCGACAGCCACGGCGTCAGGGCATGCCCGCAACAAAAGAAATCTTCGTCTCTTCTGAATCCACCCCCCCGAAGCGACGACGAGCGGCGGTCACCCGCACAGGAGACGGGCCCAGATCGGCGTTTTCGGCGCGGAAGCGCACTCCAGTGCGCTGAGCACCGAAAACGTCGAGGTGGGCCCGTATCCGCAGCGGGTGCCCGCCGCTCGGGCGCCGCTCGGATTAGCGGGCGCCCAGGAAGTCCATCTTGCCGATGTCGAGGCCGTTGTGGCGCAAGATCGCGTAGGCGGTCGTCACGTGGAAATAGAAGTTGGGCAGCACGAAGTTCAGCAGGTAAACAAGGCCCTTGAACTGCAGCGTCTGGTCGCGCGCCGGGATGGAGACATCGCGGTCCTCGGAGCCGTCGATCTGCTCGGGCCGGAGGCTTTTCAGGAACGCGACAGTCTTGGCGATGCGGGCCTGTAGCTCGTCGAAGCTGGCCTCGTTGTCCTCGTACTTCGGCAGGTCCACGGCCGCCAGCCGCGCTCCACAGCCCTTGGCCGAGTCGGTGGCGATCTGCACCTGGCGCGTGAGCGAGAGCATGTCCGGGGCGAGGCGCGCGTCGAGCAGGACGCGAGGCTCGATCTTCTTCGCCTCGGCATACGCGGCGGCCTTGGTGAGGATCGCCGAGAGGTTGCCGAGCATCCTGACGAGCACCGGGACCGAGGCTTGATACATCGAGATCGTCATCTTCTCATCTCCTTGCTATCGCACGGTTCAGGCAGCGCGTTCCCCGCACGGCGCACGCGGCGCGGCGCCGACGCACCCCCCGGCGGGGACGCGAGCAGGCGCGAACATAGGGCATCCTGCTCGTCAGGCAAGCACGCTCTCTCACGCGGCGCCGCCCGCGACCACCCGGGCGCCCGAGCACGCGCTCGTTCGCCGGGATCCACGGACTCCAGCGCTGAGGACACGCCCGCCGGCCGCTCCGCGTCATGACGCGCTCGTGAAGTAATGTAAAGGGCATTGACGAACCAGACTTCATGACGAGATGCCGCGGCGAGCGGCTCGGTGCGGGGGAGGGCGCGGGACGGGAGCGCGCCGTGATGGCCCTCGACGGCCGCGAGGGCGGCGCGCTATAGGGGGCGCCGATGCGAAACATCCTTTTCCTCTGCTTGTTCACGGCTGCGCTCACGACCGCGTGCGGCTCCACGACGACCGACCCCGACCCGACCGGGAGCGGCGGGTCGACCGCCAGCTCGACCAGCGAAAGCTCGACGGCCTCCAGCTCGACCAGCGAAAGCTCGACGACCTCCAGCTCGGCCACGGGCGCGACCTGCGTTCCTGGCGAGACCATGTCCTGCACCTGTCACGCCATCAGCGCGCCGGGTGTCGCCACGTGCCTCGCCGACGGCAGCGGCTACGGGCCGTGCATGGAGCAAGGCGGCGGCGCCTGCCGCTGTCCCCTCGGGCGCAGCGACGGCTGCTGCCCTGGCGACGGCATCTGCTGCGCGTGCGTGCAAGGCTGCGATCCAAACACGGATCCCCTGCAAGATGCCGAGACGGACGCGCTCATCGCCTGCGTCTGCGCGACGGGCGTGTGCGCCGAGGAGTGCGAGACGGAGTGCGCCGGCCGGGGCATCGCGGCGGACTGCAGGGCGTGCGTGCAGCAGGCGGGCGCGGACGCGTGCAAGGCGGAGTACGAGGCCTGCGGCGGGACATGAGCCCGCGCCGCGCGGCGCGCGGCGCGCGGCCAACAGCGCGCCGGGGGGCGGGGTCCGACTCCCCCCTTCCCGGCCGGCCCCGATTCCCACCTTCCCGCCCCCGGGCTCGTCGCTACATCCTCTCGGGCTCTGCCGCTCTCGCCTGCAGCAGCGCCTCGATCCGCCGGAGCAGCTCCGCCGGGTTGATCGGCTTCGGCAGCACACGTCCCGCGCGGGCCGAGAGGAACCGCCTGCTCACCTCGCTCGTGCCCCCTCCGGTCATGAACAGCACCCGGTCGACGAGCGCCGGCAGCTCCGCCTCGATCCACTCGTGGAGCTCTATCCCCGTGCCCTCCTGCATCACGATGTCGCAGAGCACGACATCGAAGGCCGAGTCCAGCCGGAGCGTCCTCTGGGCCTCTCGGCCCGAGCGCACGCAGACGACCTCGTGCGACGCCTCGAGGAGCCCACGCAGCGCGCGCAGGAGGAGGGGCTCGTCGTCCACGATCAGGATCCGGGCGCGCCGCGTCGGCTCGTCATCCCGCGCGGGCGCAGGCGGCGCGCGACGAGGGGTGCGCTCGGCGCTCGCCCAGGCGGGCAGCCGGACGCGGACGCAGGTGCCGACGCCGGCCTTGCTGCTGACGCCGATCGTGCCGCCGCACGACTCGACGATGTTGCGGCAGATCGCGAGTCCGAGCCCCGTCCCCTCCCCCGCGCGCTTCGTGGTGAAGAACGGCTCGAACAGCCTGTGCATGTGCTCTTCGGGCACGCCGCAGCCAGAGTCCACGATCTCCGCGACGACCTCCCGGCCCTGATCGCGGGTCCGCACCTCGACGACGTTGTCGGCGACCCGCCCCTCCCCGATCGACTGCGCCGCGTTGATGAGCAGGTTGACGAACACCTGCGTCAGGCGCCCCTCCGCGCCGCTCACGGGAGCCACCGGGGCGAGCTCGCGCACGACCCGCGCGCGGTGCTTCATCTGGGAATGCACGATGTTGAGCGCGCTCTCGATCACCGCGTTGACGTCGGTCGGCCCGATCGCCTCGTTCGCCTCCGCGCGCGCGAACACCCTGAGATCCCCGACGATGTCCATCACACGCGCCGCGCCGTGGCGGGCGTCCGCGAGCGGCTGGGCGAGGTGCTCGGCGGCGACGCCCCTGTCGGCCAGCCGCCGCACCTCGCGGGCGAGCAGCTCGAGGTTGGCCACCACGTACGCGAGAGGATTGTTGATCTCGTGGGCCACGCCCGCCGCCAGCTGGCCGACCGCGGCGAGCCGCTCGCTGCGCTCGAGCCGTGACCTCAGCTCCTCGGCCCGGCGCCGCCCGGTCACGTCGCGCAGGAGCGCCATGCGCGAGGGGCGCCCCTGCCAGTCCACGTCGACCCAGCGAACGTCGATGGCGACCTGCTGCCCTCCGATCTCCAGGCTCGTCTCGCCGGCGCAGAGCGCCGCCGGACAGCCCCGCCCGGCGACGGGGCGCCCGTCGCCCAGCAGCGACTCTGCAGCGGGGTTCGCGAAGAGCACCGTCCCGGAGGGATCCAGCACGATCACCCCATCGGCGCTCCGGGCGATGAGCTGGTGCAGGTTGGCCTCGTTCTCCCGGGCCTCCGCCATCGCCCGCGCGAGCTGCGTCAGGAGCTGCTGACGGCTGACCGCATAGCGGATGGCTCGCCACAATGAATCCGCGTCGAGGCCCCGCTTCACGAGGTAATCCTGCACCGAGGCGCCGAGCGCGCGCTCCGCGAGGCGGACGTCGTCATGGCCCGTCAGCACCACGATGGGCACATGGGGGTCGACCGCCCGCACCCGCTCGACCACCTCGATGCCTTCCCCATCGGGCAAGGACAGGTCGAGGAGGACGACATCCCACCCCTCGTTCACGCGCGCGAGCCCGGCGGCGAGCGTCTCCGCGTGCGCGAGCTCGGCGCGCTGCCACGGCACGGCGTCGAGGTGGCTTTGCACGACCGAGGCAGCGATGGCGCTGTCCTCGATCAGCAGGAGGCGAAAGCAAGGCGCAGGCGGCGCCCGGCTGGGTTCAGCGGACATGGTGACCCCCTGATGGCTAAGGAACTCCTACGCTTTCCCGGAAGTCAAGCGCCTCGCGCGCTGGCCGCGCCAGCGGATCGCAGCACGGGCGGAGCGGGGATTGGCGTGCTCCTCTGCGGTGGACGACGCGACGCACCATCCCCGGCGCCGGTGGGGATCGATTTTGCCCGAGAAAGATCACAGGGAGACGGTGAGGCGGGGAGATTTGCTAGGTTTTTTCTCCCTGCCTCCCCGTCCCCTGTCAAAATTTGACCGGTACCCCGGCGTCCGAGGAGCGGCTGCGCCGTCGGCGCTATCGTCGCTGGAAGCCGCGCCGTCGGCGCTATCGTCGCCGGAAATGGAGTTCCTTCCCTTCCCGAAGATGCCGTGCCTCGGCGCGAGCGACGCCCCGACCTGGGTCGCGCTCGAGAAGATCCACGGCGCGCAGCTCGTGATCGGCGTGGACGCGGCCGGCGTCCATTTCGGCAAGCGCAAGGAGTGGCTCCGGGACGAGGACCCCTTCTTCGGCTGGCAGCTGCTCCGCGCGTCGCTCCGGGACGCCGCCCGCGCGGCGTACGCCACGGTCGGCGCGGCGCGGCTCGTCCTCTACGGCGAGCTCTTCGGCGGCGGCTACCCGCATCCGGACGTGCCCTCGGGCGGCGTGAGCCCCGTGCAGACCGGGGTCTGGTACGCGCCCGACCTGCGGTGGGCGCCCTTCGAGCTGCGCGCGGTCGATGCCGGCGAGGACGCCTTCCTGGCCTGGAGCGAGGCGGCCCCGGTCGCCGCCGCGGCGGGGTTCATGATGCCCCCGCTGCTCGCCCGGGGGCGCAAGGCGGAGATCGCCGCCGTGCCCGAGCGCTTCCCGTCGCGCGTCGCGTCCGCCCTGGGGCTGCCGCCCCTCGGCCCGGAGAACCTCGCGGAGGGGCTGGTGGCCAAGCCCGACGTCCGCATGCCGGCCGCGGCCTACATGGCCTTGAAGCGCAAGATCGCCGAGATGCGCGAGGATCGCTTCGACGAGAGCGCGCCGTGGGACCCGGAGCGCCAGGTCGACCTCGCCACGCTGATCCGCTGGGGGGAGCGGCTCGTGAACGGCCCGCGCCTCTCGTCCGCCGCGTCGAAGGTGGGGCGCCACGACCGGGCCGCCGTCGACGAAGAGGCGGCCCTCGACGTGCTCGTGGACCTCGAGGCGGCGTTCCCCGGCGCGATGCGCGCCCTCTCGCCCGAGGACGGCGAGGCGCTGGAGCGCGCCGTCAGGGCCGCCGTCGCGGCGGAGCGGCTCTGAGCCGCGAGGCCGAGCGCTGCGCTCGCGCGCGAGCGACGCCGGCCGTTCGCTGCGGGGCCGAGCGCTCGCGCGCGAGCGACGCCACGGGTTCGCTATCATCGCTCGATGCTGCCCCACCCCCCGCGCGTCGTTCGGCTCGTCCTCGTCACGGCGAGGGGTGAGCTCCTTGGAGCGCTGCCGCCCTATCCTGTCGCGACGCCGTGGTGGCAGGACGCGCAAGCGGTCGTCCAGGGTGCCCGCGAGCGCTTCGGCCTCCAGGTGACGGTCCTCCGGATGCTCGCCGCCGAGCTCCCGGCCCCCCACGGCGGGGCGGTCACCTACCTCGCGGAGGCGGAGATCGACGCGCCGCCGCCCGGCCTCGAGCCGTGGCGCGGGGCGCTCGACGACCACCCGCTCCGGCAGCCATGGGCGCGGCCGGGCGGGCCTGCAGGCGACCTCGCGTGGGCGGACGCCGTCCTGCGCGATCGGGGCCTCGCGCGGACGGCGCCCGCCGAGCAGGTGCGGTCGTGGAACCTGTCGAGCCTGTGGCGGCTCCGTGCCGGCGACCAGACGGTCTGGCTGAAGCACGTCCCTCCCTTCCTCGGGCACGAGGGGGCCGTGATCGCGCGTCTCTCGGGCGGACCCGTGCCGGCCCTCCTCGGCCACGACGGCCGGCGGATCCTGATGCTCGAGATCCCGGGGGAGGATCTCTACGAGGCCGAGCTGCCCGTCCGGGAGAGGTTGGTCTCGCTGCTCGTCGGGCTGCAGCGCGACGCGAGCCGGAAGGTCGACGAGCTCCTTTCGCTGGGGCTGCCGGACTGGCGCGCGCCGGCCCTGAGCCGGCTCATCGCGGACGTGGTGGGTCGGACGCCCGAGCTGTCCGCCGGCGATCGGGCGACCCTCGACAGCTTCGTCGATGGCCTGCCCGAGCGCTTCGCTCGCCTCGCCGAGGCCGGGCTGCCCGATACGCTGGTTCACGGCGACTTCCACGTGGGCAACGCCCGCGGCGACGCGACGTCGGCCGTCCTGCTGGACTGGGGCGACAGCGGCGTCGGGCATCCGCTGCTCGATCAGCCAGCGTTCCTCGACGGGGCCCCGCCCGGCGCCGTCGAGCCGCTCCGGAGCTCCTGGAGCCGCGCGTGGCGCGCCGCGATCCCGGGCTCCGACCCCGAGCGCGCCGCCGAGCTGCTCGCGCCCGTCGCTGCGGCCCGCCAGGCGACCATCTACCGCAAGTTCCTCGACGACATCGAGCCGTCGGAGCACCCCTACCACGCGAGAGATCCCGCAGCGTGGCTCGCGCGGACAGCAGCGATGGTGCGCTCTCGATCCTGCTAGTCTCGACCTGGGCAAAGCTGCCCGGTGTCAGGGAGCTGTGTCCAAGTCGAGAGCACATCCGGCACGGGACCGCGAACTTCGTGGCGCTCACGAGGCGATCGGTCGACCGGTCGGCCTGTCGCCGGCCTCGAAGGTGCGAGCAAGCTCGAGCCGATGGTCGACGCGCCGCTCGCCTGGAGTCGCCGCCGGCGCTTGCAGCCCCCGCGCCGAGCGGCTGCCCGGTCAGGTCCTGCTGTTCGACGCCGCGGGGCCCCTCCCCATCGCAAGCACGCTGCACCAGGCTCTGGGCGGGCAAGGGCCAAAGGACCGCAGTCACAGAGCTTGCCCGGAGGCGCGAATGGCTGACACGACCGACATCAACAAGGCGGGCACGGATGAGTTTCAACGGGTGAGCCAGGTGAGCGAGGAAGGCGCGCAGATCATCGTTCAGAAGCGCGAGGAGCTCGGGGGGTTCAGCAGCTGGGAGCAAATCCAACAGGTGACCGGCATCAGCACCATGATGATAGAGAGCCTGAAGGACGCGGGCTTTTACGTGACGCAAGCGAGCACGCCGACGCCCCGTACACCGCCTCGGTGATGCAGCGAAAGAGCAGCCTGAGGCTGCTCTCGAGGCTGGGCGCGTCGAGACACCCTGCGAGGCCTTGAGCGGCATGGGTCGGCCCGGCCGGGGAGAGAGCGCGGCGGGGCTGTTGCCCGCCGCGGCGAAGCGGCTCCGTTCGACATGGTCGCGAAGCGACTTCGTCCATGCCGCCCCGTTCGCCCTGGTCGCTTGACGCGCGCAGGCGCAGGCGCCCGGGTTGGCATCGAGGACCTGCCGGCGGTAGGCTCGTCGAGCGCGCACACAGGATCCGTGGCAGGGTGATTGCCTGTCCGACTCGCACGAAGCGGCGTCCTGGAAAGCCAGGCAGCTTCTTGATGACGGGAGGGCTCATGACCGATTCCATCGTTGCCACGCCGTGTCTGGAGATAGCGGGGCCGTCAGCGGCCCCCGGATCGGATGCCGAGGCCGAACCATCCGCCGAACAAGGCACGATCCAGCGGATGTTGCGGGTGAATCCGGCGGTGCGCGAGCCCGACGCCGAGGCGACGCTCGTCCTGTCCCTGGCATCGGCGTGGATGTACTCGGATCTGGACACGCTGGAGAAGGCGATGTCGGTTTACGGCGACTGGGACCTCGCGAGGATCAGCGTGCGGAACGATGCGCTCTTCGTGGCGAGCGACGTCTGCTTCATCCAGAGCAGGTGCAGGCGGCTTCTCATCCTGTGCGTCAAGGGGACCGAGCCGGGGAACCTCTTCAACTGGCTCACGGACGCGAGCGTCGTGTCGCAGCGATATTGCTCGCTCGGGCACGTCCACGGCGGCTTCGCCCGCAACGTCGATGTGATGTGGTCGATCATCGACAAGCACCTCGGCGCGGCGCTCCGCGGCGAGTACATCCGTGATGTCCTTCCGGGCACCGAGGTATCCCCGCGCCCCAGCGCCGCGTCGACGCCTGCTGCCGGGCATGCGCCCGAGGCCCAGGGCAAGCTGGAGGCGCTCTTCATCACCGGTCACAGCCTGGGCGCAGCGATGGCGGCCCTCATCGCCGCGCGCCTGTTCACGGACAGCAAGTACGGGGAGATCCGGCAGCGGCTCCGCGGGGTCTACACGTTCGGGCAGCCGATGATCGGCGACGCGGGCTTCGCTGCCAGGGCCGAAGAGCTCTTCGGGGACAGGCTGTTTCGATTCGTCTATGCCAACGACATCGTGCCGCGCCTGCCGCCGCTCTCGACGGGGTACTTCGTGCACTTCGGGAGGGCGTACCGCTCGACGGGGCAGGGGTGGACGTACGAGGGCAAGATCGCCGGCCAGACGCGCACGTTCCTCGTGAGCGCGGCGGTCGGCATCTTCGCCTGGGTGAAGGAGCAGCTGCCCATCATCCGATGGGTGCCGGTGCCGTTCTCGTGGGGCGATCACTCGCCGGCCAACTACGTGGAGGCGTCGCAGGTAGGCACGGCCCAGCCAGCCATCTTCCGATTCAGGCTCGAGTAGGCGGGCACCGCGCCCCCGCCCCTCGGCGCGGCGCCGGGCCGCCGTGGGCGTCCGGCTCCGCGCGCCACGTGACGCGTCGATCTGACGGTGCGTGACCGCTCGCCCGAAACCACCGCGCGAGGCGGCAGCGACCGGAGGGGCTGTGATGAACCAGGAGAACCTCGCTCCAAGGACGGTGTTCCAGGGCTGCTACGAGATCCTCTCCCTGCTCTGGGAGAGCAGGCTCGCCGTCGTCTACGAGGGGCGGCGGATCACGAGCGGGCAGCCGGTCGTCCTCAAGATCATGCGCCTCCCCCGGGACGGCGGCCCCGCGGATCTGGCGCGCCGTCGCAGCGCGCGATTTCTGCGGGAGATGCGCCGCTGCGCGCGGCTTCACCATCCCGGCATCGTCCGGCCCATCGACGCGGGGCAGGCCGACGAGGGCCAGCTTTATGCGGTCTTCGAGCGCGTGCCAGGGCAGAGCCTGGCCGAGCTGCTGTCGGCCCAGGGCCCGCTCGAGCCGCCGGAGGCGCGGCACCTGATGAGGCAGGTCCTCGACGCGCTGGGCTGCGCGCACCGGCAGGGCGTCGTCCACGGGGATCTCAGACCGGCCCACGTGATGGTCGTGCCCTCGGAGGCGCAGCGGAGCGCCCTGGTGCTCGGCTTTGGCTTCAGCGCGGCCGCCGCCGTCGCGCGAGCGGACCAGGAGGAAGCGCCCGTGTCCGGCCGCGAGCTCGTGGGCTCGCAGGCTTACCTGGCGCCCGAGCAGCGCCGGGGGTTCCCGCCGACGGCGCGTGCGGACCTGTACGCCTGGGGTCTCGTGTTTCTCGAGTGCCTCACGGGCAGGCGTGCAGGCCGCGGCGGGCCGCCGGAAGGAGCGGCTCTCCAGCGAGATGGCCGTGAGCCAGTGAGGATGCCTCGAGCGCTCCTCGATCACCCGCTCGGCGCCCTCTTGCGACGGGCGACGGTCAAGGAGATCGCGGCGCGGGACGTCACGGCCGACGGCCTGCTGCGCGAGGTCGACGCCTGCGATGTGGGCGGGCTCCGCCGGGAAGACCTGATGAAGCCGGACGAGCTGGCGATCGGAGCAGCGAGAAGGACAGCGGAGCGAGCTGGCAGCGCCGCGCTTCCACCGGGACTGGCAGCGGCGCAGATGCCGGAGGAGCGAACAGACAACGCTGAGCCCTCCCAGGAGGAGGCGGCTGCGCCACCGTCCGCTGGGCCCGCAAGGGGCGTCATGCCTCTGGAGGCCGGCGACCGCATCAAGCATTACGAGATCATCCGCAAGCTGGGCCAGGGCGGCATGAGCGTCGTGTACTTGGCCCGCGACACGAAGCTCGGCCGACTGGTCGCGCTCAAGCTCCTGCTCAGATACAGCGGGCACAGGATCGAGCGCTTCCTGGCCGAGGCGCGGGTCACGGCGCGCTGCAGGCACGACAACATCGTGGTCATCCACGAGGTCGATGAGATTCGTAAATATCCCTACCTCGTGCTCGAATACATCAAGGGTCGCACGCTGCGCGAGTGGATGGCCCAGCGCGAGCACCCCGGCGCGTCCGGGTCGCCCGGCGCCCACACGCCGCCCGGCCCGAGGGCGCCAAACGTCGTGATCGAGCTCATGATTCCCGTGGTTCGCGCGCTGGTGTGCGCGCACGAGCACGGGATCGTGCACCGCGATCTCAAGCCGGAGAACATCCTCCTGGATGACGCCGGATGCATCAAGGTGGTCGATTTCGGTATCGCCAAGCAGATCGAGGCCAAGGTGGTCTCGACGATGACGAGCGCCCGGGCGGCGCTCGCCGGAGACGCTGGCCAGCGCCGGAGAAGCGCGGCTGTCGGCACGCCACGGTACATGTCCCCCGAGCAACTGCTGGGCGGGGATGTCGATCATCGCGCTGACCTGTGGGCCGTGGGCATCATGCTGTACGAGCTGCTCACGGGGGAGCACCCGCTGGAGCCGTTCTCGCGCGCGCGGCTCTCGGACATCGCGAGCCTCGATGTTCCGATGCCCCGCCTCAGCGAGAAGCGCCCGGATGTGGGTGCGCTTGGCGCCCTGGTCGACCGTTGCCTGAAGAAGAGCAAGGCCGAGCGCGTCGGCTCGGCCATGGAGCTCCTTGCCGAGCTCGAGGCGCTCTTGCCCGGTCGAAAGGCGCTCGACCTCGGCGAGGAGGGGAGTCCATTTGCCGGCCTGTGCGCCTTCCAGGAGGCGGACGCGGCGCGCTTCTTCGGCCGCGATCGCGAGATCGCCGCCACGACGGCGCGGCTGCGCAACCAGCCGCTCCTGGCCGTCGCCGGGCCCTCCGGGGCAGGCAAGTCGTCGTTCGTGCGCGCGGGGGTGATCCCGGCCTTGAAGGGATCCGAGGGCCGCTGTGAAGCGTTTGTTCTGCGCCCAGGGCGCCGTCCCCTGTCCGCGCTCATCGATGTGCTCGTGCAGGTCGCCGGGGCGGAGTCCACGAGCAGCGCGGCGACGGGTCCGCCCGAGCTCCCCGATCACGACGAGCTGCTCGCCACCCTGCGCTCCCAGCCGGGCTATCTGGGTGTTCGGCTGCGCGCGCGCTGTCGCCGTGCTGGACCCGGGCACCGTATCCTGGTCTTCGTCGATCAGTTTGAAGAGCTCTACACGCTCGGCGCCGCGCCCGAGGAGCGGGCGGCGTTCGTCGCCTGCCTGGAAGCTGCGGCTGACGACGCCTCGTCGCCCCTGCGCGTCCTGCTCGCCATCCGCTCGGACTTCCTCGATCGGATGGCCGAGGATCATCATTTCATGAACGACGTGACCCGCGGGCTCTGGTTCCTTCCGCCGATGGGGCGAGGCGGCCTGCGCGAAGCCTTGACGAGGCCGATCGAGGCGGCCGCTCATCGCTTCGAGACGGCGGAGATGGTCGAGCACATGCTGAGCACGCTCGAGAGCACGCGGAGCCCCTTGCCGCTCTTGCAGTTCACGGCCGCTCAGCTCTGGGAGGCGCGGGATCGCGCGCGCCGCGTCTTGACGCGGGACAGCTATGATCGGCTCGGCGGCGTCGCCGGCGCCCTGTCGGCCCACGCGGACGCGGTGCTCTCGGCGCTCCCATCGCGCGAGCAGCGGCTGGCCCGGGCGGTGCTCTTGCGCCTGGTCACGCCCGAGCGCACGCGTGCGGTGGTCAGCCTGGATGAGCTCCGCGAGCTGGCCCAGGACGGCGAAGGTGATGCCGGCGACGCGGTCGTGCAGGTGGTCCAGCGCCTGGCCGGCGCGCGGCTCCTGCTCATCGAAACTGGCGAGGAGACCGGTGGCGCGAGCGATCGCGCGACGGTGGAGCTGGTCCACGAGTCCTTGATCGAGAGGTGGCCGAAGCTCGGGCAGTGGCTCGCCGAGAGCGAGCAAGATGCGCAGTTCCTGGCCCGGCTGCGCTCCGCCGCTCAGCAGTGGGAGGCGAGCGGTCAGGCCGAGGGGCTGCTCTGGCGCGATCGCACGGCGCAGGACGCCAGGGCGTGGCACGAGCGCCGCCGCGCTGCCCGCGGAGCCGATGGGCGCGTCGGGCTCAGCAGGCGCGAAGAGCGCTATCTGCTGGCCGTCGTGGACCACGCCGACCGCGCGCGCCGCTTGCGCCGGCGGCTCACCACGGGCGTGACTGTCACGCTGGGCGCGGTTGCGATCATGGTGTCGTACCTGGCGATTCGCGCCGACCGGCAAGCAACGCGCGCCGAGCAGCAAGCAACGCGCGCCGAGCAGCAAGCAACGCGCGCCGACCAGGAAGCGGCCCGTGCGCGAGCTGAAGCACTGCAGGCGCGCAACGCCACCCGCATGGCCACGGCGCGCGAGATGCAAGCCGATCCCACGACCGTGCTCGCGATACTGCGCGAAGTCGAGCCGCCCGACGTGCCGCGAGGGTGGTCTGTTCTCGCGCGGTGGACGCTGCACAACTGGGTCGCTCGCGCGGTGCTCGACCACCCGCACTGGGTCAAGTATGCGGTCTATAGCCCTGACGGCAAGCGCATTGTCACCGCGTCACAGGACAATGCCGTTCGGGTGTGGAACGCCGATGGCATCGGCGAGCCCATGGTCCTCCGGGGACACGAGGCGGTGGTCACTTCGGCGGCGTTCAGCCCCGACGGCAAGCGCATCGCCACTTCATCGTATGACAAGACCACGCGGGTGTGGAATGCCGATGGCACGGGCGAGCCCATGGTCCTTCGCCGTCACAAGGCGAGAGTCACTTCGGCGGCGTTCAGCCCTGACGGCAAGCGCATCGCCACTGCATCGTATGATAAGACCGCGCTGGTGTGGAACGCCAATGGCACGGGCGAGCCTCTGGTCCTTCGCGGTCACGAGGCAGTGGTAACTTCGGCGGCGTTCAGCCCCGACGGCAAGCGCATCGTCACCGCGTCTTTGGACAAAACCGCACGGGTGTGGAACGCCAATGGCGCGGGTAAGCCCCTGGTCCTTCGAGGCCACGAGGCGGGGGTCACTTTGGCGGCGTTCAGCCCCGACGGCAAGCGCATCGTCACCGCGTCTTTGGACAAAACCGCACGGGTGTGGAACGCCAATGGCGCGGGTGAGCCCCTGGTCCTTCGAGGTCATGAGGATCGGGTCCTGGGGGCGGCGTTCAGCCCCGACAGCACGCGCATTGTCACCGCGTCACAGGACAGGACCGCGCGGGTATGGAACTCCGATGGCACGGGAGAGCCCCTGGTCCTTCGAGGTCATGAGGATGGGGTCGAATCGGCGGTGTTCAGCCCCGACGGTGAGCGCATTGTCACCGCGTCCTACGACATGACCGCGCGGGAATGGAGTGTGCACGGTGCGGAAGAACCCCTGGCCCTTCGTGGTCACAACGAAAGGGTCAATTCAGCTACGTTCAGCCCCGATGGCAAGCGCATTGTTTCCGCGTCTTCGGACAAGACCGCGCGGGTGTGGAACGCCGATGGCTCGGGCCAGCCCCTGACCCTTCGCGGTCACGGGGATGGGGTCTATGCGGCTGCGTTCAGCCCCAACAGCAAGCGCATCGTCACTGCATCTTTGGACAAGACCGCGCGGGTGTGGAACGCCAATGGCACGGGCCAGCCCCTGATCCTTCGTGGTCACGAGGATGCCGTCTTGAACGCGGCGTTCAGCCCCGACGGCGCCCGCATCGTCACCGCATCATGGGACAAGACCGCGCGGGTGTGGAACGCCGATGGCTCGGGCCAGCCCCTGACCCTTCGCGGTCACGAGGATCGGGTCTTGACAGCAGCGTTCAGCCCCGACGGCGCCCGCATCGTCACCGCATCATGGGACAAGACCGCGCGGGTGTGGAACGCCGATGGCTCGGGCCAGCCCCTGACCCTTCGCGGTCACGAGGATCGGGTGATGAACGCGGCGTTCAGCCCTGACGGTAAGCGCATTGTGACCGCGTCATTGGACAAGACAGCGCGGGTATGGAATGCCGATGGCACGGGCGAACCTTTGGTCCTTCGCGGTCACGAACATTGGGTTTTATGGGCGGTATTCAGCCCGGATGGCGGACGCGTCGTCACGGCGTCACAGGACAAGATGATCGGAGTGTGGAATGCCAATGGCACGAGCGAGCCCCTGTTCCTTCGTGGCTCCGACTCCCCGGTCAGCAGCGCGATGTTCAGTCCCGATGGAAAGCGCATCGTCACCGCGTCCGACGACAAGACCATTCGGGTATGGACCGACCTCCAGCCGCTCCGCGGCGTCGACGACCCGAGGCTGTGGACCGCGACCACCTACTGCATGCCCATCGAGCGAAGGGTAGCGCTCCTTCGCGTACCCGAAGCCATGGCCCGAGCCGACCGGGAAGCCTGCCTGCGCCGCGTCGAGGAGGCCCGCGCGGCTGCCCGGGAGCAGCGGTGAGCTGTTTCCGCCCTTCGGTGGCCATCCATTCCGGTCTCGGATCCGCCGCCCCCCTCGCCATGCCACGCTGCCACGTCGCGACCTCCTCGCGCCCCCTCCGAGGCCGCCCGTTTCGGTTTCAGACCGACCCGCCCCCCTCGCGAGGCCGCTCCGCCACGTCGCGACCACCCCGCCTCCCCCTCCGAGGCCTCCCGTTTCGGTCCCGACCCACCCGCACCCCCTCGCGAGGCCGCCCCACCCCATCGCGACATCCCCGTTCCGCCTCCCCTCTCGCGCCGCCCTACGCCCTCACGGCGGAAATCCCGGCGACTCCCCGTCGTCTCCGCCGGAGCCCAGCACGTCCGGGTTCGCCCCCTGCCCTCCGGCGCCGGCGACCGCCTCGATCGAGCCTCGGGGCCTCGGCGCGGCCCTGCGCGCCGAGGGTCAGGCCGGCGACGAAGAAGAGCCCCGTCGTCGCACGCACGGCGGCGAGGCGAGGCCGGCAGCGCACGAGGCAAGAGCGAAGCGGGACCGGGCAGGGCACGCCGAGCGGCCCAGTCCTGCAGCGGCTGACGCCACAAGGCCAGGCCGGAGCGCCCGCTGCGCTGCGCCGCGCGCGTTCTGTCCCAGGCGCCCTCTGCTCCAGAGCGCCCTCTGCATTCGCTCCCTTCGCCAGCTGGCTTGATGCCATGCTCGTCCGGCAGGGCGGCTGGCGGCACGCGCGCCGCGAGGTGCGCTGGGTACACGCTTGTGCCGGACGAGGGGCGGAGACGACTCTATAGAAGAAGCGATGGGCAGCGAGGTTGGCTGCCCGAAGAAGAAGCGATAGGGCAGCGCGGCTGGCTGCCCCAGAGCCGGGCCGGCCACCTCATCGAGCTCTCTCCGCGGCGCGGGGCAAGCTCGACCGCCGGACTCGCTGCGCCGGCGACATCGATCCGGATGAGGACGTTTCGCCCGCAACTGCCACGCGAGGCGGCCGCGACCGGAGGGACCATGATGAACCAGGTGACCCTCGCTCCAAGGACGTTGTTCCAGGGCCGCTACGAGATCCTCTCCCCGCCCTGGGAGACCCCCCACGCCGCGATCTACCACGGGCGGCAGATCGCGGGTGGGCAGCCCGTCGTCCTCGAGGTCGTACGCATCCTCCCGGAGGGGGTCTCCGGGGGCATCGCGCGACGCCGCGGCGCGCGCTTCCTGCGGGAGATGGGCCGCTGCGCGCGGCTCCGCCACCCCAACATCGTCCGGCTCATCGACGCGGGACAGACGGACGAGGGGCTGCTCTATACCGTGTTCGAGCGCGCGCCCGGGCAGAGCCTGGCCGAGCTGCTGTCGGTCCGCGGCGCGCTCGATCCGCAGGAGGCGCGACGCCTGATGAGGCAGGTCCTCGACGCGCTGGCCTGCGCGCACCGGCAGGGCATCGTCCACGGGGACGTCAGGCCGGCCCACGTGATGGTCGTGCCCTCGGGGGCAGAGCGGAGCGCGCTGCTGTTCGGCTTCGGCTTGGCCGCGGTCGCCGCCGGAGCGCCCGGCGGAGAGGACGGAGCGCACGCCTCCGGCACCGAGCTCATCGGCGCGCAGGCCTACGCGGCGCCCGAGCAGCGCCGGGGGTTCGCGCCGATAGCGCGCTCGGACCTGTACGCGTGGGGGCTCGTGTTCCTCGAGTGCCTCACGGGCAGGCGGGCAGCTTGCGGAATGTCTCCGGATGGAGACGCTCTCACGCCGGAAGGCGGCGAGCCCGGCCGGATCCCGCGTGCGCTCCTCGATCACCCGCTCGGGGCCATCTTGCGACGGGCGACGATCGAGGATGTCGCGGCGCGGGCCGGCACGGCGGACGATCTGCTGCGCGAGCTCGACGCCTGCGAGGTAACCGGGCTCCGCCGGGAGGACCTGATCCTGGACGCCGCGCCGAGCGGGGCCGGGGCGAGGCGAGAGGAGGCAGCCGGCTGCGCCGCCCTGACCGCCTCGGGACGGGACGCGGCGATCCACCCTGACGACCTGGGCGCGCCCGGGATCTCCGGTGAGGAACCCGCGCGCACGCTCGCCGAGGTCCCGGCCAGCCTGACATCCAGCGGGCAAGCGCGCGACGCCGTGCCTCTCCGGACCGCTGATGCGGGGGCGCCGGCCGAGCCCATCGCGGGTCGCATGCACCTGAAGGCCGGCGACGTCCTCAAGCACTACGAGATCATTCGCAAGCTGGGCCGGGGCGGCATGGGGGTCGTGTACCTGGCCCGCGACACGAGGCTCGGCCGCCTGGTCGCGATCAAACTCCTCCGCCGTTACACCGGGCAGACGGTCGAGCGCTTCCTGGACGAGGCGCGGGCCACGGCGCGCTGCAGGCACGAGAACATCGTCGTCATCCACGAGGTCGACGAGATCCTTGGATGTCCCTACCTCGTGCTCGAGTACATCAAGGGCCGCACGCTGCGCGAATGGATGGCCCAGCGCGAGCAACCCAGCGCGCCCGGGTCGCCCACTGCCGCCGCGCCGCCCGGCCCGATGTCGCCCGGCCAGGTGGTCGAGCTCATGATCCCGGTAGTTCGCGCGCTCCTCTGCGCGCACGCGGTCGGGATCGTGCACCGCGATCTCAAGCCGGAGAACATCCGCCTGGATGACGCGGGCGGCATCAAGGTGCTCGATTTCGGCATCGCCAAGCGGATCGACGCGGGCGTGGTCTCGACGATCACGGGCGCGCCGGCCGCGCTCGCCGGAGACGCTGGCCAGCACCGGAGGAGCGCGATCGTCGGCACGCCTCACTACATGGCGCCCGAGCAGCTGCTGGGCAGGGACATCGATGGTCGCACCGACCTCTGGGCCGTGGGCATCATCCTGTACGAGCTGCTCACCGGGGCGCACCCGCTGGAGCCATTCTCGCGCGCACGGCTCTCGGACATCGTGGACCTCGATGTCCCGATGCCCAGCGTGAGCGAGAGGCGTCCCGAGGCGGGCGCGCTCGGCGCCCTCGTGGACCGCTGCCTGAAGAAGCACAGGGCCGAGCGCATCGGCTCGGCCCAGGAGCTCCTCGCCGAGCTCGAGGCGCTCCTGCCAAGCCGAAAGGCGCTCGACCTGGGCGAGGACGAGAGCCCGTTCGCCGGCCTGTCCGCCTTCCAGGAGGCGGACGCCGCGCGCTTCTTCGGCCGCGATCGGGACATCGCCGCCATGACGACGCGGGTGCGGAGCCAGCAGCTCCTCGTCATCGCCGGACCCTCCGGGGCGGGCAAGTCGTCGTTCGTGCGCGCGGGCGTGATCCCCGCCTTGAAGGGAGCCGAAGGCCACTGGGAGGCGTTCGTCCTGCGGCCGGGGCGCCGTCCACTGTCCGCGCTCGCCGATGTGCTCGTGCAGGTCGCCGAGGCGGAGTCCACGCCTGGGGCGACGGCGGGAAGCGGGGCAGCGAAGGGCGCTCCCGAGCTCCCCGATCATGACGCGCTGGTCGCCACCTTGCGCACCCAGCCAGGTGCCCTGGGCGCCCGGCTGCGCGCGCGCTGTCGCCATGAAGGGAGGAGGCGCCGTATCGTGCTCTTCGTCGATCAGCTCGAGGAGCTCTATACGCTCGGAGCCCCCTCCGAGGAGCTGGCGGCGTTCGTCGCCTGCCTGGAGGGCGCGGCCGACGACGCGTCGTCGCCCCTGCGCGTCCTGCTCGCCGTCCGCTCGGACTTCCTCGAGCGCGTGGCCGAGGACCGCAATTTCATGACCGACGTGACCCACGGGCTCTGGTTCCTGCGGCCCATGGGGCGCGATGGCCTGCGCGAGGCCCTGACGCGGCCGCTCGAGGCGGCCGGGGTTCGCTTCGAGACCGCCGAGATGATCGAGCACATGCTGGGCACGCTGGAGGGCACGCGGAGCCCGCTCCCGCTCTTGCAGTTCACGGCCACGATGCTGTGGGAGGCGCGGGATCGCGAGCGCCGGCTGCTCACGCGGGACAGCTATGAACGCCTCGGCGGCGTCGCCGGCGCGCTGTCCGCCCATGCGGACGCGGTGCTCTCGTCGCTGCCGTCGCGCGAGCAGCGGCTGGCCCGGGCGGTGCTCCTGCGCCTGGTCACGCCCGAGCGCACGCGCGCGGTGGTGAGCCTGGAGGAGCTCCGCGAGGCAGCGCAGGAAGGCGATGGCGCTGCCGGCGACGCGATCGCGCAGGTGGTCCAGCGCCTGGCGGGCGCGCGGCTCCTGCACATCGAGGCTGGCTGCGACGAGGCCGGAGGAGCGCGCGACCGCACGACGGTGGAGCTGGTCCACGAATCCTTGATCGACAGGTGGCCGAAGCTCGGCCAGTGGCTCGCCGAGAGCGAGCAAGACGCGCAGTTCCTGGCCCGGCTGCGCGCCGCGGCCCAGCAGTGGAAGGCGAGCGGTGAGGCCGAGGGGCTGCTCTGGCGCGACCGCGCGGCGGAGGACGCGAGGGCGTGGCACGAGCGCCGTCGCGCCGACCTGGGAGCCGATTGGCACGTCGGGCTCGGCAAGCGCGAGGAGCGATATCTGCTGGCCGTCGTGGGCCTGGTCGAGCACGCGCGGCGTCTGCGCCGGCGGCTCGCCGTCGGCACGGCCGCCGCGCTGGGCGCGATCGCGGTCGTCGTGTCGTGCCTGGCGATCCGTGCCAATCAGCAGGCCACGCGCGCCAATCAGCAGGCCGTGCGCGCTGACCAGGAGGCGGCTCGCGCGCAGGTCGAAGCCCGGGAGGCGCGCAACGCGACCCGCATGGCCACGGCCCGCGAGCTGCAAACCGATGCCACGACCGTGCTCGCGATCCTGCGCGAGGTCGAGCCGCCCAATGTGCCGCGAGGGTGGGACTTCCTGGAGTGGTCGGCGCTGCACGGCGGGGTCGCTCGCGCGGTGCTCAGCCATCCCGACTGGGTCACGGACGCGCGCTACAGCCCCGACGGCGAGCGCATCGTCACGGCCTGCTCCGATGGATCCGCGCGCGTGTGGAACGCCGATGGCACGGGCGAGCCCATCGTCCTTCGGGGTCACGACGATCGGGTCACTTCGGCCGCGTTCAGCCCCGACGGCAAGCGCGTCGTCACCGCGTCGCACGACGGGACCGCGCGCGTGCGGAACGCCGATGGCACGGGCACGCCCGTGGTCCTCCGGGGGCACGACGATCGGGTCACTTCGGCCGCGTTCAGCCCCGACGGCGAGCGCGTCGTCACCGCGTCGCACGACGGGACCGCGCGCGTGTGGAACGCCGATGGCACGGGCACGCCCGTGGTCCTCCGGGGTCACCACGATCGGCTCAGTTCGGCGGCGTTCAGCCCCGACGGCAAGCGCGTCGTCACCGCGTCCTGGGACAAGACCGCGCGCGTGTGGAACGCTGACGGCACGGGCGCACCCGTGATCCTCCGAGGTCACGACGACCGGCTCACTTCTGCGGCGTTCAGCCCCGATGGCAAGCGCGTCGTCACCGCGTCCTGGGACCAGACGGCGTGGGTGCAAAACGCCGACGGCACAGGCGCGCCCCTGGTCCTCCGGGGTCACGACGAGGTGATCTATTCGGCCGCGTTCAGCCCCGATGGCAAGCGCATCGTCACCGCGTCCTGGGACAAGACCGCGCGCGTGTGGAACGCTGACGGCACCGGCGCGCCCATGGTCCTCCGGGGTCATGAGGACGGTATCGGTTCCGCGGCGTTCGGCCCCGACGGCAAGCGCATCGTCACCGCGTCCTGGGACAAGACCACACGCGTGTGGAACGCTGACGGCACCGGCGCGCCCATCATCCTTCGGGGGCACGGGAAGGGGGTGCTGGGGGCGGCGTTCAGCCCTGACGGCAGGCGCATCGCGTCGGCGTCGTACGACAAGACCGCGCGCGTGTGGAACGCCGACGGCACAGGCACGCCCGTGGTCCTGCGCGGTCACCAGAGCGAGGTCTACTCGGCCGCATTCAGCCCCGACGGCAAGCGCATCGTCACCGCGTCCTGGGACAAGACCGCGCGCGTGTGGAACGCCGACGGCACCGGCACGCCCGTGGTCCTGCGCGGTCACCGGAGCGAGATCTACTCGGCCGCGTTCAGCCCCGACGGCAAGCGCATCGTCACCGCGTCCTGGGACAAGACCGCGCGCGTGTGGAACGCTGACGGCACAGGCGCGCCCATCATCCTTCGGGGCCACGAGGATCGGGTCGAAGCGGCGGCGTTCAGCCCCGACGGCAAGCGCATCGTCACCGCGTCCTGGGACAAGACCGCGCGCGTGTGGAACGCTGACGGCACAGGCGCGCCCATCATCCTTCGGGGCCATGAAGGCCGGATCCGTTCGGCGGTGTTCAGTCCCGACGGCAAGCGCATCGTCACCGCGTCCTATGACAAGACCGCGCGGGTATGGAATGCCGATGGCACGGGCGAGTCCCTGGTGCTTCGTGGCCACGACCACTGGGCCATAGGGGCAGCGTTCAGCCCCGACGGGAGACGCATCGTCACTGGGTCCCAGGACAAGACAGCGCGGATGTGGAACGCCGACGGTTCGGGCGAGCCACTGGTCCTGCGCGTCTCCGACTCTCCGGTCAACGCCGTGGCCTTCAGTCCGGATGGCAAGCGGATCGTCACCGCGTCCGACGACAAGCTCGTGCGGGTGTGGACCAACCTCGAGCCGCTCCGCGGTGTCGACGACCCGAAGCTGTGGACCGCGACCACCTACTGCATACCCGTCGAGCGGAGGATAGAGCTCCTTCGCGTGCCCGAGCCCATGGCCCGAGCAAACCGGGAAGCCTGCCTGCGCCGCGTCGAGGAGGCTCGCGCCGCTCCCCCGGAGACCCGACCATAACCGGCTGTCCGTCCCAGCGACTCAGCCGATCGGTGATGCCCAACCTGGGTCGGGTCGCCCCGCGCGATCGAGCCTGAGCCATCGAGAGCATCGCGGCCTGGAGGCTTGAGTCGGCGAGCCGGGACCGGGGCGCGTTCGGTTGCGGTCGCGTGGGGTCGACGCGGCGCAGGCAGCCGCGCTGGAGAGGGCACCTCACCGGACGAGGCCGGCGCCGCTCAGGAGCTCAGAGGCGATGCCGGCGCCACGCCGGTGCGCGCCCCGGCCTTCAAGCCACCAGGCGGAAGCTGGAGAGCGGCATGCCGTATACCCGCTGCGACCCCTGCACGTCGACCTCGGTGATCTCGAGCTCGGGGTTCCCCACGCCGCCGCAGAAATAGTGCATCACCGACCTGGGATCGTAGGCCGTGAGGTCGATGGTCTGCGACATGTCCTCCCGGGGGCAGGCGGGCGGAGCGCCGCTCCGGATGTGCTCATGCCGGAAGCCGAGGACGTGACCCAGCTCGTGCCGGAGCACGCCGACGGGGTTGAACCCGAGCGAGGGCGAGAAATAGGAGGGATTGATCAGGAGCTGCCTTCTCCCGACCGGGTCGTTCGGGAAGAAGGACGCGGCGATGAAAGCCCCGCCGGAGAGGTTGAGCCGCACCGGGAACACGACCTCCGCGGGGCGGCTCGTGCTCCCGTCGAGCTCGGCCACGTGGCGGAACGACACGCCGCAGGTCTCCTCCCAGTCGCGCGTGGCCGTCAGCATGTTGGCGCGCACCGTCGCGTACTGGCGCTCGTCCCGGAAGGTCGCCCTGAGCACGCAGTACGTGATCACGAACCCCGGACGCCAGCGCAGCGGCCTGCCGTCCTGCAGGATGCCGACCAGCCCCTCCCCTCCGGGGCCGGCGTCCAGGTTGGGCGGCTCCACGTTGGCGGCGTGAGGCACGTAGTCGGCGAGCTGCTCCTCTTCCAGCAGGAGGTCGCCCTCCGCGACATACATCAGCTTCCCATCGAGCTCGAACGTGGGGAGCCTCGTCTTGAGCTCCCCTACCTTCTGCGCGATGGCCGGATCGGTGATGGCCATGGCGATTCTCCTTGGCCCGGAGCACCCGGGCTCTTGGGTGACGGTTGTGGTTCCGATCGCGTGAGACCGCGGATCACCTCCTGAAGGTGTCCGGGCAGCTCAAGGAAGAGCGCGCGGCTGAGCGGGTCGGCGCTCTCGGGCGCGGAGCCGCGGACGAGCGCGTCGATGAGCAGCTCCTCGCGCGAGCCGAGCGTGTCCCCCCGCACGAGGTAGAGCGTTTGACCTTCGATCTCGATGCGATAGCGCTCCTCGGTACGGCGGAAGAGCTCGGACCGGTCAAGGAGCGCCCGCAGCTCGGGGTGAGCCTCCAGCAACGAGGGTTGCGTCGGCTCCTCCGGCTTGATCGCTTTCATATCGACCCCGGCGCGGCCTCATGGCAGCGGCACAACGATCGCATTGTTCCAGCCGCACATGAACAACCTCGGTTCGGATGCGAGCGCGTCAACCCGCAACTCGTACACGGCGGGGAACGCGCCGGGCAGCGTCAGGTCGACCTCGAACAGCGGACCAGCGCCGAGCGTCACCGGCTCTCCGGAAGGGGCGGACGCGACGAACCGCACCTCGCCCGGTTGATCCAGGGCGAAGAACGCGCGCAGCCCCGCAGCCTTGAGCCCCGACGCCGGCCGGGCTGCCCGCACCGTGATCGCCTCGGCGAAGGACAGCCGTCCTTCCAGGCGCGACACGGAGACCGACTCCATGAGCTGGACAGACACCTTCACGGTATCGCCGGGCTTCGCCTCGTTCCGCGCGGGCCACACCAGGGTGGCCCCCCCCTGCCGCCTGCGGTCGAGGAACGTTGATTCCACCGTATCGAGCAGTAAGCTCGAGAAATGTCGGGTCTCCGGGGGCAGCGCGGCCGGCAGCTCGCTCCGCTTCTTCCAGAACTTCTCCCGCAGCGCCTGGTCGTGCTCGTCGAGCGGGTCGAACGCGGTCGGCGCGGTGCACAGGAAGTCGAACAGCGGCTCCACGTTCGCCGCGCGGAAGAGGACGGGCGCCGACCAGCTGGGCGGGTACGGCTTCTGCGCGAACATCTCCTCGCGTCCCGCCCGCACGGCCCGTTCGACGTCGCCCGGGCACTGCTTGAGCAGGCTGAGGACGAACGCCTGGAGGAAGCGCTCGGCGTCCGCCGCCTCCAGCCGGTGACGCATCCCGATCGCGCACTGGACGCCGGACTCGCCGTGGATCAGCGAGTGCGCCACGTTCTGGTTGCCGCGCATCCACTGCGGCAGCCGCTCGCGCAGCACCTCGCCCGCCGCGGTCATGCAGCCCGCGAGCACCACGACCGGCACGGGCCGGTTCAGGAGCTCGCTCCGGAGCTGATCGGCGCGGATCGGGTTGGCGAAGTCGCTGCCGTCGAGCTCGAACAGGAGGACGCCGATCGGGGGCAACCCCTCGAACCCGACCTCCTGGAGGTCGCCGTGCCCCAGGTAAACGAGGAGATCGTAGCGCACGTTGCGCAGCTCGGCGCGGAAGGCATCGTAGGTGACGGGCCCGCCTGCGCCCGCCTCGCTGCTCAGCACCGCGACCTCCACGACGTCGGCGAGCCCGCACCCGCGCGCGATCGCGACGACGCGATCGCGGATGGGCAGCACGGGCGGCACGTCCCCGCCGAGGTCCTTCGGGTTCGTGCGGACGAAGAGCACGCGGAAAGGCCAGCTCCAGCGCAGCGCCGGCGGCGCGGCCACCCCGCGGTGGCGCTTGTACGAGTGGACGATCCCCCGTACCAAGGGGTGCAGCGCGAGCCGGTCGGCGTCGAGCTTGAGCAGCTCGAAGGGGACGTCGTGCAGGTACGGAAGCACCGCCGGGTGCGGCCGGAAGACGATCCGGAAGGGCTGAGTCGCCGCGTTCACCGCGGTGCCCAGGTGGCCGCGGAGATCGTTCTGGAGCAGCCAGCCGGTGACCTGCTCGGCCAGGGACTCGGTCATCTGCTCCGACCCGTAGCCGCTCCGCAGCTCGTCGAGCTCCGCGGGCGGGAAGCTCGGAAAGGGTCGTTCGAGCTCGTCATCGATGGGCGCGAGGTGGCTGGCGTGGACGCACAGCCGCAGGCGCGAGCCCCCGCCAGGCTCGATGTCGACAACGAACTCGGGGTTTCTCATGGCTCCGTGTCCTCGGACAGGGATTGATCGAGCGCCTCATCGAGGGCGGCCTGCCGCTGGCCCTCGCGCTCGATGAGGCCCTTGCCCGGGAACTCGAGCCCGAGCGCCGCGTAGCGGGCCTCCAGCGTCTTCGCCGCGTCGAGCAGGTCGCGGGAGCACGAGAGATCGGCGGTCACCTGCGCCGGCGTGAGCGGCACGTCGCCCTCCGGGGTCTGCCCCGCGCCGAGCGTCGGCCACGTGGGAGAGCGCCGCGCGTCGTCGCCCTGCCGGGTGAACTGCCGGCCGAAGCGGTGCCGGAGGAACAGAACGACGGGCGTCAGGAGGGGGCGCTGCGACGCCGCCATCATCGCGTCCTCCACGTCGAGCGACGCCGCGAGCCGCTCGTAGAACGCGCGCCAGAACTCGCGGTACACGCGTGGATGCATGGGGCCGAGCTGGGCGGCGATCGTGGGGCCATCGCCGCTTTGATGGCCGAAGTGCGCGAACGCGTGGTACACGGCGGGCATGCCGCCGTGGCCCACGCGGGGAGTCTCCGGCGGGGTGAGCGAGAGGATCGTGGCGCTCGACCCGCGCAGCATGGCAGTGAGCTCCAGGGAGGAGAGCGTGTCGTCCTCGTCCCCCGAGAACTCGAGGAGGCCCTCCAGGCCGAGCGGCACCATGCCGTCGGCCACCACGTGGATCACCTCGAATCCCGCCTGGATCGCCGCGGAGAGCGCTTTGCGCGCGTCGTCCTCCTCGATCCAGGCGACCTCGATGCCGGAGCCCAGGCCCTCCAGCGCCTCGGAGAGCGAGGCGGGCGCGCCGCCGGTCGGGTCGACCACGGCGACGCGCAGCGGCTGTCCCTCCCGCAGGGAGAGCGGCGGCACGACCCGCCCCGGGATCCCCCGCACGATCGAGAGGCGCGGCGGGCGGTGCTCGCCGTGGAGGAGGATCTCCCAGGGAAGCTCGTCGAGCTCGGGCGTTTCGGTCGACCACCAGATGCGCAGCCGCCGGGGCGCGTGCGGCCGGAGCCGCAGGATCGCCCGGAGCCCGCGGGAGATCGACCCGATGAGGCGGCGCCGCAGCTCGAGCAGGGCCTCCTCGCCCTCGTAAAACATGCTCAGATACTCGGCGTAGCTGAGCCAGGTGACGGAGATCTCTTCATGGCCGATGAGCGGCAGCCCCGCCATCTCGGGCAGCGGCGACGCGCCGCCCGGCTCGACCGCGCCGGGGTCCCCGAGCAGCAGAGAGGAGATATCGAGCTTCGTGTAGATCCACGCGTGATAGCGCCGGCACACGCGGCGGCCGGTCGCGCGCGGCGTGACCGGCTCCGCGGGGCGGACCGGGGCGATGCGGACGAGGATCTCTGGAGTTCGAGAGAGCTGCGCGCTCGGCCTCGTGGTCATCCGCCATCTCCAGCGAAGTCGACCGACCGCGCGATCCGCGCATAGGACGCGGCGCGCTGCGGGGACAGCGACGCCGCGCCCGCCAGCATCGGCGGCCGCGGGATCGCCGCGAAGAACTCCATTGATCGCCGCTGGACGGCGCCGAGCTCGACCGGAGACGGCGCCGAGGCGACCACGAGCTGCGCCGCGACCGGCACGAGGCGGTAGGGGAAATATGAGGGTTTGTCCGGCGCCGGGCGGAGCTCACCGCTCCTGAGAAAGCGCGCGAGCGCGTCTGCCCGCTTCACGTCGGCCGCGACGTCCGGGTGGAGCTCCCTGAGCGCGCGACCGCCGAGCGCGTCCAGCTTCCTCTCCAGGAACGTGCCCGCGATCGCGCCGAGGTCGCCGAGGAACGGCGCGACCCAGGCCGGCGCGGGCAGCGCCCGCCAGTCCTGCTCTATCTGGTCGGCCGCGCCGGCGAGCGCCGCGACCCCGAGCCGCCGCAGCAGCGCGGCGAGCAGCGGGACGCGGATCATCGGGTGCGGGTGAGGATCGCGCCGGTCAAGCTCGCCTTGCTGGCTCCCGGGCGCGAGCACGAGTTGCAGCGACGCGAGCGCCAGCGCGAAGCCGGCGTTGCCGAGGAGGACACCGATCGCGTCGGCGAGGATCTCCCGGGTCCAGCCGAACCAGATCTCCTGCCGGTCGGACGGGATCTCCCCGTCGGTGCCGAGGAGCAGCGCCCTGGTCAGCTCGCTCGAGAGCGCCAGATCCTGATCGACGTTGTGGCCGACCTCGTGGCAGAGCATGACAAGGAGCCAGGCGCACTCGGTCTGATCGGCCGGCAGGAGCACGATCGGTATCGGCAGCCGGAGGTCGCGGTAGCTCCGGAGCGAGCTGCGGAGGGCGCGGAGCGGGTTCTGGCGGCTCACGGCGACCGGCCCGTAGTGCGCCTCCAGGCAGACCAGCGGCGGCTCGCGCATCCCCTCGCGGGGGACGAGGCCCCAGTTGCGCGCCGTGTTCATGCACGCCTGGTAACACTCGGCGGCCACGAGGTCGGCCGCGTCGAGCGGGGGGGCGAGCGCCGGCTGCTCCCGCTGCGCGAGCGTCTGAGAAAAGATGTTCCACACCCCGTGCGCGCCCGCGATCTCGACGAGGAGCTTGCCGAAGCCATCCGCGAAGTCGGCGTCGGACAGGTCCGCTCCGAGCCGCTCCAGGATGCCTCTCTGGCGCTGGATCAGCTCGTTCATGAGGATCTTCAGCGCCAGCACCTGGCTCTTGTGGATCCCGAAACCTCGCGTGTTCGCCGCGGCGGCCGCCTCGAACCGCGCGACGTCGCGCGGGAGCACGTCGATCCGACACTGGAGCTCGGCGGTCGCCCTGGCACGCAGAGTGGACACGGCCCCTCCTCTCCATGCGTGCTTAACGGCGCAGGGCGGGATGTAAAGCCTGCGCTTCCGTTCTCCCGACTCTCCCGGCGTCGCGCGAGCTCGGCAGCATCGCTGTCAGATGAGGGCGCTCGACGCGGGCTGCGCCGGCGCGGGCAGACCGAAGAGCCCCGCGAAGAGCCTCGGTCCTGAATAGGCGATCAAGAACCCGACGGCGACACCGCCCCAGAAATCCTCGATCGCGACGATGGGCTGCACGTCCCTCTTGCGCGCGAGCAGGACGACCGCCATCACGACCAGGACGAGCGACACGGCGAGGCTGAAGCCGGTCTCCACGTCGAGCGGCGCGGCGCCGCCCCGCGCGGCGAACCAGCCCCCGACGCCCCCGAGCACGGCGCCGCAGATCATGCTCGCCAGCGACGAGCTCACCTTGAGGACGTGCTCGATGGTGTCGACGTTGCTCGCGCCGTCGATCTCGTACTCGACCTCGATGAGCAACCGGTACGACGCGGTGCGGAACCACAGCGTGCGCCGCGATCGCACGGTGAAGCTCCGCGCCGTCGAGTTCCCGGCCTGGAGCACCGTGGGAGGATCCGGGGCCCCCGACGACAGGATGGCGTCCCGGACCGCGCCTGCGTCGTCGCCGAGGAGCCCCTCGGGCGAGGTGCTCCCCTCCTCGCCGTCCTCGCTCCACGCGCCCGCCGTGGGTCCCCGGCCCCGGAGGCCCGCGCTGTGCCGGAGCGGCGGGTGGAGCGCCGCGAGCGCGGCCTCGCCGCCTGCTCCGCGGAGATCGCGCGCGATCGCGGGCGCCCTCGGCGCCTCGCCGCGCCCGGGCGGGCGGCGCCGCAGCAGCCGCCGGACGGCGCGGCGCAGCCGCGAGCCCAGGGAGTCGCCGCCCGGCGCGAGCGCCCGCGCGGCGCCCTCGATCACGGCGAGTCGGTCCTCGAGCCTCTCGATCCGCTGCTCTGTCCACTGCCGGTCGACATCGATGAGCTCGGCGGGCAGGCTCGTGCTCACGCGGCACAGCGAGAGCGGCGCCTCGAACGGGTTCTGCACCGTGACGAAGAGGGAGAACTCCTGTCCTGCGACCAGCCCGTCCGTCGATGTCGACACCGAGGTCCGGATGGCTCCCCTGAACGGCTTCGCTGGCTCCGGTCCTGCCATGAGCTCGTTGGATGAGCGCACGTCGGGCGGCGTGCCGCGCGCCGCCTCCGATCTCCGACGATCACGCCGGATGACCTCGGCAGGCTGCCGCAGGAGCGCGCGCTCCTCCATGCCCGCTTCCAGCGGTCGATCGGGTCCACAGGGGGACGTCGCGCGGCCGTGCGAGCCGATGGGTCCAGTTCGGGGGCCGTGGCCTTCGACCTCGTGCTGGACGAGCGTTCGCCCGGTCCTCGGCGACCCGGCGCGGCTCACCGCGGGCCACCCTTGACAACTTAGGACTCCTAAGTTAAATGAGGGTCATGGGTCGCTCGCTCCCGCTCTTCTTCGAGGAGAACTCCGAGCCGATCGATCGGCGCATCGCGGTAGGGCTTCGGAAGCTGGGGCTCGCGATGAAGCTGCAGGCGTGGGAGCAGGCGAACCACGAGGGCCTGTCGCCGACGCAGGGGCAGATCCTCGCGACGCTCTCGCTGGAGGGGCCGCTCAGCGGGAGCGAGCTCTCGCAGCGCCTGGGCGTCACCCTGGCGACCATCAGCGAATCGGTCCGAGCGCTCGTGGACAAGGGAGCTGTCGTCAAGCGCCCGGACCCGCGCCACCCGCGGGCGAGCCTGATCGAGCTCACGCCGCAGGGGCGCGCGCTCGCGCAGAAAGTGACGACGCTGCCCGACGCCATCGTGTCCGCGGTGGGCGCGCTCTCGACGCTGGAGCAAGAGGCCTTCCTGGCTGGGGTCGTGAAGATCATCCGTTCCTTGCAGCTCAGCGGGCATATCCCGGTGAGCCGCATGTGCGTCACCTGCAAGTACTTCCGGCCGAACGCGCATGAAGGGGCGCTGCCCCACCACTGTGCTTTCGTCGACGCGCCGATGGCGGGCCGACACCTGAGGATCGACTGCGGCGAACACGAGCAGGCTGAAGAGGCGCAGCGCGAAGACGCGTGGAGGCGCTTCGTCCAGCCCGAGTAGAGCGGTGCTCCTCCTCGCGGGATGCGGGCGCAGCCGCCAGGCAGGCGGGTGGCATCGCTGCGGGAGGTTGCTCCGGATCAGCAGAAAAAGCCGCCGAGACGCCAGAAGACGCCAAGATCATTGTGATTTTCTCGATCTCTTGGCGCCTTGGTGCCTTGGCGGTTCATTTCTCGGCTGATCAACGTGAGCGGTGCTCCAGAGCGCCGCTCTACATACGATAGCCTCTTCGAGGCCTGTTACCGGCCAGTCGCCGTCGCGACGACCGTTTCAACGCCCCGAGCGCGTCGCTCGGGGTGAGCGCGGGGTATTGCCCGCAGAAGGAGTGAACGATCATGACCGTCCATGGATATACGTATGGAACAAGCGCCGTCGCGAAGTCCCCGGTTCTGCCAGCCGACTTCGAGGACATGAAGAAGAGCGCCCTCTTCGGCGAAGAGGACGTGAAGTACCTCCGCCTCTCGCACGACATCGTGAAGGATCAGGTCGAGCAGATCCTCGATGTCTGGTACGGCTTCGTCGGCGCGAACCCGCACCTCCTCGCGTCCTTCACCGGCAAGGCCGACGGCAAGCCGCTCGGCGACTACCTCGGCGGGGTCCGAAAGCGCTTCGGCCAGTGGATCCTCGACACGGCGCGCGCTGAGTACGACCAGAGGTGGCTCGACTACCAGCACGAGATCGGCCTCCGCCATCACCGCATCAAGAAGAACAAGACGGACGGGGCGCCGTCGACCGACCTGGTGCCGTTTCGCAACCTCTTCGCGCTCATCTTCCCTGTGACGTTCACCCTGAAGCCGTTCCTCGCCAGGAAGGGCCACTCCGCCGAGGAGGTCGAGAGGATGCACGCGGCGTGGGTCAAATCCTGCCTGCTGCAGGTGACGCTGTGGAGCTACCCTTACGTGAAGGAGGGAGACTTCTGACGCGCTGACCGCCCTGCGCCGCCTCGCGTGCCGTTCGGCCGGTGCAGCTCCGGCAAGTCACGATGTTCCGAGGCCCCGTGTCCCTCGATGTCGTTAGGGACATCGACGATCGAGGATCGAGCGCGTGAGGAGCGGGGACGACGTTCCAGCCAGCCGACAAGCTCTCGGCCGACGAAGACAGCGTGAGCGGCCCCGAGATCGCCGTGGATGGGGCCGGGCGGGGGCTCGCCGTGTGGACCCAGAAAGCCGCCGCGCTCCGGTCGATCTTTGCCAGCGAGCTGTCGCCCGCGCAGGGATGGACGGAGGCCCACCCGCTGGAGGACGACAACGCCGCCGAGCACTGGGAGCCGACGGTGGGCTTCGGCCCGAACGGGACCGGGATCGCCGCGTGGGTGCGCGAGACGACGACGAACGAGATCATGCGTCGCTCGATCTTCGCCGCTGTTTACAAATACTGAGGACTGAGCCGGGCGCCCGGTCACCAACGTTAACGTGGTCGTGGTCGTTAACGTGGTCGTTAACGTGGTCGTGGTCGTGGTCGTTAACGTGGTCGTGGTCGTGGTCGTGGTCGTTAACGTGGTCGTGGTCGTGGTCGTGGTCGTTAACGTGGTCGTGGTCGTTCACGGCCTGCCGTTGACGACCACGACCACGACCACGACCACGACCACGTTAACGTCTACGACCACGTTAACGTCAACGTTCATGTTTGGAGGTAGGAGAACGCGGCGCGAAGCTCGGTGAAGGCCCATGCCTGGTGGGCCTTCACCGGTCTCCAAGAGCTTTTACGCGCGCATCCGCAGGCCGGCGCACACAAAGGGGCTCAGGGCGGGGGCACGTTGATCAGGCGGGCCGCGCACCGGCCGCCCTGGCAGAGGCAGCCTCCGCCGCAATCCATCGTTCCGGGCCGGCACTCCTGCGTGCACATCAGGCCTCGATCACACGTCGGCGCGGTGGCCTTCGCGATGCACGCGGCCGCGTGGCACGCGCACACGGGCACACAGTCTGCGTCGCTCTTGCACGGATCGCTGCCCACGACGATCCGCTCGCCCATCGGGGCGGCTGCCGGCGGCGTGGCGGGCTCTTCCGTCGGAGGGATGTTCGTGCCGGGAGATGCGTTCGTGCCGGGCGGCGCGTTCGCGCCGGGCGGCGCGTTCCCGCCAGGAGGCGCGTTCGTGCCGGCAGGCTCATGCGCGGACGCCCTGCACCCGGCGCCGCAGAGCCCCGCGGCCAGGATGACCCCCATCGACCCATCGAGGATGTGTCTCATGCGGGTGCTCTCTCACGGATCGCCACGACGTTCCACCCCGCCCGCGAGCTCATCCTCGCCCGCCGCCGCCCCGCAGCGGCGGCGGACGCATCACGGCGGCCTGCCGCCCCGCCCCCCTCGGCCGCCCCGGCGACCCTGGAGCCCGGCCGCCCCGGTGGACCGAAAAAAAAATCGTCGGCTCCATGTCGAGCCGGCGCAACGTGCTCCGACATCCAGGCAGAGCGCGGTCGCGGTGACCCCGCCGTCCTCACCTCACCGCCGGGCCCGACCCCGGCCAGGAGCCCCGATCATGACCACCACGCAGAAGATCAAGACGTGCCTCTGGTTCAGCAACAACGCCGAGGAGGCGGTGAAGTACTACCTGTCCATCTTCAAGGGCTCACGGATCCTCTCGGAGCTCCGCTCGGGAGACGCGGGTCCGGGGCCCAAGGGCTCGCTCGTGATGGCCGAGTTCGAGCTGAACGGCCAGCGGCTCATGGCCCTGAACGGCGCCAACCAGAAGTTCAACGAGACGTTCTCGCTCGTCGTCACCTGCGAGACGCAGGAGGAGGTCGACGAGCTCTGGAGCAAGCTCACGGCCGACGGCGGCGCCGAGAGCCAGTGCGGGTGGCTCAGGGACAGGTTCGGCGTGTCCTGGCAGATCGTGCCGTCCGTCTTGATCCGGCTCATCCAGCACCCGGACCCGGCCAAGGCGGGGCGGGTCATGCAGGCGATGATGCAGATGAAGAAGATCGACATCGCGCGAATCGAGGAGGCCGCCCGATAGGCGCTCTCCTCCCGCCCGCCCGAGGTCCGGCGAGGGCTCGCCGGACCGCGCCCCTCACGCCAGCGCGCGGATCGCGCGCAGCACCGCCTCGACGTCCGCCTCGGAGTTGAGCAGGCTCGGCGCGACGCGGACATACGAGGTCGCGTACGGCGACGTCGACGCGATGATCTTCCTCTCGCGGAGCCTCGCCACGACGGCCTCCGGCGTCATGCCCGCCACCTCGAAGCACACGATCCCCGCGGAGAGGGCGTCGTCGAGCGGCGTGTGCAGGGTGACGTGGCCCATCCCCTTGAGCCCTTCCTTGCACTGCCGGTTCAAGGCGTGGATCCGGGCCGCGACCTTGGCCTTGCCGATGCCCCGGTGGAACGCGAACGCCGCGGGCAGCGCCCACCGGTGCTCGAAGGAGTGGAACCCTCCGGGAGACATCATGTCCGCGGTCGTGGGCGGCGGCGGCTGCTGCCGCAGCCAGGCTTCGTATGCTGCCTTTCCGAAGGACGGGATGCTCGGGCGCAGCGTCGGCCAGAGCTCCCGCCTGCCCCAGAGCACCCCGGTGCCCCGCGGCCCGAACATCCATTTGTGACAGCCCGCGGCGAAGAAGTCGCAGCCGAGATCGGCCATCGTGGCGTCCTCGACGCCGAAGCCGTGCACGCCGTCCACGCAGCAGACGACGCGCTCCCTCGGCGCCCGGCCCTGGTTCGACCTGGCGACGACCTCGGCGATGGCGCGCACCGGCGTCTTCACGCCCGAGCTCGAGTGGACCCACGTGATGGCCACGACCCGCGTGGCCGGGGTGAGCGCCGCTTCGATCGCCCCCGCCATCTCCGTCGCCGTCGCCGCGCTGCCCCTCGCATAGAGCGCGATCTTCCGCACCACCGCGCCGGTCCGCTCCGCGGCGAGCCGGAGCGACTCGTGCGTGGAGTAGTGATCGTGCTCCGTCGTGAGCACCTCGTCGCCGGCCTCGAGCGGCAGGCCGAGGTACATCGACGCGAGCCCCATCGTCGTGCTGTCCGTGAGCGCGATCTCCTCGGCCCCGACGCCCATGTACGCCGCGGCGGCCTCCCGCACCGGCGCCAGATCCTCGTGCGCGTGGAGCGCGTCCACCGGGTTCTCGTCGAGCTCGCTCCGCAGCCTCTCGATCGCCTCGCGGACGGGCCGCGGGTGCGAGGCGAGCAGGAAGCCCGTCATGTGGATCCACGCTGGCGACAGGTTGAACTCGCCCCGGACGCCCTGCCACGGATCGGCCGGCGCCTTCCGGCGAGCGCCCGCGCTCGTCATCGCCCCCGAGCCCGTGCAGCCCGCGGCGCCCATCGCCAGCAGGCCTGCGAGCAGGCTCCGCCTGGGTAGCTTGGTCATCATCTGATCCCCCCTCCGTGCCGGCGCGGCGGCTGCCCGCCGGCGCCGCAGCATCGCGCGGCCGAGAGCGCTGCGCTCCCGCCAACAGAGAGGTCGAACCGCGCCGCCCCGGGCGAGCGGGGGCCGCCGGGGCCAGCTGGTCAGGGCGCCGGGTTCGGGTACCGGGCGTGGATCTGGTCGATCTCGCCGAGCACCGCCGCGTCGAGCACAACGCCTGCGCTCTTCACGTTCTCCTCGAGCTGCTCGAGCGTGGTCGCCCCGAGGATGGTGCTCGCCACGAACCAGCGGCTGCGCACGAAGGCGAGCGCGAGCGACGCCGGGCTCAGGCCGTGGGCGCGCGCGAGCTTGACGTAGGCCTGCACCGCCTCGTCCACGTTGGGCTTCCTGTAGCGCTGGCCGAAGGACTCGAACCGGGCGAAGCGCGAGCCCGGCGGCGGCCCGCCCAGGTGCTTGCCCGTGAGCAGGCCGAACGCGAGCGGGCTATAGGCGAGCAGCGGGACGTCCTCGCGGCGCGAGGCCTCCGCGAGCGCGGAGTCGAACGTGCGGTTGACGAGGCTGTAGGCGTTCTGGATCGACACCGGCCTGGGGAGCCCGAGCTGCGCCGCGACGCGGCTCCACTGCGCCACCCCCCAGGCGGTCTCGTTGCTGAGCCCGAAATACCGGACCTTGCCGTCGCGGATCACCTCCGCGAACGCCGCGAGCTGCTCGGCGATCGGCGTGCTCGACCGCTCGTTCGCCGGATCGTAGGCGCTCGCGCCGAACTGCGGCACGTACCGATCGGGCCAGTGGATCTGGTAGAGATCGATGTAATCGGTCCTGAGGCGCCGCAGGCTGTCCTCGACCGCGCGCCGGACGTTGGCGCGGTTGATCGCGAGCGAGCCGCCGCGGACCCACGGGATCGGGCGGCCCGGCCCCGCGATCTTCGTCGCGACGATCACCTTGTCGCGCGGCCGCTGGCTCAGCCACTCGCCCACGTAGCTCTCCGTGCGCCCCTGCGTCTCGGCGCGGGTCGGCACGGGGTACATCTCGGCCGCGTCGACGAAGTTGATGCCCGCGTCGAACGCGTAGTCGAGCTGCGCTCTGGCGTCCTCGAGCGTGTTCTGCTCGCCGAACGTCATCGTCCCAAGGCAGAGCTCCGAGACCCGGAGCTCGCTGTCACCCAGCTGTCGATAGTGCATCGCTATACCGTCCGTTGGATGCCCAGTACCACGGGGCAGCGCCAGTGTCCACTATAACGGACGAAATTTCTTTTATAACGGATCAGCCCGTCTCGGCGCTCGACCGCGCCCGGAGGCCTGAAGCTCGCCTCCCGCGGCGCTGGGGTCCCGGTCGCTGCCGCCTGGCAGAGGAGATCACCTCGCCGAGGAGCGGCGCCTCCGGAGACGGCCTTGCGAGGGATCAGGGCATTCCCAAGCAGTAGCGAGGCCCTTCGAAGCTTCGTATGGATTGACCATCTTCGCTGACGTTGAGCGTGAAGTAGCTGTAGGCGGAACCCTCCTCACATTGCGCTCCGTACTCTTGCGGACCGGCCGTCGTCCCGCCGATGGGATCGAGCCATTGTTCGACGCTGGGCGTCGACGATTTCCATACCTCGGGCGTCGAACAACCAAACTGGACCTGGTACACGTGCTCCGCGTCGTACGTGTACCTGAACGCCACGACGTTCCTGGGGTAGTCGCAGAACTTGGAGACGTGCGAGCCCGTCATGCTGCCGGTCACGGAGCCGGCATCGTACCCGTCCCCCGTGTGGCCGTCGCTCTGAAAGTCGGCGCAATGAAGGACGAACCCGTTGAGCCACGCGTCACCCCAGACGCGGGCGCCCACGGCGACCCCCTCGCCGGGCACGCACTCCTGGATCATCATGTCGCCGCCCATCGCGCCGCCGCCCGTGCCGCCGCCGGCGCCGCCCGCCTCGCCGCCTCCCGCTTCGCCTCCGCCTCCACCGGCGCCGCCGGCGCCGCCCGCCTCGCCGCCTCCCGCTCCGGCGCCGCCGCCACCGGCGTCACCGCTCCCGCCAGCGCCTCCGGCGGCCTCACCGTCGAACTCGAGCGTTCCTACTCCCGAAACCAGCGTGCATCCTGCGGTCGCGGCGAATCCTACGACCAGAACACCCATCCTCGCAATTCGCATGCGTCGCGTATCCATGGTTCCTTCTCCCGTCAGAAGCTGCCTCGGTCTCGCCGCGGCGCGCGTCGCCAGAGCGTTAGAGCGTTCCGGGCGCGGTCACGCACTGTCGTCGTCGAGGATCCCTGACGTGGATCACTCGGCCCTGGGGGCCGGAGGCTCCTCGATGAGCGACGTCAATCGATCGATCTGGATGGGCTTGACGAGGTGCGTCTCGAACCCTACCCCCTTCGAGCGCCGGAGATCCGCCTCCTGCCCGTAACCGGTGATCGCGATCAGGCGAACGCGCTCACCCGCCGGCTGCTCGCGGAGACGGCGCGCGAGCTCGTAGCCGTCCATCACCGGCAGCCCGATGTCGAGCAGCGCGACGTCGGGCGCGAACTCTTCCGCGATCCGGAGCGCGGACGGGCCGTCGGCGGCGACGCGCGTCGTGTGCCCCATCGCGCCCAGCGACTCGGCCAGGAGCTCGACCGCATCGAGGTTGTCGTCCACGAGCAGGATGCGACGCCGGTCGGCGGGAGCCGGACTCCCCTGCGTCCCGGCCGGCGGGCGCGCCGGCGCGGCCTCGAACGAGCGCACGGGCGCCGCGGCCGGCAGCCGGAGGGTGAACTCGCTTCCGCGCCCGCGGCCCTCGCTGTGCGCGCACACGCGGCCGCCGTGCATCGCGATCAGGTTGTGGACGATGGCCAGGCCCAGGCCCAGGCCGCCCTGGGAGCGGTCGAGCGCCTGGCGCTCCTGCACGAAGCGCTCGAAGACGCTCGCCAGCATCTCGGGGGCGATGCCGATGCCATCGTCGCGCACGGACAGGACGACCTCGCCCCCCGTGCGCTCGGCCCGGACCGCGATCTCGCCGCCGCTCTCGGTGTATTTCGCGGCGTTCGTGAGCAGGTTCGAGACCACCTGGGCGAGCCGCGTGACGTCGCCGTCCACGGCGAGGCCGCTCGAGGGGACCGTCACGGTGAGGTGGTGCCGGCGCTGCTCGAGCAGCGGGCTCGCCTGCTCGACCGCCTTGGCCACGACCTCCGCGAGCTCGATCCGCTGCTTCTTCAGCTCGACCTTGCCCCGCGTGATGCGGGAGACGTCGAGCAGGTCGTCGACGAGCGCCGTCAGGTGCTTGATCTGGCGCTCGATGACGAGCCGCTCGCGCTCGGCGTGCCCTCCGGCGCGGAGGCGCATCAGGTGGAGCGCCGTGACGATCGGCGCGAGCGGGTTGCGCAGCTCGTGGCCGAGCATCGCCAGGAACTCGTCCTTCGCGCGGTTCGCCCGCTCCGCGTCCCGCCGCGCGTCCTCCGCGCGGCGCAGCAGCTCCTCGCGCTCCCGCGCCGCCGCCTCGAGCTTCTTTCGCGCCCGCACGGACTCGGTGACGTCGAGCGCGACGACCAGGATCCGGGTGACGGCGGCGCCCGCGTCACGCATCGGGTGCAGGTTGAAGCTCCAGTACGACTCTTCCAGCACGCCGCGCCCGCGATCGAGGTCGAACCGGCAGTCGTAGGTGACGAACGGCTCGGCCGTCGCGTAGACCCGGCGGAAGACATCGAGGAGCGGCGAGCCGATGATCTCCGGGAAGGCTTGCTGCAACTTGCGTCCGATCACGTCACGATGGCCCACCATGGCCACGAAGTGCGGGTTCGCCATCTCGACGACGAGGTCGGCGCCGCGGTAGACGGCGATCCCGACGGGGGCATGCTCGAACAGCGCGTACATCCTCCCGCGCTCCCACTCCACGGCCCGCCGGTGCGCCGCGAGCTGGAGGTGGGTCGCGACGCGAGCGACGAGCTCGCGCGCCGAGAACGGCTTCACGAGGTAGTCGTCGGCGCCGGCCGCGAGCCCCTCGACGCGGCACTCCTCGCCCGCGCGCGCCGAGAGCATGATGACCGACACGCCCCGCGTCGCCGGATCGGCGCGCAGCGCCCGGAGCAGGCCGAAGCCGTCGAGGACCGGCATCATCACGTCGGCGATGACGAGATCCGGCGGCGACCGCCGGGCGCTCTCGAGCGCGGCGGCGCCGTCGCACACGGCCTCGACGGTCCACCGCTCATCGAGGATGCGCCGCACGTACATGCGCATATCGGCGTTGTCGTCGGCGAGGAGGATGCGCGCGCTCGGGTCGAAGGGGGCCGCGGCGTGGTCGGGCTCGACGTGATCGGCCGGGGCGGGCGCCTCGGCGAGCTGCCACCGCAGCGCCTCCTCGACGTAGGGGGCGGCGCCCGTCGCCGTCGACGCGAGCGTCTTCTCCGCGCGGACGCGCTCCGCCGGCAGGTGCGCGGACCCGCGCGGGATCGCGATCGTGAACGCCGTCCCCTCGCCCGGGCGGCTCTCCGCCCGGACGCTGCCGCCGTGCAGGCGCACCAGCTCGTGCACCAGCGCGAGCCCGATCCCGGAGCCCTCGTGCGTGCGCGTGCGCACCCCCTGGACGCGGTGGAAGCGATCGAAGAGGTGCGGCAGCTCGTGCTCGGGGATGCCGGTGCCCGTGTCGCGCACCGCGAGCTCGACGTCGTCCCCGCGCGCGCGGAGCGACAGGAAGATCTCGCCGTCGAACGTGAACTTCAGGGCGTTGGACAGCAGGTTCAGCACGATCTTCTCCCACATGTCCCTGTCGACGAAGACGGGCTCCGGGAGCTTCGGGCAGTCCACCTTGAACGCGAGCCCCGCTCGCTCGATCGCGGAGCGGAACGCGCTCGCGAGATCGACGGTGAGGCCGGCGAGGTCCGTCGGCTCGTAGGACGCCTGCGCGCGGCCCATCTCGAGGCGCGAGAAGTCGAGCAGCGCGTTGACCAGCTTGAGCAGGCGCAGCGCGTTCCGGTGGGCGAGCGCCAGGTGCTCGCCGGACAGCGCACACCCGGGCGCCGCGAGCGCGTCCTCCATGGGGCCGAGCATCAGCGTCAGCGGCGTCCGGAACTCGTGGCTGACGTTGCTGAAGAACAGCGTCTTCGCGCGATCGATCGCGGCGAGCTCCTCTGCGCGCCTGCGCTCCTCCTCGTACGCGCGCGCGTTCGCGATGGCGGTCACCACCTGATCGGTGATCAGCCGGAACAGCCCGCGGTACGGCTCGTCGAGCAGGCGGCGCGGGCTCACGCCGCCGACGAGGAAGCCATACGGACGGGGTTGGCCCGGCCGCGAGAGGGGCAGGACGATCGCCTGCTCCGGCGCGCTGCCCCAGCGGCCGCCCGGCAAGGCGCCGAAGCGGGCCGCGAGATCGCCCACGAGGATCTCGCCGACCCGCGCGGCCTCCGCGAGCGGCCAGGCCGAGGCCTCGCCGCCTCGCTCGTGGAGGGGGACGCGCGCCGGCTTCACTGCGCCCTCGTAGTCGTCGAGCCCGCTCGCGCCGGCGAGGCGCGCGTCGCCCGTGTCGCCGTCCAGGAGGTAGAGCAGCGAGAACGGCAGATCGGCGTCGTTCGCCGCGAAGATCTCCACGGCTGTGCGGCACGCCTCCTCCGCGGACTTCGCGTGGGCGGAGCGCGTCGCGAGATCGCGCAGCATCCGGAGCTGGCGCGCATCGAGGACCTGCTCCGTGGTCTCCTTCACCGTGACGAGGACGCCGGCGACCCGCTCGGTAACGCCGGGTATCGGGCTGAAGGAGAACGTGAAGTACGCCTCTTCGACGAAGCCTCGCCGGATCACCGGGAGCATGAGGTGCTCGCTCCACGTCGCGGGCCCCCCGTCGAGCACGCTCTGCGTCATCGGGCCGACGACGTCCCAGATCTCGGCCCACACCTCGGACGCCGGAGCGCCCATCGACGCAGGGTGCTTCATGCCCAGGATAGGCAGATAGGCATTGTTGTAGATCTGCAGCATCTCCGGCCCGAGCAACATGAGCATCGGGAACCGATTGCAGAGCACGAGGCCGACCACGGTCTTGAGGCTTATCGGCCATGTCGCGACGGGGCCGAGCTTCGTCTTCGACCAGTCGATCGAGCGCATCAGGGCGCCCATCTCGCCGCCCCCGGCGAGGCAGTCCTCGGCGCTCGCGTCCAGGACGCTGCCATCGGACGAGGGCGCGACGACATCTGAAGATTTCTTCCGTATGCCGGCTGGCAGCATGCAGCGCCATGGTGGATGAGATCCACGGCTTATGCCACCGGGACACGCGCGCACGGCGCAGGCGCCGCCGGCCTTGAGCGGCCCCGGTGGCCTGGAAGCGGGCGAGCGCAGCGGCCTCCGGGGGCGGCGCGGCGGCGCGGTACGGCAGAGCGTGATCGCCTGAGAAGGGCGTGGCGACGCCGGATCACTCGCGCAGCCGCGTATCCGTGTTGTAGCCTCGCGGCGCGAGGGGCGAGAGCCTCTCCAGCCAGATCTGCTCGAGCAGGGTGAGCTCGTCCGCCACGGAGAACCCGGGCTCGTCCTTCTGCTGCACGACCTCGAGCACCTCGAACGTGAAGGCGTCGGCGCCGTGCTGCTGCCAGTCCCGCTGGAGAGCCTCGTTCTGGTGCCCGCCTATGGACAGCATGAAACGGTGCTTGTTGAGCGGCCCATGGAGGTTCGTGCTGCTGCCGAGCAGCACCTTGCCGTTCACCGTGTTCTTGACCTGGAAGATGCCCGCCTGCTTCGGGGTCTCGAGATACTTCCGCTTCATCTCCTTGCGCGTTTCCATCGTGCTCGCTCCTGCGTGCTCCGCCCCTGATCCGGGCGTCCTGCTCTCCGTCTCGGGTGTCGTGTCCTTCGCCTCGGGTGTCCTGGCCTCTGCCGCGATCAGCTCGTAGTGCTGGCCGTCGCGCGCCATGTATCCCTCGTCGACGAGCATGCGCCGGATCGTGCAGTGGTCGGGATACAGGGCCTTGATGATCTCGTTCACCTCCTGCTCGCGGTAGCGCCGGCCCGCCTGGAACTTGCCCAGAAACTGCTCGAGCACGATGCGCCGCTTGCGCCATTGCTTCGGCATCTGGACCAGCACGCCCCCGCGGAAGAAGGCGCGCATCACCTGGCTCCGGGCCCGCTCCGCGCGCCGCCGCGCAGCGCCGTCGGCGGCGGAGGGCAGCGAGACCAGCTCCTTCAGCGTGAGGCGGAGCAGATCGTCGCGCAGCGCATAGACCAGGTAATACTGGGTCTTGCGCTTCGTCACGAGCCCGGCCTCGTCGAGCTTCCGGAGGTGGAAGGAGACCGTGGACGGCGCGCGCCCCAGCCGCTCGGCCAGCTCCTCGGCGCAGTGCGGCCGCTCGATCAGGGCGTTCACCACCTGGAGCCGCGACGCGTCCGCGAGCGCCTTGAGCACGCCGATGCGCGCCTCGACGTCCAGCCCGCGCGCCGGGGGATCTGATTCGACGGTCATCGAACTGAATCTAGGCAGTGCGGCGGCGCCGTCAATCTGTTTCGACAGTCATCGAACCGGAAGCTCGCGACGTGGCCGCCGCTCGTTCGGGCGTCACCGTGGACGAGCGCGCAGCCGGGCTCGGGCGCGAGCCGGACGCGGGCGGGAAGCGGACGAGGCGACGAGCGTCGACCCCCGCAGGGGCGGCGAGCGCCGCCTGGGACCCTCCTACTTCAGGAGCTCACGGCGAGCGGTGCTGCGTGGCGATCATGGACGGGCGTTGGCCGACGACGTCGAACCAGCGCGAGAGGCCGCTCCGGCCGCCCCGCCACGCCCGATCCGGCCAGCGGAAGTCGAGGTAGCCGAGCGCGCAGGCAACCGAGATCGCGCCGATGTCCGCAAGCGCTCCCGAAAGCGCACCGGCGTCGCGCTCCAGCCGGTCGAGGCCGGCCTCGATGGCAGCCGCCTGGCGCTGCATGACGCTGCTCGATCGCTCGCTGGATGGGCGATGCTCGTCGGCGAAGAGGCGCCCGGCAGCGGCGTTGACGCCGTCCGCGATGCCCTGCCGGAGCAAGGCGCTCCACCGCGCCTCTCCCGGCGCTGGATACAGCCCGCCGGCCACGAGGTGGTCCAGGTACTCGCAGAGGAGCGCCGACTCGAAGAGCACCCGCCCGTCCCCCAGGACCAGCGTCGGGACCTTGGCCAGCGGGTTCAGGGACCGCAGCGCCGCGTCCGACCAGGGATTGACCAGCACGAGCTCGATCCGGTCTCCCAGCTGCAGCTCGTGGGCGGTGACCCGCACCTTGCGAGCAAAGGGGGATGTGGGCGCGTAGAAGAGCTTCATGGCGAGCAGTACGCCACCGGGCGAGGAGAGGGACAAGGGAACGACGATTCGAGGAGTTCACGCGCGAAGCGACGCTCCTCGGAGATCAGGAGTCATCTTGCGCGATCCCCTCCCTCCTGGACGACCGACACCCGCTACGGCGGCGGCCAGCGGACACCGAGCCCCTGGTGCGGCGAGTCGGCGCTCAGGCGAACATCGTCCGCTGGGGCCGGCAGCGCGCGCCACACGTCGGGGTGCTGGTCGGGCTGCTCGCCCTGGCTCTCGGCGAGCGCCTCGTAGAGCGCCCCCCGGTGGAGCACGTACGCGCCCTTGGGGTACGTCACGGCGCGCTCGTCCGGGCTGAGCGTCGCGCGGTCGGTCCACCACTCCAGGCGCCGGTAGTCCTCGTCGAGGGCGCCGCCCATGAAGTCGCGGAAGCGGACCCGCTCCACCGCGACCGTTGGATTGTCCTCGGCCTGCACGCTGTCGAAGAGCCACATGATGAACGGATAAGGCCCGTCCACCCGGTTGCCCTTCAGGATGTGCGGGTTCGGCGCGTTGCTGCCCACGGCGAAGACCTGCACGGGCTCGTCCATGTCTGGATACACCTCAGTGTAGTTGAAGTGGAACCCGAGGAAGACGTTGCGCTCGAAGCGTATCGTGGCGCCGGTGTCCACCGCGTGTGTGTACACCCCGCTCAGCGACGTGTCGGCGAAGTAGTTGTCCGTGAACGAGACCGTGTCCGAAGGCGAGCGCGGATCGCCGTCCACGCGCGTCGGGAACAGCTCGACGAAGAGGTCGCCCGTCCCGATCACGACGTTGTGGTGGAAGCTCGAGCTGCCATAGCGCTGGCCGAACTGCACGTTGCCGTCCTGGTAATGGTCGAACGCCGACCGCCACCGGACCGCGCCCGGCCCGATGACGTTGTGGTGGATCTCGCAGTCCGAGCCGAGCTGCCCGACCTGCAGCGCCTCGGTGCCGGTGCGGAGGAACCGGTTATCGTACACCTCGAGGCGCTCGAACGCGTGCTGCGGCTGCGCCTGGGTGCTGCCGAAGTAGATCCCCTCCGAGCCGACGTCGTGCACGTAGAGGTCGTGGATCTTCACGTTGCGCATCGTGGCCTGCCCGTCGTCGTCGGTCTTGGCGACGATGCCGGCGAACTCGGCGCGCGCGACCTCGAGGGTGTCCAGCTCGAAGTCCGAGGCTCCTCCGCCGATGGCCAGCCCGGAGAGGCCCTCCTTGCTGAACGCGTCGTCGATGAAGATGCCGTACGTCCCCTGGCCATGGGCGAACGCGCCCTCGGCGTGCCCCCGGAACCCCTCGTCGCCGGTCTTCGAGACTGGATCGTGGCGGCCGGTCAGGATCCAGCCCTTTCCGCCCTTGATCACGAACACGTAGTTGGCGGCGTCGCCCCCGACCTTGACCTGTCCGCCGAGGTTCGTGATCACGAGCGGGCGCTCCGCGCTCCGCTCGGGCAGGCCGCCGAGCAGGACGCTCCGGTAGCGACCAGCCGGGATGTAGAGCCGATCGAGCGCGCTCCAGTCGACCTCCGGGAACGACCCGGCGAGATCGGGATAGGCGATCTCCGGGAGCTCGCCCTCCCTGGGCGCCGGCTCCGGCAGCGTGAAGGTGGTCGTGGCCTCTCCGAAACGACCGTAGGCCGGGACGCCCGGCGTGGAGCCCCCGACGCCGCTCCCGCCAGAGGTGGCGCCCCCGACACCGCCGGCGCCAGGCGTGGAGCCTCCGGCGCCGGCGGTGGACTCCGCATCATCGCCATCGCCGCCGCACGCCGCCATCGCGACGAGCAGGACACCTATCCTCGCGCCTTGCCGCATCCGCAGGAGGATACGGCATCAGCAGGGCGCGCCGCGCCGAAAGCCGCGCACCACGCGCCGGTGCGTGGGAGCTGGTGTTCAGAGCCGGGTGGACATGATACCGGCTGCGCGGCTCAGCGGCGCCTCCGTCGCGTCAACCTGCGCGTCTGACGGTGGGCGCGCGGTCGTCTCGCCGCCTCGCCTGCCGGTAGCCGATGGGGCTCACGCCGTGGGCGCGCGCGAAGGCGCGCGCGAACGCGGGCTCGCTGTCGTAGCCGACGCGGGCGGCGACGAGCTTCACCGGGAGCGTCGTCTCGCCGAGCAGGACCGCGGCGCGCTCGAGGCGCAGCCGGCGCACGTGATGGCCGAGCGGCTCGCCGAGGAGCGCCGTCGCGCGCGCCGCGAACGCGGATCGCGAGAGCCCGGCCGCTCGCGCGAGGTCCCCGAGCTCCCACGCGCGCTCGGGCGAGGCGCGCACCCGCGCGAGCGCGGCCGCGATCGGCTCGTCCCGGAGCGCGTCCCGCCGCGGCAGCGACGCCGCAGGGTCGCGCAGCGCGCTCGCGAAGAGCGCGTGCGCCCACGCCTCGCCGACCGAGCGGCGCAGCGCCGCCGAGAGCGCCGGCGGGCCGGCGAGCAGCGCGAGCGTGTCGTTGAGCCAGCGCGCGAGCCCCGGCGCCGCGCCCGCGACGTGCACCGCGGGCGGCAGCAGCGCGACCCACGGGGCGCCGGCCGCGTCGACGTGCAGGTCGACGACGACGAGGCGCGTCTCCGGCGGGGCCTCCGTGGCCAGGGCGTCGTCGGCCACGGCGCGCATCCCGCGACAGAGGGCCTCCGGGTGCGCGAGCGAGGTCGTCGGCCGATCGCGGATGGCGTGCTCCTCGGCGCGCGGCAGGAACACGAGCTCTCCCGCGCCGAGCGCGAGCCGCCGGCGCGCGACGTCGATCCACCCGCCGCCGCGGAGCGCCGCGTACACGCGGGCAGAGGCGCGCTGCGCCGGCTGCCGCTTGCCCCAGCGATCGCCGAGCGCGAAGCGCTTCACCTCGGCCTCGCGGAGCACGACGCTCCGGGCCAGCTCGTCGAACGCGGCGGACATGGCGTGATCGACTCTACACCACGCGGCGGGCCGCGCCACGCCGGCGCGCGCGACCCGCCGAGAGAGCGACGCCGGCCGTGGATCGTGGACGCGCGGATCGTGGAGCCGGACGCGCGGCAATCGCGGCGTCTCTACGCTGGCCTCGTCGACACGAAAGGAAAGGACACTCCATGACCCACCCCCTCCCGCATCCCCGGCCGCTCGACGCCGCGCAGGCGCTCGACGCGCTCCTCGATCTCATCGGTCGTGACATGAATGGCTGGCTCGACCTCTTCGCCGACGACGCAACCGTCGAGTTCCCGTACGCGCCGGCGCTCGGCGCGCCGGCGCGCCTCGAGGGCAAGGAGGCCATCCGGCGCCATTTCGAGGGCATCCTCCAGAGCTTCCACGGGCTGGAGCTCCGGGACGTGCGGCGGTATCCGACGACCGATCCCGACGTCGCGCTCGCCGAGGTGCACGGCTCGGCGACCATCGGGCCCGCGCGCAAACGCTACGAGCAGGACTATGTGATGATCGTCGCGACGAGGAACGGCCGCGTCGTGCGCTACCGCGAGTACTGGAATCCAGCGCCCGTCCTCGAGGCCTTCGGCGACGAGCTCAACACGCATCGCGAGGGAGCGTCATGAGAACGCGCGCGGGGAGCGACGGGCCGCTCGTCCTGATCACCGGCGGGACGGGCACCACCGGGCGAGCCGTCGCCTCGCGGCTCGCGGCCGCCGGCGTGCGCGTCCGCACCGCGAGCCGCGCGGCGCCCGCCGCTCGCGACGGCGTGGAGCACGCCCGCTTCGACTGGGCCGACGCCGCGACGCACGATGAGGCGCTCCGCGGCGCCGATCGCGTGTACCTCATGGCGCCCGCGATGGTCGAGGATCCCTCGGCGCTCATGCTGCCCTTCGTCGAGCGCGCGCTCGCGAGCGGGGCTCGCCGCCTCGTCCTGCTCAGCGCGTCGGCCGTGGCGGAGGGGAGCCCCGGGCTCGGCCTCGTCCACCGCGCGCTCCGCGAGCGCGCTCCGGAATGGACCGTCCTCCGACCGTCGTGGTTCATGCAGAACTTCATCGACCCGCGCCACCCGCACGCGGCGGCGATCGCCGGGCGCGGCGAGCTCACGACCGCGACGGGCGGCGGCCGCGTCGGCTTCGTCGACGCCGACGACATCGCGGAGGTCGCCGCGCGCGCGCTCCTCGACGACACGCCGCACAACACATCTCACGTCATCACCGGCCCGGAGGCGCTCAGCTATGATGACGTGGCGGCCATCGTGTCCCGCATCGCCGGCCGCGCGATACGCCACGTCCGCGCCGGCGAGGAGGACGCCCGCGCGTACCTCGTCCGGGCGGGTATCCCATCGCTCTACGCCGCGTTTCTCGTGAGCCTCGACCTCGCCATCCGCGACGGGGCCGAGGACCGCGTCACCGACGTCGTTCAGCGCGTGACGGGCCGCCCGCCCCGCGCCTTCGGCGACCTCGCGCTCGCCCACGCGCACGTCTTCCGTGGGGAGCCCAGCGCGCGCGGCGGCCCGGCCGCCTAGCGACGTCCGATCCGCCGGGCCCCGCCGCGTCGAGCCGACAGGCGAGCTCGACGACGACCGCCTTCACTCGCTCCCGACCTGCCCGACCCGACCGCGATGACACACCCCTCGTCCAGCTCCACGGGGCGTCACCCGTGCCAGAGCTCCTTCACGCCGTCGGCCATGAACTGCACGGCGATGGCGGCCAGGATGAGGCCCATGACGCGCTCGAGCACGGCCATGCCGGACGCCTTGAGCGCCCGCTGCACGAGCCCTGCGCCGCGCAGCACGAAGTAGGAGGCCACGAAGGTGATGGCCACGCCCGCGAGCACCAGCCCCATGGCCACCGGGTCATTGCCCCCGCGCGCCATCAGCACCATCACCGTGGCGAGGGCGCCCGGCCCGGCGAGGAGCGGCATGGCCAGGGGCACCAGCGCCACGTCCTCCTTCGCGATGCCCTCCTGCTCCTCCGACGGGGTGGTGCGCGTCGCCGAGGAGCGGGCGCGCAGCATGTCCAGCGCCGTGACGAGCAGCAAGAGCCCGCCCGCGACGCGGAACGCGGCCAGCGAGATGCCGAAGACCCTGAAGACGACGCCGCCGAAGAGGGCGAAGAACAGCATGAGCCCGCCGGCGACCGCGCACGCCCGCCGCGCCGTGCTTCGCACCTTCTCCGGCGGATCGCCCGCGGTCATCGTCAGGAACAGCGGCACGATGCCGAGCGGATCCACGACGAAGAAGATCGCCGACAGCGACACGAGGAAGACCGAGACGTAATGGGCCATGCTCATCGGATGCGTCGCGGACCCCGCGGGCCAGGCGCATCTCCCACATCCTCGACGGCCGCGCCAGAACAGCGTCGAGGAGGGACGAAGCCCTCGTCGAGCCGCGCCGCGCGCCGCTACGCGGCCCCGTTCTCGTCATCCTCTGTCGAGATGCGGCGCTCGACGCGCCTTACGACCGTGAGGACGAGCAGGGTAATTGCGCTCCCGGCCACGACGAGCCGCCACAGCCCGTATCCAGCGCTGATGCCGAGCGCAGCGGAGACCCAGATGGCCGCGGCGGAGGTGAGCCCTGTCACCCTCGGTTTGCCGCCGGAGTGCTGCGAGAACCGGAGGATCTCACCCGCGCCCAGGAATCCGATGCCTGCCGCGATGCCCTGGACGACGCGGCTGGCCGAGTCCGCCGAGGCTTCCAGCGCGGCCATGACGAAGATCGCGGAGCCGACGCTCACCAGCATGTGCGTCCGCAGCCCGGCCGGCTTGCCGGCGGCGTGGCGCTCCCAGCCGACGAGCGCGCCCGAGGCGAGCGCGAGACCGAGCCGGAGGAAGAGGTTCAACAAGGTGCTCCGGGACGGATCCAGCGGGCTCATGTCCGACGCCGTAAAGGTCTGAGTGCTTGAACGCAAGGGCCCTCGACCACGTGCCTGGCACGGTGCCTGGAACCGTTGGTGTCTGCTCGGGGTCGGGCCACAGGGGCTGTCTCTGGGGTCAGGCGTCGGGGCAGTCGGTGTCGTCCGGCGCCTTGCGCGCGGCCCTCGCAAGCGCCTGATAGCGTTTGCGAGACCGCTCGAGCGCGCCCTCCTCCAGCTCCTCGAGATCCATCAGCGCGTTGTGGGCGCCGTGCGTCGCGCGAATCAGCTCGTCCAGCTTGAGCTGCATCGCCTCGGTGTCGCGCGTCTGCGTGTTCTGGATCAGGAACACCATGAGGAAGGTGATGATCGTCGTCCCCGTATTGATCACGAGCTGCCACGTGTCGCTGAAGTGGAAGAGGGGTCCGGTGACCGCCCAGACGACGATGACGGCCACGGCGAGCACGAACACCTTGGGCCGCCCGCAGAGGTAGGACGTCTGCTTCGCGAATCGCGCGTACCACGTCTTGTTGTGCACCGTCGCTCCTTTCCACGACCGCTCGCTCGGGCTCGGGCCTCGGTCCTCGTGAGTGCAAGCGCCGAGCCACGGCTCCGGCCGCGCGGGACTCCGCGCTTGAGCAGCGCCAGGGCGCGAGATCGCGAGCCGCAGCCCGTGCGCCGCGAACAGCCGGCGGGGGCGGAACCTCCGCAGCGCTCGGGCGCACCGCCGCAGAGAGCGTTCGTTGTCGAGGCCGGCGGACTACACCAATGACGCGCGTGCAGGCGCTTCTGTAGCAAAATGCATCACTCGCCCGACTCGCTGTTGCGCGCGACGAGCGGTAATCGGAACACCCATGCTGGACCGGATCGCGGATCCCTGGGGCGTCCGGACGCCGTACGGGCGGGACGAACCGTGGCCGACACGGGTCGATCAGCTCCTCGATCCCGGCCTCGCCGAGGGCGACGTGGAGCGCTGGGTGCATTCCGCCTGCGTGCTCTGCGCGAACGGCTGCGCCCTCGACATCGCGGTCAAGGACGGGCGCATGGTCGGCGTCCGCGGGCGGGGCGCGGACCACCCCAACCACGGTCGCCTCGGGCCCAAAGGCCTCTTCGGCTGGCAGGCGAACCGCGCGCGCGACCGGCTCACCCGGCCGCTCGTCCGCCGCGGCGAGAGGCTCGTCGAGGCCGACTGGGACACCGCCATGGGCGCGATCGTCGCGCGCTCCAGGGAGATCCGGGCGAAGCACGGCGCCGGCGCGTTCGGCTTCTACAGCTCCGGGCAGCTCCTGCTCGAGGAGTACTACACGCTCTCGCTCCTCGCCCGCGGCGGCCTGGGCACGCCGCACGTGGACGGCAACACCCGCCTCTGCACCGCGACGGCGGCGCAGTCGATGCGCGAGAGCTTCGGGTGCGACGGGCAGCCAGGCTCGATGTCCGACGTGGACCACTGCGATACGCTGTTCCTCGTCGGCTACAACGTCGCCGAGACGCAGACCGTCTTCTGGATGCGCATGCTCGATCGGCTCGATGGCCCCGACCCGCCGCGGCTCGTGGTCGTCGACCCGCGCCGCAGCGTCCCCGCGCGGCGCGCCGACGTCCACCTCCCTATCAAGGGCGGAACCAACGTCGCCCTGCTCAACGCGATCCTCCACGAGATCCTCAGGAACGGCTGGCTCGATCGCGCGTTCGTCGACGCATACACGATCGGCCTCGACGCGCTGGCCGCGCTCGTCGACCGCTACCCGCCCGCGCGCGCGGCGTCGATCTGCGGCGTGCCGGCCGATCGGATCCGCGAGGCGGCGCGCGTCCTCGGCTCCGCAGAGCGCCTCTTCTCCGCCTGCCTCCAGGGGGTCTATCAGTCGAACCAGGCCACCGCCGCCGCCGTCCAGGTGAACAACATCCACCTCGTCCGGGGGATGATCGGGCGGCCCGGCTGCGGCATCATCCAGTCGAACGGGCAGCCGACCTCGCAGAACACCCGCGAGACGGGCTGCAACGGCGAGATGCCCGGCTTCCGCAACCACCGGAACCGGCGGCACATGGAGGAGCTCGCGCGGATCTGGAACGTGGATCCCCTCGTGATCCCGAGCTGGGGAGCGCCCACCCACGCGATGAAGATCCTCCGCTACGCGGCGGAGGGCTCGATCAAGCTGCTGTGGATCATCGCCACCAACCCCGCGGTCTCGATCCCCGAGCTGCGCCGCCTCCGCTCCACCCTGGATCAGGAGCCCCTCTTCGTCGTCGTCCAGGACGCGTTCCTCACCGAGACGGCGCGCCACGCCGACATCGTGCTGCCCGCGGCGATCTGGGGAGAGAAGACTGGCACGTTCACGAACACGGACCGGACGGTGCACCTCACCGAGAAGGCCGTCGAGCCGCCGGGCGAGGCGCGGTCGGATCTCGATATCCTCCTCGATTACGCGCGGCGGATGGATCTCCGGGACAAGGACGGCGCGCCGCTCGTCAAGTGGCGCACGCCCGAGGAGGCGTTCGAGGCGTGGAAGGTGTGCTCGAAGGGCCGCCCCTGCGATTACACAGGAATCACCTACGACAGGCTTCGCGGCGGCGGGATCCAGTGGCCGTGCACCGACGAGCGCCCGGAAGGGACGCCGCGGCTCTACACGGATCACCGCTTCTTCAGCGATCCGGAGGTCGCGCAGGACTTCGGCCACGATCTCGACACCGGCGGCGCGCGCTCGGAGACGGAGTTCCGGGCGCTGAACCCGGCTGGCCGCGCGTTCCTCCGCGCGTCCGAGTACCTGCCTCCCATCGAGGAGGCGGACGACGAGTACCCGTTTCTGCTCACCACGGGGCGGACGATCTACCAGTTCCACACGCGGACGAAGACGGCGCGCGCGCCGCAGCTCCAGCGGGCCGCGCCCGACGCCTGGGTCGAGATCGCCGCGCCCGACGCGCGCCGGCTCGCCATCGAGGAGGGCGACTGGGTCCGCGTCGAGTCGCCGCGCGGCCACGTGGTGGTGCGCGCGCGGATCAGCGAGATCCGCGAAGGCGCCGTGTTCCTTCCCTTCCACTACGGCACCTGGGACGAGGACCCCGGGAGCCACCGCTGGCCGCGCGCCGCGAACGAGCTGACGATCACCGCGTGGGATCCGGTGAGCAAGCAGCCCTATTTCAAGGTGGCGAAGGTCAAGCTCCTCAGGGTGGCCGCGAGCGGCGGGGTGCCCTCTCCCGCCCCGACGACGGGGGCCGCGGCGCCCGCCCCGGGCGTCGTCGTGCCACCCACGGTGGGCGGTCCGGCGGCCGAGGAATCCAACCCCAGGCCAGGCGGCTGAGCGAGAGGAGGCCGAGTTGCTCCTGGGAAACGCGCTCCACAGGCTCCACGAGGCCGAGGCCAACCTCGGCGAGTCGTTCCGCGCCGCGGCCGAGAGGCACGCAGACCACCTCGATATCGCCCATCTCTGCCTGCGCTTCGCCGCGCAGTGCGAGCGCCGCGCCGAGGGGCTGCGGCCGTTCGCCCGGAAGCACGGCGTGCGCCTCGAGGGCGCGCTGGAGCGCCGGATCGGCGAGGAGCTGCGGAGCGGCGCGCGCCGCGCCCTCGCGAAGGTGCGCCCTCGGACGGGCGTGGCCGGCGCCGAGCTGTTCGCCGACCTGCGGCGCCTCTACCCGATGGCGCACGACTGCGAGATCGGCTGGGTGCTCCTCGGCGAGGCGGGGCACGCGGCGCGCGACGAGGGGCTCAAGGCGTTCGCGGAGGCGGCGCTCCCGGAGAAGGAGGTGCAGATCCGGTGGCTAAAGACCACGCTGCGCGAGAGCGCCGTGCAGCTCCTCGTCTTCTCCTGATCTCCGCGCTGCTCAGTCGAGCGGCACAGGCGAGGACGCCGTGGCGACCAGGTAATCGCGCGCGCCGACACCGCGCTCCTGCGCGAGGGCGAGCGGGACAGGCCGGTAGAGCAGCGTGGCGGTGACGTTCGCGGCCGCCGAGCAGCCCGCGGGGATCGCGAAGCCGTGCGACGTCACCGCGACGCTCCCCGGTGCGATGCGGTTGTCGCTGGCGATGTCGACGGCGCGGTGCTGCGGCGCGTGCCGCGCGCCCGCCGGATCGACGAGCACCTTGGCGAAGGTGTAGCCCGCGGCGCCGGCGAACGCGGCCGCGGGTAGCTCGACATCCACGGTCGGCGCGGCGAGGGGCGCGCCGAGGTAGACGATATCCCCGTCCTGCGCGGGGATCGCGCCGCTCAGGGTGATCGCGCCGCCCCCCGCGGCGACCACCCGCGCCTCGCCGACCGGCGCGCGGATCTCCAGGCCCTTGTCCGCCGCGTCGAGCGACGGGTCCGCGAAGCGGCCGATGCCGGTGTACTCGTCGTAGACGCCGGTCGGGCGGACGATCCGCACCACGTCGCCCGCCTTCGCGCGCGCCGCGCCCTCCTCCCAGGCGAGCCGGGCGCCCGTCAGGGCCGCGCCCTGGCCCACGCGCGCCTCCGCGAGCGCGCCGCCGGTGTCGTTCACGGTCATGCCGCTCGACGGCGCAAGGGGCGCGCCGCACGCCTCCGCCGTGACGAGGAGGACGAGCGCGCGCATCGGCTCCCCGGTCGGGACGGCGTGGCCCGCCGCGCCGCCGGCCAGGGAGACCGTGACCGCGAGCTCGCCCGGCGCGGCCGAGGCGTCGATGCGGACGTCGACCGCGCCCTGGATGAGCCGCGGGGAGCCCTCCAGCGGGCCGCGGAAGAGGTGGGAGCGGACCGTCCCCGCCGGGCGGACGAAGCCGAGCGAGACGCTCGCGTTCGCCTCGTTCGTCACGTCGAGGCTGCTCTTCAGCGAGAGGACCCCCGGCATGTGGCAGGCCTGGCACTGCGAGGCCGGGCGGTTCCAGGAGCTCGCGGCCCACTCGGAGAACGTCTGATGGATCGGGAGCCCGTCGGGCCAGCGGACCGGATCGAGCGCCGCGCCGGGCAGGAGCGCCGCCTGCTTCTGCTCATGGCAGCCGCCGCAGAGCTCCGAGGACGAGAACTTCGGCTGGTAGCTGCCGCCCATGAACCTGTTCGGCACGTCCGGCCGCGGGCCGAACATCACCTCCAGGAGCCTCGATGAAGGGTCAGGAGAGCTCCTCTCCTGCGGGCGCTGGACGATCAGGGCGCCGGCGACCCCGGGCGGCTTGCTCAGATCGACGTCGCGGATCTTGTGGCAAGCGTCGCAGTGATTGCCCTTCTCGAACGCGATGCCGGTGGCCTCGAGGAGGTCTCGCCCGCCCGCGGGGCCGTCGATCCCCGCAGCGTGGCAGTCGGCGCACGCGCCGAAGGCCGCCGGGCGCGCGTCCTCGGGCAGCGCGGGGTCGTCGCATGAGGGCTGCGCTCCCCCGCCGCAGGACGTGTTGAGATCCGGCAGCACGCCGCTCCCGAGATAACACCGCATCGCGGCAGCCCCCTCGCTCCCGGGGACGCGGCCGGCCTTCCAGCGCCCGCCCGCGGCGCTGCACGAGGCCTCGTCCGCGGGGGCCATCGAGATCCCGGCGTAGATGGCCTGGAGGAGCGGGCTTCTGGCCGACCGCGCGTGCCCCGACTCGAGGAACTGGGCAACGAGCGTCGTGTGGCAGTGATCGCAGAACCGCGTCGAGTTGTGCGGATCGCCGTCGCCCGGATCGCCGTAGGTGTAGCCGAGCGCGTTGTCCGGCGGCGACGCGCGGCGAATGGCGATCTCCACCGGCCCGTCGGGGACGACCTCGAACTCGATGCCGTCCGTCCGATACCCGATCTTCGCCGCGACCACCGTCGGCTGGCCCGGGATGTCCCGCGTGATCTCGATGGAGAACGCGCCGTCCGGGCCGGTCACGAGGGCCGGCTCTCCGCCGGCCTGCATCACGATGGCGCCCTCGAGCGGCGCCGCGCCGTCGGTGACGACGCCGGTCACCGTGAACACGCGCGGCAGCTCCTCCAGGGCGCCTCCAAAGCCCGTGGCCGCGCTCACGTACGTGGTCGTCGTCACAGGGTGCGCGCCGGCGCCCTGGCCTCCGCCGCCGTGGCCGCCCGGCGGCGGCGCCTCGGAGCACGCGCCGCCGAGCACGCAGGCGGCGAGCGCCGCCGGAAGCGTGGATGTTCGTGGCCGGGTCAGGGTTCGCGCCGCCGTTCGCATCCCGGAGGATCGCCACGGTAAACCCGGCTCGGCCGACTGTCGACGGCGAGAGGCTACCGCGACAGCAGGAGCTCCGAGGACGGAGACTCCGGCGCTCCGGCCTTCGAGGGCTGCGCGACAGGTCGCTGCTGCGGCGAGGACGGCGGAACACCCCCCCACGACATCGGCCCGCGCGACGGCGGGGGCGCCGGCGGCGGGGGCGCCGGCAGCAGGGGCTGGGTCGGCAGATCGCCCAGCTCGGCCGCGCTGAGCTGCTGTGTGCTGCCGTCCCCGGACAGCGTGGTCTCCGTCGAGGCCGCATAGGCCTCGGCTTGCTCGAGGACCCGCACGAAGTTCCCGCCCAGCAGGCGGAGGATGTCCGCATCCGAGTAGCCGCGACGGATGAGCTCCAGCGTGATGTTCGGGGCCCCGGCGCTGCCTGCGAGCCCCTCCTTGAGCGCCTCGTTCCCATCGAAGACGGAGCCGAGGGCGACATGCTCGATCCCCGCGACCTTCACCACGTGGTCGATATGGTCGATGATCCGCCACAGCGGCGGCGTTATCTGCCCCTCCTGGGTCCTGAGCTTCTCGATCTCCTCGCGGAGCGCCCTCGTGTCGCCCGGGAGCCTCTCGCCGAGCTCCTTGAGGTGCGCCCCGTACTTCTGCGCGAAGCGCGCCGACTGCTCCGCATACGCCTCGTCCAGGAAGAGCGCCCAGGAGTTCACCATGACGAGCCCGCCGTTCTCCGCGATCGCGCGCAGCATGTAATCGTCGAGGTTGCGGCGGCGGTGGCCGGCGGCGGGCATCGTGGAAGAGGTGATGATCGGCGCCCTGGCCACCTTCATGACGCCCTGGAACGTGCCGTCCGATGCATGCGAGACGTCGACCACCATGCCGATCCGTTGCATCTCGCGGACCACGGCCTCACCGAAGGGGGACAGGCCTCGGTCGCGCACATACCCGGGATCGAGGGCTCCTCCCGCGGAGCCTGCCCAGTCGTTCGTTGTCATGTGCGTGAGCGCCATGGTGCGGACGCCGAGGCGGTAGAACGAGCGCAGCGCAGGCAGGGAGTTCTCGATGGCGTGCCCGCCCTCGATGCCCATGATCACGGCGATCCTGCCTTCGCGCTCGGCGCGGCGCACGTCTTTCGCGTTGCGCACGAGCGTCAGCGTCTCGCGGTGGCGCTCGACCTGCCGGTGGGTCGCCTCGATGAGATCGAGCGCGCGGCGCGCGGCGCTGCCGCCGAGCCGCGAGGACGAAGGCGACGCGGACGCGCTGACGTGGATCGGGAAGAACGCGCCGGTGACGCCCGCCGCCTTGATCCTTGCGACCTCCTCGGCCATCAGCTCGTCGTCCGAGCTCACCTGAGCGAACGAGCCGCCGAGGAGCAGCGAGGGCACGCCGCTGTGGCCATCCACGAGGATCGCCTTGGCTTGCAGCCGCGCGGCCCGCTGCTCCGGCGCCTCCAGTCCCGGCGGGACCGCCGCGAGGTCGGGCGCCGACGTGTACCAGGGCCCGACGTCGTCGGCGGACGGCGCGACGACATCGGGCGCCGCCGCGGGCGCAGGGGAACGAACGCAGGCCGCGAGCGACGCGGCGGCGAGCAGCGCGAGCATTGGCGAAGTGCGCATGACCGGATCGTACCATGCGAGCTCGGCGGGAAAGCTAGCCATGGCGGCGGCAGGATCGTGCGCCGGAGAGGCGAGGCAGCAGCGCCGCTCGGCACCGACATATCGGTCCTGGTGGTGGCCCTGGCCTCGATGGAGCGGGATCTTGAACCGCCGGGGCGCCAAGGACGCTGTGAGCGTGTTCTGTTCTTGGCGTCCCTGGGGGCTTGGCGGCTCATTTCTCGCTCGATCGACGAGCTCGGTGTCCTAGACTCGAACGAAAGACCCGATGTCGCTCCGACAGCGCGACTACATCCTCCGCATGATCGAGCAGCTCGCCGAGGCCATCGGCAGGGTCGCCGGGCTCCGGCGCGCCGGTCAGCTCGACGAGGCGGAGCTGCTCGTCCGCACCACCGCCGACGGGCTCTTCGGTCCGATGCGGGACATGCTCGACCGGCTCGACGCCGCGGGCGCGGCCACGCTGCTCGGCGACCACGAGAAGATCGGCGCGTACGCGGCGCTCTCCGCGGAGCAGGCCGAGATCCTCGAGCTCCGGGGTCGGGCCGCGCAGGCGCTCGCGGAGCGCAGGCGCGCGCTCGAGCTCTACCTCGAGGCGGTGAGCCGCGCGCCCGAGGGCAGCCCCCGCGCGCAGGAGGCCGCGCGCGCGCTCCTCGGCCGGCTGGACGCCGCGCGCCTGCCGGAGCGGTACCGCGCCCTCGCCGCGAAGCTCGGCTGATGGGAGCAGCGGGGCCCGCCTGCCGCGCGCGCTCGACCGCCGCGCGCGGGCTCGACCGAAGCGCCGCGCTCCGCCGTGCGCGCGCTGCGGCGCGGCCCGCCGTGCGCGCTCCGCGACGCGGTCCGCCGTGCGCGCGCTGCGCCCGGCGCCGGATGCCGGGTTGCGGCCGCGCAAGCGCGCGACCATGACATGGGGAACCCTGTGGAGACGCCCCCCTCGTCCGCCAGCTTCGCCGCGCTCGGCATCGCGCCTGCCCTCCTCGGTGTGCTCGCCGAGCTCGGTTACGAGGAGCCCACGCCGATCCAGCGCGAGGCGATCCCGCACCTCCTGACCGGGAGCGACCTGCTGGGGCAGGCCGCCACCGGGACCGGGAAGACGGCCGCGTTCGCGCTGCCGCTGCTCCAGCGCCTCCAGATCGGCGGCGAGCCGCCCCGCCTCCCCGAGGCGCTCGTGCTCGTTCCGACCCGCGAGCTGGCCATGCAGGTGGCCGAGGCGATGCACCGCTACGGCCGCCGGCTCGGCGTGCAGGTGCTGTCGGTCTACGGCGGCCAGCCCTTCGGGCAGCAGCTCCGCGCGCTCCGCCGCGGGGTCCACGTCGTCGTGGCCACGCCGGGCCGGACGCTCGACCACATCGGGCGCGGCACGCTCGCGCTCGACGGCATCCGCACGGTCGTGCTCGACGAGGCCGACGAGATGCTCGACATGGGCTTCGCCGAGGCGCTGGAGGAGATCCTCTCGGCCACGCCGGCGGCGCGCCAGACCGTGCTCTTCTCCGCCACGCTGCCCCCGCGGATCGCCGCGATCGCCGGCCGGCACCTGCGCGAGCCGGTGCGGGTCAAGATCGCGGGCGAGAAGGCGGCCCCCGGCGAGCTCCCCCGCGTCCGCCAGACGGCGTACATCGTGCCGCGGGCGCACAAGTCCGCCGCGCTGACCCGGGTGCTCGACATGGAGGACCCGTCGTCGGCCATCCTCTTCTGCCGCACCCGCAACGAGGTCGACGAGCTGACCGAGGCGCTGCGCGCCCGCGGCTACGAGGCCCAGGCGCTCCACGGCGGGTTCTCGCAGGAGCACCGCGATCGCGTGATGGCCCGCTTCCGCGCCGGCACGGCCGAGCTGCTCGTCGCCACCGACGTCGCGGCGCGGGGGCTCGACATCGAGCATGTCTCGCACGTGATCAACTACGACGTCCCCTGCGCCCCCGAGGTGTACGTCCACCGCATCGGCCGCACGGGGCGCGCCGGCCGCGAGGGCGCGGCGATCACGCTGGTCGAGCCGCGCGAGCACTACCTGATCCGCAACGTCGAGCGGCTCACCGGGCAGCGCATCGAGGCCGCCACCCTCCCGACCGTGGCCGACCTGCGCGCGCGGCGCCTGGAGCTGACGCGCGCCTCGCTGCGGGAGGCGCTGATCGAGGGCGGCGCCGAGCGGTTCCGGGTCGTTGTCGAGGGGCTCGCCGACGAGTTCGACGTGATGGACATCGCGGCGGCGGCGGTGAAGCTCGCCCACGACGCGACGGAGGGGGAACGGGAGGAGGACGAGGCGGAGATCCCGTCGTTCCGGCCGCCTCCGCGCGGGCCGGAGCGCGCCCGCGACGACCGCGCGCCGCGCGGCCCCGCGGGGGCGCGCGGGCGCCCGGGCGAGGCGCAGGCGCGCCCGCGGCGCGAGGGGCGGGAGGCGCGGGAGACCGACGGCAACGTCGCCCGGCTGTACATCAGCGCGGGGCGCGCCGCGGGCATCCGGCCGGCCGATCTTGTCGGCGCCATCGCGAACGAGGCGTCGCTGAGCTCCCGCGACATCGGCGCCATCGAGATCGCCGACGGCTTCTCCACGGTGGAGGTCCCGGCCGACGCGGCGGACGCCGTCATCGAGGCGCTGCGCGCCACACGGCTGAAGGGCCGCAAGGTCCAGGTCCGCCGAGAGGACGCGGGGTCCCGCGATCCGCGAGGCGGGGCGGCCGAGGCCCGCGGCGGCGTGCCTGGGGCCCGAGGCGAGGCGGCCGAGACCGGGCCACGCGCCGGCTCAGCAGAGACCCGGAACGGCGCGGCGGGCATGGCGCCCCCGCGGCGCCGCCCTCGGTCCTGAGCTCCACGGAGGCCTCGGCCAGGATCCCTGTGGGATCCCCCCGCACGCACGCTCGGCGTGCCGTGGGAACCGCCAGGGACAGGCGAAGGCGCGCCGGGGTGTCCCTGAGCCTTCACCTCGTGTCGCTGGAGGCTGCCTCTGCGTCCCTGAGGGGACGCTTCCTGTCCCCGTCATGGACCGCCGTGTCCCTGGTTGCAATCCCGCAGTCGACCTAGATGCTTTTCTCGTGTCCCTGGCGGCACTCCACGCGTCGCTGGCGGCACTCCACGTGTCCCTGGCGGCACTCCACGCGTCCCTGCCGGTTAGCGCGCCGCGCCGCCCGGGGCGCCAGGCTCAGTCGGCGGTGGTCTTCCGCCGCTGGAACTGCACGAACAGCGTAGCGCGGACGTCGTCGTGCACAGGCTCGCCCGGGAGCCCCTGGAGCGCGTCGATCGTCAGATCCATCTGCTTCAGGTAGGTGCGGCACCTGTCGCACCACGCGAGGTGCCGCGCGCAGCCCTCCTCTTGCTCGGAGGACAGCTTTCCTTCGCTCCGGTCGGTGATCATCTCGGTCAGCTGACAGCACGTGACGATCATGCGCGCTCACCCCCTCGTCATGTAGCGCTCGAGCGCGGCCCTGAGCTTCGATCGGCCACGGTGCAAGAGGACCCGCTGGTTCGCCTCGCTGATACCCAGGATCTCGCAGACCTCGTCGGAGGGACACCCCTCCACGTCGCGCAAGAGCACCACCGCGCGCTGTCCAGGCGCCAGCGTCTCGAGCTCTCGCTGCAGCACGGCGCCCATCTCCTTGCGCAGCAAGAGCACCTCCGGGCTCTGCTCCGTCCACGGAACAGGCGGAGTCGACCAGTCACCGGTGCTGTCGAATCGGGCCGGATCGACCGCCGGCTCGCTGCCCAGATCCCCGTCCTCCAGCCAGGAGACAGGGACCATGCGCTTCTCTCGGGTGCCCAACGTCCTCGCGCGGTTCGTCAGGATCCTGAACACCCATGTCTTCAGCGCGGAGCGCCCCTCGAAGCGCACGAGCCCGTCGAAGACCGCCGCCCAGGTCTCCTGGACGACCTCCTGCGCGCCCGCCGGGCCGGCGACCGCCCGGGCGAGCCGGAGCATGGGTGTGTGGAGCTGGGTCACGAGCTGCTCGAAGGCCTGCTCGTCCCCCGCGAGCAGCCGGCGGACGAGCGCGACGTCGTCCGCCGGCGCCGCGCATGCGGGCTCAGCCGCGCCGCCCTGCGCGCCAGGCGCGAAGAGCGGGCCTACCTCGGCCGATGCGCGCTGCGCCGTTGCGGCCTGTTTGCCGTCGGCGGCGGCCGAGGGGTCGTGGGACACGCGGAGCACGGTATCACGCCGCCGAGCCCCGCATCAATCGACGCGGCTCTACGCAGCTCCGGAGCGGCTCGCCCCGCGGAGGACGACAGCCGTCACCCGGTCAAAGCGACGTCAGCGCATCCGCGACCTCCTTCGGCTTCGTCAGAAAGGGGGCGTGGCCCGCGTCGATCGAGATGACCCGCTCGCAGGGCAAGGCCGTGTACTGCTGCTTCTGCTCTGCAGGGCTGATCGCGAGATCCTTGAGCGCCTCGATGTAGACGCGGGGGACCCTCCCCCACCGCTCCTCCGTGACATGGATCGGCTCGTCGAACGGCTTCGCGGGCTCCTCGCGCAGGTGGCTCTCGAGCCGCGCGACGTCCTCCGGAGAGCAATCCTGGCAGAAGGCGTTCGCGGCCCACCCCTCCTTGAAGGTCAGCGTCGTGCCGTCGTCCGAAGCGGCCGCGTACTCCTTGATCGCGGCCCCTTCGTCATCGGCCCACTCCTGGCTCAGCGACTGGCCGTCCTTGATCAGGAACGCGGTCAGGTAGACGAGCTTCTTCACCTTGTCGGGCCGCTGCTCGGCGGCCTGGCTCACCACGGTGCCGCCCATGCTGTGGCCGACGAGGATCACGGGGCGCGAGGCGCTGTCGATGGCCTCCACCACGGCGTCGGTATAGGCCTGCAGGCCGGCGTCCGCGACGGGCGTCTCGTCCTCGCCGTGAGCGGGGAGATCGAGGGCGATCACCTCGTTGCCGCCGGCCTCGAGGAGCGGCACCACCTTGTCCCATGCCCATGCGCCCACGAAGGCGCCGTGGACGAGAACATACGTGTTCTTGTCCGAGGGCTGGGAGCCGCCGCCTCCCGTGCCCCCGTCCGTGTCGCTGCCGCCGCAGCCGGGCAGCGCGGACGACATGAGCGCAGCGGCCGAGATCATGGTGGCAGACCGCAGGACCTTGCGAAGCAGACCGTTCATGGATGTCTCCTCATCGTCGCCAGGCTCTCCTCGAGCGCGACGTCATCGGTATTTCGACGTGCGATGGATGCGCGCGCCCCTGCGCCCGGGCGTGTCCCCGGCGCCGCGACGGCTATCCCGCTACTTGCACAGTCTCGGAGGGGGTCCGAACGTTACAGCCTGTTCGAGGAATCGTCCGGAGGGCGCCGAGGCCGCGTCCCGCCGCAGGACGGCGCCGGGCGCGGCGGCGCGGCGACCGCCGGCGCGCCCGGCGGACCTGGTGGCGATGGGCGTTCTGGGCTAGACGCGTCGCCATGCCATCGGAGAGCGCCATTCCTGGCCGAGACGATCTCGTCGCCCGCGACCGCCGCTGCGTGATGCACCCCTACGCGGCGCCCCTCTCGAGCGCGCCGCTCTTCGCCGTCGAGCGCGCCGAGGGCGTCCGCCTCACCCTGACCGACGGCCGCGAGCTCATCGACGGCATGTCCTCCTGGTGGGCCGCCATCCACGGCTACGGGCACCCGGCGCTGACGGCGGCGATCAGCGCCCAGCTCGGGCGGATGAGCCACGTGATGTTCGGCGGCCTCACCCACGCGCCGGCGGTCGAGCTGTGCGAGGCGCTGGTGGCGCTCACGCCCGAGCCGCTGACGCGCGTCTTCCTCGCCGACTCCGGATCCGTGTCGGTCGAGGTGGCCATCAAGCTCGCTCTCCAGTTCTTCATCGCGCGCGGACAGCCGGAGAAGCGCCGTCTGGTCAGCGTGCTCGGCGGCTACCACGGCGACACGTTCGGGGCGATGGCGGTCACCGACCCGGTGAACGGCATGCACCACCTCTTTCGCGGCGCGCTCACGCAGCACCTGTTCGCCCCGGCGCCTGGCCCCGCGTTCGGCGCGCCGTGGTCGCCGCGCGCGCTCGACGGCATGGCCGAGCTGCTCGAGCGGCACGCGCACGAGGTGGCGGCCGTCATCCTGGAGCCCGTGGTGCAGGGCGCCGGCGGGATGCGCTTTTACCACCCACGTTATCTGCGCGAGCTGCGCGCCCTCTGCGACCGGCACGACGTGCTGCTCGTGCTCGACGAGATCGCGACCGGCTTCGGCCGCAGCGGGGAGATGTTCGGCTGCGAGCACGCGGGCGTCGCGCCGGACATCCTGTGCCTGGGCAAGGCCCTCACCGGCGGCACCATGACGCTCGCCGCCGCGCTCTTCACCGAGCGTGTGGCCGAGACCATCTCCCGGGGCGAGCCGCGCGTCTTCATGCACGGCCCCACGTTCATGGGCAATCCGCTCGCCTGCAGCGCCGCGCTGGCCAGCATCCGGCTCCTGCTCGGCTCGCCGTGGCGCGCGCGCGTCTCGGCCATCGAGGCCCAGCTCCGCCGCGAGCTCGCCCCTTGCCGCGCGCTCGACGCGGTGGCCGACGTGCGTGTGCTCGGCGCCATCGGCGTGGTCGAGCTCGAGCAGCCGGTCGACATGGCGCGCGTGCAGCCGGCGTTCGTGGAGCGCGGCGTCTGGTTACGGCCTTTCGGGAAGCTGGTCTATACCATGCCTCCTTACATCATCGAGCCAGCCGAGCTATCGCGGATCAGCGAGGCGATCGTGGGTGTGCTGTCGGGGATCTGAGCCGCTGGACGGCGCGCCTCCGGTGAAGGGCGCCCTCGAATCGAACCTGGACGCGCGCCTGGACACCGCGCCGTGCTAGCGTGCACGCGCAATCCATCGCTCCTGCGCACACGGAGCACCCACGATCACGGGAGATGCGAACATGACCAAGGGCGCGTGTCTATGCGGGACGGTCCGCTTCGAGATCGACGGTCCGTTCCAGACCATGCTGAACTGTCACTGCTCGATGTGCCGCAAGTTCAACGGCACGGCGTTCACCACGGCCGTCGTCGCGCCGCTGCCCGGCTTTCGCTGGCTCGCCGGCGAGGACGCCATCCGCCCCTCCTGCGCGAGCGACCGTCGCTCCTTCTGCGGCACCTGCGGCTCGGCCACGCCGATGCTCCGCCCCGAGAGGCAGCTCGCCGTGCTCCATGCCGGCAACCTGGAGGGCGATCTCGGCATCGAGCCGAAGTTTCACCAGTTCGTCGGCTCCAAGGCGCCCTGGTACACGATCACGGATTCCCTGCCGCAGTTCGAGGAGTGGCGGCCCGAGATGCAGGCGCCGGTCGTCTCGCGCCCCGTGGCCCCGCCGAAAGAGGGCGTCACCCAGGGGAGCTGCCTGTGCGGGGACGTGGCCTTCGAGTTCGACGGCGCGCCCCTCCGCATGGTGAGCTGCCACTGCACGCGCTGTCGCCTCGGGCGCAGCTCCGCGCACGCGACCAACGTCTTCGTCGCCCTGGACAGCTTCCGCTGGATCCACGGTGACGCGCAGATCGCGAGCTACAAGGTGCCCGACGCGCGGTTCTTCACCGTCGCGTTCTGCAAGCGCTGCGGCGGCGCGGCCCCCCGTCTGTCATCCGAGCGCGGCTTCGCCGTGGTGCCCGCGGGCACGCTCGACACCGATCCCGGCATCCGCCCCGCAGCCCACATCTTCGTCGACTCCAAGGCGAGCTGGTTCCCGATCACGGATGCCCTGCCGCAGTTCGCCGAGTACCCGCCCCAGGCCTGACGCCGCGATCGAGCGATCGGCCACGGCACCTTCACCGAACGGGCGTCCTGGAGCGCCCCTGTGCACACGCGCGGTCACTCAGGTGTACCCGGGCCCCGCCCGGCCCGGAGCGCGTCTCGCCGAGCAAGCAGCCACGCGTGCGCCTCGCCCTCGGTGTCAAAGAACTGCTGCGGGTAGGGCTGTCCTGTGAGCATTTGTACGCCCTTCGCGAGGAGCGCCACGATCACGCGCATGGAAAAGCTCGCTCCGATCATCGCGACCGCATCGACGCGCGTGCTCCGCACCTCTTCCGTGACCGCCTTACGCGCCGAAGCGGAGATAGGGCCCATGTGACGCGCGTCGGCGAGCACCAGGACGTCGCGGCCGCTCTCCGCCACGCGCCGGATCGCGCCGAGGACAGCGCGCACCCGGTCTTCCGAGACCTCGCCGTGGATCACCACCCGCACGATGCCGTCGGGGTCGTCACGAACATCGGAGCTCGCGTCCTTCAGGCCGAGATCGCTCATGCCAGCCATGCTAGCGCCTCGGCTGCGCGGCGGGGCGCAACCTCTCACGGTCCGCCGAGCTCGGCTGGATGTCCGAGGCGAGCCCGACCGCCGCGAGCGCGCGGATGAACAGGAAGGCGAGGTCGTGCTGCCCGGGCGCCATCGCTTGCCGGGCGGCGCGCGGGAAGGCGTGGTGGTTGTTGTGCCAGCCCTCGCCGAAGGTCAGGACCGCCACCCAGCCCACGTTGCGGCTCCCGTCGCGGGTATCGAACGCGCGGCTGCCGAAGCGGGGCGCGTGACAGACGGAGTTCACAAGGTAGGTCGCGTGCATCCAGCACACGAGCGGCACGAAGAACACGAAGGGCACCGCGGCCCAGCCGAGGGCGAGACCCGCGAGCAGGACCGCCGCGACCTGCGGGGCGAAGCGCCAGCGGAGCAGCCACCGGTAGTAGGGATCGCCGACCAGATCGCGGCAGTATTTCTCCGGATCACGGGGGTCCGTCGATCCATCGTCGAGGATCCACCCGAGGTGGGCGTACCAGAGGCCGCGGCGCGGCGAGTGGACGTCGCCTTCGCGATCGGTGTGGGCGTGGTGCCGCCGGTGCGTGGCCACCCACGCGATGGGGCTGCCCTGGCCGCTGATCATCGCCACCGACACGAGCGCGTACTCGACCCATTTCGGGCAGCGGAACGCGCGGTGCGAGAGCAGCCGGTGCAGGCCGACCACGGTGGAGAGCTGGAGCGCCGCGTAGAGCGCGGCGGCGAGGGCGATGGAGCTCGCTCGGATCGGCAGGAACAGCCCGAGGAGGGCGCCGGCGTGCACCAGGGCGAGGTAGGCGATCGCGACGAGGCGCGTGCGGCCCTTCATGGCGGATCCCCTCATCGCCTCACGCGGCCGCGCTGGAGCGGCCCGGCCGGCGGGGCCGGATCCGCGCGAGGCCGCGCGGATCCGCGCGGCACGACGACGCCTCGATGCGCTGCGGCTCGAGGCCGAGCTCCCGCATCTTCTCCGCGTCCCAGGCCTCGATCGGATCGCGCCCGGCGAGGTAGCTGCGTGAGCGGTTGGCGAGCGGAGCGCGCAGGCTCATCACCTCGGGCGCCGACATGACGACGCACGCCTTGTAACGGGGCAGATCGCTCGTCATCAGGCGATTCCACACGTGGCGGCCCACGTTGTGGAGGCTCCCCAGCGCGCGGCTCAGGCGCTGGAAATGGTCGATCACCTCCGAGGGGTGCAGCCGTGGCGGGCGGTGGCAGAGGGTGTATCCATCGAGGTCCCGGCTGATCACCCCGGGAAGGAGCCGCCCCTCGGCCGCCACCTGCGCGAAGAAGGGCGTCTCCGGGTACGGGCACACGATCCCAAGGAAGGTCGGGCAGTGATCGCCGAGGTCGTGGAGGTACTCGGGCACCCGCTCGAGGTAGTCGTTGGTGTCCCCGTCCGCGCCCACGAGGAGCCCGAAGGAGAGGACGATCCCGCTCGCGAAGGCCCGCTGGATGACCTCCCTGACCTCGCTCAGCTTGTTCTGGCCCTTGTTCATCGAGCTGATCGACTCGGGGTTCAGCGACTCGAGCCCTGTGTAGACGTAGCGGCACCCCGCCCGCCCCATGAGGCGGACCAGCTCCGGGTCGCGCAGCACGTTGAACGTGAGCGCGCAGCCCCAGATCTTCTTGAGGGGCATCAGCGCCTCGCAGAGCTCGCGCAGGTAGCGGGGCGAGCCTCCCAGGTTGTTGTCGAGGAAGCTGAACACATTGTTGGTCACCCCCGGGATGCGCTGGTTGAAGATCATCCGGTCGCGGATGTCCCGGATCACGTGGTCGATGGGGCGATAGCGATACTGTTCGTGCCCGGTCAGAACGCAGAAGTTGCAGGAGAAGGGGCAGCCGCGCGACGCCTCGATGCCGGGCAGGCGGACGAGGTTGTTCCGGTAATCGACAAGGTCGTAGCGGTAGGTGGGGATCTGCTCCGGGGGCACCGGCGGGAGCGCATAGACGGGCTGGAGTTCGCCCCGCTGGAAGTCGGCGATGAGCGCCGGGAGGTTGGCCTCCGGATCTTCCGCCACCACCGCGTCGAAGTACTGCAGCGCGTCCGCGCGGAAATGGCTCGCGTGCCGCCCGCCGGCCACGGTGGTCATGCCTTGCCGCCGGAACAGCGTGGAGAGGACCTTGGTGTGCTCGTAATACGCGTGCAGGTACGAGAAGAACACGAGGTCCCAGTGGCGGTCGAGCGGGATGTCCGTCTCCTTCTCGTTGTAGAGCTCGATCTCGGCGTCGGGCGGGCACAGGGCCGCGAGCAGCTCGGGAACGGACGATTGCATGATCGAGCGCTCCTTGCGGAGCAGTCGGCTCGGGTGCGTATAGGTCGAGATGATTGCGATGCGCATCGAGGACACTCCTGGTTCAGTTCAGGACGTATCACACCCTCGACGCAAGGAGGGCGACTACGAGGAAGCGGGCAGGAGCGCCACAAATACGCCCTACACGGGGCAGGGGTCAGTCCAGCGAGCACTCCGCACGACATGAGGACACAAGAGACACCTCGATCGGCCCCGTGGATCCCCTGGCGCTAACCAGGCTCGTCCGGTCGCGCTCAGGGCACGAACCCCACCCCCTCCCCCCCCACCATCGGTCACCAACGTGGTCGTGAACGTGGTCGTGGTCGTGAACGTGGTCGTGGTCGTGAACGTGGTCGTGGTCGTGGTCGTGGTCGTGGTCGTGGTCGTCAACGGTAGACCGTGAACGACCACGACCACGACCACGACCACGACCACGTAAACGTAAACGTTCACAGGAAGGAGAACGCGGCGCGAATCTTGGTTAACGCCTGGGCCCGGTCCCACCACCCGTCATGGTCGCACAGACGAATCGCACGATAAATGTAATTCAAATCACAAACACCAGCACGATCATCACTGAATCGAAACATCTCCTCGCGCAGCATCCGGGGCCCCCGGGATCGGCCGTACTGGCCAGTTGCGATTTCATGGAGACGTGACATTCACAATGCACGTCCTGGCGTAATGTGAAAGTGGCCGCCGCTGTCTGCTTCGGCCATTTCTTGCAATCGTCTTCGAAGGCCAACAGGTGTCATCGTGCTAAAGTCATCCTTGTTCCCGCGCGCCCTCTCGCGCGCGGGGTATTCTCTCCTTCGGCGTGACCGCATTCGATGGGTGTCGGCCATGGCGCTCGCGACCGCCGGGGGCTGCGTCGGTTCGCCGGACCCCGGTGAGCTCGGGACTGCCGAGCTCGCCGCCTCCCTCCCGAGCGGGCGCGTGGTCATCAGCCAGGTGTACGGCGGCGGGGGCAACGCGGGGGCCGTCTACACGCACGATTTCGTCGAGCTGTTCAATCGGTCGGACAGCCCGGTGTCGCTCGCGGGGTGGTCCATCCAGTACGCGAGCGCCACGGGCACGGGCGCCCTCGGGGCCACGACGACGCAGCTCACGGAGCTGCCCGCGATCACCCTGCAGCCCGGCCAGTACTTCCTCGTCCAGGAGGCCGTCGGCTCGGGCAGCGGCGCGCCGCTCCCCGCCGCCGACCTCGTCGACGCGACCCCCATCAACATGAGCGGCTCGGCCGGCAAGGTCGCCCTCGTCCGGCAGGCCGCGGGCCTCGGCTGCAACGGCGGCACCGCGCCCTGCTCGGCGGCCCAGGAGGCGCTGATCGAGGATCTGGTCGGCTTCGGCGGGGCGAGCTACTTCGAGGGCACCGCGCCGGCGCCGGCGACCGCCAACGCGACGGCGTCGCTCCGGCAGGGCGCTGGCTGCCAGGACACGGGCAGCAACGTCGACGACCTCTCGACCGGGACGCCCACGCCCCGCAACACATCGACCGCGGCGCTCGCGTGCGGGGGCGACACCCCGCCGGCGGTCACCTCGACAGCGCCCAGCGACGGCGCGACCGGCGCCGACCCGGCCGCGAGCCTGAGCGTGACGTTCAGCGAGGCGGTCGTCGCGGCCGATGCCTTCGAGCTCTCCTGCGCGGGCGGCGCGCGCCCGATCTCGGTCAGCGGCGGCCCCCTCGCCTTCACGCTCACGCCGACCGAGCCGCTCCCCCCGAGCACGGCGTGCCTCCTCGTCGTGCGGGCGAGCGGCGTGCAGGAGCAGGACCCGGGGAGCAACGGGACGATCGACCCCTTGCCCGCCGACGTGTCGGTCTCGTTCACCACGGCGCGGGCGGCGCAGGTGATCGCGATCCACGACATCCAGGGGCGCGCGCACCTGTCGCCCCATTCGGGCGCGGTCGTGAAGACGACGGGCCTCGTGGCGACCCTTCGCAGCAACGGCTTCACCGTGGAGTCGCCTGCGCCGGACGGCGATCCGGCCACCTCCGAGGGCCTGCTCGTCTTCACCGGAGCCGCGCCGTCGGTGAGGGTCGGCGACCTCGTCGAGCTCACCGGCGAGGTCACGGAGTACCGCGCCGGCTGCGCCGACCCGTGCACCGCCTCCCGCGGCAGCGCGTACCACAACCTGACCGTCACCGAGCTCTCCCGCCCGCAGATCACCGTCCTCTCGAGCGGCCAGGCGCTGCCGGCCCCGGTCTCGATCGGCTTCGCGCCCGGCGCGCGCCGTCCCCCGACACAGACCATCGAGGACGACGCCAGCGGCAGCGTCGAGGCCGCGAACGGCTTCGACCCCGGGTCCGACGGCATCGATTTCTGGGAGAGCCTCGAGGGCATGCGGGTGAGCGTCAACGCCCCGACCGTCGTGGGCCCCACCCGCGAGTTCCCGAGCTCCGGGACCGCGGAGATCGCGCTGGTCCCGGGCGACCGCGACGCGGCCACGGGCGACGCGGCCGGCCTGCGCAGCGCGCGCGGGGCCGTCGTCGTCAGCCCCGGCGACTTCAACCCGGAGCGGATCCTGCTCCAGGTGCCCCTGCGCGCCTCGGCGCCCGCGCTGGACGTGGGCGCCACGTTCGCCGGGCCCATCGTCGGGACGGTCGACTACAACTTCGCCAACTACAAGCTCCTGCCGGTCGACGAGGCGCTCCCCGCGGCGACCTCGACGCTCTCGCGCGAGGTCACGTCGCTCGGACCGCGGACCGCCGACGACCTCGACGTGGCCGCGTTCAACGTCGAGAACCTCGATCCGGGCGATCCCCAGGAGAAGTTCGATCGCCTCGCGCGGATCCTCGTCGACAACCTCGGCAGCCCCGACCTCGTCGCGCTCGAAGAGGTCCAGGACAACAGCGGCCCGACCAACAATGGAGTGGTGGACGCCTCGACGACGTTCGCGCGGCTCATCGCCGCGATCGCGGCCGTGCCGGGCGGGCCCAGCACCTATCAATTCCGCAGCATCGATCCGACCGACGGCACCGACGGCGGGGAGCCCGGCGGCAACATCCGCGTGGGCTTCCTGTTCCGGACCGACCGCGGGCTCGAGTTCGTCGATCGCCCGGGCGCCGGCGCCCTGACGCTGAACGAGGTGCTCGGCGGCCCGGGCAGCGTGTCGCTGCGCTACAGCCCCGGCCGCATCGACCCGGGCAATCCGGCCTTCGCCAGCAGCCGCAAGCCGCTGGCAGGCGAATTCCGCTGGAACGGCCAGCCGCTGTTCGTGGTGGCCAACCACTGGAACTCCAAGGGCGGCGACGAGCCGCTCTACGGGCGCTTCCAGCCCCCGACCCTCTCGAGCGAGGTCCAGCGGCGGCAGCAGGCCGCCGTGGTGGCCGGCTTCGTGCGGCAGATCCTCGACAGCGATCCTTCCGCCAACGTCGTGGTCCTGGGCGACCTGAACGACTTCCAGTTCTCGGCGCCGCTCGGCATCCTCAAGGACGCCGGGCTGACGACGCTCATCGAGACGCTCCCGCCGGAGGAGCGCTACACGTACGTGTTCGATGGCAATGGCCAGTCGCTCGACCACGTGCTTGTCAGCGCCAACCTGGCCGGGCCGAAGCTCGTGGGCTTCGACGTCGTCCATGTCAATGCGGAGTTCGCCGACCAGGCCAGCGACCACGACCCCGGCGTCGTGCGCTTCCGCATCGCGCCCGCGCCGGACATGGATGGCGACGGCGTCCCCGACGCGAGCGACAACTGCCCGGCTGCCCCCAACGCCGCCCAGGTGGACTCGGACGGCGACGGCCTCGGCAACGCCTGCGACCTCGAGTGCGTCAGCCTTCGGCGCGGCGTGTTCGGCGGCGTGCAGGACTCCTTCGTCGAGGGCCCCACGACGGGCTGGGCGTACGGCGCGTATCCCTACCTCATCACCAGCGCGAGCGCGGTCCAGCCGGCGACGGCGGTCCTGGCCTACGATCTGTCGTTCATCCCGGCAGGCTCCAGCGTGATCTCTGCGACGCTATCGCTGTCCTATGCCTGGAAGCCCGCGGGCAGCGTCGTGACCGTGCACAGCGTGAACGGCGCCTGGGAGGAATCGACGCTCCATGGGGGCGGGTTCAGCGGATACGGCCCGGCCGTCGAGGCCTCCCTCACCACGCTGGCGCAGACCGACGCGTTCGTCACCGCCGATCTGACGTCCCTCGTGCAGGGCTGGGTCGACGGCGCGCAGCCGAACCACGGTGTCGCGCTGGTCGACGGGAGCAACAGGACGGACTTCCGCGCGAGCGAGTATCCCGACGTCGCGCGCAGGCCGAAGCTCGATATCTGCTATCACGCAGCCGAGTAGCCCGCCGGATCGACGGCGCGTGCCCGCCCGATCGCCCTCGGTGACCTCCCTCATCCGCCGCGCCGCCTGCGGCTCCCGCGCCGGCGCAGGAAGTCGATGAACACCGAGAGCTTGGGCGGCACGTGCGCCCGGCTCGGGTAGTAAAGGAAGTACCCCGGGAAGGGCGGGCAGAAGCCCTCGAGGACGCGCGCGAGGCGCTTGCCGTGGAGCTCGTCCCGCACCGTCGCCTCCAGGACGTAGGCGAGCCCGATGCCGTCGACCGCCGCGCGGACCATGAGATCGGGATCGTTGCACACGAGAGGCCCGCTCACCGCGATGTCGAAGTCCTTCCCGTCCTCGGTGAACTCCCACCTGTAGACGTTCCGGCTCGTGATCTGCCGGTAGTTGATGCACGCATGCGCGTGCAGGTCGCGCGGGTGCTTCGGCTTGCCGCGCGCCGAAAGATATGCCGGCGACCCCACGACGGCCATGCGCTGTTCCTCGCTGACGCGGACCGCGATCATCTCGCTGTCGAGCGTCTCGCCGAGGCGGATGCCCGCGTCGAACCCTTGCGCGACGATGTCCGCGAGCCCGTCCTCGATCGCCACGTCGACGCGGATCTCCGGGTAGGCCGCGAGGAACGCCGAGAGCGCCGGCTCGATCACCTGCCGGCACGCGATCCTCGGGACGTTCAGCCGCAGCGTCCCGGCGGGCCTTTCGCGCAGCTCGTCGAGCGCCTCGAACGAGGCGCGGACCTCCGCGAGCGCGGGCCGGAGCCGCTCGAGGAAGCGGGCGCCGGCCTCGGTCAGGCCCACGCTGCGCGTCGTGCGCTGGAGGAGCCGCACGCCGAGCCGCCGCTCGAGCCCCGTGATCGTCTGGCTCACCGCCGAGGGCGTCACGCGCAGCTCCGCCGCCGCCCGGGTGAAGCTGCGCTTCTCGGCCACGACGAGGAGCACCGACAGGCCCGCGAGGTCGTCCTGGATCATGAAGCGCAGCTTAACATCCCGTGCAGATTCACCCCGTTTTTTGGCGCAGCACCGCGGCGTAGGCTCCCCGTCGAAGGCAGAGGAGAGAGACCCATGAGCACTGCAAACGACGGTTCCAGGATCTGGTTCATCACCGGCGCGTCCTCCGGCTTCGGCCGCGCGATCGCCGAGGAGGCGCTCCGGCGTGGCGACTCGGTCGTGGCGGCGGCGCGCGGCGTCGACGCGCTCGCGGGCCTCGCGGCGGAGGCGCCGGGGCGCGTCGAGGTCGTGAAGCTGGACGTCACGAAGCCGGACGACATCCGCCGCGGCGTCGTGGCGGCGCTCGCGCGCTTCGGCCGGATCGACGTGCTCGTGAACAACGCGGGCTACAGCCTTGTCGGCGCGGTCGAGGAGACGAGCGAGGAGGAGCTCCGCGCCGCGATGGAGGCGATGTTCTTCGGCGCCGTGGCGCTCACCCGCGAGGTGCTTCCGCACATGCGCGGCCGCAGGAGCGGCGCGATCGTCCAGATCACGAGCATGGGCGGCCTGACGACGGGGCCCGGCTTCGGCGCCTACTGCGCCGCGAAGCACGCGCTCGAGGGGCTCTCGGAGTGCATGGCCGCCGAGCTCGCGCCGCTCGGCGTCCGCGTCCTCATCGTCGAGCCGGGCGCGTTCCGCACGCGCCTCTTCGGGGGCGCCTTCCGGTCCATGCCGGCGCTCGACGCCTACGCGCCCACCGTCGGCGCGACGCGCGCGTACGCGGCCGGGTCCGACGGATCGCAGCCGGGCGATCCGGCGAAGGCGGCGCGCGCGATCGTCGATGCGATAGGGCTCGACCCGCTGCCGCTCCGCCTGCCGCTCGGCGCCGACGCGGTGAGCGGCATCCGCGCGAAGCTCGCCCGCGTCGCGGCCGACGTCGACCGCACCGAGGCGATCGCGCTCGACACCGCGCTCGACGCCGCGGCGAGCGGCGCGGAAACCTCCTAGAACCCGAATCACGTTGTTCAAGCGAGGAATGAGTCGCCAGGTCGCCATAAGACGCCATACGACCAAATATCCTGGCGTCTTATGGCGCCTTGGCGGTTCGATCGAGGCCACTTACAGCAATGGTAAGCTGAATATCACCGTCTCGGACGCAGGGACGTCGATCCAGTTCTCGGTGACCATCGAGGCGGCCACGGGTGAAGGTGGCGGGCCCACGCCGGCGATCTTCAGCGTCGGCGCGTCGGCGCCGGCCGGCGTGGCGACGATCGATGATGGCAGCGTCGGCGGCAGGACGAGGACATTCCCACGCTGCATCGAGGCCGCCTCAGGCTTGTCCCCCGCCTCGGGGCCGGCGCGTCACTTCGCGCCGGCGCGCCGCAGCACCTCGGCGCGCTCGGCGTCGGTCGGCTCGCGCTGGCAGTCCTTCCCGGCGCTCTGCAGGACATCGAGCTGGCGGACGAGATCCTGGGGATCCACGCTCAGGCACCCTTCCTCGAACTCGGAGCATTCGGCGACCGAGAGCGCGGTCCCCGCGACATAGCGGCAATCGGGATCCCCGGGCGGATACCTCAGGAAGGTGGAGGCATTCGTGAGGAGACACGCCTCGTCCGAGGGTGTGTTCGCCTTCTTGCAGCGCGCGGCGGCGAGGCGCGCCATCCGGTCCAGCTCGGCCGCCGGATACATGGGGATCCGGGGGCGAGCGGGCTCGGCGCTCGCGGCGCCGACGGCCCGCGGGCCCGCGGCGGGCTGCGGCGCTCCGGAGCACGCGCTCGCGAGGAGCGCGCACGCGGAGGCGAGGACGAGCAAGGACCCCCCAGGCCTCATGGAGCGACAAGTACCATACCCGCTTCATCGCCCGCAACGCAGCGAGGTTCCTCCGGCGCTCGCCGTCCCGCCGTGCGCGCTCCCGCCCGCCGTGCGCGGAGACCACGACGGCGCGCCAGCCGGCGCGCGCGTGGCTCGAGACGTGAGCAGACGGGGGCGGCGCGGCGAGGTAGAACCAGGCGCAGTGAACAGGGAGAGAAACGTGGCCTCGGCGAAGTCCACCCGGAACGATGTGCAGGGCGCCCTGGAGCTCGCGGTGTTCGCCGGGGGCCGCGTGACGCGGCACCCGCTGCCGGCCGAGGGCCGGGTGTCGCTCGGCCGGTCGCCGGAGAACGACGTCCCGATCGACGACAGCTCCGTCTCGCGCCGGCACGCGATCATCCACCTCGGCCCGCCCATCGCGATCGAGGACCTCGGGAGCGCGAACGGGACCCGCCTCCGCCGCGAGCGCAGCGCCGGGCCGACGACCAAGCTCGTCGAGCTCCAGCCCGAGCAGGGCAAGACGATGGAGCTCTCGGTCGGGGACGCGGTGAACCTCGGCTCGACGCTGATCGTGATCCTGCCGCGCGAGGGCACCGCGAGCGCGGCGCCGGGCCAGGGGCAGGGCCAGCCCATCGTGCTCGACCCGGCCATGGAGCGGCTCTACGCGCTGGCCGAGCGCGTGGCCGGCGCGCCGATCACGGTGCTCTTGCTCGGCGAGACGGGCGCCGGCAAGGAGGTGCTGGCCGAGCACATCCACCGGCGCTCGCCGCGCGCGCAGGGGCCCTTCGTGCGGCTCAACTGCGCGGCGCTCTCGGAGTCGCTCCTCGAGAGCGAGCTGTTCGGCCACGAGCGGGGCGCGTTCACGAGCGCGGTCCAGGCGAAGCCGGGCCTCCTGGAGACGGCCGAGAAGGGCACGGTGCTGCTCGACGAGGTGGGCGAGCTGCCGCCCAGCATCCAGGTGAAGCTCCTGCGCGTGCTCGAGGAGCGGAAGGTGATGCGCGTCGGGGGGCTGAGCCCGCGGCCCATCGACGTGCGCTTCATCTCGGCCACGAACCGCGATCTGGCCGCCGAGGTGAAGCGGGGCGCTTTCCGGGAGGATCTGTTCTTCCGGCTGAACGGCATCGCGCTGACGATCCCGCCGCTCCGGGCGCGCATCTCCGAGATCGCGCCGCTGGCTCGTTCGCTCGCGGATCGGACCGCGAGCGCGCTCGGGCGCCCGGCGCCGGCGTTCGCCCGCGAGACGCTCGCCGCGCTGGAGGCGCACGGCTGGCCCGGCAACATCCGCGAGCTGCGCAACGTCATCGAGCGCGCGGTCGTGCTCTCCGGCGGGGACACGCTGCTCCCGGAGCACCTCCTGCTCGACGCCGCCGCCGCGCTGCCGCCCGTCGAGGCGCGCCCCGCGGCGGCGCCTGCCGAGCCGCGCCCCGCGGCGGCGCCCGAGGCCGCCGCGCCGGCCGGCACGGTCCCTCCGGCCGAGGGCGGGGGCGGCCTGCGGGGCGAGCTCGACGCCATCGAGCGGAAGCGGATCGTCGACGCGCTGGAGCAGTGCGCGGGGAACCAGACGCAGGCCGCGGCGCTCCTGGGCATGCCCCGCCGCACCTTCGTGGCCCGGCTGAGCGCCTACGGCATCCCGCGGCCGCGCAAGGGCAAGGCCACGCGCTGACGCGCGCCGGGGACGCAGGGCCTCACTTCGCGCCGAGGAGCTTCAGCAGCTCTGCCCGCTCGGAGTCGGTCGGCTCGCGATTGCAGTCCTTGCCGGCGGTCTGCAGGGCCGCGATCTGGTGGTCGAGATCCTTCGCGTCCACGCTCTGGCAGCCCTCCTCGAAATCGGAGCACTCGGCGACGGACAGCGCGGTCCCCGACACGTAACGGCAATCCGGATCCTCGGGCCGATATTTGAGGAATGGTGTGGCCTCGGTGAGGAGGCAGCCCGAGTCCGAGGGCGCATTCGCCTTCTTGCAACGCGCGGACGCGACGCGAGCCACCCTGCGCAGCTCTTCCACCGGATAGCGGCGGCTCCGGGGACCGGCAGGGCCCGCCGCGGCGGCGTCGTCGGCCGGGGCCGCCGGCTGAGCGACGGCCACCCCCGGGGCACCACCCCCCAGGCTCTGCGGCGTCGAGGACGAGGGCGGCGAAGAGGAGGCGCACCCACAGGCGAGAAGCGCGGCAACTGTGATGAGATGAATTCCCCCAACCTTCATGGGCAACACATATCACACCTTGCCTCTCCCCTTCAATGCAGAGTGCAGCCTCCGAGCGCCGATCCCAGGCATCGAGCATGAATGAATATTTACAGCAACAGCACCCCGGTCGGAATTCCAGCAACAGCGCACCTTCGGAAGAGGAGGTGAGGTCCACGCCCGGGAAGGCTGTCGAGGATGGGCCGCGCGGCGCTCGCGCAAGCGCCGCTCGCGCAGGTCTTGCTCAAGTCGAGCGAGGGTGACTCGACCTGCCGCGCCGGGACGCGACAGCGCCACGGATCCGGCCTGATTCCTCGTTTCCTCGCGGTGGCACGACGCCTGCTGAAAGGCAAAGCGCCGCGCGCTGCACCGCTATCTCGGCAGGAGAGCGCGCAGGCACACCTCGAAGGGAGCTCTATCATGATGCGTGCACTGTTCGCTTCGCTGTCTTTCTCGCTGCTCGCTGGTTGCGCCGTGACGCCCGCTGGAGAGTCGGCCGCAGAGGATCTCGTCCAGGAGGACGTGGACATCGACGCTGCGGAGGGAGAGGTGGACGGCGCCGCGCTCGCCCTCTCCTCGGCGGTGACGTTTCAGGCAGAGACGCCGTTCTACATCCCGCCGCGCGTCGGCGGCGATGCCGACTTCGGCGGGCACGGGCCGCGCACCTCTCTGGAAGTGGAGCTCCACGTCTTCAATGGCAACGAGGTCTGGGCCTCCGTCCATATCGACGCCATCGAGACGAAGAGCGACTGGACGCGCGCCGAGGGGACCGGCTGGTTCCACCTCTACACCGCGCCCCGGGAGATCACCGGGATCCTCAGCCCCACGTACTTCGAGCACGAGTACCTCGACACGAACCACAGCCACGACCTCTTCTCGTTCTCGACCGGCAACCTCGTCTCGCTGCTCGACTATGTCGGCGACACGAAGGGCAACGAGGCGGGGACCAGGACCGGCGTCCAGGTCTTCTTCCAGCCCATCACCGTGGGTCTCCTGTGAACCCCCGGCGCGAGCGCGCGCCCGGCGAGGTCCGCCCCGCCGGATGTCGCGCTCGCGCCGGACGAGCCGGCTAACATTCCGAGGTTCCACACACGAGACGAGGAGTTCATCAAGCCATGAGCACTGGATCAATCACGAGCGAGCTGGGTGTCACGCGGGGAGACCTCCTGCCCAAGGGGGGCGATCAGCCGGACCGGACGCAGATCCCCATCGACTCGAAGCTCCGCTTCCTCGAGACGAGCACCGGGACGCCGCTCCTCCATGTGGCCGTGACGGGCTTGACACCCCCCGGCGGGTTCATCGCGAAGACCGAGTACTGGTCGAGGCTCGCCCCCATCAAGTCGAGGGCGATCACCCTGGCCTCGTTCGGGTTCACGAACCGCCCGGGAGCGCCGGACTACCCCAAGGAGTTCCGGGACTGGCTCGTCGGGGGCAGCGTCCTCTCGACGGACCAGGAGGCGTCCGGGCAGCAGTGGACTCAGGGCATCTACCAGCCGACCTCTCCGGCCAGCGCGCTCTACTGGGCCGTCGATCCAGACGGGCCGATCGGGCGCCGGATCGGCCTCCTCGTGGAGCTCGGCAGCGCCGGCGAGCTGCGCAACGCGATCTGGTACAAGATGGAGCGGCCCCAGAACGGCCTCATCTTCCAGAGGACCCCGAGCAAGGTGAGCTTCGCTCAGCTGTTCGTCGGGGATACGCCGTCGATCGATCCGCGCGACATCGACCCTCAGAGCGCCTGGTACTACTACCATGGCGTGATGAGGCCCGCGTGAGCGGCCAGCGCGCTTGACGCCTCGACCGGGGGCGCCGCCTTGCGCACGCCCGGGCAGGCCGCCAGCGCACGGAGCCAGCGCACGGAGGCGGAGCGCTGTGAGCCGCTCACCCCGGCGCCGGGCGCGCCAGCCGGAACCCGATCCCGCCGAAGCGATCCCCGGGCTTGCCCGCGAAGCGCCCCGCCGCGCGGCAGAGGTTCGGCGACGTCGACCACGCGCCGCCCCGCGCCGCGCGGAAATCCGCGTCGCCGTCGTCGGCCGGATCGAGCAGCACGATGCCCGCTTCGGTCCGCGCCCCCTCGCGCTTCCACGCGTTGATGCACCAGTCGCGCACGTTGCCCGCCGCGCCGCGCAGGCCATAAGGGCTCTCGTCCTGCGGGAAGTCGTCGACGGGCCGCCGGCCGGCGACGCCCTCGTGGCTGCCCAGCATGCAACCCCAGGTCGGCTCCAGGAAATCACCCCAGGGCATGCACCGGCCGTCGACGCCCCGCGCCGCCTTCTCCCATTCGAGCTCGTTCAGGAGGCGCCACGGCGCGCCGGTCCCGGCGGCGTACCACGCCGCATAACGCACCGCCGCCCGCCAGTGGACGAACGCGACAGGCATCCTCGGCTCCTCCTGGACGTCGGTCTGGATGCACCCGAGCCGGAAGCGGCCGTCGTCTCCCCGCTCGAACCGGAGCGAGTCCGGGCTCGATCCCGAGGAGGCGCGGCCGAGCGGGAGGCGCGGGCAGCACTCGAGGGCCTCGGCTTCCCGCCCGCTCGCGACGAGCGCGTTGAGGAAGGTGAGGTACTCGGCGTTGGTGACCGGGTGCCTCCGGACGATGAAGCCGTCGCACCAGAGCCGCGTCCGCGGGAGGCTGTCCCCCGCGTCCGGATCGCCGCCGGCGAGGAACCAGCCGGCGGGCACGTAGAGGTCGTCCTCGCCGAGCTCGCCGAGGTGAAGGAGGCGGACCGGGTGGGCCCCTTCCCGGCCTGGCCGGACGCCGTCCCAGCGCCGCCCGCGCTCGATGAGCACGGGATACCACGCCTCGTGGTGCCCCGGCGCGCGCACCTCGAGGAGGTAGCTGCCGCGCGGGAGCGCCACCTCGATCAGGGGCGTGGGGCCGAGCTCGCGCGCGAGTTCGGGCACGAGCCTGCGGTCGCGCTCGACGTAGCGGTGGAGGGAGACCTGCGCCCCCTCGGGCGCGGTCGCCAGCGTGAGCGCCCCGTCGCCGGCGAGCAGCACCGCATGGCGCCCGCGGTCGTGCTGCCGCAGGAGCGCCTCGGCGCGCGCCGCGCCCCGCGGATCCCGCGCCTCCTCGGCCTCGAGGAGCTCCTCGGCGTAGTGGTCGGCCAGCGCCTCGTGCGCCTCGCGGAGGTCCGGCGCCTCGTTCAGCGCCGAGCGGAGGATCTGCATCCACTCGACCTGGCCGAGCGACGCCTCCCGCTCCAGGCGCTCCGCCTCGTCCTCGAGCCGCCACCCGCGCGCCTTCTGCTCGGCCGGATCGAACGAGCTCAGGCCGTCGAGGATCGCCCGCGCCTCGTCGCGCAGCGCGCGAGCGCGCGCCCGGGTCGCCTCGATCTCCGGCCGGATCGCGCGGGCATGGTCCACGATCGCGAGCGCGCGCTCGCGCCGCCGCGCGCCGTCGAGCCAGCTCCGGAGCTCGGCGGCGAGCGCGCCCGCGTCCGGGGTGCGAGCCTCCGGGGCGAGCGCCATCGCGCGGGCGCAGAGGGCCGCGAGCTCCGCGGGCACCTCGTGGGGGGCGCTCGCCTCGACCGGCCTGAGCGCGCCGGTGAGGAGCGCGCCCCAGACCGCCGCGGGCTGGCCGCCGTAAGGGTGGCGCCCGGCGAGGATCTCGTAGAGCACGACGCCGAGCGCGTAGACGTCGCTCGCCGCGCCGAGGCGATCGCCCTCGCCGCGCGCCTGCTCCGGGGCCATGTAGAGCAGCGTGCCCAGCACCTCCCCGGGCTGCGTGAGCGGGGCCGCCTCGATCACGTCCGCCGCGCCCGCGGCGCCGGGCGACCCGCGCAGCGGCGCGGCGGGCCGCGCGAGGCCCCAGTCCATCACCAGGACCTCGCCGAACTCGCCGATCATCACGTTGGCGGGCTTGAGGTCGCGGTGCATCACGCCGCGGCTGTGCGCGTACGCCACGGCCTCGCAGACGCGGAGGAACGTGTCGACAGCCCGCCGCAGCGCGACGGGCGAGAGGCTCCCGCCGCCGGCCGCGTACGCCTCGGCGATCACCTCGCCGAATGTGCGCCCGCGGACCTCCTTCATCGTGAACCACAGCCGCCCGTCGGCGAGCTCGCCGCACTCGTGCACCGGCACGATCCCCGGGTGCTGGAGCGCCGCGGTCAGGCGCGCCTCGGCGAGGAATCGGGCGCGATCGGGCGTCGCGTCGCGCGTCTCGGACGACTGGATCTTCATCGCGAGCACGCGCCCCAGGATGCGATCGCGCACGCGGCGCACCTCGCCCATGCCCCCGCGCCCGATGCAGCCGAGATCCTCGTAGCGCTCCTCCGCGGACAGGCGCTCCGGGGCCGTGACGGAGATGGGCGGAAGCTCGGGCGCCGCGGCGCCCGGGGACTCGCGCAGCCTGAACGTGACGTCCGACGCGGCGCCGGCCGGCGGCGCGCTGCCCGACTCGGTCGAGGCGGGCGCGCTGCCTGCGGGCTGCGTCAGCGCCATCCGCTCGCGCTCGCTGAGGCTCATGCGTCGTCCACTCCGCGGATCGCGCCGGGGAGCTCCCCAGGGCCGAGGTCCGCGCAGACTCTATCGTCCGGGCGCGCTGGGCTCAACCCGACAGGCGCTGTACGACCCGATGAGCGCCGGCAGCCTAGCCGCGCAGCGCGGCCGTCGCCTGGGGCCGGAGCGCGGGGCGCGGACGGAGCGCCGGGCGCGGACGCTTGGCCATCTCGGCCTTCCTCGGCACGGACGGCCTCGCGTCGGCTCTCCAGGGCTGGAACCGCTCGTCCTTCCACATCACGAGGCCGCCCGAGAGGGGCGCCTCGGGACCCGCGTTCTCCTCGGACCGCAGCCAGACGAGGGGGCGCGCCTCGAAGACGGGCTTCGTGCACGCGATGTCCTCGAACGCCGCGGACCAGGAGCCGGTGTTCCCGAAGAACACCCCGGCTTCCCAGCTCCCCTCCGGGTTGTGGGTGTGCCCGAAGATCACGGCCTTGGCGCCGTGCGCCCTGGCCACGGACCGCGCCGCCCGGTTCACGCCCTTCCAGACAGCGTCGAGCGTGGGCTTCGGCACGGCGCACTCGTACGCGACGAGGAGCGTCGGCGCGAGCAACGCCGCCGCCGCGAGCCCCCCCGGCATCCAGCACAGGCACGCGAGCGCCGCGAGGATCCCGATCGCCGCGAGCCCGAGGCGATCCAGCCAGAGCTCGCGCGCCACGCGGCCGAGGCAGTCCTCGGCCGGCCGCGCGAACAGCCGCGCGTGCTTGACCACCGCGGGGAAAGGCGCGCCCGTCTCGCGGGCGGCCGCGGCGAGGTCCGCGCGCCGGAGCGCCCGGCGGCTCGGGTCGCGCCGGCGCACGAGCTCGATCATCGTGCGCAGCGCGCCCACGCCGAAGGCAAACACGAGGGAGCGGCCAGAGAACAGGTAGTACCGCGTCCAGTGAGAGAGATAGCCGAAGCCGGAGAGCATGAACGACGAGTCGACGTGCGGGTTGAAGTACCCCATGCGCGACACGAGCAGGCGGCTCACGAGCGAGCCCATCGTCGGCTGGATCTCCCCCGGCTTCCGGCCGAACGGCGCCATCGGATAGCGATAACAGCAGTAGGAGTCGTACTGATTGCCGTGCTCGACGATGACGCCGTCGTGCGTGCGGTGGAACCAGGCGCGGAAGGCCACCCGCGCCGCGAGCGCCGCGCGGAGCTCCTCGGTCGAGCCCGCCGGAGCGCCACCGTCCCGGGTGGCGAGCTCGCGCATGGCCGCGTCCACGATGCTCCGCTGCACCGCCTCGCGCACCTCGGGCAGCGTCAGCTGGATGTCGTGGTTGCCCGCCACGAAGACCGCTGTGTGCCCGTCCGCGACGATCCGGCCGACGGCCGCGACGAACACCGGATGATCGCGCAGGATGGCCTCCATCGCCGGCACGGCGTGCTCGGCGGTGCGCGGCAGGTCGTGGACCACGCTCTCGTTTCCGATCACCCGAGGCGCATCCAGGTCGAAGATGTCGCCGTTCAGGACCAGCGTGAGCTCGTCGCGCTCCGCGCCGGGCCCCCCGGAGCCGCCCGCCCCCTTCCGGACCTCTCCCCGGAGCGCGTCGAGCATCGCCGCGATCTCCCCGTCCGGGGAGTACGGCGCCTGCCGATAGCGCATCCAGAGGCCGTCGGTCGGCTCGAGCTCACATAGATGGATGTCTGAGATAGCCACCGTGTGATGCATCGGCGGGAAAACTGACATGAGCACGTCTCCACGCCAGCCACAGGACCGTCAAGACTTGGTGTCACCGGGCGTGGAGAGCGCCCTGCTGCAGTGCGCCCGGAGCGTGATCCAAAGCGCAAACACGGTCAGCACACCTGTTCGCCACGGGGCATTCCCGTGAATGTCGCGCGCCCGCCACAGGCGAACTCGGGACGATGGAGCACGAAGAGCATTGAGATCTCGGCTCCTGGATTCTCACCGGGAGAGCCATCGACCGAGCGGCCCCCCCGGGTTGGGGCTCAGTGGCACCGGGACACATGATATTGTGGTTGCCCCCTGACGCGGCGAAGCCCTGGCGAGGCCGGCGAGCGGCCCCATCGTTCACTGGGCGGTCGCCGGCGCGATGTTCCGTCCGGGGGCGTGCGAGCCCGGGGGACGCCGGCCTCTGGTACGATGCACACTGGCGGAGCGAGGTGGGCGCAAACCATACTGGCTGGACGGACCGCTGAGCCCGTGTGGTGTTCCGCGGAGGGAGCTCCGCGACAGAGAGGTGACCATGTCGACCCATTTCATCGACGGCAGCTGGGTGACCGGCGCGGGCGAGCCGTTCGCGAGCCGGAACCCCGTGACGCAGGCGATCGTCTTCGAGGGGCGCGCGGCGAGCGAGGAGCAGGTCGACGCGGCCGTGACGGCGGCGCGCGGCGCGTTCGCTGCGTGGCGCGATCGCGGCCTGGAGGAGCGGGCGGCGCTGGTGAAGCGGTTCGCGGGCCTCCTGGGCGAGCACAAGGCCCGGCTCGCGGACGTGATCGGGCTGGAGACGGGCAAGCCGCGCTGGGAGGCGCTCACCGAGGTCCAGACGATGATCGGCAAGATCGACGTGTCGCTGATGGCCTGGCGTGAGCGGACGGGCGAGCGTCACGCCGAGGCGGGCGACGCGACGGCCGTGGTGCGGCACCGGCCGCACGGCGTGGTCGCTGTGCTCGGGCCCTACAACTTCCCGGGGCACCTGCCGAACGGCCACATCGTCCCGGCCCTGATCGCGGGCAATTGCGTGGTGTTCAAGCCCTCGGAGCTCACGCCGAGGGTCGCGGAGGAGACCGCGCGGCTCTGGCAGGAAGCGGGCATCCCGGCCGGGGTGCTCAACCTGGTCCAGGGGGGGAGGCGCACCGGCGTCGCGCTCGCCGGTCACCCGGGCATCGACGGCCTCTACTTCACGGGCAGCTCCGGCACGGGGAACGCGCTGCACCGGCAGCTGGCGGGCCAACCGGAGAAGATCCTCGCTTTGGAGATGGGCGGCAACAACCCGCTCATCGTCCAGGAGGTCGCGAACACCGAGGCGGCGATACACCATATCCTCCAGTCGTCCTTCATCTCGGCGGGCCAGCGGTGTACGTGCGCGCGGCGGCTGCTCGTGCCGGCGACGCCGGAGGGCGACGCGCTGCTGGCGAGGCTGGTCGACGCGGCGTCCCGGCTCAAGGTGGGCAGGTACGACGACGCAGAGCAGCCCTTCATGGGCGCGGTGATCTCGCTCGCGGCGGCGGACCAGCTGCTCGCGACGCAAGCGCGGCTGGTCTCGCTCGGCGGCGAGGTGCTGCTGGAGATGCGCCGGCTCGAGGAGGGAACCGCGCTGCTCTCGCCCGGCATCCTCGATGTGTCGGCGATCAAGGAGCTCCCGGACGAGGAGCATTTCGGGCCGCTCGTGCAGGTGCAGCGCTACGAGAGCTTCGATGAGGCGCTCTCGCTGGCCAACCGCACACGTTATGGGCTCGCGGCCGGGCTGATCTCGGATCGCAGGGAGCTTTATGAGCGGTTCTGGCGGGAATCGCGGGCGGGGATCGTCAACTGGAACAAACCGCTGACGGGGGCGTCGAGCGCCGCGCCGTTCGGGGGGGTCGGGAGCAGCGGGAACCACCGGCCAAGCGCGTATTACGCGGCGGACTACTGCGCGTATCCGGTCGCGGGGCTGGAGGCGGCGAAGGTGGCGCTGCCTGGGCAGCTGGCGCCGGGGATGCGGCTCAACAACTAGAATTACAGCGGTTTCCGCCCACCTCTACACCATGCAGAGCAGAGCGGCGGTCTCCCGCACAGGAGACGGGCCCAGATCGGCGTTTTCGGCGCGCAAGCGCACTCCGGTGCGCTGAGCACCGAAAACGTCGAGGTGGGCCCGTCTCCGAAGCGGGTGACCGTCGCTCTAGGGCGCGACGGCCGCCGGGGAGAGGGGAGAGGGGGCGCGCGGGGGCGAGGGGGGCCCTTCCCGCGGACTCGCGCCTTGTGGTGGCTATGGCCGGCTGTACGGGAGAGGGAGATCTGGGGGGACTGGCTGCGGAGCGGGCCGGCGCTCGGATCCGCGGGGCCCTTCCCCCTCGCCCCCGCGCGCCCCCTCCCCTCTCCCCGGCGGCTCCAGGGTGGAACGGGCGGGGTGGAGGATGGTCTGGAGAAGCGGCGATGGGTTGGGTCAGGAAGCGGAGCTCTGGGGGCCTAGCTCTGTCGGGATAGAGGTGAGGCCGCGCATGCCGGGGTTCATGCGCCAGGTCAGCGGTCCAGGGGAGAGCTCGGCGTCGGGGAAACGGCGCAGGAACGTGGAGATGGCAGCTTGGGCCTCCACACGGGCCAGCGCGGAGCCGGCGCAGTAATGGACGCCCAGGCCGAGCGAGATGTGACGGATGTCCGTGCGGCGGAAGTCGAGCTTGTCGGGGTCGGGGAACTGGGCGGGATCCCGGTTCGCCGCGCCGAGCACAAGGAAGGCGCGATCACCCTTCGGGATGCGCACGCCGTCGAGCTCGATGTCGTCGAGCGCGACGCGGCTCATCCACTGCACCGGAGAGTCGTATCGGAGCAGCTCCTCCACCGCCGGGCCGATCAGCGACGGGGTGCCGCGCAATGCTTCGCGCTCGGAACGGTGGAGAAGGAGCGCGAGCAGGCCATTGCCGATGAGGTTCTTCGTCGTCTCGTGGCCGCCGAAGAGCAACATGCAGCACGTGGAGAGAAGCTCCTGCTCGCCGAGGATCGTGCCCTGCTCCTCCGCGAGGATGAGCTGGCTGAGCAGGTCGTTGCCAGGGCTCTGCCGCCGGGCCGCGATCACGCCGCGGAAATAGTCCTCCAGCTCGGCCACGGCGCTCAGCGCGCCCCCCGCGATCTCCAGCGTCGGCCGGCCCGCGCCGAGGAAGCCGCTGAGCGCGTTGGACCAGCCCTTCAGCCGGTGCCGGTCCTCGACGGGTACACCGAGCACCTCGCCGATCACGAGCAGCGGCAAGAGGTCGCCGAGATCGCGGAGGACGTCCATCCGGCCCGTCGGGGCGACCGCATCGAGCAGCTCGTTGACCAGCGTCTCCACCCGGGAGCGCAACCCCTCGACGAGCCGCGGCACGAACGCCTTGTTGATCAGCGAGCGGATGCGCGTGTGCTCCGGGGGATCGAGCAGCAAGGCCCACGACGCCAGGTTGCGGCGCAAGGGCTCCAGCCGCTGCCTCACCTCGTCAGGCAGCTTCGTCACGAAGGCGCTGGAGCGCTTCGCCGATAGGCGCGGGTCGCGGAAGCCCGCCGCAACCTGGTCGTAGCGGGTGATGAGCCAGCCGTTGTAAGCCGCGCTGAAGTACACGGGCGCTTCCTGGCGCAACCTGGCGTACACGGGGTACGGGTTCGCGAGGGTCTCCGGCGACTGGAGTCGAAAAGGATCGAGATCAGCGTCCGCCGCTGGATTGGCCGCGGGCGGTGCGTCGGGCTTCGGTGCGTCGGGCGAGTTCATCGGGCCAGGGTACGACGGTCACGCCCGCTTGGGAACCGGCGCGGCCCCCCGCGCGGGCCCGCCCCGGGCCGGCGCGTTGTCTCAGGCGCGAAGGCGGCCAGACGAGGAGGCCGCGCTGGCGAGGAGGCCAGCCTCCCCGCCAGCACACGCGCGCGCGGCCGCCCTGGGCTAGGCCCAGAGCTTGATTCCGCCGAGCAGGCCAGCGACGTTGTCCACAACGACGACGTTCTCGGGCAACCGCGAGGCGTCGAGCAGGCGCGCGTTGCCGCCGCCGAGGTAGAGCTTGCGGTAATTGAAGATCGGCTCGACCTGCGCGATCATCTTGCGCACGCGCTTGTTCCAGCGCTTCGCGCCGATGCGCTTGCACTCGGCGTCGAACACGCGGTCCTCGTACTTCAGGTCCCTCTTTCCGTACGGATGGTGCCCGAGCTCGAGGTTCGGCACGTAGCGGCCGTCGATGTACAGGGCACAGCCGAGCCCCGTACCGAAGGTGAGCACCATCTCGAGCCCCTTGCCCTCGATGACGGCGAGCCCCTGGATGCCCGCGTCGTTGGCGACGCGGGCAGGCTTGCCGAGGCGGCGCTCGACGGCCTCGCCGAGCGGGTAGCCCTTCCACTTCTCGTTGTCGAGGTGCGGCGCCGTCTTGGTCACGTTCTCCATCACGACGCCGGGGAAGCCGATCGAGACGCGATCGAACTCCCCTTGCGCGCGGGCGAGCTCATCGATGAGATCGAGGATGGGTTCGGGCGAGGCCGGCTGGGGCGTCGGCACCCGCACACGATCCGTCATCGGATTCCCCTGCTCGTCGAGGATGATGGCCTTGATCCCCGTTCCGCCGATATCGATACAAAGCGTGCGCATGAATCCCTCTGTCTCCCCCCGGAGCTCTTCCTCCGAGGCCGCCGCGGATGCGCCCACGCGCCCGCGTTCGCGGCGGACATAATCTTGAGCTCTGGCTGCGCGTCAACTGCCGCCGCAACGGAGCGCGTCCGCTCGGGCCACGACGCTTCCCGCGCCCCCCCGCCAGCGCCCGCCAGCGCGCTGGCCGCGCCCGTCGGTTCCTCGGCCGCCGCGCCGCCCGTCCCCGGCGGCGCTCAAGGCGAGCCGCAAGCGTCGCAGGCGACGCTCGGCGGCTGCGCGCCGTTCGCGAGCCCGTCCAGCCATCGCACGAGGCGCGTCCCGCGCGACTCGAGGGTGTAAAATTCTGGCCGCCAGAGGATGCAGTGCGCGGTGCCGGCGGCAAGGAACGACCTGAAGTTCGGCGTCGATGCCTCGATTTCGGCGATCTCTGCCCGCATCGCGTCTGACCACGCCTGGGCGTCGCCGCCGCCCATCGCGCTGAAGAAGAAGGCCTGCTCCTCATCATAGGCGGTGTTGTACTGCGACAGGCGCATGTCGGGGTAATGGGCGCCGATCTTCTCGTAGAGCACCGACAGCCGCGCGATCTCGGCCGGATCGAGGCCAGGTATCCACGTGGGATAAGCGCCCTCGGGCTTCCAGGAAGGAAGGCTGTCCCTGAAGAACGTCTCGGTGATGATCCCTGCCCCGCTGTCGGCGAACTCGATGACCGACGCGCTCTTGTAGTGCTCTCGCAGGTGCGCGGACCAGAGGATGGCTCCATACGCGCCCGCGCTGCAGCCGGTCACGAAGATCGTCTCTGGCGCAGGGACGTTCTCGTAGATCCAGCCGAGCACCGCGCGGACGTTGACGGCGCCCTTGTGCTGGATGGTGACGGCCTGGCTCCCCTCCCCATACGTGGCCACGTTGTCGCCCCAGTGGACGTCCCCGGTGCAATAGGGGATGTACACATGGTGCCAGTCCTTGAAGGGGTTGTCCGGGTTCTCATGATCGTAGATCCCGGTCGCCAGGGCGTCGTCGCCGACCGTCTCCTGGAAGAGCGATCCCGCGGCCGAGCAGGTGGTCGCGTTCCAGCACGCGCCGCCGCCGCGAAACTCGACGATGAGGCGATTGACGGTGCCCGGACGGACGAAGTACTTGAAAGGATCACCGCGCGAGCACGTCGTCTCGCCGCCCGGCTCGATGGAGTTCCAGCCGGACGGCAGGCTCAGGATCCCGTCCGGCGACTCGCTGCCACAGCCGAGGACGGCGAGCGGGCAGAGCAGGAGTTGAACCGGCAGGGGCGGAACGATCTTGAATCGCATGGAGGGCAGAGACTACCACTCCACGACGCGCGGGCATCACCCGCCGGTGACGGCCAGCTCGGCGGTGCCCTCACGTCATGGCGCAGGGATGTGGTCTGGCCACAGCTGCGCCGCGGCCTCGCTGACCGCCCGGCGGATCGACCCCTCGTCGAGGCGGGCGCGGTCGCGCGGCGCGAGGGCGGCGCAGATGCCGAGCGCGACGAGGTAGAGGGCGCCGATGAGTCCGATCCAGCGCAGTCCGGACGCACCCAGGCGTGAGATGATCTCGATGGGCACGATCTGCGCGCGGATCTGGACGGCCCCGATCACGAGCACGGCGCGGTCTCCCTCCTGGAGCTCGATATCGACCGGGCCCGTCAAGAGGCGCGCGAGCCCGTCGGCGCCGTGGAGGCGCGCCCGCGTCCGCCGCGGCACGTGCAGCACGTAGCGGGCGCCGATCACCTCCGCGATGACCGGGGCCGCTCTATCGAGCTCCCCCGACGGCACGCGCACGATGGACGCGGGCGTGTCGCCGATGTGCGCGCGCCCCTCGGCCAGCACGTGGCGGACGCCGAGCACGTCTTTGCCTCGGACGGCGACGAGCTCCAGCGCGCGACGCGCCGTGGTGCTCGCCGCGGGCGGCCGCGACCTCCGGTCGCTGACGGGTTCGGCCGCCGATGCCTCATTAGGCCCTTTCGCCATACTCTCCAGCCCCCTTCGTCGTCCACCGGCAGGGCTCGACTCGACATGTCACCCGAAGACCCTGCCCTCGGCGGCGCCGCCCCGCGCGCTTCCGCATCACTCCCCTTCCCTGGCTCTCTGGCATGGAGCGTTCCGTGGCCGAGCGCGCAGGGACGTGGCGGCCCGACGGCCCGCGCCGGCGCGTGAGGCCCCGGAGGACGCGCCCTGCGACCGCGCGCCGAGGGTCGACCGGGGACGCCCGCCCCGGGGGGAGCTCGGCCGCGCGGTCGCAGGGCGCACGGCGCACGGCGCACGGCGCGCGACGCGGCGCGCCGTGCCCCGGAGCTCCGCCCCTATTTCGTGGCGCCCTCCCGGCGCTGGTGTAGATCGCCGCCCGTGAGGAAGCGCCCCCTCGGCAAGACGACCCTTCAGGTCTCGGAGCTCGCCCTAGGCACCTGGGGACTCTCCGGCGACGGCTACGGTCCCATCGCCGACACCGAGATCGATCGCGTCATCGATCGCGCGCTCGCGGTCGGCATCGATCTCTTCGACACCGCCGACGTCTACGGCCGCGGCGAGATGGAGCGCTGCCTCGGCAGGCGGCTCCAGGGCGCCGGCACGACGTTCGTCGTCACCAAGATCGGCACCGTTCGCGACGGCGATCCCCCGACGAAGCGGTTCGACCCGGCCCACCTCCGCACCGCGTTCGAGCGGTCCCAGGAGCGCCTCGCCCGCGAGGTGGTCGACGTCGTGCTGCTCCACAACCCCACCGTGGCCGCGATGCACTCGACGGAGGCGATCGGCTTCCTGAAGGACCTGAAGCAGGCCGGGAAGATCCGCGCCTTCGGCGTGAGCGCCGGCTCCGCGGACGTCGCCCGCTCCGCGCTGCGCGACGAGGTCGACGTCATCGAGATCGCCTACAACGCCTTCCTCCCCGGCGACCTCCACGAGGTCGCCGGCGACGTCTCCGAGTCCGGCGCGGGCGTCCTCGCCCGATCGGTGCTCGCGCACGGGCTGCTCGCCGGCCAGTGGAGCGCCGATCGCGAGTTCTACCTCGACGATCACCGCTACCAGCGGTGGACCCGCGAGGAGCTCAGGACCCGGCTCCGCCAGCTCGACGCGCTCAGGCCGCTGGTCTCCGGCGCCGTCACCTCGCTCCGCTCGGCGGCCCTGCGCTTCGTCCTCGCGAACCGCGTCGTCTCGTCCGCCGTGCTCGGCCCCCGCTCGGTCGCCCAGCTCGACCAGCTCGTCCGCGAGGCCGGCATGCCCCCCTACCTCCAGGACTCGGCGCTCACGGAGCTCTCCGCGCGCCTCAAGCAGGCAGGGATCGAGGTGTGAGCAGGATGGACCAGAACGACAGGGAGCTCGACGAGATCGTCCGCATCGCGCGCGCCGCGGCGGCGATCGTGATGGACGTGTACGCGACGCCGTTCGCCGTCGAGATGAAGGGCCCCGGCGACCCGGTGACCCGCGCCGATCGCGAGGCGAACGCGCTCATCTGCAGCGCGCTCGAGGCCGCGTTCCCCGGCGAGGCGATCCTCGCCGAGGAGAGCGTCCCGACCAGCGACGAGCTCGCCGCGCGCCTGCGGAAGGAGCGGGTGTTCTTCGTCGATCCGCTCGACGGCACGCGCGAGTTCGCGGACAGGAACGGCGAGTTCGCCGTGATGATCGGGCTCGCGGTCCGCGGCCGCGCGGCGCTGGGCGTCGTGGTGATGCCCACGACGGGCGAGGCGCTGGCCGGCCGCGCCGGCGAGGGCGGCGCCGCCTTCATCGAGGCGAGGGACGGCAGCCGCAGGCCGCTCCGGGTCTCGGCCGTGAGCGCTCCGGCCGACGCGACGCTCATCATCTCGCGCTCGCACCGGCCGAAGGAGATCGAGCCGCTCCTCGCGCGGCTCGGCATCTCGAAGGTCGTCCCCTGCGGCTCCGTCGGCGTGAAGATCGCCCGGATCGCGACCGGCGAGGTCGACCTCTACGTGCACGGCGGCGGCGGCGCCAAGCTCTGGGACAGCTGCGCGCCCGAGGCCGTGCTCCTCGGGGCGGGCGGCAGCTTCACCGACCTCTCGGGCGCGCCCATCGACTACACCGGCCCCGGGCTCAAGCTCGGCCGCGGCATCATCGCCTCGAACGGCGCCCTCCAGGCCGCCGTCGTCGCCGCGGCGAGGTCGGAGCTCGGCTGAGGCGCGATGCGGGGGCAGGCCGAGATCGTCATCATCGGCGCGGGGATCATGGGCCTCGCGATCGCGTACAACCTCGCGCGGCACCACGGCATCACCGACGTCGTCGTCGTCGACCGGAGCTACCTCTGCGGCGGCGCCAGCGGGCGCAACGGCGGCGGCGTCCGGGCGCAGTTCTCGAGCGAGGGGAACATCCGGCTCATGCAGGAGAGCATCCGCATCTGCCGCGATTTCGCCCGCGAGATGAAGATCAACATCTGGTTCCGGCAGGGCGGCTACCTCTTCCTCGTGCGCAGCGAGGCGGGCCGCCGGACGCTCGAGAAGAGCGTCGCCGTGCAGAACGCGTGCGGCCTCGGGACGCGGATGCTCACCGCCAACGAGGCGCGCGCGATCGTGCCGCAGCTCTCGACCGACGGCGTCGTCGCGGCGAGCTACAACCCCGACGACGGCGTCGTGTTCCCCTGGCCGTTCGTCTGGGGCTACGCCGAGCGCGCGCAGAAGCTCGGCGTCGACATCGCCACCTTCACGAACGTCCTCGGCTTCCGCACGCAGGGCGCGCGGATCGACGCCGTGGTCACCGATCGCGGCGAGATCCGGACGCACCGGGTCGTCAACGCGGCCGGCGCCTGGAGCCCCGAGGTCGCGCGCATGCTCGGCGTGGAGCTGCCCAACCACCCGCACCGCCACGAGATCTGCTCGACCGAGCCGCTCAAGCCCTGGCTCGGCCCGCTCGTCGCGGACCTCTCGAACGGCCTCTATTTCTCCCAGTCGATGCGCGGCGAGATCGTGGGCGGCATCTCCAACGAGGACGTCCCCGACGGCCTCGACATGGGGTCGAGCCACAAGTTCCTCGCCCTGTACGCGCGGGCGCTGGTCGCCGCGTGCCCGATCCTCGGCAGCGTCAAGGTGCTGCGGCAGTGGGCCGGCTGTTACGACCTCACCCCGGATCAGAACCCGATCGTGGGCGGGGTCGACGAGGTCGAGCACTTCTACCAGGCCTCCGGGTTCATGGGGCACGGCTTCATGATCGCGCCCGTCATGGGCAAGCTCCTCGCGCAGCACATCGCCGAGGGCGCCTCCCTCCCCCTGTTCGATCGCTGGAACCTGCGGCGCTTCAGGGAGGGCCGGCTCCTCAGCGAGGCGATGATCATCGGCTGAGCGCCTGCCGCGGCGGCGCGGTGGCGCGGTGGCGACGACTCGACGTGCCGCGCGCCGCGCATGCCGCGCTCCCCCGCCGCACCGCGCTTCGCCTATACTCGCGCCCCTTCGTCATGGGTCACCTTGTTCTCGTTACCGGCTCCTCGAGCGGCATCGGCCTCGCGACGGCGATCGCGTGCGCGGCCGCGGGCCACCGGGTCATCGCCACGATGCGCCGCCCCGAGAAGGCCGGCGCGCTCCTCGCCGCCGCCGGCGCGCGGGGCGTCACGCTCGAGATCGAGCAGCTCGACGTCGCCGCGGCGAGCGCGCCCGACAGGATCCGGGAGATCCTTCAGAAGCACGGCCCCGCCTACGCCCTCGTCAACAACGCCGGCATCGCGGTCGGCGGCGCCTTCGAGGAGCAGGCGGACGGCGACGTCCGGGCGCAGTTCGAGACCAACGTCTTCGGGCTGATGGCCGTGACGCGCGCGGTGCTCCCGGCGATGCGCGGCGCGGGGCGCGGCCGCATCGTCAACGTCTCGAGCATCTCCGGGCTCGTCGGCCTCCCCGGCGTGAGCGCCTACGCGGCAACGAAGCACGCCGTCGAGGGCTTCAGCGAGGCGCTGCGCTGGGAGGTCGCCCCGTTCGGCGTCCACGTCTGCCTCGTCGAGCCCGGCACCTTCAAGACCGAAATTTTCTACGAAAACCAGCGGCGCGGCGCCCACGTCTCCCTCGACGGCCCTTACGGCGCGATGACCAGGGCGATCGAGCAGATCGTCCTGAAGGACGCCGCCAAGGCGCCGCCGCCCGCCCCGGTCGCGGCGGCGATCCTCCGCCTCATCGACGACCCATCGCCGCCTTTCCGGACCCTCGTTGGCCGGGACGCACGGGCGCTCGTCGCGCTGCGCCGTGTCATCCCCGACCGGCTCTTCGCCACGGGGATCCGTCGGCTCGTCTCGGCGCCGCGCTCGCGTTGACACGTTCTCTGGCGGCGAATAGCGTCGGCTTCGCCGTTTCCATGGCGGAGCGGCGCCACGTCGTGGCCGAAGGGGGGCCGCGCCCCCTGCCGCGCGCTGTTTTTGTCCACTTTCGTCCCCTCAGGCTAACGAAGGCTAGCCGCTGACCGCCTCCCCCGAAGCGCACCGTGCGACGGCGAGGTCAGGCCGGCAGCATCACCGAGGTCCCGGAGGAAACACCATGTCCCGCTCAGCACGCAGCATCCTGCCGCTCCTTCGCTCGCTCCTCCTGGGGGCCGCCACCGCGTCGTCGATGGCGCTCTCCGCAGGGGTCATCGTCGGATGCGGCGACGAGAACGACCCCGAGACGCACGTCAAGCGGCTCGACGACCCGGCCACGCTCACCGCCTCCGTCAACCGGCTCGTCCAGTTCTTCGAAGACGCGATGACGCGTGACAACAAGGACCGGACCGGGCCGACCGTGAAGCCGCTCCTCGACAAGATCATCGAGCCGATGACGCAGAAGTGCGTGGCCGGCGATCTCGACGAGCGCACGAACTCGAAGCTCATCAAGTTCATCTCCGACACGAGGGACCCGCGCGGCGAGGCCTGCCTCATCAAGGCGCTCAAGGACTACAAGCCCGAGTCCACCGAGGAGGACGTCCGCTGGGCCGTGCGCGGCCTCGGGGCGATGAAGTCGGAGAAGGCCGCCGAGCCGCTCATGGCCGTCTTCTCGAAGCTCCAGCACGGCAAGCCCAAGGGCTCGACGATCTCGCGCGACGTGCACGACGCGATGGTCGACATCAACAGCAAGTCCTGGGAAGACGGGCTCATCACGATGATCGGGCGCCCGATCAACGACCCGAAGGACGTCGCCACGATGCGGAACGAGCTGTTCTGGCAGATCACCGCCGCGGAGCTGCTCGGGTGGCAGCGCAGCGAGAAGGCGGTCGTGCCGCTGCTCAAGGTGGTGCTGTCGCCGCTCAAGGCGGACGCGGCCACGACCGCCATCCTCGCGCTCACGAAGATCGGCAAGCCCGCGATCCAGCCGACGATCGCGCTACTCCAGGGCGACCAGAAGGAGCTCGTCGAGTACTCGAAGGTCGAGAACCTGAAGGGCGCCGGCGGCGACAAGGCGAGCGCGGAGCAGAAGAAGGCCGCGGAGACCGCCCACGTGGCGGCGGCCGCGCTCGTCCTGGCGACGATCGGCCGGCAGGAGTCGTCGCAGCCGCTGCTCGCCGCGCTCGAGAAGGCCGAGGACGTGCCGCGCGCCATCATCGCGCGCGAGCTGACCAAGGTGCCCAAGACGCCGGAGACCCTCGCGGCCTTCCAGGCGGCCTACGACAAGACGCCCGCGGGGCTCGAGATGCCGCCGGCCGGCATCAACGCGCGGGTGATGCTCGCCGAGGCGGCGAGCAACTTCTTCGACGCGAGCCTCGTGCCGTGGCTCGTGAAGACCGGCCTCGAGGCGCGCGGCGAGGAGGACGACGTCGCGCAGATCCGCGACGTCTCGCTGCAGACGGCGCTCAAGCTGATGAAGCCCGACCAGATCGCCGACGTCGACCGGCTCGCGGGCACCAAGACGAGCGGCGGCGGCACGGTCGGCAAGTCGATGGAGAAGGAGATCAAGATCGCGAAGGATCTGCTCTCGGCCTGCGGCACCAAGCTCGACTGTTACGTCGGCAAGCTCGGCGATCCGGCGTCGCAGGCGAAGGAGACGCAGTTCCAGGGGATCAAGTCCGCCTACATGGCGGGCGTGCTCGGCACCCCCGAGGTCCGGCAGCAGATCATCGACGCGATGCCGAAGATCACGAACGCGGCCGTGCGTTTCGTCTCGGTCTCGGTCATCGACGCCCTCTCGCCGAAGGGCGACGCCGAGGTCGCGACCAAGCTGCAGAAGATCGTCGACGAGGGCGAGACGTCGAAGGACGCCGAGAAGATCGCCGGCAACGCGCCCTTCAAGACGGTCATCTACCGCCTCGCCGCCCGCGCGCAGTGACCCGAGCGCCGCGCGCCCCGTCCCGCGGTCGGCCGCGGGTCGGGCGTGCGGGGCGCGTGGAGTGAGCGGAGCGCGCAAGCGGGCACATCACCCAGATCCAGATTTTCCTTGATTGGCGCCGCCCGGGCGCGATGCTTGCGGCGCTCGCAGGACGCTCTACTGACGCGCCTGGGTCCTGATTTTTCCTGGCATCTCCGCCGTCTTGACGGTTTACTCCGGCCCTTGTCACGGGGTCTTCCCGGCTGAAGAACGAACCATGATCGTGCTCGAGGTAACCCAGGGTCTCGCTGCCGGGCGCACCTTCGAGCTCCAGGGCGAGCTGATCACGCTCGGGCGCTCGTCGGACAACCGCGTCGTCCTCGACGATCGCCACGTCTCCGGGGCGCACGCGCGCATCGTGAGCGGCGCGGACGGGGTGATCCTCGAGGATCTGCGCTCGACGAACGGAACGAGCGTGACGCGGCGGGGCGAGCGGCTGGAGCTCGGCGCCGGGCGCAGCGCGATCGCCCTCCAGACGGGGGACGTCATCGAGCTCGGCTCCGGGGACGCGGTCACCCGGATGGTGGTGAAGATCCCGGAGGAGGCCGACGACGCGCGGGTCGTCTCGATCCGGCGCCTCGACGAGATCGAGCCTGCCGAGGCGAAGATCGAGCGCGATCCGAGCGCGCTGTCGGCGATGTACGCGGCGCAGAAGCGCATCGGCGCGGCGAACGATCTCGACGAGGTGCTCGCCGAGATCGCCGACGCGGTGCTCGCGCTGGTGCCGAGCTCGACCCACGTCACGGTGGTGCTGCGCGACGACGACCAGGAGCCGGGCGCGGCGCCGGCGGCGTTCGTGCCGGTGCTGACGCGGGTCCGGTCCGCGTCGGGCAAAGGGGGGCCGCCTGCAGGGCCGGTCCCGATCACGCGCAGCGTGTACCGGAAGGTGATCAAGGAGCGGGCGGCCGTGCTCGCCGCGGACGCGCCGATCGAGGTCGGGCAGTCCGAGTCGCTGATGGGCGCCTCGATCCGCAGCACCCTCGCCGTGCCGCTCTGGAAGGGCGAGGAGATCATCGGCGTGCTCCAGGCCGACAACCGGAGCGTGCCGGGGATGCTGAACGCCGGCGACCTGGAGACGCTCCTCGTGCTGGCGGCCAACGCGTCGCTCGCGGTGGCGAACGCCCGGCTCATCAAGCGGCTCGTGCTCGCGGAGGAGCGGCTCCAGAAGGAGAACAGCTTCCTCAAGGGGCGCGAGGAGCGTCGCCGGGGCGGCAGCGGGGGCGCGGTCGACATCATCGGCAACAGCGACGCGATGCGGAAGGTCATCGGGCAGCTCGACAAGGTGGTCGACACGCGCGTCACGGTGCTGATCGAGGGCGAGACGGGCACGGGCAAGGAGCTCATCGCCGCCGCCGTCCACTACCGCTCCCGCCGCCGCGACAAGCTGTTCGTCGCGCAGAACTGCGCGGCGCTGGCCGAGAGCCTCCTGGAGAGCGAGCTCTTCGGCCACAAGAAGGGGTCCTTCACGGGCGCCACCGAGGAGAAGAAGGGCCTGTTCGAGATCGCCGACGGGGGCACGCTCTTCCTCGACGAGATCACCGAGACCCCGCTGTCGCTGCAATCGAAGCTCCTCCGGGCGCTCCAGGAGGGCGAGATCCGCCCCGTGGGCGCGACGAGCCCGAAGCACGTCAACGTGCGCATCGTCGCCGCGACGAACCGGAACCTCGAGGACGAGGTGGCCAAGGGGCGGTTCCGCGAGGATCTCTACTACCGCCTCAAGGTCTTCCCGATCCGCCTGCCGCCGCTGCGAGAGCGGCGCGACGACATCCCGCTGCTCGCGACGCACTTCCTGGAGCGCTACGCGGACGAGATCGGCAAGCCGTGCGGCGGGTTCAGCCAGCAGGCGATGGAGCTGATGGTCGCGTACGACTGGCCGGGCAACGTGCGGGAGCTCCAGAACGAGGTGCAGCGGATCGTCATCCAGCTGGAGCCGGGGGCGTTCGGGACGCCGGAGCTGCTCTCGGCGAGGATCCGGCAGGTCGAGGGGCTCGTGGCGCGGGCGGGGACGCCGAAGGGGTCGCTCAAGGAGATGATGGACGCGGTCGAGAAGTTCTTCCTCCTGGAAGCGCTGCGCGGGCACAACAACAACAAGACCAACGCGGCGAAGTCGCTCGGGATCACGCGCGAGGGGCTCCACAAGAAGCTCCGGCAATACGGGATCTGACGGGACGGAGGGAGAGGGAGCCCTGGACGCGGGGGGAGCCCTCGGGAGGGGGTGTCGCGCGCGGGGCCGGCGGGGGGCCCTTCCCACGAACTCGCGCCTTGTGGTGGCTATGGCCGGCTGAACGGGTGGGGGAGAACCGGGGGCGACTCGCTTCGATGCGGGCCGGCGCTCGGGTTCGTGGGGCCCTTCCCCCGCCGGCCCCGCGCGCGACACCCCCTCCCGAGGGCTCTCTCCAGGGGATGGGAAAGAGCGTTTTCGAAGGTGCGCGCGGGCGGACGGGGGCGGAGATCGGGCGGGATGGAGTCGGGGATTTGCGGGCGATCTCTACGCGGCGTGGCGGGGACGCTGGGGTCTGGACGCGGGGGCGGGGGGGAGGCTCTTATCGCTTCGGATTGGCGCGCATCTGCTTCGAGATCTGCTTCCAGCGCCGCTTTTCCTCGATCCTCGCGCGCACGTCCTGCTGCCCGGCGAGGTGGCGTCGCTCGGCAGCCAGCTTGAGGTAGCCGCCGAGGCGCTCGGGATCGAGATCGCCGTCCTTGATGGCACGGAGCACGGCGCAGCCGGGCTCGCCGTCGTGCGCGCAGTCCCGGAAGCGGCAGGCCGCGGCGTGGGCCTCGACATCGTCGAAGCCGGCCGGGGCGCTGCCGCCCGCGGACCAGAGGCCGAGCTCCCGTATGCCCGGCGTGTCGATGAGGAGGCCACCGCCAGGGATCAGGAACAGCTCGCGGTGAGCCGTCGTGTGGCGGCCGCGCTCGTCCGACGCCCGGATCGCGCCCTCGCGCTGGACCTCCATGCCGAGCAGGCGATTGCTGAGCGCGGACTTCCCCACGCCGGACGAGCCAACGAGGGCGATGGTCTCCCCTGCCCCGATCTCGGCGCGGAGCGCGTCGAGGCCGGCGCCTGAGAGCGCGCTGACGAGCGCGACCCGCGCGGTGGGGGCGACGTCCCGCGCCGCGTCGATGTACCGCTCCGGATCCGGGCAGACATCGGCCTTGTTGAGCACGAGGACCGGGCGAGCGCCGCTGTCGAGGACGGCGTCGATGTACCGCTCCAGGCGGCGCAGGTTGAAGTCGGCGTTCAGCGACGTGACGATGAACACCTTGTCGATGTTGGCCGCGAGCACCTGAGCCTCCACCGTGGGCCCCGCGGCCTTGCGGCGCAGGCACGTGCTCCGCGCGAACGTGTGCACGATGTACGCGGGCCCGGCGCCGTCGCCAGGCCTGAGCCCCACCCAGTCACCGACGGTGGGGAGCGCCGCGCGATCCGCGGCCTCGTGCGCGAGGCGCCCGCTGACCACCGCGAGGCGCGGGCCCTCCGCGGTCTGAACGTGGTGCCTGGACGCGGAGGCGAGGACGACGCGCGCAGGCTGCACGGCATCCTCCAGACAAGCGAGCTGGCTCGCGAAGAAGGGAGTCCATCCGAGCCCGATCAGATCGGGCTGCATTTCGTGCTGCGAAGACGGATCAACGAGACAATCGAGGTGAGTTTGCATGACGGACGAGCGCTCCATGGCGTTCGGCCGCGCCCGAGCTCGGTGCGCGGCGATCGACGGACAGGGCGCGGCGGCGCACAAGCGCGCACGCGCCGGCCATTCCACGCGCGGGGCCGCCGCGGAGCGGAGCTCGTCGATCGATCAGGACGTCACGCCAGAAGACACGCCCGGCCAGGGCAGATCCCTGCGAGGGGCACGCGCTCAGGGCACACACGCGCCCCTCAGGGCACGCGGGCGACGTCGCGGAGACGTGGAGACGAGCTCAGCCGACCGCGGCGGAAACGACGGCGGCGGCGCAATGGGTGTGCGATGTGTTGGCACTCATGACCTAACCTCCGTGTCGGCTCACGTCACCACGACGCGACAGCAGCCAGAATCCTATGGTCCCGCGCCCACGTCAAGCGCTCTCGGGTCGGCCCGTCTGCAACGACAGCGAGCACAGCGCACGGAGCGCAGGCGACGAGCGCACGGAGCCCGCGTTGGAGAAGCGACGAGCGCGCGGCGAGGTGCGAGGCATGCGGCGAAGCGGGGACGTGCGTGGGCCGGACGGAGGCGCGCGGGACATGGGACGCGCTCGTTCCAGGTGCGCTCGTTCCAGGTAACAGCGGGTCGACAATTTCCGCTCGGGCGATGGTTGCCAATGGTTGCCGATAGTTGGAAGACCGACGAAGCCGGACGAGACCGCGCCTTCCCGGCGAGGCCACCCCGCCCTCCGGCCCTGACGGCCGCGGAGGTTGCGAGGAGCGCCTCGCCGCACTAGGGTCCTCCGCTCCATGCCCACACACTTCGAGCTCGTCTCCGAATTCAAGCCGTGCGGTGACCAGCCTCGCGCGCTCCAGGAGATCTGCTCCGCTTTCGAGCAGGGCGAGGCCTTCCAGGTCCTCCTCGGCGTCACGGGCAGCGGCAAGACGTTCACCGCCGCCAAGGTGATCGAGAAGCTGCAAAAGCCGACCCTCATCATGGCGCCGAACAAGACGCTGGCGGCCCAGCTCTACGGCGAGATGCGGGAGCTCTTCCCCAACAACGCGGTCCACTACTTCGTCAGCTACTACGACTACTACCAGCCCGAAGCCTACGTCCCGACGAGCGACACGTACATCGAGAAGGACGCGATCATCAACGACGCGATCGACCGCATGCGCCACGCGGCGACGCACGCGCTGCTCTCGCGGCCGGACGTGATCATCGTCGCCTCGGTGAGCTGCATCTACGGCATCGGCTCGGCCGAGAGCTACCACGGGCTCCTCATCAAGCTCGAGCGCGGCACCGAGATCCGCCGCGACGAGCTCCTGCGGCGGCTCGTCGACATCCAGTACACGCGGAACGACGTCGATTTCCACCGCGGGACGTTCCGCGTCCGCGGCGACGTCGTCGAGATCTTCCCGGCCTACGAGGAGGCGCTCGCGATCCGCGTCGAGTTCTTCGGCGACGAGATCGAGGCCATCAAGGAGGTCGACCCGGTCCGCGGCAAGGTGGTGGGCCAGCTCGATCGCTACGCGGTCTTCCCCGGCTCCCACTACGTCACCGAGCAGCAGCAGCTCAGGCTCGCGATCCAGGCGATCCGCGAGGAGCTGCGCGAGCGCATCGACTTCTACGACAGGGCCGTGCGCTTCCTGGAGAAGCAGCGTATCGAGCAGCGCACGATGTACGATCTCGAGATGCTGGAGCAGATGGGGTTCTGCAACGGCATCGAGAACTACTCGCGCCACCTCTCGGGCCGGAAGTCCGGCGAGCCCCCGCCGACGCTGATCGACTATTTCCCGAAGGACTTTCTCCTCATCATCGACGAGTCGCACCAGACCGTCCCGCAGGTCGGGGCGATGTACCGGGGCGACCGGGCGCGGAAGGAGACGCTCGTCGAGTACGGGTTCCGGCTCCCCAGCGCGCTCGACAACCGGCCGCTCAAGTTCGAGGAGTTCGAGCAGCACTACGCGCAGGTCCTCTTCGTGAGCGCGACGCCCGGCGACTACGAGCTGCAGAAGTCGGCCGGCTCGGTCGTGGAGCAGATCATCCGGCCGACCGGGCTCATCGATCCGCAGATCCACATCCGCCCGGTGTCCGGGCAGGTCGACGACCTGCTCGCGCGCATCCGGGAGCGGGTCGGCCGCGGCGATCGCGTGCTCGTGACGACGCTGACCAAGCGGATGGCCGAGGATCTGACCGAGTACTACACGGAGCTCGGCATCCGGGTCCGCTACCTCCACTCGGACGTCGACACGCTCCAGCGCGTGGAGATCCTGCGCGATCTCCGGCGCGGCGAGTTCGACGTGCTGGTCGGCATCAACCTGCTGCGCGAGGGGCTCGACCTCCCCGAGGTGTCGCTGGTCGCCATCCTCGACGCCGACAAGGAGGGCTTCCTCCGGAGCCCGCGCTCGCTCATCCAGACGATCGGCCGCGCCGCCCGCAACGTGAACGGCGAGGTCGTGATGTACGCCGATCGCATCACCGAGGCGATGAAGCGCGCGATGGACGAGACGAACCGGCGGCGCGCGATCCAGGAGGCGTACAACAAGGAGCACGGCATCACGCCGGCCACGGTGAAGAAGGCGATCCTCGACCTGTCGCCCACCTCGGGCACGCGCGACTACTACGCCGTGCCGAAGGGGACCGCGAAGCCGGCGGCCGAGGCGGGGCGCGCCGCGGTGGACCTCGTCGACCAGATCGACGCGCTCCGGCAGGAGATGTTCGCGGCGGCGGAGAACCTCGAGTTCGAGAAGGCGGCGCGGCTGCGCGATCAGCTCCGGCAGCTCAAGGCACAGCAGGGGGACGGGGACGCTGGCGCGGCGCGCGAGGCGGCCGAGGAGAAGCCGGCGCGGTCCGGGCGGCCGGCGAGCCGGCGCGGTCCGGGCGGCAAGGGGGGCGGACGGGCGGCGACGGGCGGCAAGGGGGGTGGACGGGCGGCGGCGGGGCGAGGGGGCGGGCGCTACCGATAGCGACGGAGCCCGCGGGGGAGGAGGCTGCGCGCGCGGGGGGCGGTGGGCCCTCCCACGAACTCGGGCCTTTTGGGGGGCTGTTGCCTGCTGGACGGGGTGGGTGAGTCCGCACGGCAATGGCTGCGCTGCGGGCCGGCCCTCGGGTTCGTGGGGCCCGCCCACCGCCCCCCGCGCGCGCAGCCTCCTCCCCCGCGGGCTCTTTGTGGGGGGATGGGGGGATGGGGGGGGTGGCTGCAGGCGCTACGAAGCGGGGGAGCGGACGGGGGCGGAACGCGAAGGGGGAAGCGGTGGTTCGGTAAAGGAGCTTCTTTTCGGGAAAGCATCGTTTTGCTTCGGGCGGCGCTGTATCGGCGTCGACCCTGGGGCGCGGCGCTGTTAAGGGGGCGCCGGCATGGCAGTCTCGCCCGATCCGATACTCGTCACCGTCACCGGTAGGGACCACCCGGGCATCACCGCTCGACTCACCGGCATCCTCAGCGACATCGGCGCCACGCTGCTCGACATCGAGCAGGTGGTGGTGCACGGAAACCTGAACCTCGCGCTCCTCGCGCTCTTCCCCGAGACACGCAGCGGACTCAAGGAGCTGCTGTTCGCCGCGAAGGAGCTCGGCGTGACGCTGGACTTCAAGCCGCTCGACGGCGGCGCGCCGCGGCGCGCGCCCGGGAGCCGGTACGTGGTGACAGCCATCGGCCGCGAGCTCGGCGCGAAGCCGCTGCACGACGTGGCGGCCACACTCGCAGCCCACGGCGCGAACATCGAGAAGATCGCGCGGCTGTCGGTCGAACGCCTCTCCTCCGTGGAGATCCAGGTGCTGCTCCAGCGCGAGGAGGAAGCCGACGCCCTCAAGCAGGCCCTCCTCGCGCTCGCGACGCAGAACAGCTTCGATCTCGCGCTGCAACGCGAAGGCCTCTTCCGCCGGAGCAAGCGGCTCGTCGTGATGGACATGGACTCGACGCTCATCCGGATCGAGGTGATCGACGAGCTGGCGCGCGCGAAGGGCGTCGCGGAGCAGGTGGCGAAGATCACCGAGCGCGCGATGCAGGGGGAGATGGATTATGACGAGTCGCTCCGCCAGCGGCTCTCGCTGCTCCGCGGCCTCGACGTCGGCGTGCTGCGGAAGCTCGCCGCAGAGCTCCCCATCACCGAGGGCGCGGAGACGCTCATCCGGGTGCTGAAGCGGCTCGGCTACCGGACCGCGGTGATCTCCGGCGGCTTCTCGATCGCAGCGGAGGCGCTGAAGGCACGGCTCGGGATCGATTACGCCTACTCGAACGCGCTGGAGGTCGTGAACGGACAGCTGACCGGCCGGGTCACAGGGCCGATCGTCAACGCGCAACGCAAGGCCGAGCTGCTCGAGACCATCGCCCAGGCAGAAGGCGTGTTGCTCGATCAAACCATCGCCGTGGGCGACGGCGCCAACGACCTTTTGATGCTGCAGAGGGCCGGCCTCGGCGTCGCGTTCCGCGCAAAGCCCAAGCTGCGAGAGGTCGCCGACACGTCCCTCTCCGCGAGCGGCCTCGACGCCATCCTCTTCCTGCTCGGCATCACCGAACGCGAGCTCCTCGAGGTGGCGTGAGCGACACGACACGACCCGTCCGGCCAGCAGCGGAGTCCCGCGGGACGCTGCGCCGTCGCGCGGGCATGCCGCACGCCCGCGCGACGGCGCGACGCCACGCTTGACAGGCGCACGCGCCCACAGGCCTGAACCGATTCAGTTCACGGCTGGCCCGTCGACACCGGGCGAGGGCTGCGGGACCCCCCCGGACGCCGCGGAGCACGAGGCGATGGCCGCGGAGCTCGCGCCGGCGATCACCGGACGCCGCGGAGCACGAGGCGATGGCCGCGGAGCTCGCGCCGGCGATCGAGTCGGCCCCGGGCTGGTGATCCCGGCGCGCTGGCCGGCCCCTCGCGGCCGTCCGGCGCGGCGCCCCGCCCCCCCGTCCCTGGCCAGGCGACGGTGTGGGAGAGGCTGCGCCAGGCTCTTCGCTCGCTCGCGGCGTTCGACCCTGCGCGGCGTTCGGCTCGCCCGCGGGCCGTCGTGCTATCCAACCGGGGCCATGCGGAGAAGCCGGTTCACACAACAGGCGCGATCCGTCGCCTGGAGCGGAGGTGATGCGTGAAGCGTCCGACGATCACGGACATCGCGTGGCGTGCGGGGGTGTCCAAAGGAGCGGTGTCGTATGCGCTGAACGGCAGGCCCGGCGTGTCGGAGCCGACGCGCGAGCGGATCCTGGCCATCGCGGCGGAGCTCGGCTGGCAGCCGAGCAACGCGGCGCGGGCGCTCTCCGACGGCCGCGCAGGCGCCGTCGGCCTGGTCATCGATCGGCCCGCGCACATGCTCGGCATCGAGCCGTTCTTCATGCAGCTCATCTCCGGCATCGAGGCGGAGCTGTCCGAGAAGGCCGAGGCGCTGCTGCTCAAGGTCACGGAAGATCGCGTGGCCGAGGTGGAGACCTACCGCCGCTGGTGGGCCGAGCGGCGGGTCGACGGGGTGATCCTCGTCGACCTCTGCGACGACGATCCGCGCGTGAAGCTGATCGAGGAGCTGAAGCTCCCGGCGGTGGTGATCGGCGGGCCGGCGGGCAAGGGGCAGCTGCCCGCGGTGTGGAGCGACGACGCGAGCGCGATGCGGGCCGTCGTCGACTACCTGGCCGCGCTGGGTCACCGGTCGATCGCGCGGGTCGCCGGCCCCGCGGAGTTCGTGCACACAGCGGTCCGGACCAAGGCGTTCACCGCGGCCGCACGCCAGCGGCGCCTGGATCGGGTGCAGACGGTCCACGCCGACTACACGGGCGAGGCGGGCGGCCAGGCCACAAGGCGGCTGCTGGCCGAGGCCTCGCCGCCGACGGCCATCGTCTTCGACAACGACGTGATGGCCGTGGCCGCGCTCGCGGTCGCCCACGAGATGCGCGTCCACGTGCCGGAGCGCCTCTCGATCGTGGCCTGGGACGACTCGGCGCTGTGCCAGCTCGTGCACCCCGCCCTGACCGCGGTGCGCCGCAACATCGCCGAGCACGGCTCCCGCGCCGCCGCGCTGCTCCTCCGCCTCGTCGCCGGAGAGCCGGTCACCGACGACGAGTGCAGCGCGCCGACGCTCGCGACGCGGGGCAGCACCGCCCCGCCCCCCCGCGCATGAGACGGCCTCGCCCGAGCGAGGGCGCGGCCCTCCCGCACGGGCGTGTAGACTGAACCGATTAAGTAACGTAACCTGAACCGATTATGCATCCCGCCGGCCGCGCCGCGAGCAGGGTGACGGACGGTGTTCGAGAGCGCCGCCCTGCATGACCAGGACGTGAGGACTATGCACCGCAATTTCGCCAAAGTCGCAGTTCGTCAACAGGCGATCGCCTGGCTGGGGGCCAATTTCTGGTCGAGGCGCGGCGGCCCGCTCATGTGGCAGAGCTATGATCCGTTCGTGGTCCGCGAGGAGCTCCGGGTGCTCGCCGATCACGGCCTGACCATGACCCGGTCGTTCTTCTACTGGCCTCACTTCATGCCGGAGCCGGACCGGATCGACGAGGACTGCGTCGCGCGTTATGCCGATTTCCTCGAGGCGCACGTCGAGGCGGGCCTCACGACGATCCCGACCCTCCTCGTCGGCCACATGTCCGGGGAGAACTGGGACCCGGCCTGGCGGCGCGGGCGGGACCTCTATGGCGACGTGTGGATGGTGGCCCGGCAGGCCTGGTTCGCCGAGCAGATGGCGCGGCGCTTCGCGGGGCACCCGGCGGTGACGGGCTGGCTCGTCTCCAACGAAATGCCGATCTACGGCGAGCGCGAGCGCTCGATCCGCGAGAACGTCACGAGCTGGGCGAGCCTGGTCGTGCAGGCGCTGCGGGCCGGCGGGGCGAGCCAGCCAATCTCGATCGGCGATGGCGCGTGGGGCATCGAGGTCACGGGAAACGACAATGGGTTCTCCGTCCGCGATCTCGGCGCGCTCGTCGATTTCCTCGGCCCGCACGTGTACCGGATGGAGAACGACCTGGTGCGCCAGCACTACGGCGCGGCGTTCGTCTGCGAGCTCACGGGCTTCCTCGGAAAGCCCGTCGTGCTGGAGGAGTTCGGCGTGTCATCGGCTTTTGCTTCCGACGAGAACGCCGCGCACTACTACCGGCAGGTCCTCCACAACACGCTGCTTGCCGGCGCCACGGGCTGGATCGGCTGGAACAACACCGATTTCGATCTCATCCACCAGGATCCCTACAGGCACCACCCCTTCGAGCTCCACTTCGGGCTGACGACCGTCGACGGCCGCCCCAAGCCGCAGCTCGAGGAGATGGCCCGCTTCGCGAAGGTGCTCTCCGACATCGACGTCCTCGGCTGTGAGCGCGAGCCGGCCGACGCGGCGATCATCGTCCCATCGTACCTGGAAGGCGCGTTCCCGTTCACGGAGGCCGAGGACCGCAGCTATCTGTTCACGATGCTGCGGCAGGCCTACATCGCGGCGAAGGAGGCGGACCTGCCGGTCGGGCTGACCCGGGAGCGAGACGGGATCGCCGAGGACTGCCGGCTTTACCTGCTGCCGTCGGCCAAGCAGCTGACCGCGCCCACATGGCATCTCCTGGAGCGGCTGGCGTCCGCCGGAGCGGTCGTCTACGCGTCGTACTGCCACGGCACGCACGGGTCGCAGCGCGGGCCGTGGTACGCGCACCTCAACGCGATGTTCGGCGTCGAGCACCAGCTGCGCTACGGGATGGTCGATCCGATCGAGGACGATCGCGCGAAGCTCACCTTCGAATGCCCGTTCGGCACGATCGCGGCGGGCACGACGCTCACGTTCCCGGTCTCCGGCACCGAGAACAGCCGCGCTTACCTGCCCGTGCGCGCCAGGGGCGCGGAGGTCGTCGCGGTCGACCAGCGCGGCCGGCCTGCGCTGCTGCGGCGCAAGATCGGGAGCGGCAGCGTCGTGCTCTGCACCTATCCGATCGAGCACTTCGCCGCGGCGACCCCGCGGATCAACCCGGAGCCGACCTACCGGCTCTACGACGCGCTCGCCGAGCTCGCCGGCGTGAAGCGGCCGGTGACGGTGGACGACCCGCGCGTCGCGGCCGACACGCTGCGCCACCGCGATGGCCGCCGCTTCGTGTTCCTGGTCAGCCAGGCGGATCAGCCGCTCTCGGTGAAGCCCGCCGCGGCCTCGGGGCACCTGACCGAGCTGGGCGGCAAATCCCCGGTCCACGCCGTGGAGCTCTCGCCGTTCGACGTGCGGATCCTCGAGCTGCGATCAGGGCCGCGGTGAATCGTCCGGTTCCGGCGCGCCCGGCGCCGAGAACCGGAGCAGGAGCAGCCCGGCCAGCGAGACGACCATCCCTGCAACCGTGATGCTCCACGGCAGGAGCTCTCCTTCGATGACGCCTTGCCCCCACGACGGCTTGAAATAGAGGAGCGACACCGCGAGCCCGTTGTTCAGGGCGTGAAGCAGCGCTCCGGGCAGCACGGAGCCGGTGCGGTGGCGCGCGTAGCCGAGCACCAGCCCGAGCGAGAACGTCGGCAGGAGCCGGTACACCGACCCGTGCGCGAGCCCGAAGAGGAGCGCCGAAACGACGATCGCCACCGCGGGCCCGGCGCGGCGCAGGCCCGCGTAGACGAGGCCGCGGAACAGGAGCTCCTCGCAGACGGCCGGCGTGACGGCGACGAGCAGCAGGACGACCGGGTACGGCTGCCCGCCGAGCAGCACGAGCTCCCCTAGCTCACGGGCGAAGGGCTCCGGCGCGGGGAACCACCGGAGGACGGTGCCGCCGATCGCGGCCCACGCCGAGACGCCGAGGAGCAGCGCCCCGGCGACGCCGCGGACCGCGGGCGCCCTGAGGCCGAGCGACGCCCGCGGCGAGTAGCCGAAGCCGGCGACCAGCGCGAGGGTCGGAACCAGGAAGAAGCCGACCTGCGAGACAGCGAGCTGGACCGCCACGCTGGCGCGGGCGATGAGCAGGCTGCCATAGAAGAAAAGCACCTGGACGCCCGCGAACGCTGCCAGCGAGAAGCCCGTTGAGGGCACGCCGCCGGCCCGGCGCCCCAGGCCGAGCACGGCGCGCGCCGACTCGTGCCCCCCGAGGAGCACGCTCTCGCGCTCGAAGACACGCGCGGCGAAGAGGAGCGCGAGGCAGGCATAGAGCGCCGAGGAGACGAGCGCCGTGAAGAGGAGATCGGCCGGCGCCTCTCCGACGAACAGCGCCTTGATCAACACCGCGATGTTGAGGACCGGGGCGTAGGCCGTCCACGGGTTGAGCTCGACCACCGGCAGGGCCGTGATGCCGGCGAGCAGCGAGAGCGGCAGGTACGCCGGCATGAGCGCGTTCTGACCGTCCTTGAAGTCCTTCGCGAACACGGCGAGCGCGAGGAACAGCGCCGAGAACAGGAGCGTGACCGGCACGAGCAGCACGAACGTCAGCGCGAAGGTGCCGGGGCCGACCACCATCGCGTCGGGCAGCAACCGGCTCACCGTGAGCGACATGCTCACCACGTTGCCTAGCGCCGTGAGCAGCGAGATGACCCACACGGCCAGGAACTTGCCCGAGATGATCTCGATGGGCCGCACGGGCGCGCACAGCAGCGTCTGCATCGTGCCGCGCTCCTTCTCGCCCGCCGTCAGATCGATCGCGGGGAGGAAGCTGCCGAGGAGCGACATCAGGATCAGCAGCATCGGCATCATCGCGCCGAGGATCTGGCCGACCTTGCGGCTGTCCGCGGCGACGTCGCGCGGCACGACGTCGAACGCGCGCGAGAACCCCTCGGGCAGGCCGCGCTCCACCTCTCGATTCGCGATGATGGCCCTGCGGGCGCGCCGCAGCGCGCCCTCGAGGCGCGCCTCCGCCGTGGCCGAGTCGGCGCGGACCGAGTCGAAGTAGATCGCGACGGCGCCCTTCCCGCCGCGCCCGAGCTCGGCCCCCAGCGAGGGCCACGGGACGAGCACCGCGTCGACCTTGCGCTCGCTCACCGCGGCGCGCGCCGCAGCGAGCACGGGGTTCTCCGGCTCGATCCACCTCGGCGGCTCGGCCTCGGGGGGCGGCGCCTCGCCCTCGTCCGGCGCGGGCGCCGGCCCCGCCGGCGGCGCGAGCGCCCCGGAGAGGAGCCCCTCGCGCACGTCGGGGGGCGCGCCCGCCCACGGCGCGAGCTCGATCTTGCCCGCCGCCGAGAGCCTCGTCTGCAGGTCCTCGGCGAGCTCTCCCCAGACCGCGATCCTGGACGGGCGCGCCTCGCGCGCATCCGCCTCGAAGCCGACGAGCTTGCTCATCGCGAGCGCGAAGAGCGGGTAGAGAAGGAGCGGGACCACGACGAGGCGCACGAGCGTGCGCCGATCCCGGAGCGACTCGACGAGCTCCTTGCGGAGGATCGTCCAGACGATGGCGAGCCTCACGGCGCCTCAGCCTCCTTGCGCGGGCGCGCTCGGGCGCTCGGACGTATCGCGCGCAGCGCTCGGGCGGCTCCGCTCCACGTGGTGGAGGAAGGCGTCGGTCAGGTTCGTCGTGCCGGACCGCCCGAGGAGCTCGGGCAGCGTGCCGGCGTCGACGACGCGGCCCTCGTGCATGAGGGCGATGCGGTCGCAGAGGTACTCGGCCTCGCTCATGATGTGCGTCGAGAAGAGGATGGCCCTGCCCGCGGCGCGCTCCCGCCGGATCGACGCGACGATGAAGCGGCCGCTGAGGATGTCGAGCGCGGTCGTCGGCTCGTCGAGGATGAGCACCTGCGGCTCGTGGAGGAACGCGCGCGCGATGTTGGCGCGCTGCTTCTGCCCCGTGGAGAGCGTGCCGCACGGCCGCGACGCGAACGCCTCCATCTCCAGGTCGGCCACGAGCGCGTCGATCCGGCGCGAGAGCGCCGCCTCTTCCATGCCGTACAGCCGACCGAAGTAGCGGAGCACCTCGCGGGGGGTGAGCCGCTGGTAGAGCTGCGTGTCCCCGGAGAGGAAGCCGAGGCGCTGCTTCGCCTCGAGCGGCCTCGCGGCCAGGTCGACGCCGCCGACAAGGATCTGCCCCTGGTCCGGCGACAGGATGCCGGCGAGCATCCGCAAGGTCGTCGTCTTGCCCGCGCCGTTCGGCCCGAGCAGCCCGACGACCTCCCCGGCGTGCACGGCGAGATCGACCCCGTCCACGGCCGTGACGCCGCCGTACCGCTTCACCAGACGCTCGGCGCACAGGGCGGGGCGCATGGGAGCGTCTCCTAGTTCGGTCGGCGGCGCGGCGCAAAGCGCCCTTCGTACGGGCCCGCACGCAGGGCGGCCCGGCGCACCGTCGCCTGCTCGCGCCGCCCGGTCGCCCCCGTCCAGGCCGCGTGGCGGCGCCGCCTCTCGACGTCCGCCGCGGGCTCCCTAGACTACGCTGACGTCCATGCCAACGAGCCCGTCCTCGATGCCCTATCGCGACCGTACGACGCCCGAGCCGGTCCAGTGCCCCTGCGGCCACGGTCGCGATCATTACATGGTGAGCGCCGAGGCGGAGTACCGCGTCCTCGGGTACATCCAGCTCGCGTTCGGGATCTCGGCCCGGCCGACGAAGGTGAAGTACAGGTGCCGGCGCTGCGACACGGTCTTCGCGACGACGAAGGATCCCGCGGTCCTCGACAAGCATTACTGACGTGCAGCGAAGCGAGCGCGCGTGAGCGACACATGGCCGGCCGCCGCGCGCGGCCCGGAGGCTTCAGCTTCATGAAAGGACGCGTCCTCATCGTCGCCGGATCCGACTCGGGCGGCGGCGCCGGAATCCAGGCCGATCTCAAGGCAGTCACCGCGCTCGACGCGTTCGGCGCGACAGCGATCACCGCGCTCACCGCCCAGAACACCCGTGGCGTCGACGCCGTGTTCCCGGTGCCTCCCGACTTCATCGGTCGCCAGATGGAGGTGGTGCTCGACGACATCGGCGCGGACGCCATCAAGACCGGGATGCTCCACTCGGCCGAGGTCATCGACGAGGTCGCGCGCGTCTACGAGCGCCTCGGCCGCGGCGCGCCGCTCGTGGTGGACCCCGTGATGGTCGCCAAGGGCGGCGCCCGGCTGCTGAAGCCCGAAGCGGAGGGGGCCCTGCGCGCCCGGCTCCTGCCGCTCGCCGCGCTGCTCACGCCGAACATCCCCGAGGCCGAGGCGCTGACCGGCGTGGTCATCGACAGCGTGGACGCGATGCGCGGCGCCGCCGCGCAGCTGCTCGCCATGGGGCCGCGCGCCGTGCTGCTGAAGGGTGGCCACCTCCCGGGCGCGACGGTCGTCGACGTCCTCCGGGCCGCGCCGGGGCCCGGCGCCTCCGGGCTGCCGGAGGGCGAGTTGCTGTTCGAGGACGCGCGCATCGAGACGCGCGCGACGCACGGCACGGGCTGCACGCTCGCCTCGGCCATCGCCGCTGGCCTCGCCCAGGGCCTCGCCCTCGTCCCGTCGATCGGGCGCGCGCGGCGCTACCTCCGCGAGGCCATGCGCTCCGCGCCGGGGCTCGGCCAGGGCCATGGTCCGCTGAACCACGCCCACACGGCGCGGCCGTTCCCCTGAACAGCGCCGCGCGCCGCGCGCGTCTGTGGACGACCGCGACGACCGCGGCGGCTGCGACGACCGCGGCGGCCGCGCCCCGCGGGCCCCGCACGGTGGCCAGGCGGCCCTGCGCAGGAGCGGCGGGGCGGCCCCGTGCGGCGCCGAACGGGCCGCCTGCAGCCCTTGTGCAACGACTCGTTGCGCCCGGAGCGCGAATGGACGACCCTGCGCGCAGTCCGTATCGGCGTCCCGGCGCGTCTCCTTCGGCGCCGTCGCGGAGCTCTTCCTCACCCTTCGTGCGCCCGTGGCCGTGACCAAAGATCCCCTCCCTCCCATCGACGTCGGAACGGTCATCAACGACCGCTACGAGGTCCTGAAGAGCATCGGCAAAGGCGGCATGGGCGAGGTGTTCTTGGCCTTCGACCGCCTCACCCAGCAGCAGGTTGCGCTCAAGGTGGTGCCCGAGGCCTCCGCCATGCCCGGCGACGACGAGGCCCTGCGACAGGAGGTGATCCTCGCGCAGAAGGCCCGCCACCCGAACGTCTGCCGCGTGCACGACCTCGCCCCGAGCCCGTGGGGGCCCATCCTCGTGATGGAGTACATCCCCGGGCAGACGCTCCACAACCACATCCGCAAGCGCAAGACGTCGGGCGGCTTCAGCGCCGACGAGTTCCGCAAGATCTCGACCGACGTCTGCGCGGGGCTCGCCGCGATCCACCAGCAGGGGCTCGTGCACGGCGATCTGAAGCCCGGCAACGTGATGGTCGCCGACGATCGCGCGGTCATCCTCGACTTCGGCTTCGCGAAGGAGCGCGCCCGCGCCGCCGTGCGCAAGCCGGGGGCGCCTCCGGACGGCGGCACGCCTCACTACATGTCGCCGGAGCGGCTGCGCAGCGGCGGCGCGAGCCCGGAGGACGATGTCTACGCCGCGGCGCTGACGCTCTGGGAGATGTGGACCTGCCGCGTCCCCGAGCCCGGCTACAAGCCGCGGCTCAAGACGATGAAGCAGCAGATCACGTTCGACGTGCCCGCTGCGCTGACGAACGACGAGATCAGGCAGATCTTCCGCGCGCTGAACCCGGATCCGCAGATGCGCCCGCAGGCGCGGCACATGCGGTTCTTCAACCCGACGCAGACCGCGACCGCGCCGATCCAGCTGCCGCGCGAGCGCATCGATCCAGGCCCGGCGCCTGGGCGCGCCATCAAGACGCAGTTCACGCCCGGCGCGCAGTCGCTGCTCATCACGTACGCCACGAACGCGCCCGACAGCGTCGCCACCCTGTTCCCGCTGCAGAAGCCGGTGCTCTCCATCGGCCGCCGCAGCGATCAGGATCTCGTCCTCGCCGAGGCGACCGTCTCCGGCTCACACGCGCTCCTCCGCTGGCAGACGGGCTCCTGGCTGGTCGAGGATCTGAACAGCACGAACGGCACGTACGCGGACTTCCCCTTCGAGCGCAAAGCGCAGGTCTCGCTGCTCCACGGGGCCGAGGTGCAGCTCGGCGAGTGCCGCCTCATGGTGGTCACGTTCGGGCCCGACTCGCCGCACCACGACAAGGCGAAGCGCTACCTCGCCCGGCGCGACGGCCTCACGGGGCTGCTCGTGCGCGAGCACCTGATGAAGGCGATCGACGAGGACGGCTTCTTCGCCGAGTGGGCCGAGGTGCCGATGCAGATCGCGCGCTTCGAGCTCCGCGGCCAGAACGGCCTCGTGAGCTTGCGACCGACGATCCTCGAGATGCTCGCGCTCCGCAAGGCCGCGCTTCAGGTCGTCGATCTGACCCAGACGCTGCTGCTCAGCCTGACGCCGGCCGCGGCCGGGCGCACCGGCCCGCTCACGTTCGTCGTCTCCATCGTGGGTCCCAACCTGGACGAGGCCCAGCACGTGGTCGAGCAGGTCGTCGCGCAGGTGCAAGGCACGCTCCCCGAGACGCTCGAGCTGACCGCCACGCTCGTGAAGTGCGAGCCTGGCCGCCCCGCGCGCACGCTGATCGACTGAGGCAGTCCGCCGGGTCGTTGCTCGACCGTCGCTCGAGCACCGGGACCGGGCCGTGGCTCGAGCGCGCGCTCCGTCACGAAGACGCGGAGCCCATCATCAAGCGCACCGCGCCGGTGTCAGCCCGCGCAGCGCCTGCCCCTGCGAGCGCTCTTGCACGACGGGAGCCCGCTCCCAGGCCGGAGCAGCGAGCGGCTACTGAGCGGCGAGCTGCTGCCGGGCTGTGAGCGGCTGCTGGGACGGCCCGCTGCACGCCTCACCCGGAGCGGCGACGCCATCGAGCACCACCTCGCCGGTCGACTGCCGGACGTCGATCTCCCCCTGCCAGATGAGCTCTGCGCTGCCCTGAGCGTCGACGACGTCGCGCAGCAGCCGCACGTAGACCTTGCGCGGGGCGACCTCGGGAATCGCCACCGCGAAGTCGAACGCGCAGACCGAATCACACCTCGGATTCGTCGCGTCGGGCTCGTCCCTCTCGGTGATCTCGTAGATGCTGTCGATCCTGTCGACGTGCATCGCGCGCTGCCCGCAACAGTTCAGCAGGAGCCGGCTGTTCGCGATCTTCAGGGCCCCGCTCGCCCGGTCGTAGCGCCAGCGCAGGACCTCGGCCCCGCAGTAGCTCTCCTCCCCCTCGGAGGCGAGCCGCCGCTCCGGCTCCACGAACCCGCCGGCCTCGCTCACGAGCCCCACGTGCGCGGGCTCCGCCTCGAGGCACGCGCTCAGAGCGAGCATCGATCCCACCGTTGCAAGCGCTCCACAGACCCCCAGGTACTTCATGCCCCGACTTCCTTGGCTGTCCCGCGACACTGTTAAAATACGCCCAAAGAAAAAGAACCAGGGCCTCTAGATACGCGCTTCACGTGTCCGCTACCTGCGCCTAGGGATTCAGCTGCAAGCCGACGTACGTAAGGTGCGAACGCATGCCGCACCCCGGAGCAGCTGCACGCACATTCGAGTGTGATCTACGGGTTTCTGGAATACTTGTCCAGGCGAAAGTGGCAGAGTTAGCCCGATTCTCTGACCATGAACGTCATGGTCGGCTCACCTGCTCCGCCATCCCACCCATCGCCACACGCCGCCACGCGTCGCCACACGCCGCGCGCCGCGCGCCGACATCCGCGGCGGGACAATTCGCGAGCTCTCCCCTCCCCCTGCCGACCGCACCGCGGGCTCGAGGTGCGGCGGCGCGTTCAGGGGGCGTGTGCTCAGCGCCTGCGCCTCATCGTGCAGCGACCGTCTTGCTGCGCTGGCGCGGGAGGCCCTTCGCCTGGCAGCCGGCTTCCGCGGGGGTTTCGTCGAGGACGACCGCGCCGCCGGAGACGCCAAGATCGACCGAGCCGCTCCAGATCACGGCCGGGCCGCTCTGCTGATCGACCACATCGCGCAGCAACTTCACGTAGATCTCGCCCCGCGGGACGTCGCGCACGCCGACCGACAGATCGAAGGCGCACTGCTCGCTGCAGCGACCTCCCGCGCCGTCCGGCGCGTCTTGCTCGGTGACCTCGAAGAGATTGTCGATCCTCTCGACGTGGATCGCGCGCTTCCCGCAGCAGTCGAGCATCAAACGGGCATCGGCAAGGCGGAGCATCCCCGCCGGCTCATCGTACTGCCAGCGCAGCACCTCGGCGCTGCAGTAACCCCCGTCCTCCGCCGCGGCGAGCCGGTGCTCCGGGTCCCTGAACCCCCCCTGCTCGCTGATCCTCGCTTCCTGAACCGCTGCCACCGAGCTGCAGCCACCGGCGCAGAAGGCCCAGACGATCGCGATGGCGGTCCAGATACGGCTCGACACCATGCTCTTCTCCATTTCCCCTCGGCTGGCTGGCCAGGGCGGTTCGCCCCAATTTTGTTGCAATTTTCCAGCCAACTCTCTCCCTGAGCAGTCCGGAGGCTAACCGCGACCGACGCGGCGGGCCAAGGAAGCGGGGGCTGCGAGCGCGGACTCCCTTCGCATCCGCTCGCAGCAGCGGCGCGGAAGGGCGCGCAGGAACTACCCACGTCAGACGTGCCTGGACGTAAAAAGTTGTCGGGGAGAGAACACCTGGCTCAGCCACGATGCGGGCGGCCCTCGAGCGGACACTCGCCGGATGTTCGGGCCGTGCCCGCGGCTCGCCCGCGTCAGTTCTTCGCTTCGACGGCCTTGCCGGGCGGAAGAGGATCCCAGCGCAGCGAGTCCCCGAGGAGGTTCGAGATGCGCTTCGGACGCTGCCCGTCGACGCGCATGACGTAGAGCCCTGGCCCCTCGCCGGAGGTGCGCGTGGAGAAGAACGCCACGAGCCGCCCATCGGGGCTGCAGGCCGGGTACCCGTTCCTGCCCTGATTCTGGGTCAACCGCACGAGGCCGCCGCCCGTCTCCCCCGAGGCGACGAGATCGGTGTTCTTTCCCACGCCGACGGCATAGACGGCCTTCACACCGTCGGGGTGGTTGCAGAACGTGGGCGCCGAGGCGAAGAGCCCGTCCGGAGAGATCGCCTTGTCGCCGACGTAGATGCGCTGTCCGTACCTGCCCTCGCCGGAGAAGGCGAGCTTGCCGGTCGGCGTGAACACCGGGTGCAGCGCCATCCCCACCTCGGACGCCGGCTTGATGCTCTGGAGATCGGGACCGGAGAACAGCTTGATCGTCGACCCCACCCCGATGCTGAGGGCGACCTGGGCGCGATCCTTCGAGAACGCGATCCCGTAGACCGAGCCCTTCACGGGCAGCGGGAGCGGGCCGCCGGCGGGCGTGAAGACCTTGTACTCGTCGCCCTTCACGCTCGCCGCGTAGTGGAGCTGCTCGTGCTTCCCGAACGCAGGGGCGATGGCGGTCTGGTCGGGCGGCGAGACGGCCCTGGCGTCGTGGCCGTCGGCGTCGATCGTAAAGACACGTCGCAGCGAGCCCGAGCCCGAGGCGAACGTCATGTGGCTGGCGAAACCGCCGTTCTGGCCGGTGAGGGCGCCGATCAGCTGATCGGCCACCCGGTGCGACTCGAAGCGCACGTCGCGGAGGGGCACGATGAACTTCTTGTCGAACACCGGGGCCTGCCCCCGGTTCACCAGGAACGCCTGGCCGACGAGCTCGACCTTGTCGGCGGCGACCTTCTTGCCGCTCACGCTCACGACCGCCTCGACCCCCTTCGCGGACCACGCCTTCACGTCCACCGGGCTGTCGGAGAGGTACAGGCCGTCGGGCGCGGCGCTGTCGGGCAGCACCTCGAACTCGCCGCACAGGTCGAGGTCGCGCCGGACCACGCTGTGGATCGTCACGTCCTCGGGGTCGGAGACGAGCGACGGCAAGACGCCGATCTTCGGGAGCGGGCGCGTCGCGCCGGCCACGACCGTGATGTGGCCGAGCAGCTCGTCCGGGTTGGGCGGCGCCGCCGAGGAGGCCGGCGCCTGCGCAGGAGCAGGGGGAGTGGCGAGCGCGGCGGCGGCGAGCGCCAGGGCGCCGAGGGCGTATCGAGCTAGTCGCATGTGGTCTCTCTACAGACGAACGTGACGCTGACCTGCTTCTGCCCGAGGTTGGGATAGTTCTCGGGCGGCGGCGGCAGCGCCTGCCCCTTCGCCGCCTCGAGGGTCGCCTGCGCGGCGGCGTCGAAGGCGGGATTCCCGCTCGGCGTCAGCGTGTAGCTCACCATCTGCCCGTCCGACAGGACGATCACCGCGCGCGGCTTGTGCTTCGTGAGCTCCTCCGGCGGGAGCCCCGAGCCGTTCACGCGGAACCTGCTCGAGAACCAGCCCGCGATGCGGGCCAGGTACAGATCCACCGCGCGCGCCTTGAGGGGATCGGTCTCGGTCCCCTCCTTCACGCCGTCCTCGTGGCCCTCCTGGTCGACGTTGGCGGCCGGGGCGGCGTCGGCCTTCGGATCGAGCTCGGTGTCGACCTGCTTCGCGACCGCGGCGTCGGGCGGCGGCGGCGCGGTGCCCGCGTCGGCGATCTTGACCTCCTTGGGCGGGATGTCCGCCTCGGTCTTGCCCGCGCTCGGCGACACGAACGCCTTCTGCTCGACGCGCGGCTTGGGCGTCTGGCGCACCCACCGGTCGGGCAGCTTCATCTTGTCGCGCTTGCCGCCCAGCTTGAGCAGCGGCGTGTCCATGTCGAGCACGGGCACGACCTTCACCGGGACGCTCGGCCCCTTCTCGATCTCCGGCGCCGCCGCGGGCACGGCGAGATCGGCCAGGCTGACCGCGACCGCGGCCCCCGCCTGCACGGCCACCGCCACCGCGACGGCGAGCGCGATGTCCCGCGGGCGGAAGTCGCTCGCCGGCCGGCGCTGCCCAGGCGGCGTCGTCGGTCCAGGCGCGCGCGCCGCAGCCGTGCTCACGGCGCCGATCCCCCTGGCCGAGGCGCGGCTCCGCCGGGCCGCGGCGCCGTTCCCCCGGGCGGCGGCGCGCCCTCCGGCTCGATCTCCGGCTGGACGAGGAGGTTCAGCCCCTCGACCCCGGCGGCCCGGGCCGCGGCCACGACCCGCGCCACGGCCCCGTAGCGGGCGTCCTTGTCGGCGCGGATGTAGAGCTCCTTCTCCTTCTGCACGCGCCCGTTCGAGGCGAGCACGCCCTCGATGTCGGCGGTCGCGTCGTCCTCGCCGAAGAGGATCTTCTCTTCCTTCGTGACGGTCACGACGAGCTTCGTGTCCTTCGTCGGCGCCTCCTCGGCGGAGACGTTGGGCAGCTCGACCCGGAGCCCGGCCGTGAGCAGCGGGGCCGTGACCATGAACACCACGAGGAGCACGAGCATCACGTCCACGAGCGGCGTGACGTTGATGTCGCTGAAACCGCCGCCGCCCCGCCGCCTGCGCCCTCCGCCGACCGACATGCCCATGACCGGCCCCGCCCCTCAGCCCTTCGGCATCACCGGCGTGGGCCGGTCGCTCGACCGCTGGAGCGCCAGCGGGATGGACTCCTGCATCCCCCGCGCGGAGAGCGACGCGATCTCCACCCAGCCCTCGCTCGCGGCCTCGAGCGCGGCGAGCAGGTCGTCGACGCGCTTGTTGATCCCGTTGTACGCGATGACCGCCGGGATCGCGGCGAACAGCCCGATCGCGGTCGCGATGAGCGCCTCGCCGATGGCGGGGGCGACCACGGGCAGCGACGCGCTCTTCTGCTGACCGATGCGGAGGAACGCATCCATGATCCCGTAGACCGTGCCGAACAGGCCGATGAACGGCGACGCCGCCGCGATCGACGAGAGCGTCGGCATGAGCGCGCTCGCCCGCTGCGTCTCGGTCACGATCGCCCGCTTCGCGATCGAGTCGAGGAGCCGGCTCGTCCCGACGCGGCGGCTGAGCTCCATCACGACGCGGGCGCCGGGCGCGTCCGCGTGCCGCTGCGCGAGCGCGAACAGCTGATCGGGCGAGTGGGCGTGCGCCGACTCCTGCTCGAACCGCGCCTGCAGAGAGGCGAGCCGCGCGAGCTGGAGGACCTTGAGGACGGCGATCACCCAGACGAGGATCGCCGCGAAGATCAGCAGCCAGACGACGAGGAAGACGGGACCGGAGGCGTGAAGGACGAGGGAGACGGGATCGAGCTTGATCGGGACCGCCGTCGCCGGCTCAGGGGCGCTTTGCAGGAAGGCCATTTCGATCTCTTCGGGTCAGGGAGTCGGCTCGTCAGGGTTCCGCGCGCGCGGCCCAGTTCAGTGGAGTTTGCGGCCACGGCCCCCTCTCTCGCCTGGAAGCGCGGCCGTGGCCCTCTTCAAGTTCGCCCAGCGCCGCGCGCGGCGCGGCGCTCAGTCCGCAAGCAGGATGTCGACCTTCCGGTCGCGTGCCCAGCCCTCTTCGTCCGTGCCGGTCGCCTCGAACTCGCCCTTCGACGAGGTCGCGATGCGGCCCTGCTCGAGGCCCTTCTTGCCGAGGTACTCGGCGACGCTGCCGGCGCGCTTCTGGCCGAGGCCCAGGTTGTACTCCGTCTCCCCCCGGGGGTCGGCGTGGCCGATGAGCTTCATCCCCTTGCCCTTGAGCGGACCCGAGACGAAGCAGCGCGCGAGCGCGTCGAGCGTGCCAGCCGCCTCGCCCTCGATCGCCGTCGAGTCGAACGCGAAGCGGGCGGTCGGCAGATCGCCGCAGGCCTTGAGGATCTTGTCGTCGATGCGGATCGATCCGCTCGTCGGCTTCGCGGTGTCCTGCTTCGGGGCAGGGGGGGCGGCGGTCTTCGCCACCGGAGGGGGCGCGACATCGCTGGCGACATTCGCCGGCGGCTGCGGATCGGAGCCGCAGCCAGCCGCGAAGGCGGCGAGGGGCGCCGAGACCACGAGGATCAACGCAGGCAGTTTTGTCATGGGCATGCCGTTACCACGCCGGGAGGCGCGTTGCAGCATTTTGAGCGCCCGCCGGCGAGCCGGCGCGCCGGGATGACAGCCATTCCGTTAAAGTGCCGCGATGCATCGCCCGAACCAGGCGCGGGAATATTTGGGGCACCAACGTTCTGGTCCCCCTCGCGCCTCCCGGGCCCTCGGCTCCGCGCTCCTCTCGCTCGGCGCAGCGGCGTCGGTCGCGCTCGCCGCCCCTCACGCGGCGCGGGCCGAGGCGCCGGTGCAGCGCACGTTCTTTCGCCTGCCCTCGTCGAACGGGTTCGGCGCGGTGCTGCTCGATCTGGGCGCGGCGAGGCTCACCCACTTCCGCGAGCGCCTGCCCGCCACCGAGGAGCCGCTCCTCGACGAGCGCGGCGAGGAGGTCTGGATCGGCGACCAGCCGCAGGCCGTACGCACGCGCGATCTGCTCTACGACGCGTACTTCGGGCTGCGCTCCGACGGGCACCAGCGGTGGCTGACCGAGGTCCCCGTCGACCTCGACGCGAGCGGCTACGCCGGCTGGACCGACGGGCAGCGCGGCGGCACGGGCGTCGTCACGATGGTGCAGCGGGTCGGCAACCTCGAGTGCACGCAGCTCTTCTTCGCGCCGCAGGGCCTCCCGCAGGCCGGGTTCGTGATGGCGATGCGGATCGAGAACCGGGGCGAGGGGCCGGCGGAGGGCGTGTCGGCGTTCTCGCTGCACAATTTCCACCTCGGCTTCGGTCGCCCGGGCGTGATGGCCGACATCGGCGAGTCGGGCGAGACCGTCGCCTACGACGCGAGCCAGGGCCGGCGCGACTTCCTCGAGCGCGCCTTCGCCGGCGTGGTGGTCGCGCGCGCGCTCGAGCCCCCCGCGCGCCACGGCGCCTCCAGGGCGGGCAGCCCGCCGGACCTCGACGTCTACCGGATCGTCGCGGACGACGGCGGCGCCGATCTGCCGGACCTCGACGGGGCCGCGCCCACCGCGGACGGCTCCGTGAGCGCGTTCCAGTGGGACCCCGGCAGCATCGGCCCCGGCGAGGCGCGGTGGGTCGGCGTGGCGTTCGCGCACCACGGCGACCCCTCGGGCGCGGCGGATCCGCTCGTGCAGGGCGCCCTCGACGCGTACCTCGGCGCGAAGCGCGCGGCGGAGGTGGTCGCGGACGAGATCGCCGCGTACCGCGCGTTCCAGGGCTCGATCCGGGTGCCGGCCTCGGCGTCGCCCGAGGAGACGGCCTTGCTCCGGCAGTCGGCCGTCATGCTCCGGATGGCGCAGTCCCGCGAGAGCCACGCCTTCCTGCGCGAGCACCTGACGCGGGACTCCGAGCCGCGCGCCACGCGCTTCGGCACGACGCTCGGCGGCGCGCCGGCCACGCTGCCGGCCACCATCGCCCACCGCGGCCACGGCGCCGTCCTCGCGAGCCTCCCGCCGGGCGAGTGGACCGTCGCCTGGATCCGCGACGGCGCGTACGCGACCGTCGCGATGGCCGCCCTCGGCATGCAGGCGGAGGCGCGCGACGCGCTGCGGTTCTACCTCGACGCGGAGGCAGGGCGCTTCCAGGGCTGGAGCGAGCTCGCGTCGTACGACATGCCGCCGTACCAGATCAGCCTGGTGCGCTACCACGGCTTCGGGGTCGAGGAGACCGACTTCAACGACTTCGGCCCGAACCTGGAGTTCGACGGGTTCGGCCTGTTCCTCTGGGCGCTGCGCCAGTACGAGGAGCTCACCGGGGATACGGGCTTCGTGGACGAGCGCTGGGCCGCCGCGTCGACGAAGGTCGCGGACGCCCTCGTCGCGCTCATCGATCCGGACACGGGGCTCGTCCGGAAGGACTCGTCGATCTGGGAGACCCACTGGAAGGGGCGCGAGCGGTCCTTCGCGTACACGAGCATCACCGCGGCGCGCGGCCTGTGCGACGCGGCGGCCATCGCGGAGCGGCGAGGCGAGGCGGAACGGGCCGCGGGGTACCGCGGCGCAGCGGAGCGGCTGCGCGCCGCGATCGCCGCACGGCTCACGGACGCCTCGGGCGCGCTCGCCGCGAACCTGGAGGAGCTCACGTCGGGCTCGGGCTACTGGGACGCGGCGGTGCTCGAGGGGATCGCGATGGGCCTGTTCGATCCGCAGGGGCGCATCGCCGCCGCCACGCTCGCCGGGCTCGACGAGCACCTGCGCGTCCCCGCGGGCGCCGGGTGGTCCCGGAACGACGATCGCACCGATCACGCCGGCGCGGACGACCTGAGCCCCTGGGGCAGCGAGTACGACAGCGCCGAGTGGGTCGTGACCGACCTGCGCGGCGCTGTCGCGGCGCGGCTCATGGGGGACGTCGCGCGCTCGGACCGGCTGCTCCGGTGGGTGCTCGATCAGTCGGCCGCGAACTACCTCGCGATCGCGGAGACCTACGACGAGATCCGCGGCACCTACAAGTTCAACGCGCCCATGGTGGGGTTCGGCGCGGGCGTCTACGCGCTCGCGCTCGCGGCGCGCGACGGGCTCGTCGTCGGCCCGGCCTGCGGCGCGTACTTCGAGGAGAGCGCCGCGAGCGGCAGCGGCGGCGGCGGCCCCTCGAGCAGCGGCGCCGGCGGCGTGGGCGCCGGCGGCGTGGGCGCCGCCGGAGCGGGCGCCGCCGGAGCGGACGCCGCCGGCGGTAGCGACAACGACAGCAACGGCGGCGGCGGCAGCAGCGGCGATCTCCGGGAGGACGCCGGATGCGGCTGCCGCCTCGCGAGCAGCGGCCGTGACGCCGCGCCCTCGGCGCTCGCGGCGGCCGTGGCCGCGGCCGGCCGCACGCGACGGCGCCGCAGAGCGCAGCGCTGACGCTCGCCGAGCGCGCGCGCCCTCGGCGCGGGTTATTCCTCGCCGGTGTCGGCCTGGGGCTGCGTCTCCGCAGCGGCGGGAGCCGGCGTGTCGGCGACAGCGGCGGCCATCGCGTCGGTGAGCGACACCGGCGGCTGGGGCCGCGACACCTCCTCGGACGCGGGCGGAGGTGAAGGCTGACGCTCCGGCCGGGCGCGCGCCCCCGACGCGGCGGGCGGGCGCACCCCCGCCCCGGAGGCCTCGCGCGCGCCCGTCTCCGGTGCGGCGCGCGCCTGCGGCGCCGGGACGGGCTCGGCGGCGCTGGCGTCGTCGTCGTCGGCCGCTGGCGCGCGCGCGTCGGGCCCGCGCAGCGCCCTCCTCCGAGGGCCAGGCGCCGCGACCGGCACGCTCACCTCCCGCGCGATCTCCCCGGCCCGGGACACGCCGCGCTGCGCTGCAGGCGGCACGTCATCCCCCGGCGCGCGCGACATTCCGCCGACGATCAGCGTGAGCCCGACGGCGATCACCAGGGCGCCGACCACGGTCGCCGCCGCGAGGACGCGCACGCGGGCTCGTGATCGCGCCCGCAAGGGCACCGCGACAGGCACGAGCGCGTCGTGGACGCCCATCACATCGCTCACGCTCGGCGCATCGACCCCGACCGGCGGCGTGCCCGCGAACGCGGTCGACGCGATCGACGCGATCGACTCCGCGCCCCGGCTCGCCTGCGGCGTCGTCAGGCCCACCGCCGCCGGGGCGACCGGGCCGCTGCCCGGCCCGACCGAGCTCGCCGTGGACGCGCTCGACGTCGTCGTCGCGGCGGGAAGCGTCGCGATGAACGACTTCAGCGCGAGCGACCGGAGGTCCATCATCGTCGGGTCATCGTCGCTCCGTGGCACCGAGGGCGCGCTCGATCGCCGGAGCGGCGGAGGAGGCCGGCTCGATCGATGGCCGGCGCCTCCCGCCGGCGGCGAGGCCGCGCCCCTCCCGTGCGCACGGAGCATCGCACCGCCGCAGACGCTGCACTCGAGCGCAGCCCCGCCGCGCGCGTCGCTCGACACCGTGGTGACGATTCCGCAGATTTCGCAGGTAACGTCCATGAGCCCCCCGCAGGCCTCGCAACACGACAGCGGCGAGCGCCCGCCACGCCAAACTGTGATTCAAATTACATCTTGAGTATGGCGCGCGAGGGGCGGCCATGCATGTGGTCTCCGCGCGGCATTTCCGAGAATCGAGCGCGAGACGGCGTTGCATTGCCATCCAGGACGGCCGACGTCGGACGAGAGCCGTCCTGGACCGACGGTTTCCCGGGTGGGCGCTTGCGATGCCGGCCTTCGGGCTGCTGTGGTAAGAGCCGCGCTTCGGTGTGGTCGGGAGCGGACCACCTGTCCGCTCGACGGGGTCGCGGCTCCCTGCCGGGGGTCATGCTGACATGGGTCTGGGGGCCGCGACCGGTCTCCGAAGCGCCCGGAGGAGTTCGAGAATGGGTCTCAGCGAAACGCTGCTCGATGCGAACAAGAAATCCAAGGTCGTCGCCGACTGTTGCACGCTGGTCGACGAGGAGGTGGCTTCGAAGAGCGGACTCTCCGGCCTGGCGGTCAAGGCCGGCTACGCGGCCGTGAAGGGCATCAAGCCCGGCTTCATCCAGCAGGTGGTCGAGAAGCTCCTGCCCGAGTTCGCCAAGAAGCTCGATCCCATCTGGACCGAGGCCTCGAGCGGCGGGAACCCGAGCTCCTTCTTCACGTCGAACCGCTCGCGGATCGCCGATGCGCTCCTCAGCATCACCGACGAGAAGGCGAAGTCGTCGTCGAGCAGCGTCGTGCGCGGCACCTACGAGAAGCTGCGCGGCTCGGCGAAGAAGAACGTCGAGGAAGCGGTCCCGCGCCTCGCCCAGCTGATCCAGAAGCACACGGCCTGAGCGGCTCGGCGCAGCAGGCCCGCTTCACGCCGGCCTGCTGCGCGCCGCAGCGAGGCGCCCCCGCGGCCGCGTTCGCGGCGGAGGGCGCCCCTGCGATCGGCGCTCAGCCAGGCTCGCCGAAGCTCCGCGCGAAGAGGTCGCGGATCGCGTCGCGGCCGGCGTCGTTGAGATCCTGCGTGCCGATGCCGGCGAAGTTCTCGCTGGCGATGCACGGCTGCCGCGCCATCTCCCAGGCCGAGCCGCTCCAGCGGAACCAGCCGCGCTTCTCCTGATCGTAGACGAACAGCTGCTTCTTCCAGAGGCGCGCGAGCTCCGCGCCCCAGCCGGTGCCGCCGCGCACGGTGCCGTCCTCCTGGAGCGTCCCCACGACGAAGACCTGGCTGGCCGCGTTGATCTGGTGCCAGATCGTCTGGAGGATGTTGCGCACGAGCGGGATCTCGCTCAGCACGCGGCCGAGGCGCCGCGACACGTAGACGAGGCTGAAGTCGCCCTTGCGCAGCTCGTCGTCCCCCAGCACGACCACGCCGCGCTGGCGCTCGAGGAGCCGGTGGCCCTCGAAGCTGTAGTTCAGCTCCTGCACCCCGTACCGCTCGGCACACGCGCCGAACTCGGCCTCGGCCCCCTTGGCGCCGCCCGAGTGCAGGCGGAAGCTCCGCGGGTCCCTCGGCCGCTCCGAGGGGGGGCGCACGTCCTCGTCGATGACGCGCATCGAGTGGGGGTCGAGGCGCAGGTGGAGATCGGCGAGGTCCTTGTTGCCGTGGTCCTTCAGCAGCCGCAGGCGGACCACGTCGCGCTCCGGCTGCAGGTAGACGACCACGCTGAGGTGGCGCTCGACGCTCTGGAGCGCGGCCGGGAGCTTGCCCGGAGGGCCCGCCTCGTCGACCTGGGCCGCGACCCAGACCTCGGCGGAGCGCTCCTTCGCGAGCCGCCCGAGCGCCTCCATCGCCTGCTCCGACGCGACCGCCACGTCGAAGCCGTCGACGATGATCACGTCGGGCTCGAAGTGGGCGACGCCGCGCGCGAACGCCACCGTCTCGAGCATCTTCTCGACCCACAGGCGCGCCGCTTCTTCGGGCGCGTCGGCCGACGCCTTCACGTGGCCGAGGTGCGAGTAGATCTGCCGGTGCCGCTCGACCTCGAGCCGGACGGCCTCCGGCTCCTCGAGCCGCATCGACTGCGCGAGATCGTGGAAGATCTCGTCGTAGTACGCGCGGACGTGATCGACCGCGTTCTCGTGCGAGATGTGGAGCACCCGGCGGTCCCGGAGCAGATCGTCGAGCGCGATCTGCACGAGCAACGCCGTCTTGCCCACGCCGGGCCGGGAGACGATGACGCCGACGTTGCCGCGACCCAGCCCGCCGTGCATCGACCCCTCGAAGACCCGCATGGGGCTCCGCTCGTTTACCTCTTTGCGGTACATGCCGACCCCCTCACTTGGCCTTCTTCGCCTGCTCTTCCCGGTATTTCTTGATGAGCTCCTCACCAAGCGCCGCCGGAAGAGGAGCATAGCGCGAGAACTCCATCGTGAACTCGGCTTTGCCCTGGGTGGCGGAGCGGAGGACCGTCGAGAAGCCGAACATGTCGGAGAGCGGCACCTCCGCCTCGACGCGGCAGAAGCCGTCTGCCTCGGTCGAACCCACGATGATGCCGCGCCGCTGCATGAGGATGCCGACGATGCCGCCCTGGTACTCGCTCGGACCCTCGCAGGCGACCTTCATCAGCGGCTCCAGGATCTGCGGGCCGGCCTTGGGGTACGTCTCGCGCCAGGCGCCGCGCGCGGCCTCCTGGAAGGCGATGTCGGACGAGTCGACCGCGTGGGCCGCGCCGTCGTTCAGCGTGACCGACACGCCCGTGACGGGCGCGCCGATGAGCTGCCCCTTGGCGAGCATCGACACGAAGCCCTTCTCGACCGCCGGGATGAACTCGCGCGGGATCGCGCCGCCGACGACCTGGTCGTCGAACCGGAACGGCGCCTCCGTCCACGGCTCGATGAAGCCGCCGACCTTGCCGTACTGGCCGGAGCCGCCGGTCTGCTTCTTGTGCGTGTAGTTGAAGTCCACGCGGCGCGTGATCGTCTCGCGGTACGCGACGCGCGGCGGGCTCGTGACCACCTCGGCCGCGTACTCGCGCTTCATGCGCTCGATGTAGACGTCCAGGTGGAGCTCGCCCATGCCCTGAATGATCGTCTCGCCGCTCTCCGGATCGGCCCCGACGCGGAAGGTCGGGTCTTCCTTCGTGAAGCGGCGCAGCGCCTTCGACATGTTCGCCTGGGCCTTGTTGTCCTTGGGCGTCACGGTGAGCGAGATGACGGGCTCGGGCACGTGCATCGACGTCATCGCGACGCTCAGGGTCCCGTCCGTGAAGGTGTCGCCGGAGTTGCAGTCGATGCCGAACATCGCGACGATGTCGCCCGCGCCCGCGGAGTCGATGTCCTCCATTTCGTCCGCGTGCATGCGGACGAGCCGGCCGACCTTGTGGCGCTTGCCCGTGCGGGTGTTCGTGATCTCGCCCCCGCGGGCCAGGTTGCCCTGGTAGACCCGCAGGTACGTGAGCTGGCCGAAGCGGCCGTCCTCGAGCTTGAACGCGAGCATCACGAGCGGCTTCTCCGAGTCGCTCGACAGGACGACCTCGGCCTCGTCCTTGTCGAGATCCACGGCCTTGTTCGTGATGTCGGCGGGCGTCGGCAGGTAACGGGTCACGCCGTCGAGCAGGACCTGCACCGCCTTGTTCTTGTAGGCCGACCCCATCATCACCGGGACGATCTGGAGCTTCACGGTCGCGTCGCGGATCGCCTTCTGGAGGAGCTCCTCGGTGACGCGCTCCTCGAGGATCGCCTCGGTGAGCTCGTCGGAGTACATCGAGAGCGCGTCGAGCATCTCCTCGCGCGCCGTCTTCACCTCGTCGGCCATCTCGGCCGGGATCTCGCCGACGATGATCTTCTCGCCGTTCGCCCCCTCGAACCGGTAGGACTTCATCGCGATGAGGTCGACGACCCCCTCGAACTTGTCCTCGAGCCCGATCGGCAGCTGCAGCAGGACCGGGTTCAGGTTGAGCTTCTCGCGCAGCTGCGCGCGGACCCGCAGCGGGTTCGCGCCGGCGCGGTCGCACTTGTTCACGAACGCGATGCGCGGGACGCCGTAGCGGCGCATCTGGCGGTCGACCGTGAGCGACTGGCTCTGCACGCCGGCGACGGCGCAGAGGACCAGGATCGCCCCGTCGAGCACGCGCATCGCGCGCTCGACCTCGATCGTGAAGTCCACGTGGCCGGGCGTGTCGATCACGTTGATCTGGTGCCCGTTCCAGAAGCAGTGCGTGGCCGCGGACTGGATGGTGATCCCGCGCTCGCGCTCGAGATCCATCGAGTCCATCTTCGCGCCGACGCCGTCCTTGCCCTTGACGTCGTGGATGGCGTGGATCCGCTTGGTGTAGAAGAGGATACGCTCGGTCAGCGTTGTCTTGCCCGAATCGATGTGGGCGCTGATCCCGATGTTGCGCAGCTTGGACAGTTCGCTGATCACAGAAGGCTCCCCGCCGCGCACCCGTGAGGGCGTGCCCGTGGAGGGCGTGCGGCACGCATCGAACGTCAGCCAGGCGGCGCACTCTTGCGATCGCCCAGTCAGAAATTCGGCGCGGCTCTTAATTCGGCCCCATGGCCAGCGCCAGGGGGAAAATGACCGCGCATGAACATTTCACGCTACTTGGCCTGAATCCTGGAAAGCCCGACCGTCTCGTCCCACTCCGATCCGTAGCCGTCGTAGTGGATGCGGTAGCGCTCTTGACCGACGATGCCGGTGACGACCGCCGGGTACATCTGCCCGTGCCACTCGACGCGGACCCTGTCGCCGATCTTGTAGACGTTCGTCTGCGATGCCTGCAGCCCCTTGCTCCGGACCTTCGGCGGCGGCGGCGGGTTGACGACGTTGCCCTCGACGAGGCCGCGGATCCGTTCGCGAGGTACAACTTCATCCCAGATGTCATCGTAGCCCTGGTAGTGGATCTTGAACTTCGTCGGACCCAGGACCTCGATGACCTCGGCCGGGTAGACGTTCCCTTCCCACGTCACGAGGACGTGATCGCCGATGGCGTATTGGCGCTTGCAGCCCCCCAGAACCAGGGCGAGGGCCAGGAGGAGGGCCGCCGCGTGAGCGCGCGCTGCGGGCATACTTCCCGCCCGCCTTACCGTCCTCGCCGGCGCCCCGCAAGAGGCTTCGCTCAGGGACGCGCGCGGGTCGTCCGTGGACGGCGCCATGCCGTGCCGCGCCGTTCTGCCGCACACCCGCCGCGCCCACCTCGACGCGCCCAGGGCGCTGCAACGGCGCACGAACCCGTGTAGAGAACGCCCATGACCCGAGATGTTCGTCCTGGTACGGGGACCCTCTCCCGCCCGTGCCCGTGCGGCTCGGGGCGCTCGTACCGCGAGTGTTGCGCCCCCTGCCATCTGGGCGATCGCGAGGCGCCCGACGCCGTGACGCTGATGCGCTCGCGGTACGCCGCGTTCGCGGTCGGAGACACCGCCTACCTCTGGCGGACGCTGCACATGGGCCACATCGACCGCGGGCGCGACAGGGACCAGGTGCTCCGCGAGCTGAAGGTGACGATCCACCACCACCGGTACCGGGGCCTCCAGATCCTCGACAGCCTGCAGAGCGGCGACTCGGCGTCGGTGCTGTTCCTCGCCAAGATCTTCGAGGCCGGCGTGGATCGCTCGTTCGTCGAGCTGTCCGATTTCCTCCACGACGGCGAGGGCTGGCGCTACCTCCACGGCGTCGCCATCCCGCGCGCCCGCATCAGCATCCCGCCCGACGAGCTGACGATCGCCCGGTTCTCATCGCTCGCCAGCTGATCTCGCCGTCCGAGCGGGCCCTCGGCTCGCCGATGCGCCCTCGGCCGGCTCACCAGCCCCTCGCGCGGCCGATCCGCCTCAGCCCGTCGACCCGCCCGAGGCGCGGGCCTCGTGCCACCCCATCGCCTCGACCACCGCGCGGTTCTTTTCCATCCAGACCGCGATGCGCTCGCGCGTCGTCCGGTAGGCGTACTCCAGGATGGCACGCCGCGCGCGCAGGTTGGCGGGGTTGTGGAGGAACAGCAGCGCGTCGTTCCGCGCGGGCTCGAGCACGAGGACCTGCATCTTGCCCTCGGCGAGCGCGCGCCCCACCGCCTGGTGGAGCCGGGCGTGCGCGCCGATCCGCATCGCCTGGTTGAAGATCCAGAGCATGCCCTTGTCGCGCACGCTCTCGCGCACGCCGTGCCCTGTCGGGACGGGGCGGTGCGCGGTGGAGACGGGCACGAGCGGGCTCACGACGATCGTGAGCTCGACGCCGGCGGCCTGCGCGAGATCGAGGTGCGCCACGTGGCCCAGCCCGCCGTCGAGGTAGTGGCGGTGCTCGACGCGCACCGGCGAGAAGAACAGCGGGAGCGCGAGCGACGCCGCGCATGCGAGCGACACGGGGACATGGTCGAACCCCTCGGCGCCGAAGATGACGCGCTCGCCCGAGTCGAGGTCGTGCGCCGGGATGCGCAGCGTCCGCGGCATCGCGCGGAACGAGTTCGGGATGCCGCGCCTCAGGAAGAACTCGGCGAGGAACCGCTCGTACCGATCGAGCTGGAAGAGCCCCGCAGGGAGCGAGTCGTTGAAGCGATCGAGCTGCTCGAACAGGTACTGCTGCGCCGGCGCGTTCGGGGTCGCGTCGCCCCGGGTCGTGAGCCGGACGATCGCGTGGCGGAGCGCGACCAGGCTGGTGCTGAGCGCGCGCCGCCACTCGCCGGCGTCGATGTGGAGGAGGTGGCTGCGCTCCAGCGGGAAGAAGTTGTCGACCGGATCGAGCAGGGCGCGGTAGAGCCGCTCGATCGGGATGCCGCCCGCCAGGGCCGCGGCGACCGCGGCGCCGCTGCCGTGCCCGAGGTAGAGCGAGAAGCTCTGGTTGTCGATCCCCTCGACCCCGTCCTCGAGCGCCGCGAGCGCGCCGATCTGGTAGAGCGCGCCCGTCAGGCCGCCCCCCGGCAGGCAGAGGCTGACGCGCGCCCGCTTCGCCCCCGCGCGCGGGGCGGCGCGGCCCTCGCCGCTCGCGTCCACGGCCCCGGCGGCGCGGCCCTCGCCGTCCCCCGCTGCGATCTGCGCGGCTCGGCTCTCGCCGCCGCCCTGGCTCCCGAAAGCCGGCATCATGAGAGGTCCTTTTCCCTCGCGCGGGCCGCCCCCTCGGCGCGATGGCCGAGGACGAAGGCGAGCGCGGTCAACAAGAGCGCAGAGGCGGAGCTCACCGCCACGAGCCACACGGGGCTCGCCGCGGCGCCGGCAGCCGAGGACGCGTCGTCGACGGCCCCCGCGCGCGCCGCGGAGAGGAGCGTGAAGCACTGGATGGCGTTGTAGGTGCCGTGGAGGAGGATGGACGGCAAGAGCGAGCCGCTCGCGACGCGGAGGACGCCGAGGGCCACGCCGAAGATCCCGATCGGCAGGAACTTCTGCCACCCGACGTGGGCCGCCGCGAAGAGCGCGGCCGTGATCGCGATGACGAGCGGGGCGCGGTGCGTCCAGCGCAGCGGGCGGGCGAGCGCTCCCCGGAAGAAGATCTCCTCCAGCGCGGGGCCCAGCACGATGAAGATGAGGCCGAGCGCGGCCCGCTCGGGCGCGCTCGCGTCGACGAAGACCCGGACGAGCTCGGCGTCGTCGATCCCCGACGGCCAGCGCGCCTCGATCGCCGTGTAGAGCGCTGCGATGGGCCCCTCGAGCGCGAAGCCGAGCGCGATCGCGAGCGGGTAGAACGCCACGTGCGTCCTGCGCAGGCCGAGGAACTGCCGGATCGACGCGCGGGGCGCGTGCACCTGGAGCACGCCGAAGAGCCCGAACAGGTACGCGGCGGCCTGGCACGCGAAGCTGCCGATGACGTCGAGCTTCGGCGCCGGCCGGAACGAGCCCGCGCCGTCGAGCGCCGGCTCCATCCGGAAGGAGGAGATCAGGCCGAGCAGGAACAGGAACAGCGCGGTGACGCCCACGGTCCAGCCGATGGCGCCGGGGATCGACATCGGTCGCTCCTCGCCGCCTCGCCGGACGAGCGGACCGGGCCCTCCGCCGCTCGGCGGAGGGTCGGGGGTGCCGTGCAGATCGCTCATCGACCTCGCAGATAAGGCAGGACGCCGCGCTTCACGACCGTGTCCGTGCCGAGGCGATCGTTCGTCTCCGGGTAGTCGATCGTCGTGTGCAGCCCCCGGCTCTCGTGCCGGGCGGAGGCGCAGCCGACGATGAGCTCGGCCACGGTGGCGATGTTCCGCAGCTCGAGCAGATCCCGGGTGACCAGGTGCTTCCAGTAGTACTCGCGGATCTCCTCCTGGAGCAGCGAGATCCGCCGGGCGGCGCGCCGGAGGCGGGCGTCGGACCGGACGATGCCGACGTAGTTCCACATGGTGCGGCGCAGCTCGTCCCAGTTGTGGGCGACGACGACCTCCTCGTCGCTGGCGACCGCGTTGCCGACCTGCCACTCGGGCACATCGGGGAACGCGCTCTGCCGGAGCTCGGCGATCTGGGTGCCGAGGCGCGCGGCCGCGCGGTGGCCGAAGACGAGCCCCTCGAGCAGCGAGTTCGAGGCGAGCCGGTTCGCGCCGTGCAGCCCCGTGCACGTGCACTCGCCGATCGCCCACAGCCCGGGGATCGTCGTCCTGCCGTAGAGGTCGGTGGTGATCCCGCCGCACATGTAGTGGGCGGCCGGCACGACGGGGATCGGCTGCACGGTGATGTCGATGCCGTAGCGGAGGCACTGCGCGTGGATGGTCGGGAAGTGCTCGCGGACGAAGCTCGCCGGCCGGTGGGTGATGTCGAGCAGCACGTAGTCCGAGCCGGTCCGCTTCATCTCGAAGTCGATGGCCCGCGCCACGATGTCGCGCGGCGCGAGGTCCTTGCGCGGATCGTGGCTGGCCATGAAGGCCGTCCCGTCCGGCAGCCGGAGGATGGCGCCCTCGCCGCGCAGCGCCTCGCTGACGAGGAAGCTCTTTGCCTCCGGGTGGAACAGGCACGTCGGGTGGAACTGGTAGAACTCCATGTTCGCGATCTCGGCGCCTGCCCGGTAGGCCATGGCGACGCCGTCGCCCGTCGCGACGTCGGGGTTCGTCGTGTAGAGGTAGACCTTGCCTGCGCCGCCGGTCGCGAGCACGGTCGCCCGCGCGAGGTACGTCTCGACGACGTGCGGCTTCGAGGCTGGCCGGTGCCTGGGCGCCGGCCGCTCCGAGTCGCGCGGCCGCGGCCCGTTCAGCGCGGCGTCGGTCTCGTCGAGCACGTAGGCGCCGGCGCAGATGTCCGGCCCGCCGAACCGGGAGAGCGGGATGAGGTCGATCGCCGTGTGGTGCTCGGCGAAGCGGATGTTCGGGTTCTGCCGGGCCTGCTCGAGGAGCGCGCGCTCGATCTCGAGGCCGGTGGCGTCGGCGGCGTGCACGATCCGCCGCGCGGAGTGCCCTCCCTCGCGCCCGAGGCGCACCTGGCCGTTCTCGTGGTCGAACTGGGCGCCCCGCGCGATGAGCTCACGCACCCGCTCGGGCCCCTCCCGCGCGCAGATCTCGACGACCACCTCGTGACAGAGCCCCGCCCCCGCCTCGAGCGTGTCGGCGATGTGCGCCTCGGGGGAGTCGTCCGGGGCGAAGGCCGCGGCGATGCCGCCCTGAGCGTACTTCGTGTTGGATTCGTCACGCGCGCGCTTGGTGACGATGATCACCTCGCCGTGCTCGGCCGCCTCGAGCGCGAAGGTCAGCCCAGCCACACCGCTGCCGATGACGAGGAAATCGGTCGTTATCGCCACGGCCCGGAGGGTAGCAGGAGCGGGGCGCACGGAGGTAGGCCGTGGTGCGCTTCCTGCGTGCGACGGCGCTGCGGCCAGGCGTTCGGGCGGGAGGCCAGCGGGGCCGGGGAGAGCGGCGCGCCGGCGTGGGCCTGCGCGAGGCGTGGGCGCACGCTCGGGCCGCTCGTGCTCATGGCGGAGCGCCTCGGCCGTCGCCGCCGCGCGCCAGGGCGCGCGGTGCGCGCTCGGGATCGCGGCGTGAGCTCATGAGCGCAGTCCATCCATCCGAAGGCGCGACTCGCGCACATGGCACGCCGCGCGCAGCACAGGTGGCGCGCCGCGCGCAGCGACTCGCGATGCGCAGCGAGGATGCCGGAGATGCGGTGTTCCGACACAACACGACAGATTCCCGGAGAGCACATCAGAGCCAGCGTCCCCCATACCCTCTGGTCGACTCGCTCGATCCAGCCCCCTCGCGAAGGGGCCTCTCGCTCAAGAATCCTCGCCTTTGCGGTGTACCGAGGGCACGAGCATCAGTCTGGGGCGGCGCTTGCTGCGCTCTTTGGGACCACCTACCGGGCGTGGGTTCTTGGCCCACAAGAGGCTCTGCGACGCGGGCAGTCTGGGCCCTGACGGCGGCGCGAGCTCCTCCGCCGCCGCCTCTTCGCGAGCCGCCCGCTCCGCGATGCAGTGCATACAATACTTCTCGGGATCCCAGTCGATGTCTTCGAGACCCAGCCTCCGTACCCACATCCGCTCCCACTCCCCCATCTTGCTCAAGCTGGGGCGCTTACCAGAGGGAGGGGGGTCGTCTCCGCGGGACCTTCGGCGCTTCGGCATGGGGCTCCTTGAATTCGGGCGGTGCCCATTCTGCCGGCAACGAATGAGCTCGCCAAGGGGTTTCTTCGAATCATCGTTACCGTTTTACCGAGTTACGTTCAGCTCTCCGAAATTGCCACGAAATCATACCACATCTCATTTTTTCTACAGCGCTCCCCGCCACCAGCAGTCCAGCGGGCTCTGCTCGCCGCCGCTGCCGTATCGCTTGCTCACGGAGAGGCCTGCTCCGCCGCCCTGCCCGGGCAGCCCGCCGCAGCCGCGGGGTCCGCCGCTGCCTCCGCTCGCTCCGGCGCCCGGCATGGCTCCCGGGAAGATCGCCGCCCCGCCCATCGCGCCGCCACCTTCGCCCCCAGGAATGCTGCCCACCCCCGGCCCGTGCTCGGCCCTGCGGGCCTGCGCGCGGTCCGCCCCTCCCAAGTCCCGCGCTCCGCGCGGGACGGGAGGGGTCGCCTCGCCACAGCCTCGCTGCGCTCCGGCGCGTCTGCGTCGCTCCTCCTTACGAAGTCAACCCACAGACCCTGCCACACGGGCCAGGACGCACATTGCCTGCTCGACCTCGCCGTTCTCATGAGCGCAGTCCATCAGCAGGCTCGCCGCCAGCCGCAGCTCGCGGTGCGCTGCGAGGATGCCGGCGATGCGCTGCTCGGACACCGAGCCCCAGAGGTCCCCCGAGCACGCGAGGAAAATGTCGCCCGGCGCCGTGTTCTCGACCTGGGCCGTCATCTCCACCGCTGCGTCGCAGCCGAGCGCGCGTGCGGCCGCGCCGGCGTGTTGCACCAGCATGGCTGGGGCGTCCAGCGGGATGGATCCGTCCAACGCCCCGCCGTCGACCGCCGCAACATCACGCGGTCGCGCCTCCAGCTTCCCCCCACGGAACCGGTAGATGTGCATATCGCCTGCGTAGACGATGTACGCCGCCCCTGGTGCGAGCAGTACACCGGCGAAGGTCACCTGCACGCCGCTCGGTCCCGGCTGCAGACGCTCGTCCTCGGCGCGGCCTGTTCGACGCGGGCTCATCGTGAGCCGCACTTCGTCCCGACACTGCGGCGCGATCATCTCACCAGCGCCAGGGTCGTCCACGCTGCCTGCCTCGACAGGGGGATGCACCATCTCGATCGCCGTGCGGGAGACGATCTCTCCGCCAAGCCGGCCCGTGACCAGGAAGAGGCCCAGGCAAGGCAACTCACCAGAGCGCTCCTCGTTGCTCGCACGACGCCTCGACACAAGGGCATCCGCCCCTGCCTCGATGGCGAGCGTTGGACGCACCATCCTCCACCTCGCACGCTCGCCGCAAGGACGAGCCGAGTCAGCGCGCACCACGCTCGCGGTGCGCCGGTCTCCTGTTCTGTCACCCGGCGCGCCGCGCCGCCGCCGTGCGCCCTCGGCGAGGTCACGCCGTCAGCGGCTGCTCGCCCGAGCTGGGAGCTCGCGACGGGACCTTTCGCTCAAGCGCTCAAAAATCCTCGCGCACGAGACGCGCCAGTCGCACCATCTTCAGCAGCAGCCGCCTGCAGCGGCCCTTGCTCCGCCTGCTTCGCCTGCCCGCCCTCGGCGGGATCTTCTCCCATCCAGGGCTCAGCCGCAGCTTCGGTCGGTTCCCCGACCGTGATGCAAGTTCCTCCATCACCGCTTCCCAGGCCGCTCGCTTCGCGATGCAGTGCTCGCAGTGCAGCTCCGGGTCCCACTCCACATCCTCGAGACCCAGCCTGCGCACCCACATCCGCTCCCACTCCCCCATCCCGCTCGGGCTGGGGCGTCTTCCGGAGAGAGGGACATAGTTTCCACTGGAATTCCGGCGCATCGGCAGGGCGCTCCTTGGATCGAGCGGCGCGCATACTGCCGGCCACGAAAGAGCTCGCCAAGCGTTTTCGTCCAGAAATCGATATCTTTCGACTACTTACGCGCAGCCAGGCCGGGTCGTCACAAGATCGTACGGTCGTCCTCACTTTCTCCACCGCTCGCCGGTGGCAGCAGCCGGCGGGCGCAGCTCGCCGCCGTACATGTCGCCTGCGGGAGGCGCCTCGCACGCTCGATCGCGCGTCGCGCGATCGTCGGGGTCGCCTGCCGCCACGCTTCACGGCGGCAGGCGGCACCAGCGACGAGGCCGCCCGCCACGTCGTCGCTCACTTATGGAAACTCCTGCTCCGCCGCCGCCGTGCCTGCTGCGCCCGCGTTGTCGGCAACGTTGTTGCTGCGGCCGGGGCCCCGGGCGCCCGGCGTGCCGGATTGCAGCGTGGTCTGCCCTTGCTGCCGCACCGCGTCGCCCCGTACGCGAGGACGGGAGGGGTCTCGACGGCGATCGCGGTTCGGAGCCCAGCGCCATCACGCCTCTGCCCCGGCGCTACACATCGCAGCTCTCCCGCCGCAAGAAAGTGATCTACTGACGGACTGCCTTCAGCGACCGTTGGATAACATCCACGCTCGCGGCCCGACGCAGAAGGTTTCAGCAGATCAACGGTCCCTCCGCCCGCGCCCTGGGCAATCCACGCGATGGTGGTGCGGTTGTAAGCGCCTGGCAGCCCACCGTGTCGCGTCTCCGCGACGGACCACTCCCTACCACCGCAGCACGGGGCACGTCCACTCATATTCTTTGTGTCTCCTTCAGCTCAGCTGCTCACAAGACGCAGCGCTCGTGATTCAACCAGTCGCATTACGTTGAGCCCCTCGGGATTATCACGCAACAGCACTTTTTTTCTCACTGCCCGCAGCTCTCGTTTCCACCGAAGCTCCAGCACGCGGCGCTCACACCGGGCATGCCGGCGTTGTCGCCGAACCCGAGCTGCCCGCCGTCGCCCGCCGCCCCCTTTTTGAAGTCCTTCAGCTCCACCGCCGCGCTCGGCGCAGCGGCGTAGGCGATTCCCACCGCATGGCCGCCTCGACCGCCGCCGCCAAGACCGCCGCGGCCGCCCGTGCCGCCACGACCACCATCACATCCGGAGCCACCAAGAGGGCCAGCGTCACCTGCGGTCCCGCCACTGCCCCCGCTGGCGCCAGGTCGTCCGAGTCCGCCCTTTCCTCCGTTGCCCGCCTTGCCCACGGCGACGGTCACCTCGGTCAGTTCGAGCTTCGTTCCCAGACTGAGGATGCCGATGCTCGATCCGCCGGCTTGGCCGCCGCCTCCTCCTTTGCCTCCGCAGCCGCCGGCTCCGCCGCCACCGCCGCTGGCGCCAGAAGCCTCCACGGGGCTCCTCGGGTTTCCGCAATAATACCCCGCCTTCGCGCCGCCGCCTCCACCGCCTCCTTGACCTTTCTTGCCGGTGATGCCGGGGGCGCCGTCGCCGCCGGTGATGCCCGTGAGGGCGAGGGTGGTGGCGCGACCGGCGCGGCCGTGGGCGTCGGAGGCGCCATCGCGGCCGGGTTGGCCCTGTTCGCATTCGCTCGTCTCCGTTTGGCCCATGCCGCCGAGACCCGGGCTGTCGGGGAGGATTGGGTCGGGCAGGGGGGTTCCGGCCTGGCCGGGCCGGCCGTTGTCGTCACCCATGCCTGGGATGCCGCCGAGGCCGCCTTCGCCACCGCGGGTCTCGCCGTCTTCGCAGAGGGTGACGCCGGGGTCGCCGCCGTAGACAGACACATCCATAATACACGCGAACGACGCCGTATTCGTCGACCCGCTCGCCCCTGTGTACGGCCGTTCGATCGGTATCTTGCCGTCCGCGCCATCCATCCCGTCGCTTGCGGTCACCTCCACCTGCGCCAGTTCCGCCCCGATGTCCGCGACCGCCACCCCGATCGACGACCCGCCTGCCTTCGTCGTGCTCGCGGCGCGCACCGCGAAGCTCCGCACCTTTGCCCCGTTCGCTCCCTCCCCCAGCGTGAGCGCGATCTGATCCGGCGGCCCCTCGATCGCGCTCCGCGCCGCTTCGCTCCACATCCACGCCGCGTCACAGTCGAAGCCGCCGATCACCTCCACGCCCGCCTCGATCGTCACGCTCTCCGCGAACGCTCCGCTCATGCACGCCAGCACCCGCTTGCCGTGGGCGTTCGCGATCGCCTCCGCGAGCGAAGCGTACGGCTTCTCCTTTGTCCCGTCCCCGCCAGGTGCCGCGTTTGCGCTCGCGAACACCGCGCACTCGTCCGTCACCGTGCTCGCGTCCTTCGTCGGATCGGCCTCACACTCGGGGTTCGGCACACCGCCGCCTGTGCCATCCCACAGCCCGCGATGATGGTCGCACGACAGGGTAACCTCGCAATCCTCCGCGACGTTGCTCCACACCGTATCGCAACCGACGGTGCAAACGACCAGCCCCAAGGAACACAGCTGCCCGCGAACTCGATTCCTCTTCATTGCAACCTCGTTTCGGCTCTTCACCATACGCACTGCACCGCAATCCCCCCGTAACCGATGCGCGCTTCGGGTAGAGCACGCACCTTGCCTGACGCCTTGGTCCCCGAACGCGGCCACAGCGCATAGGTCGCGGCTGCGATGGCCAGCACGCCCGATGCTGTATACGCCACGGTCGCTGCACGCCCGAATGTGTCGACGCGGAAGGCCGTTGTCCGAAGCTCAGAGCACGCCTGTTGGTATCTGCGCGGCACATCCGGGCAGCCACCGCCGGCGTTGAGGATTGCATTGGCTTGCGCGCGCCCATCCTCGCTCGCGTTGTTCGACGCCACCGTCATCCCGATCCCCACGCCGAGCCACACCGCGCTTGCGGCCCCCAGCGTGATCACCGGCACCCAGTTCCTCTTGTCCGGCAGCGGTCGCGGTTCCATCGGCACCGCCGGCGGCCCCGCCACGAGCCCAACGACCCCCGCACCCGTCGTGCTCCCACCCCCCTCCGTCGTCGCTCCCGCCGCCGTCGACTCCTCGCTCTTCGCCAGCGCCGCGTCGACCGTCTCTCCCATAGCCCCCCGCACCCGCTGCTCGCACCACGCAGTTCGCGCGGGGGTGCTGACAACGACAGCAATGAGCACGAGGATGCCCACCCCCGGTCGGTGCTCGGCGCTTCGCGCCTGCGCGCCGCCCGCCCCTCCCATGTCCCGCGCTACCCGCGGGACGGGAGTGGTCTCGTTTACAACGGCGGTTCGGGGTCCAGCGCAGCGGCGCGTCCATCCCCTCACGGGCACGCCTCGAAGCTCTCCCGCCGCGCAAAAGCGATCTGCTGCCGGGCTCCCTTCAGCGACCGTCGGATCGCATCCGCTCTCGCGGCCCGACGCAGAAGAAGTCAGCAGATCAACGGTCCCTCCGCCCGCGCCTTGAGCAGTCCACTCGGGGGTGGTGAAGTTGTCAGCGCCGGGAAGCCCACCGTGCCGCGTCTCCGCGACAAAAGAGTCCCTATCACCCCGGCGCGAGGTGCGTCCAATCATTTCTTGTTCTCTCCTTCAGCTCAGCTGCTCACAGACCGTAGCCCTCATCTTCGACCAATGGCATTGCCTTGAGCCCTAGACAATTGTCACTCGGAAGCACGTAATTCTCGGGGCCCCGGCGCTCACGATCGAGTGCATTCCTTTGAGAACTGCGGAATTGTCACGCAGAACCACTTTTCTCTCACCGCCCACAGCTCTCGTGCCCACCGAAGTTCCAGCACGCACCGCTCGTCCCCGGTTCGCCGGTGTTCCCGCCCGGCGTCGCGTTGCCGCCGTCGCCTGCAGCACCGGCGGAGCATCCGCTTGCCGCCACGCGGGTCACCCGCAGGACACACCTCTCCCCGTCGATCGCGTTCCATGCGATCGCCAACACCTTCTTCGCCGCACTTCGCGCCGGCGAGCGACGCCGTCGACGACGCCGCCCGCTACCTCATCGGTCGCTTACGGAGACGTCTGCTCCGTCGCCGCAGTGCCTTCCGCGCCCGCGTTCTCCGACACGTTGTTGCTTCCACCGGCTCTCCCCAGCGCCCGACGTGCCGGGCTATAGCGTCGTCGACCCTTCCCGCTTCTCCGCCTCGGCCTGGTATGCGATTGCGGACGATGGCCCACCGAGGCCACCTCCTCCTTCAATTGCATTCCGTTGAGCTCTACGAAATTGCCACGCAGCAACACCTTTTTCTCACTGCGCGCAGCTCTCGTTCGTCGCAAAGTTCCAGCAAATACCGCTCGCGCCCTGGGCACCGGTACTCTGCTCCGATCCACCAGGCCCAGCACTGCCTCCATCTCCGGCCGTGCCCGCCATGAACTCCTTCAGCTCCAGCGTGGCGCTCGCCGCTGCAGCGTAGGCAATGCCCACTGCGTGGCCCCCTCGGCCGCCGGCGCCAGGACCTCCAGCTCCGCCTCGGCCACCATCCCCGCCTTTGCATCCGGGGATTGCAGGCGCCGCAGGCGCCGTGCCGCCGGCAGCACCAGTTCCACCCGACCCGCCGAGTTGACCTGCCGCGCCATTCCCCCCCTTGCCCGCCTCGCCCACCGCAACGGTCACGTCCGTCAGCACCAGCTTCGTCCCCAGGCTCACGATCCCGATGCTCGATCCTCCGGCCTTTCCTCCGCTGCCCCCCTTCCCGCCACAGCCACCGGCTCCGCCACCCCCGCCGCTCGCGCCTGGACCGTTGATCGGGTCCGCTGAGGGTCCACAGAACCGCCCTGCTTTCGCGCCTCCGCCGCCTCCTCCCCCTTGACCTCGCGTCCCCGTCATGCCGCTTCGGCCGTCGCCACCTGCGATCCCCTCCAATGTAAGCTGCGTCGAGCCGTCCACTTCGCCGGATCTGCCGGGATCGCCGCTCTTACCGTTTGCACCGGCATTGCATTCATCGGCTGCATTCTGCCCCGTGCCTCCGATGCCTTTGTTGCTCGGGTTCGGCTCTGGCAACGGCGCACCGTCCGCACCCTTCTGCCCATTGCCCTCGTCGGTACCCGTAGTCCCGCCGAGTCCGCCAGCGCCACCGCGCGTCTCGCCGTCGCCACACGTCGTCACACCGGGATCACCACCATAGACGACGAATGGGCACGCATTGGACACGTCCGCCGGCGCGCTGGCTCCCCCTTGCGGCGCCTCCTCCGGCGTTTCGCCGTTCGCGCCGGCCATCCCATCGCCGGCCGTCACGTCCACCTGCGCAAGCTCCGCCTCGACGTCCGCCACTGCCACGCCGATCGACGATCCGCCCCGCTCCGTCGCGCTCGCCGCGCGGATCGCGAAGCTCCGCACCTTCGCCCCGCTCGCGGCCTCGGACACCGTGAGCGCGATCCGGTTCGCAGGCGCCTCGATTGCGCTCCGCGCCTCATTGCTCCACGTCCACTCCGCCTCGCAGTCGAAGCCCCCGATCACCTCGACGCCAGCCTCGATCGTCACGCTCTCCGCGAACGGCTCGCTCGCGCACGCCAGCACCCGCTTGCCGTTCGCTTTCGCTACTGCCTCCTCGAGAGACACGTACGGCCTCGCCTTCGTCCCATCTCCCCCCGGCTCCGCCGTCGCGCTCGCGAACACTGCGCACTCGTCCGTCACCGTGCTCGCGTCCTGCGTCGGATCAGCCTCGCATCCGGGGTTCGGCGGTCCGCCGCCACTGCCGGTCGGCAGGAAGTGCGCGCAGGTGAGCATCAGCTCACAATCCCCTGACACGTCGTTCCACACGACGTCACAACCGCTCGCAGCGAGGACAAGCACAACATTCGCTGCAACCCAGCGCCTTGCTTTCGTTTTCATCGCGTCCTCTTCCGAGCCCTTCACCATGCACCGAGCACGACAACGCCAGCGCCCGTCGGATGCGCTGTAGCCACCACGCGCGGCTGTCCCGCGGTTCTCGTCTCTCCACGGGGCCACAGCGCATAGGTCAACGCGGCGGCGGCCAGTACACCCGACGCAACGTACGCCGCGCCTGCCACATGCCCGAGCGTGTCCACGCGCTCTCCGGCGCTGCTCAGCTCCGCGCAATCGTCGACGAACGACGCCGACGGCTTCGTGCACTGCCCTCCGGCGTTCCTGATCGACTGCCTCTGCGCGTGAACGTCATCGAGCACATTGCTTCCTGCAACCGTCATCCCGATCCCCACGCCGAGCCCCACCGCGCTCGCCGCCCCAAGCGCGATCACCGGTACCCAGTTCTTCTTCGGCGGCGGCTCCACCGGCCCCGCCGGCGGCTGCCCCATCACCGGCGCACCGACCCCCACGCCCGCCGCGCCCATCCCGCCCTCCGTCTTCACGCCCGCCGCCTGCGCCTCGCTCTTCTCCGCCACCATCGCCAGCCCCACGTCCGCCGTCTCTCCCTTGGCGCTCTTCACCGTCTGGCTCACCGGCGCGTACCCCTCCAGCCTCGCCTCTACCCGGTGCTCACCTGGTTCGACGAACACCTCCCCTTCCAGCGGCGCCCGCCCCAGGGCCTTGCCGTCCACGAGCACTTCCGCCCCCGCCGCGCTGACCGTCACCCTCAGCGCCCCCACCTGCGCTCGCGACTCCGCCAGCCGCTGCTCCGCCGTCGGCTTCAGCTTCGCCACCGTCTTGACCAGCGGCCAGTTCCTCAGCGCGAACGATAGATGCTCCGCTGCTTCTCGGTACTTCTTCAGCTGGTACTTCGTGTTCCCGAGGTTGTACGCCACGTCGAACGTCGGGTTCAGCTCCCACGCCGACTGCAGCTCGGCCTCCGCCTCCACGTACTTCCTCGACGCCATCGCAGTCGACGTGCCGCGCTCTTCGCACCACCCCACACGCGCTGGCGCGCAGCACAGAACTACCGCAAGAAGATAGCTGCCCACCCCCGGCCCGTGCTCGGCCCTGCGGGCCTGCGCGCGGTCCGCCCCTCCCATGTCCCGCGCTGCGCGCGGGACGGGAGGGGTCTCGGCAGCTACCGTAATTCGAGTGCCAGCGCGACCACGCCTCCTCCCCACCGCCACGTCACCGTGCAGCTCTCCCGCCGCGCAAAAGCGACCTGCCGCCGGGCTGCCTTCAGCGACCGTCGGATCACATCCGGGTTCGCGGCCCGACGCAGAAGGAGTCAGCAGATCTACGGTTCTTCCGCCCGCGCCTCCGGCAGTCCACCCCAGGGTGGTGAAGTTGTCAGCGCCGGGCAGTCCACCGTGCCGCGTTTCCGCGACAAAAGAGTCCCTATCACCCCGGCGCGGGGTGCGCCCAATCATTTCCTGTCTCCTCTTTCAGCTCAGCTGATCACGGTTCAACGCGCTCGTCAGTCGTTCATCCGCATTACGTTCAGCTCAACGAAATTCTCATCCGACGCCACAGCTCACTTCACTGCCCGCAGCTCGCACTGCCCGTGAAGTCCCAGCAAGCCCCCGTTGTCCCCGGGTTGCCGGCGTTGCCATCCGGGCCCCCGATGCCACCCTCACCCGCTGTACCCGCCGTGAAGTCCTTCAGTTCCACCGGACTGCTCGGCGCCGCCGCATACGCGATACCGACTGCATGGCCGCCTCGACCGCCTCCGCCGGGACCGCCGGGACCGCCTCGACCGCCTTTGCCCCCATCGCAGCCGGGGACGGAGTCCACGTTCTCCGAGGCGGTACCTCCAGTCGCACCCATACCTCCATCAGCGCCGCGTCTTCCGCTGGCGCCCTGTCCACCCTTCCCCGCCTTGCCGACCGCGACCGTCACCTCCGTCAGCACCAGCTTCGTGCCCAGGCTCACGATCCCGATGCTTGACCCTCCCGCCTTCCCACCACCGCCGCCGTTGCCTCCGCAGCCGCCGGCTCCGCCTCCGCCTCCGCTGGCGCCGGGACCATCCAGCGGGTTCGCGACGGGCCCGCAGAACAGCCCTGCTTTCGCGCCTCCGCCGCCACCTCCCCCTTGACCTCGCGTCCCAATTCTGCCGTTGCCACCGTCGCCACCCGTGATGCCCGCCAGCGTCAGCGTCGTCGCACTGCCGGCCTCGCCGGAACCGCCAAGAGTTCCTGGTATGCCATCTTCACCGCGCCGGCAGTTGCCCGCGACGTCGGTCTGCCCGGGACCGCCTAGACCATACTTCTCTGGGTTCGGGTCTGGCAGCGGCACACCATCGGCACCCTTCTGCCCGTTGCCCTCGTCGGTACCCGTGGTCCCGCCGAGTCCACCGGCGCCGCCGCGCGTCTCGCCGTCCTGGCACATCGTCACGCCGGGCTCGCCGCCGAAGACGACCTCGCACGCATCCGACACCATCTCCGACGCGCTCGCCCCCGCCTGCGACGCCGCCGTCGGCGTCTCGCCGTTTGCGCCGGCCATCCCGTCGCCCGCGGTCACATCCACCTGCGCCAGTTCCGCCTCGACATCCGCCACCACCACGCCGATCGACGACCCGCCCAGCTCCGTCGCGCTCGCAGCGCGGATCGCGAAGCTCCGCACCTTCGCCCCGCTCGCGGCCTCCGACACTGTGAGCGCGATCTGGTTCGCAGGCGCCTCGATCGCGCTCCGCGCCTCAACGCTCCACGTCCACTCCGCCTCGCAGTCGAATCCCCCGATCACCTCGATCCCTGCCTCAATCTTCACGCTCTCGGCGAACGGCTCGCTCGTGCACGCGAGTACCCGCTTGCCGTCCGCCTTCGCGACCGCTTCCCCGAGCGACGCGTATGGCTTCGCCTTTGTCCCGTCTCCCCCCGCTTTTGCCGTCGCGCTCACGAACACCGCGCACTCGTCCGTCACCGTGCTCGCGTCCTGCGTCGGATCCGCCTCACACGCGGGGTTCGGCGGATTGCCGCCAGTACCTCCGGATGCGAAGTGATCGCACGTCAGCATCAGCTCGCAATCCTCATCCATATTGTCCCAGAACCCGCTGCACCCGCAAACTGCCGTGGCGAGTCCCAAGCCTGCTACGATCCAACACCTTCGGCCCATGGTCGTTGTTCCTTCGCTCGAGCTCACCACGCACCCAACACGTCGATTCCAACACTACCCGTCTGCACCCGGGGCAATGCGCGAACGCGCTCCGTCGTTGTCGCTTTCGGTCGAGACCATAGGACATATGTCACCGCAGCGATCGCCAGCGCTCCCGATGCGATGTAGGCCACTCGCGCAGCGTCGCCCAACGTCGCGCCTCGGGAGCCGATACTCTGAAGCTCTTGGCACGGCTTGACGAACGTAGCCGAGGGTGTCGCGCATTCTCCGCCGGCTCGAAGAATCACTTCGCCTTTGGAGCGTGCGTCATCGTGCGCGCTGTTCCTCGCCACCGTCATCCCGATCCCCACGCCGAGCCCCACCGCGCTCGCCGCGCCCAGCGCGATCACCGGCACCCAGTTCTTCTTCGGCGGCGGCTCCACCGGCCCCGCCGGCGGCTGCCCCATCACCGGCGCACCGGCCCCCACGCCCGCCGCGCCCATCCCGCCCTCCGTCTTCACGCCCGCCGCCCGCGCCTCGCTCTTCACCGGCACCAGCGCCAGCCCCACTTCCGCCGTCTCTCCCTTGGCGCTCTTCACCGTATGGCTCAGCGGCGCATACCCCTCGAGCCTCGCCTCTACCCGGTGCTCACCTGGCTCGACGAACACCTCGCCGTCCAGCGGCGCTCGGCCCACGGCCTTGCCGTCCACAAGCACTTCCGCACCCGCCGCGCTGACCGTCACCCTCAGCGCCCCCACCTGCGCTCGCGACTCCGCCAGCCGCTGTTCCGCCGTCGGCTTCAGCTTCGCCACCGTCTTGACCAGCGGCCAGTTCCTCAGCGCGAACGACAGATGCTCCGCTGCTTCTCGGTACTTCTTCAGCTGGTACTTCGTGTTCCCGAGGTTGTACGCCACATCGAACGTCGGGTTCAGCTCCCACGCCGACTCAAGCTCAGCCTCCGCGGAGTTCCTCGACGCCATCGCAGTCGATGAGCCGCGTTCCTCGCCCCATGCAGTGCGCGCTGGCATGCAGCAAAGAAGGACGGCCACAAGGATGCTGCCCACCCCCGGCCCGTGCTCGGCCCTACGGGCCTGCGCGCGGTCCGCCCCTCCCACGCCCCGCGCTGCGCGCGGGACGGGAGGGGTCTCGCCTGCAACGGCGGTTCGGGGTTCAGCGAGGCGGCGCGTCCATCCCCCGGCGGTCGCGCCTCGAAGCTCTCCCACCGCGCAAAAGCGATCTGCTGCCGGGCTCCCTTCAGCGACCGTCGGATAACATCCGCTCTCGCGGCCCGACGCAGAAGAAGTCAGCAGATCAACGGTCCCTCCGCCCGCGCATTGAGCAGTCCACTCGGAGGTGGTGAAGTTGTCAGCGCCGGGAAGCCCACCGTGCCGCGTCTCCGCGACAAAAGAGTCCCTATCACCCCGGCGCGGGGTGCGTCGAACCATTTCTTGTCTCCCCTTCAGCTCAGCTGCTCGCGGAGCAGCGCGCTCGTCCGTCGCTCCTCCGCATTGCGCTCAGCTATCAACAATTCTCACTCACCCTCACCGCGCTGCTCACGTCACTGGCCGCAGCTCACATTGCCGGTGAAGTCCCAACATTCTCCGCTCACGCCTGCCTCGCCGGCGTTTCCTCCCGGCGCCGTGCCTCCGCCGTCGCCCGCTGTGCCCACCATGAAGTTCGCCAGCGTTACCGCAGCACCCGGCGCCGCCGCGTAGGCGATGCCCACCGCGTGGCCGCCTCGGCCGCCGGCTCCGGGGCCGCCCATCCCTCCTTGACCGCCTCGACCGCCATCGCAGCCGGCCGAGCCGCCGAGGGACGATGGCGTTCCGCCCGTTGCGCCGCTGCCGCCGAGCGCTCCGCCTCGACCCCCGGCTCCGTTGCCCCCCTTGCCCGCCTTACCCACCGCGATGCTCACCTCTGTCAGCGCAAGCTTCGTCCCGAGGCTCACGATCCCGAGGCTCGACCCGCCAGCCTTGCCGCCTCCGCCCCCCTTCCCGCCGCAACCACCCGCGCCGCCTCCACCTCCGCTCGCGCCGGGGCCCTCGAAGGTGCCCGCGCCGACCTTGCAGAACAGCCCCGCTTTCGCTCCACCGCCTCCACCGCCCCCTTGACCTTTCTTCCCCGTTGTACCGTTCGCTCCGTCGCCTCCAGCGATACCGGACAGCGTCAGCAGCGTCGTGCCGCTGCCGGCAACACCGGAGTCGCCGGTAGTTCCAGGCGCACCGGGCTCTCCCTGTCGGCAATTGCCAACGGTCTGCCCTGCTCCACCAAGCCCGTACTCGTCCGGGTTCGGTTCCGGCAGCGGCGCGCCATCCGTTCCCTTCTGCCCGTTGCCCTCCTCGGTCTCGGTAATCCCACCGAGCCCACCGACGCCACCGTGCGTCTCGCCGTCGTCGCACGTCGTAATGCCGGGCTTGCCACCCTGAACACCAACGGGTAGGTCGCATGCATTCGAAGCAGTCATTTCCGGTGCGCTCGCCCCCGCCTGCGGCGCCTCCGCCGGCGTCGCGCCGTCCTCCCCATCCATCCCATCGCCCGCGGTCACCTCCACCTGCGCCAGTTCCGCTTCGATGTCCGCCACCGCCACGCCGATCGACGACCCGCCGGCCACCGTCGCGCTTGCCACCCGAACCGCGAAGCTCCGTACCTTCACACCGCTCGCGGCTTCTGACAGTGTCAGCGCTACGTCATCCGCTGGCCCCTCGATCGTGCTCCGCGCATCTTGGCTCCACGCCCATCCCGCGCCGCAGTCGAAGCCGCCGATCACCTCGACCCCAGCCTCGATCGTCACGCTCTCGGGGAACGTTCCGCTCGCGCACGCCAGCACCCGCTTGCCCTTCGCGTTCGCCACCGCCTCCCCGAGCGACACATACGGCCTCGCCTTCGTCCCATCTCCTCCGGCTTCTGCCGTCGCGCTCGCGAACACCGCGCACTCGTCCGTCACCGTGCTCGCGTCCTGCGTCGGATCAGCCTCGCATCCGGGGTTCGGCACACTGCCGCCTGTGCCTGACGGATAGAAATGCTCACACGTGACCAGGAGTTCGCAGTCGTCCGCGAGGTGGCTCCAGAAGCTATCGCAACCCGCTGCCGCCAAGACGAACGTCAACCCGCCGAGCGCTTTGCGCATGTTCCGCACGTGCTTTGCCTTTCGGAAATCCATCACCAAGCCCCCATCACGGCCAGGCCCGCACCACTCGAGTGCACCACGGGCAGAGCAAGTACCGGCTCCGTGCGCTTCGACTTCGGCCAAAGCGCATAAGTCACCGCGCCGATCGCGAGCACGCCCGAAGCGATATATGCGACCCGTGCAACGTTCCCCAATGTGTCGGCACGCGATGCATCGCTCCGCACCTTTTCGCATGGCCCGACCCACGACGCTTCAGGCCTCACGCACTGCGCACCGGCCTCAATGATCGCAGTGCTCTGCGTGTGGGCATCCCCGCTCGCATTATTCGACGCCACCGTCATCCCGATCCCCACGCCGAGCCCCACCGCGCTCGCCGCCCCCAGCGCGATCACCGGCACCCAGTTCTTCTTCGGCGGCGGCTCCACCGGCCCCGCCGGCGGCTGCCCCATCACCGGCCCACCGGCCCCCACGCCCGCCGCGCCCATCCCGCCCTCCGTCTTCGCGCCCGCCGCCTGCGCCTCGCTCTTCTCCGGCACCAGCGCCATCCCCACGTCCGCCGTCTCTCCCTTGGCGCTCTTCACCGTCTGGCTCAGCGGCGCATACCCCTCCAGCCTCGCCTCTACCCGGTGCTCACCTGGCTCGACGAACACCTCGCCTTCCAGCGGTGCTCGGCCCACGGCCTTGCCGTCCACAAGCACTTCCGCCCCCGCCACGCTGACCGTCACCCTCAGCGCCCCCACCTGCGCTCGCGACTCCGCGAATCGCTGCTCCGCCGTCGGCTTCAGCTTCGCCACTGTCTTGACCAGCGGCCAGTTCCTCAGCGCGAACGACAGGTGCTCCGCTGCTTCTCGGTACTTCTTCAGCTGGTACTTCGTGTTCCCGAGGTTGTACGCCACGTCGAACGTCGGGTTCAGCTCCCACGCAGACTGCAGCTCGGCCTCCGCCTCCACGTACTTCTTGTCCGAGTAGAGACGGAGCCCTCGTCGGTAGGACTCATCGGCACGTGTCACCGCGTCGGCGTTGGCGGGCGCAGCCTGCGGCGTGGCGGTCTGCGCGGCAGCGATCTCAGGGACGGCGATCAGCGTCGCGGCACTGAACAACACAGCAAGGGATCGGCAGTTCATCATCATGGCTCCACGCTGGTTCACTCCATCACGTCATCGGCGAGCGGCTTGTCGGTAGGCGCAGGCGCGACGGGCGTCTGCGGAACGTGCGGCGCCGCACGCGTCGGCCGCGCGGGCACGGGCGACACCGGCCCTGGTGGCGGTGGCGGCGCTGGCGGTTGGCTCGCGGACGCGGTGTCATCGAGGCTTGGCTCGACCGCCTCCGGCGGTGCCGGCGCCACCGGCGGCAACAGCTCCGAGGCCTCCGGCGGCGCCTGCGTGCTCTGCGCTGGCGCCCCGCTTGGCGGCAGCGCCGGATCCTGCTCTTTCGGCGGCGTCTCTCGCCGCAGGAGCATCGCCAGCACGAACGGCATGCTCACCGCGAGCACGGCGAGCACCACCATGAGCCACGTCGGCATCCAGGGTCGGCGCCGCCCCTCCGCCTGCGCTCCAGCCGGCGGCTTCGGCGTCACCACCGGCGGCGGCGTCACCGGCAGCAACGACGACGGCAGCAGCGCCTTGTCGATCGGCGGCAGCGCCCGGTCCGCCCACTGGCTCTGCGCCATCGCTCCCGGCTGCACCGGCGCGCCCTGCTGCACCGGCGCGTGCTGCGGAGCCGCCGCGCCCCCGTATAACGGCACACGCTGCGTCACCTGCGCCCCCTGCTGCACCGGCGCACGCTGCGCTGCCATCGCGCCCTGATGCGGCACCGCTGCTCCGGGCAGCGCCGCCGCCCCGTGCTGCTGCGCGACTGCCCCGTGCTGCTGCGCGACTGCCCCGTGCTGCTGCGCGACCGCCCCGTGTTGCTGCGCGACTGCCCCGTGCTGCTGCGCGACCACCCCGTGCGGCGCTGCCTGCTGCGGCGCCTTCGCCGGAAACGGCGGTGGTACCGCGTGCACCGGCAGCGGAGTCCGCCCCGCTTGCGTCGGCAGCGGTGGCGGCGTCGCTTGTGCCGGATACGGCGGCGGCGCCGCTTGCACCGGAAGCGGCGGAGGTCCCGTTCGCTCCTTGGGCAGCGCCGGCACCACCGGGAACTGGAACAGCGGCTGCCCCGTCGGCTTCTGCTGCTGCATCTCCGACAGCGCCCGGTCCAGCTCCGGGTTGTTCAGCGCCTGCTGCAGCTTCCGCTCCGCCACCTCAGGATCCGCCTCGCGCCGGATGCTCTCCAGATCCGGCAGGTACTGCCGGATGTCGTCGCTGTCCTTGTTGCTGCCCATCTCGAAGACCTCTCTCCTCAGCGACTAGAACGGCCTGCACCCCACCGCAGGGCACGGCTTGGCTGGCGTCGTGCCCCCTGCTTGCGCTGGCGCTGCCGCCTTGGCCGGCGCCGCCTTCTTCCGCTCCTCGATCACCCGCAAAAACGACGGCTTCTGCCGCTTCGGCATCGGGTAGAAGTCCTCGTCGTCGTCCGTCGCGGCCGGCGCTGCCTTCACAGGCGCTGCCTTCGCCGCCGCCTGCTCTTTCACCGCCGCCTGCTCCTTCGCCGCCGCCTGCTCCTTCGCCGCCGCCGGCTGCTCCTTGGGAGCAGGCGCCTCGGAGGCCGCAGCCGCCCCTGCCTTCTCCGCTGCTCCGGCCTCCACCGCCGCCTCGGCCGTGGTCGCCGCCGCCGCGCTCGGCGTCGCCTCCGGCGCGGGCGTCGTGGGGCTCGCCTCGGGCGGCGGCGCTGGCGCGACCGCTGCGGTCGCTGCGCTTGCCGTCGCTGCGCTCGCCGTCGCGCTCTCGACCGGCGCCGCCGAGGCCGCCGGCTCTCCTGTCACCGGAGCCGGCGCCGTGCCGCGCGCGGAGCGGAGCGCCAGCACCACGCCCACGCCTCCCAGCGTGAGCCCCAGCGCCACCAGCGGCGCCAGCACGTAGGCCCGCGGCGCGCGCCGCCGCTGGGTGAGCAGCGCCGCCGGAGCCGCCGTCATCGGCGTCTCTTTCCGCAACGACTCCGCCGGTACGGCGCTCGGGGCCGTCACCGAGCTCGGCGCCACTGGCCGCGCAACGACCGGCAGCGGCGCTCCCGCTCGCGGCGACTCCATCGCCGAGAGCTGCGGAGTCACGTACGGCAGCTCCACCTCCTGCGGCGGCTGCGGTGCCGCTCGCTGCGCCTCTCGCCATGACGTGGCGTGCTGCGTCTCGATCGTCGGCAACGACGCCGACCCACCATGCCCCTGCGCCCCCGCATGCGACGCCGGCCCTCCGTGCGACTGCGGCAGCGGCCCTCCATACGACTGCGGCAGCGGCCCTCCATACGACTGCGGCAGCGGCCCTCCGTGCGACTGCGGCAGCGGCCCTCCGTGCGACTGCGGCAGCGGCCCTCCGTACGATTGCCGCAGCGGCAGCGGCCCACCATGCCCCTGCGCCCCCGCATGCGATGCCGGCCCTCCGTACGACTGCGGCAGCGATGCCGGCCCTACGTACGAGTGCTGCAGCGGCGGCGGCCCACCATGCCCCTGCGCTCCTGCATGCGATGCCGACCCTCCGTACGAGTGCGGCAACGGCGGCGGCCCCGCATACGCCTGCGCCCTCACCTCCGCCGGCAACGGCGGCGGTCCCGCATACGCCTGCGCCCTCACCTCCGCCGGCAACGGCGGCGGTCCCGCATACGCCTGCGCCCTCACCTCCGCCGGCAGCGGCGGCGGCCCCGCATACGCCTGCGCCCTCACCTCCGCCGGCGGCAACGGCCCTCCAACCCCCTGCGCCCCCGCCTGCGGCATCGCCGACGGCCCCGTCCGCTGCGCCATCCGCTCCGCCCACGTCCCGCCGAGCTTCGCGGTCGACTCCAGCGGCTTCAGCGCGGGCAGCGGCTCCGTATGCCCTACCCCCCGCCCCCGCGGCACGCGCGACGACGGCGCGAACGGCAGCGCGCTCGCCGGCGCCACGAACTGCTCCAGCGGCGCCGTCTCCCCGTGCACCACCCGCCGCGCCCGCTTCTCGCCCTCCGCGCTCCCTCGCTCCATCTCGCCCTCCTGCCGCGCCTCCTCCGTCTCCTCCTCGCCCGCCCGACCCGCTGCGCTCGTCTCGTCCTCCACCGGTGTGCTGTCCTCCAGCGCCACCCCCGCGAACGCCGCCTGCCGCTCCGCCTCCATCCGCTCCCGCGCCAGCCGCTGCGCCAGCACGTGGCCCGCCGGCACCGTGTCCCGCAAGAGCCCTCGCAGGTCCCGCGCCACGTCGTCGAACCTCGGATACCGCTCCTCGCGGTCGATCGCGATGCACCGCGCCACCACGGGCCACAGGAACTCGGGGCAATCCGGCACGATCTCGTGCACCGGCTCCGGCGCCGCGACCAGGTGCCCCGTCAGCGTCTCCTCCGCCGTCGCTGGCTCGCTGTCGTCCAGGAACAGGTGCTTCCCCGTCAGCACCTCGTAGAAGATCGCACCGAACGCGTAGATGTCCGTGCGCCCATCCGGCCTCGCACGCTCCACGCGCTCTGCCTTCCTCGACGACGTGTAAAGCATCTTCACCTGCTCCGGCGAGATGTACCTCACCGTCCCCACGTCCGGCAGATCATCGGTGTTCATCCCGCCGTCCGCGAACTTCGCTATCCCGAAGTCGAGCAGCCACACGTGCCCTTTCGCGTCCGCCTTCGTCCCCACCATGATGTTCTCGGGCTTCAGGTCACGGTGCCATATCCCCTTCGAGTGCACGAACGTCATCGCGTCCGCCACCTGCAGCATCACGTGCATCGCGCTCAGGAAGTCCAGCCGGTACGCCTTGTTGAGCAGCTTCCTCAGCGTCCTCCCCTCGAGGTAATCCATCACGATGTACGCCACGTGATCCGGCGACACACCCGCCTTCCTCATCCTCACGATGTTCGGGTGCTTCAGCTTCGGATAGAACTTGCACTCCTGCCGGAACCGCCTCGCGAAGTCCTCTCTCTTCAGGTGCCGTGGCAGCATGCACTTGATCGCCACGACGTCCTCCGAGTAGTCCTCCACCGCCCGGTACACCTCTCCCATCCCACCCGCGTCGATCACCTCCGTGATCCGGTAGTCCAGGAACACGTCCCCGGCCTTCAACGCCTCCCGCGCCATCACAGGACCCCCAGGACGAGCGAGATAATGAGAAGAACACGAAGAAAAAGGGAGAGCTGATGCCCTCCCCCGGTCGGTGCTCGGCGCTTCGCGCCTGCGCGCCGCCCGCCCCTCCCAAGTCCCGCGCTCCGCGCGGGACGGGAGGGGTCGCCCCGCCATAGCCTCACCGCCCTCCAGGACTTATGCACCGCTCCTCCTAAGGAGTTCTAACCCTCAGATCCATCAGATATCGGCAACCCGCGCCAGGATGCACGTCACGTACTGGGGCTCGCCGTTCTCATGAGCGCAGTCCATCAGCAGGCTCGCCGCAAGGCGCAGCTCATCGTGCACCGCAAGGATGCCGCTGATGCGGTGCTCCGGCACGGCACCCCAGATATCCTTAGAGCATACGAGCAAGACATCACCTGGCTCGGTGCATTCAACCTGGATCTTCATCTCCATCGCCGCCTCGCAGCCGAGCGCGCGAGTCGCCGCGTGCGCGTGTTGGACTAGCGTCGCCAGCACATCCTGCGAGACGGAGCCCTCCGACACGTCGCCCTCGACCCCCACGAGGTCACGCGTTCGCGCCTCCAGCTTTCCCTCACGGAATAGGCAGATGCGCATATTGCCGGCGTAGGCGATGTACGCGGCCCCCGGCGCGAGCAGCACGCCCGCGAAGTTCACTTGCGCACCGCTCGGTCCCGGCTCCCGACGATCGCTCTCGAAGCGATTGCCGCTCGATCGACGCGGACTCGTCATGAGCCGCACCTCGTCCCGACATCGCGCCGCGATCATCTCACCAGCACGATCGTCGTCCACACCGTCTGCCTCGACAACGGCATGCACCATCTCGATCGCCGTGCGGGACACGGCGTCTGCATCACAGCCACCCGTAACCAGGAACAGCCCCAGACAGGGCAGCTCACCAGAGCGCTCCTCGTTGCTCGCACGACGCCTCGACACGGGGGCATCCGCTCCCGCCTCGATGGCGAGCATTGGACACACCATCGTCCACCTCGCACGCTCGTCGCACGGACGAGCCGACTCAGGGCGCACCACACCCGCGGTGCGCCGGTTTCTACTCTGTCGCCCAGCACACAGCGCCGCCGCCGTGCGCCCTCAGCGCGCCTGGGCCGTCAACGGTTGCTCGCTCGAACCGGCAGCTCGTGACGGGGCCTCTCCATCAAGCGCTCAAACGTCCTCGCGCTCGATCCGCGCCAGTCGCACCAGCTTCAGCAGCAGCCGTCTGCCATGGCGCCTGCTCCGCTTCATTCGCCCACCCGTCCTGGATGGGATCGTCCCATAGCTCACCCGCCGCTTCGGTCGGTTCCCCGACCGTGATGCAAGCTCCGCCATCACTGCTTCCCGAGCCGCTCTCTTCTCGATGCAGTGCTCGCAGGACTCCTCCGGATCCCACTCGACGCCCTCGAGACCGAGCCGCCGTACCCACATCCGCTCCCACTCCACCCTCGCGCTCAAGCTGGGGCGTCTTCCCAAGGGAGGGACATCGTTTCCGCTGGACTTCCGGCGCATCGACAGGACGCTCCTCGGGATCGCGCGTCGTGCATTCTGCCGATAACGGAAGCGCTCCCCAAGGGCTTTCTTCTGAAATCGATGCCGTTTCGCCCAGTTACGCTCAACCAAGCGGGATTGTCACAAAATCGTACGGTCGTTCTCACTTTCTCCGCCGCTTGTCGGTGGCAGCGGTCCAGCGGGCGCTGCTCGCCGCCGTAGATGTCGCCTGCGGGAGGCGCCTCGCCCCTCGATCGCGCATCGCGCGATCGCCAGCACCTCCTTCCACCGCGCTTCGCGGCGGCGCGGGCGACGCCATCGACGACGCCGCCCGCTACCTCACGAAAACTCCTGCTCCGCCGCCGTGCCTTCCTCGCCCGCGTTCTCCGCCACGTTGTTGCTTCCGCCAGGTCCCCCAGCGCCGGGCGTGCCCGGTTGCAGCATCGTCGGCCCTTCCTGCTTCACCGCCTCGCCTCGATGTGCGATCGCGAACGACGGCCCATCGAGGCATCCTCCTCCTTGAATTGAATTCCGTTGAGCTCTACGAAATTGCCACGCAGCAACACCTTTTTCTCACTGCCCGCAGCCCTCGTTTTCACCAAAGTTCCAGCACGCTCCGCTCACCCCGTTGACAGGTGGGTGCGGCTCCGCGCTTCCAGGACCAGCGCTGCCTCCGTCTCCGGCCACCCCCTCCGTGAAGTTCTTCAGTGCGACCGCTGCGCTCGGCGCCACCGCATACGCGATGCCCACGGCATGACCCCCTCGACCACCGGCGCCGGGACCACCGGCTCCGCCTCGGCCGCCATCCCCGCCTTTGCAGCCGGGGATTGAGGGCGGGGTCTCCGATGCTGAGCCACCAGCAGCGCCAGCGCCGCCGTTCGCCCCATTCAGTCCGCCGGCTCCGTTGCCCCCCTTGCCCGCCTTACCCAACGCGACGGTCACATCGGTCAGCACCAGCTTCGTCCCGAGGCTCAGGATCCCGATGCTCGAACCGCCCGCCTTCCCGCCTCCGCCGCCTTTACCGCCGCACCCGCCGGCTCCGCCCCCGCCGCCGCTCGCGCCGGGGCCCTCTATGGTGTTCGGGCCGGCCTTGCAGAACAGCCCTGCCTTCGCTCCGCCGCCAGCGCCTCCCCCTTGACCGCGCGTCCCAGTTCTGCCGTTGCCGCCGTCGCCACCCGCGATGCCCGCCAGTGTCAGCGTCGTCTCGCTACCGGGGGTTCCGGGGTCGCCAGTAGCTCCAGGCGCGCCGGGCTCTCCCTGCCGGCAATTGCCACCGGTCTGTCCGGCTCCTCCAATCCCGTACTCCTCTGGATTCGGGTCCGGCAGCGGCACACCATCCTCACCTGGCTGCCCGTTGCCGTCGCTCATGCCCGGAATCCCGCCGAGCCCACCGGCTCCGCCGCGCGTCTCGCCGTCCTCGCACGTCGTCACGCCGGGGTCGCCGCCTCGCACGGCTGCCGGCAGATCGCACGCCTTCGACGGCCGCGTCTCCTCCGTGTCCGGCGCGCTGGCTCCCGCCTGCGGCGCTTGCGTCGATGTCTCGCCGGTTGCACCGTCCATCGCATCGCCCGCCGTCACGTCCACCTGCGCCAGTTCCGCATCGACGTCCGCCACCGCCACGCCGATTGACGACCCGCCCGGCTCCGTCGCGCTCGCCGCACGAACCGCGAAGCTTTTCACCTTCGCCCCGCTTGCGCCTTCCGTCATCGTGAGCGCCACCGCGCCCGCGGGTCCCTCGATCGCGCTGCGGGCCTCAGCGCTCCACACCCACTCCTCCTCGCAGTCGAAGCCGCCGATCACCTCGACCTTGGCCCCGATCGTCACGCTCTCCGCGAACGCTCCGCTCGTGCACGCCAGCACTCGCTTGTTCCCCGCGTTCGCCACCGCCTCCACGAGCGACGCGTACGGCCTCGCCTTCGTCCCCTCTCCCCCCGCTTCCGCCGTCGCGCTCACGAACACCGCGCACTCATCCGTCACCGTGCTCGCGTTCTGCGTCGGATCAGCCTCGCATCCGGGGTTCGGCGGTCCGCCGCCCGCTGCTTGGAGCCAGTCGTGTTCCGGGCCCTTCAGCATGTAGTCAGGGTCGCTGGTCAGGCCGATCGACAGTGCGTCGCACCCGACGGCCGCAAGCACCGCGCAGAGGGTGCCAGCCGTGATGCCACTAAGTCTTCTCACGTTCGCATCCTTTCCTTCCCATCGCCGCTCACCACACGCCAACGACTCCCAAGCCTCGTTCTCCCTGCGCTACCCAAGCTGTCGGCAGCACACCCACCGCGTTGCTTGATGCAGATGAGCGAGGCCACAGCGCATAGACCAACGCACCTGCGGCCAGCGCACCGGACGCCGCATAGGCCACGACGGCTCCGGTACCGAACGTTTCAGCTCGCCCCGCTCTCTCGTCGAACATGCTGCACGCACTCGCAACATCGCTCGGCGCGTGAACGCACCCAGGCCCCTGCGACAGGATCGCAGCGCGCTGCGCATCCGCGTCGCTCCGCGCGTTACTGGACGCCACCGTCAGCCCGATCCCCACGCCGAGCCCCACCGCGCTCGCCGCGCCCAGCGCGATCACCGGCACCCAGTTCCTCTTCGGCGGCGGTAGCGGCTCTATCGGCGCCCCGGGTGGCTGCTGCGCCACAGGCGCACCGGCCCCCGCCCCCGCCGCGCTCGCGCCCCCCTCCGTCTTCACGCCCGCCAACGCCTGCGGTGCGGCCTTCACCGGGGTTATCGCCAGCTTCACCTCCGCCGTCCCTCCCTTCGCCACACCCACCGTCTGGCTCGCCGGCTCATAGTCCAGATGCCTCGCTTCCACCTGGTGCTCGCCGGCGTCGACAAACACCTCCCCTTCCAGCGGCGCCCGGCCCACGCTCTTGCCGTCCACCAGCACTTCCGCTCCCGCTACGGTGACCGACACCTTGAGCGCACCCACCTGCGCTCGCGACTCCGCGAGCCACTGCTCCGCTCTCGGCTTCAGCTTCGCCACCGCCTTCAGCAGCGGCCAGTTCCTCAGCGCGAACGAAAGGTACTGCGCTGCTTCACGGTGCTTCTGCAGCTTGTATTCCGTGTTCCCGAGGTTGTACGCCACGTCGAACGTCGGGTTCAGCTCCCAGGCCACGAGCAGCGCGGCCTCGGCTTCTTGGTACTTGCCCTCCAAATAGAGGGACTTCGCTTTGTCGACGAGCGCTTCGGCGCGCTTCGCCGCGTCGGCGGCGCTGGCAGGCGCCGTCCCTGGCGCGGCCGGCGGCGCGGCTGGCTGTGCGGCAGCGACGTCGGGGTCGGCGATCAAGGTCGCAACGGTCAGCACTACAGCTAGCGATCGGCTGGTCATCATCATGGCTCCACGCGGTCTCACTCCATCCATCCTTCGTCTTGTGGCCGCTCCGTGGGCGCAGGCGCGACGGGCGCCTGCGGAACGTGCGGCGCCGCATGCGTCGGCCGCGCGGGCACGGGCGACACTGGCCCTGGCGGCGGTGGCGGCGCTGGCGGTTGGCTCGCGGACGCGGTGTCATCGAGGCTTGGCTCGACCGCCTCCGGCGGTGCCGGCGCCACCGGCGGCAACAGCTCCGAGGCCTCCGGCGGCGCCTGCGTGCTCGGCGCTGGCGCCCCGCTCGGCAGCTGCGCCGGCTCCTGCTCTTTCGGCGGCGTCTCTCGCCGCAGGAGCGTCGCCAGCACGAACGGCATGCTCACCGCGAGCACGGCGAGCACCACCATGAGCCACGTCGGCATCCAGGTCGGCGCCGTCCCGCCGCCTGCGCTTCAGGCGGCGGCTTCGGCGTCACCACCGGCGGCGGCGTCACCGGCAGCAACGACGACGGCAGCAGCGCCTTGTCGATCGGCGGCAGCGCCCGGTCCGCCCACTGGCTCTGCGCCATCGCTCCCGGCTGCACCGGCGCGCCCTGCTGCACCGGCGCGTGCTGCGGAGCCGCCGCGCCCCCGTATAACGGCACACGCTGCGTCACCTGCTGCACCGGCGCACGCTGCGCTGCCATCGCGCCCTGATGCGGCGGCGCTGCTCCGGGCAGCGCCGCCGCCCCGTGCTGCTGCGCGACCGCCCCGTGCTGCTGCGCGACTGCCCCGTGCTGCTGCACGACCGCCCCGTGCTGCTGCGCGACCGCCCCGTGTTGCTGCACGACCGCCCCGTGCGGCGCTGCCTGCTGCGGCGCCTTCGCCGGAAACGGCGGCGGTACCGCGTGCACCGGCAGCGGAGTCCGCCCCGTTTGCGCCGGCAGCGGCGGCGGCGTCGCTTGTGCCGGATACGGCGGCGGCGTCGCTTGTGCCGGATACGGCGGCGGCGCCGCTTGCGCCGGATACGGCGGAGGCCCCGTTCGCTCCTTGGCCAGCGCAGGCACCACCGGGAACTGGAACAGCGGCTGCCCCGTCGGCTTCTGCTGCTGCATCTCCGACAGCGCCCGGTCCAGCTCCGGGTTGTTCAGCGCCTGCTGCAGCTTCCGCTCCGCAACCTCGGGATCCGCCTCGCGCCGGATGCTCTCGAGGTCCGGCAGGTACTGCCGGATGTCGTCGCTGTCCTTGTTGCTGCCCATCGAAGACCTCTCTCCTCAGCGACCACACACTAGAACGGCCTGCACCCCGCCGTGGCGCATGGCCCGGCCGGCTTCGCGCCCTGTTGCTTCGCAGGCGCCGCCTTCTTCCGCTCCTCGATCACCCGCAGAAACGACGGTTTCTGACGCTTCGGCATCGGGTAGAAGTCCTCGTCGTCCTCCGTCCCCGCCGCCGCCTTCACAGGCGCTGCCTTCGCCGGCTCTGCCTTCGCCGCCACCGCTTGCTCCTTCGCTGCCGCCGCTTGCTCCTTGGGAGCAGGCGCCTTGGCCTCCGCTGCCGCCCCCATCTTCTCCGCTGCTCCGGCATTCACCGCCGCCTCGGCCGTGCTCGCCGCCGCCGCGCTCGCCTCCGGCGCGGGCGCCGTCGCGCTCGCCTCGGACGGTGGCGCTGCCGCCGCCACGCTCTCGGCCGGCGCCGCTGCCGCTGCCGCCGTCGCGCTCTCCGCCGACGCCGCCGTTGCCGCCGGCTCTCCTGTCACCGGAGCCGGCGCCGTGTCGCGCGCCGAGCGCAGCCCCAGCACCGCCCCCACGCCTCCCAGCGTCAGCGCAAGCGCCACCACCGGCGCCAGCACGTACGCCCTCGGCGCTCGCCGCGGCTGCGTCAGCAGCGCCGCCACCGGCGTCATCGGCGTCTCTTTCCGCAACGACTCCGCCGGCCCCGCGCTCGGTGCCGTCACCGAGCTCGGCGCCACTGGCCGCCCCGCGATCGGTGGCGCCGTTCCCGGGCCCGACGCCTCCGTCGTCAGGAGCTGCGGCGTCACGTACGGAAGCTCCACCTCCTGCGGCGGCTGCGCTGCTGCTCGTCGTGCCTCCCTCAATGGCACGGCGTGCTGCGTCTCCATCACCGGCAACGGCGGCGGTCCACCGTACCCCTGCGCCTCCGCGTGCGACGCCGGCCCGCCGTACGACGGCGGCATCGGCGGAGGTCCCGCATACGCCTGCGGCATCGGCGGCGGTCCCGCATACGCCTGCGGCATCGGCGGCGGTCCCGCATACGCCTGCGGCATCGGCGGCGGTCCCGCATACGCCTGCGGCATCGGCGGCGGTCCCGCATACGCCTGCGGCATCGGCGGCGGTCCCGCATACGCCTGCGGCATCGGCGCCGGCCCACCGTACGACTGCGGCATCGGTACCGGCCCACCATACGCCTGCGGCATCGACACCGGCCCACCGTGCGACTGCGGCATCGGCGGCGGTCCCGCACAACTCCCCGCCCTCACCTCCGCCAGCGCCTGCGGCATCGCCGCCGCCCCCGCTCGCTGCGCCATCCGCTCCGCCCACGTCCCGCCGAGCTTCGCGGTCGACTCCAGCGGCTTCAGCGCGGGCAGCGGCTCCGTATGCCCCACCCCCCGCCCCCGCGGCACGCGCGACGACGGCGCGAACGGCAGCGCGCTCGCTGGCGCCACGAACTGCTCCAGCGGCGCCGTCTCCCCGTGCACCACCCGCCGCGCCCGCTTCTCGCCCTCCGCGCTCCCTCGCTCCATCTCACCCTCCTGCCGCGCCTCCTCCGTCTCCTCCTCGCCCGCCCGGCCCGCTGCGCTCGTCTCGTCCTCCACCGGCGTGCTGTCCTCCAGCGCCACCCCCGCGAACGCCGCCTGCCGCTCCGCCTCCATCCGCTCCCGCGCCAGCCGCTGCGCCAGCACGTGGCCCGCCGGCACCGTGTCCCGCAAGAGCCCCCGCAGGTCCCGCGCCACGTCGTCGAACCTCGGATACCGCTCCTCACGGTCGATCGCGATGCACCGCGCCACCACGGGCCACAGGAACTCGGGGCAATCCGGCACGATCTCGTGCACCGGCTCCGGCGCCGCGACCAGGTGCCCCGTCAGCGTCTCCTCCGCCGTCGCTGGCTCGCTGTCGTCCAGGAACAGGTGCTTCCCCGTCAGCACCTCGTAGAAGATCGCACCGAACGCGTAGATGTCCGTGCGCCCATCCGGCCTCGCACGCTCCACGCGCTCTGCCTTCCTCGACGACGTGTAAAGCATCTTCACCTGCTCCGGCGAGATGTACCTCACCGTCCCCACGTCCGGCAGATCATCGGTGTTCATCCCGCCGTCCGCGAACTTCGCTATCCCGAAGTCCAAGAGCCACACGTGCCCTTTCGCGTCCGCCTTCGTCCCGACCATGATGTTCTCGGGCTTCAGGTCACGGTGCCATATCCCCTTCGAGTGCACGAACGTCATCGCGTCCGCCACCTGCAGCATCACGTGCATCGCGCTCAGGAAGTCCAGCCGGTACGCCTTGTTGAGCAGCTTCCTCAGCGTCCTCCCCTCGAGGTAATCCATCACGATGTACGCCACGTGATCCGGCGACACACCCGCCTTCCTCATCCTCACGATGTTCGGGTGCTTCAGCTTCGGATAGAACTTGCACTCCTGCCGGAACCGCCTCGCGAAGTCCTCTCTCTTCAGGTGCCGGGGCAGCATGCACTTGATCGCCACGACGTCCTCCGAGTAGTCCTCCACCGCCCGGTACACCTCTCCCATCCCACCCGCGTCGATCACCTCCGTGATCCGGTAGTCCAGGAACACGTCCCCGGCCTTCAGCGCCTCCCGCGCCATCACCACACCCCCATCCCGCGCAGCACCAGCGCCGCGATCGCCGAGAACACCACCGTGCTCGCCAGCGTCAGCCCAGCGAACAGCCGCGCGTCCACCGGCGCCACCCCCCGCCTCCACCGCCACGCCCCCGCCGGCTCTCGCCCCGCTGCGCCCCTCCGGCCTCGCCTCGAACCACGCCCTGCTCTGCGGCCCCCACCCTGCCTCCGCCTCCGGCCCCCGCACCGCACCTCCCCACGCCCCGGCCGCGCCCGGCCCTCCCACCACCCCCAGCTCCGCCCCGATCCGCCCCAGCGCCGCCGCGAACGCCTCGGCGCTCTCGAACCGCTCCTCCGGCCGCTTCGCCAGCGCCTTCAGCACCGCCCGGTCCAGCGCCGCCGGGATCCGCTGCGCCGCGTACCGCGACGGCGGCGCCGGCGGCTCCACGACGTGCGCGCGCAGCAGCGCCAGCGCGTCCTCGACATGGGCGAACGGACCGTGCCCCACAACCAGCGTATACATCAGCAGCCCGACCGCATACACATCTGCCCGGGCGTCCACCGGCTGGCACTGCGCCTGCTCCGGCGAGGCCGTCCGCGGCGTCCCGACCAGCAGCCCGGCCTCGGTCGGATACGCCGGCGCGGGCAAGGACGGCGACGGCTCCGCCCCCGGCGCCGCCTCGGTGTCGGCGACCGCGCCGTCGAGCACCTTTGCGACGCCGAAGTCGAGCACCTTCGCGACCCGGGCGTCGCCCGGCGCCGCCCCCGGCGCGCACAGGAACACGTTGTCGAGCTTCACGTCGCGGTGGACAAGCCCCACCCGGTGCGCCGCCGCGAGCCCCGCCAGCACCTGCCGCACCAGATCGATCGCCTCGGCCACCGGCAGCGGACCGCGCCGCTCGAGCTCCTCCCCGAGCGTCGTCCCTCGGAGCCGCTCCATCACGAAGTACGGGCGCCCCGACGGCGTCTGTCCCAGATCGAGCACCGCCACCACGTGCGGCGACGACACCGCCGCCAGCGCCCGCGCCTCCACCTGCAGCCGGTCCGCGAAGCGCGGATCGTGCGCCAGCGCGCGGCGGACGAGCTTCACGACGACCCGCTTCCGCAGCGCGCGGTGCTCCGCCTCGACGACCTCCCCCATGCCCCCACGCCCGAGCACCCGGACCGCCCGGTAGGGGGTCCCTTCCAGCGCATCCCCCACGGCGCCCGAGGGCCCTGATCTGTCCGACGTGCGGCGTGCCACCACCGGCGAGGTCTCCTGAGATGGAAATCACGAGCAGGGGGCCGGTTCAGACAAAGAAAATGCACGGGCGATGTCGATTCCTGAAAAACGGCGTCGATTCGGCGTGTTACCTGCCCAGCAGGGCCCCGGCCCACGGTCCAGGCCCGCCGCCCGCTCCAGCGCCCCGCCCACGCCGCTCCTCCGGGACGCGACAAAAAGATCCCGGCCTGTCGCTTTCCTTGTCTGAACGGACCACCCGGCAGTGATTTAGGAGAAGGAACGGGCGCCGCACGCACGCGGGCCCCTTCCTGCGCGAGGTCACCATGCACGACGCATCCGACGAGCCCGACGACCTGGAGCCGCCCGGCAACGCCGATCCCCTGCTGGAGGCCTGCCTCGCCGACGCGCTCGGCCCGTACCTCGGCGCGCTCTCCCCCGAGGAGATCGAGGACTACCGCAGGCTCCTCACGATCTTCATCAAGACGCACCCCGCCGCCGCGCCGCTCTACGACCGCTTGCGGGCCAGGCCTCCGGTCCCCTCCGAGAGCGGCGAGGTCGCGCGCGACGCGTCGTCCCAGCGCGCCGGCGGGCCCGCGGCCGGCGAGGCGGCGGCGGCGCGCCGCGACGGCACCTTCGGTGGGCGGCGGTGACCCCCGGCGAGCGCCCGTCTCCACCTCTCCCTGACCAGGAGCGCGTGCTGGAGGCGCTGCCCATGGCCCGCCACGTCGCGCGCACGACAGCGCAGGTCCATGGCGTGCGGACGTCCCAGCGCCTCGAGGACTGCGAGCAGGCGGCCTATCAGGCGCTGCTGGAGGCCAGCCCCGGATACGACCCGACCCGCGGCGTCCCGTTCAGCGTCTATGCCTGGAAGCGGGTCGCCGGCGCCGTCCTCCGGCTGCTCACCCGCGAGGCATCGTTCCAGCGCGCCGGGCTCGACGCCTTCCTCGATGCGGCCGAGTCGGTGCGGGACACGAGCGACCCGTTCAGCGACGACGACGCCGACGCGCGGAGCCAGCTCCTGGAGCCGTGCCGCGCGCTCGTCTTCGCGCGCTTCGTCGCGCACACCGGCGAGCGGCTCAAGGCGCGCCCCGAGGACGCGCTCACGCGCACACGCGCGTTCGAGGCGCTCGGGATCGCGCTCCGCGGCCTCGACGAGCGGGAGGCGCGCCTCATCGAGCTCCGGTACTGGCAAGACCTCTCCTGGGCCAAGGTCGCGGCCGAGCTCGGCGTCCACGAGAAGCACGCGATGCGCATGGACGAGCACCTGCGCAGGCGGCTCCGGGGTGATCTGCAGGCGAGCCACGTCGAGGAGCCGCCGCCGAGCGAGGGGACCTGAAGGACCTCCGCGCCGGACCACCCGAGCTTCCGGAGCAAAAGGCAATTACAGGCGATAACACCCTGCGTCCCTCTCGAGCCGTGAATCGGCTGTAATCGAGCGGTAATCAAGCCGGAATCGAGCAGCGGCGCCCCTCCCGGACGCGCCGCGGGCCGACTCGAAATCTCGCGCCGTGCAAAAGAGACTTTACACTGCCCATCCGGACTGAGAGCTTGACGAATGGTGCATTCCCCGGCGCGTCGCCGGAGGACAACCAAGGAGGCACCATGGCCCTCAAAGACCTCTCTCCTCGTCAGATGGTCCAGATCACCGGCGCATGGCTCGACCCGGAGCGCGAAAGGCCGCGCCTCGTGTCGCTGAAACGGTGCGCCCCGCTCATCGACGATATCGAGGAGGCGCACGAAGGCGTCTTGAAGTCGCACCGGCGGCAGAAGAAGGCGAACGACGAGCTCTCCGCGATCCAGCAAAGGCAGGTCGTGGTCGATCAGATCCACGATCGCAAGGCGCGCGGCGCCCACGCGGTGCTCACCGGCTTCGCCGATCTGGCCGACGATCCCGAGGACGCGGCGATCTGTCTCGAGATTCGAGATCAGCTCTTCGCGGATGGGCTCAAGTTCATCGGGGCGAGCTACAGCGATGAGGCGGGCGAGGTGAAGCTCGCGCGCGACCGGCTGACGCCGGAGTCCAAGGCGGCGCTCCGGGCGCTGCCGACGCCGGGGGGCAACCTGCTCAAGGCGGTGCAGTCGTGGTTTGCCGCGGGCGACGAGCTCGGCAAGCTCGACGCGCAGCGGATCCACCTTTCGGCGGAGGACCGGCCGGGCGCGGCCGACCCGCGCGGCGGGCAGCTCCGGGCGCGCAATCGCTGGATCAAGGTGGTGCGCAGCGTCCTCCAGATGCTGGAGCTCGAGGGGGCCGACGAGGAGACGGCGCGCCGGCTGCTCGCGCCGCTCCAGCGGGAGGCGGCCAAGGCCGAGCGCCGGCGCTCGGGCGGCAAGGAGGAGAGTGACGTGGAAGGCGGCGCGCCGCCGGACGCCGGCGAGCCAGCGATCGACGAGGGAGCCGCTGCGACAGGCGTGGATTGACGGAGCCGCCCCTCCGCCGGGCTCTGATGGGAGACTCGATCCGTTAACCACCCCCCTCCACCGGGCCCTGCTGGCAGACTCGATCCGTTAACCACCCCCTTCGCCGGGCCTCCTGGCAGACTCGATCCGTTAACCACCCCCCTCCGCCACGCCTTCCTGGCAGACTCGATCCGTTAACCACCCCCCTCCGCCGGGCCTTCTTGACGGACTCCATCCGTCAAGAGCCCCCTCCGCCCCCCCTCTCAACGGCTCAGAGCCGTTGCGCCCCCCTCCACCGCCCCCTCTCAACGGATCGCATCCGTAAACGCCCCCTCCCTCACCATTGGTCACCAACGTTCTCGTGGTCGTGGTCGTGGTCGTGGTCGTGGTCGTGGTCGTGGTCGTGGTCGTGGTCGTGGTCGTGGTCGTGGTCGTGGTCGTCAACGGCTCGATCGTGAACGTGAACGTCACCCGGAAGTCGCACTCTCCTTTGTTGACCAAGGTTCCGGCAGAACGTTCACGTCAACGGTCTGTCGTTGACGACCACGACCACGACCACGTTCACGACCACGACCACGACCACGTTCACGACCACGACCACGACCACGTTCACGACCACGACCACGTTCACGACGCTCTCCGCCCCTCTCGATGGATCCCCTCCGTTGCGCCCTCCTTCCGCCACTCCCTCACAACGGATCACCTCGCCTCTCCCGCCCCGCGAGGCCCCTCACAATGGCTCCGCCCTTCGAATAGGCCGTCGCGCCTGCTTGACGCACCACGTCGGCGCTGCCATGACCGGCTCCCTCCGCCTCGGGCGTGCTGTTTCAGCCGCGCGCGCCGGGTCCACGCATGGGGCCGCCGGCCCGGCCGTCGCAAGCGTGGCGCGTCCTTGCCGAGGCGGACTACGCTCTGCGTTACCACACAGCAACAGGAGCCACCGAGCCGTGAAGATCCTCGTTCCGCTCAAGCGCGTCGCCGATCCGGATAACGCGAACAAGGTGAAGATCCCCGCTTCCGGGGACAAAATCGAGACGACCGGGCTCGAGTGGAAGCCCAACCCGTTCGACGAGTACGCGCTCGAAGCGGCGCTGCGCCTGACCGAGGACGGCAAGGCGCCGAAGACGCGGGCGGGCGAGGTCGTCGTCGTCACCTTCGGACCGAAGGAGACCGAGCCGACCCTCCGCGCCGCGCTCGCCACCGGCGCCGACAAGGCCATCCGGGTCGACGCCACCGACGACAAGCTCGACGGCGACCTCGTGGCCCGCGCCCTCAAGACGCTCGTCGAGCGCGAGAAGCCCGACGTCGTGGTCATGGGCAAGCAGGCCGTCGACGGCGACTCCAACCAGGTCGGCCAGATCCTCGCCGAGCTGCTCGACTGGCCGCTCGCCACGTTCGCCGCGACCATCAAGGAAGAGAAGGGCGCGCTCCTCGTCGGCCGCGAGGTCGACGGCGGCGTCTCCACCCTCCGCGTGCGCCTGCCGGCCGTCGTCACCGTCGACCTCCGCATCGTCGCGCCGACGAGCGTCTACTCCCAGAAGACGGCGCCCGCGTTCAAGTACAACGACGGCGTCCGCTTCGCGGCGCTCCCCGCGATCATGGCCGCCAAGAAGAAGCCCCTCACCGAGGTGAAGCTCGCCGACCTCGCCGCGGACCAGGCGCTCAAGGTCCAGTACACAGCGTTCCAGCCGCCCCCCGCGCGCAAGGCGGGCATCAAGGTGAAGGACGTCAGCGAGCTCGTCTCGCGCCTCAAGAACGAGGCGAAGGTCATCTGACGGGACGCAGCAGGGACAGGACGGGACGCGACAAGAGGCCGAAGACATCGAGGGTGCCGCCGACGCGCACCCCGACCCGCAGCGGCGGGTCGTGCAGGAGGGATCATGGCTGACGTTCTCGTGGTGGCCGAGGCCGCCGATGGAAAGCTGAAGAAGACGACGCACTCCGCTGTCACGTTCGCGAGGCAGGCGGCGGCGGCGCTCGGCGGGACGTACTCGATCCTCGTGATCGGCGACGCCCTCGGCGACGCGGCCGCCGAGGCCGCGACGCTCGGCGCGGCCAAGGTGCTCGTCGCCCAGGCGAGCTCGCTGAAGGACTACGTCGCCGAGCGCTACGTGCCGACCGTCGCTGCGGCCGCCAAGGGGACCGCGAACGCGGATCCCCGCACGTCGGCGACGTACGCCGTCGTCGTGGGCACCGCGAGCGCCTACGGCAAGGACCTGCTCCCGCGCGTCGCGGCGCGGCTCTCGGCAGGGTTCGCGAGCGACATCTCCGAGCTCCTCCCCGAGGGGGGCAAGCTCAAGTACAAGCGCCCCATGTACGCCGGCAACGCGTACGGCGTCTGCACCGTCTCGACCCCCGTCCAGGTCGTGAGCGTCCGCCAGAGCGCGTTCGCCGCCGCCGAGCCCACCGGGTCGACGTCGCCGATCGAGCAGGTCGCGGTCGTCCCGCCGAGCGCGGCGGCCGAGCGCGTCGAGTTCGTCTCCTTCGACCAGGTGAAGAGCGAGCGCCCCGAGCTCACCGAGGCCAAGGTCGTCGTCTCCGGCGGCCGCGCCCTGAAGGAGCGCTTCAACGAGGTCCTCGACCCGCTCGCCGACGTCCTCGGCGCCGCCGTCGGCGCCAGCCGCGCCGCGTGCGACGCCGGCTACGCCGCCAGCGACCTCCAGGTCGGCCAGACGGGCAAGGTCGTCGCCCCCTCGCTCTACATCGCCGTCGGCATCTCGGGCGCCATCCAGCACCTCGCAGGGATGAAGGGCTCGAAGGTCATCGTCGCCATCAACAAGGACGCCGACGCGCCCATCTTCCAGGTCGCCGACTACGGCCTGGTCGCCGATCTCTTCGCGACCGTGCCCGAGCTCGCGAAGCAGATCCAGGCGGCCCGCAGCTGATCCTCGCGCGACCGCAACGGACGCAACCAACGCAACGGACGCGACCGACGCGACCGACGCGACCGACGCGGCCACCGCGACCGACGCGGCCACCGCGACCGACGCGGCCAGCGCGAACGAAGCGACCGGCACGACCGATCCCGCCGGGGTGCACCTCGTCCGCCCTCCAGGGATGCGGTCGTGCTCCGGCTCACCGGATGAGTCCGTCCAGCGAGAAGTTCACGTTCACCGACGCGATTTCCGTGTCAGGTCGCGCACGTAGCATCTTGTTCGCGTCCTGCGGCCGTGGGATCCCTTGAGCCCTATGCCCGAACGCCCGGACATGCCGATCGTCGCGGCGCTCGCGCAGGCGCGGGCATTGCTGTACGACGCGGCCACGACCACCGAGCAGCGGCGGCTCATCGGCCCCACGGTCATGGAGATCGACCGCGCGATCGTGAGCTTCGACCCGACCGCGAGCGCCTCGTTCGAGCTCACGCCGCTCGCGGCGTCGGTGCCGCCGGTCGACACGGAGATCGAGGCGCTGCGCCGCGAGGTCGAGCGGCTGCGCGTGATTACGCAGCACGAGCGCGGGCTCCTCGACGCGCTCCTCAGCGAGAGCCCGCACGGCATCATCGTCTCCGACAGCCAGGGCAAGCTGATCCTCCAGAACCGCGCCTCCGAGCGGATCTGGGCCGGCAGCTCCACCGCCGAGAACGTCGAGGGCTGGGGGCGCTACCGCGCGTTCCACCCCGACGGGCGGCCGTTCGACGGCGGCGACTGGTCGATGGCGCGGTGCCTGTCGCGCAAGGAGACCGTCCCCGCGGAGGAGATCCACTTCCAGCGCTTCGACGGCACCCACGGGATGCTGCTCGGCAGCTGCGCGCCGCTCTTCTCGCCTGAAGGCGAGATGCTCGGCGCTGTGTCCATCTTCGCCGACATCACCCAGTTCAAGCAGCTCGAGGCGGACCTCCGGGTCAGCAAGACCAAGTTCTCGACGACGCTGAAGAGCATCGGCGACGCGGTCATCTCGACCGACGGCTCCGGGCGCATCGACTTCATGAACGCCGTGGCCGAGACGCTGACCGGCTGGACGCTCGACGAGGCGAAGGACCGCCGCCTGTCCGATGTCTTCCGGGTCATCTCCGAGCAGACGCGCGACGACCTCGACAACCCCGTCACCGAGGTGCTGCGCCACGGCGGCATCATCGGGCTCGACGACACCACGCTGCTCCTGCGCAAGGACGGCTCGGAGCTCGCGATCGACTCGAACGGCGCGCCGATCCGGAGCGAGGAGGGCGAGCTCGTCGGGCTCGTGCTGGTCTTCCGCGACGTGACCGAGAAGCGGCTCGCCGACAAGCGGCGCTACTTCATCGGCGAGGCGAGCCGGCAGCTCGCGCTGTCGGGCCTCGACTACGAGACCACGCTGGCCAACATCGCCCGCCTCGCGGTGCCGCACATCGCCGACGCCACGGTGGTGGACATCGTCGAGCCGGACGGCGCGCTGAGCCGGCTCGCGGCCGTGCACGCGAGCGACACGAAGAAAGCGCTGGGGCGGGATCTCCCGGCCCGCTACCCGAAGGATCCCGACGTGCCGCGCGCGGTGCAGGCCGTGCTCCGGTGCGGCGAGTCGCTCCTGCTCCCCGAGGTCGAGGGCATGGCGTGGCAGCGCGCCGCGTCGCTGAAGCCCGGCAACGAGTGCTGGTCCGGCGCGCACGACCCGGCGTACCTCGCGCTGCTCCGGGAGCTCGGCGTCCGCTCGGCGATGATCGTGCCGCTGCGCGCCCGGGACCGGACGCGCGGGGCGATCACGCTGCTCTCGACCGAGTCGAGCCGGCGCTACACCGTCGAGGATCTCGCGCTCGCCGAGGAGCTCTGCAACTTCGCCGCGCTCGCGCTCGACAACGCCCAGCTCTACCGCGAGTCGCAGCAGGTCAACCGCGCCAAGGACGAGTTCCTGGCGACACTCTCGCACGAGCTCAGGACCCCGCTCACCGCGATCCTCGGCTGGGCGCGCATGCTGCGGCAGGGCTCGCTGAAGCCGGATACGCACGTCCGCGCGCTGGAGGCGATCGAGCGCAACGGCACGCTCCAGGCGCAGCTCGTCGAGGACCTCCTCGACGCCTCCCGCATCATCACCGGCAAGCTGCGGCTCGACGTGATGCTCGTCGACCTGCCGCCGATCATCAACGCCGCCATCGACGCGGTCCGCCACGGCGCGGACGCGAAGGGGATCGAGCTACTCGTGCAGCTCGACCCGAACGCGGGGCCGATCTCGGGCGACCAGACGCGGCTGCAGCAGGTGGTGTGGAACCTCCTGTCGAACGCGATCAAGTTCACCCCGCGCGGCGGCAAGGTCTCGATCCAGCTCGGCAGGGCCGAAGGCCTGGCGCGCATCCAGGTGAGCGACACCGGCCAGGGCATCGTGCCGGAGTTCCTGCCGTACGTGTTCGATCGCTTCCGCCAGGCCGACAGCACGAGCACGCGGCCGCACAGCGGGCTCGGGCTCGGCCTGGCGATCGCCCGCCACCTCGTCGAGCTCCACGGCGGCACCGTGAAGGCGGAGAGCGCCGGGGACGGCAAGGGCGCGACGTTCACGGTGGACATCCCGCTCGCGCCCCGGGGCGCCATCGCGGCGCTCCAGAGGGCCGAAGGGCTGCTCCCCCTGTCCAACGAGCCGGAGCCGACGCTCCAGGGCGTCCGGGTGCTGATGGTCGACGACGAGCCGGACGCGCGGGAGCTCGTGACGACGGTGCTGGAGCGCAAGGGGGCGAGCATCACGGCGGTCGCGACGGTCGACGAGGCGCTGTCCGCGATCCAGCGAGAGAAGCCCGACGTGATCCTGAGCGATCTCGGGATGCCCGGGGAGGACGGCTACAGCCTGATCCGGCGCCTGCGCGCGCAGAGCCCAGAGCAGGGAGGGCGCATCCCCGCGGCGGCGCTGACCGCGTACGCGAGCGCCCAGGACCGGACCCGCGCGCTGCTGGCGGGGTTCCAGTCGCATGTGCCCAAGCCGATCGAGGCGTCCGAGCTCGCGGCCGTGATCGCCAACCTGGCGGGACGCACGGGGTAACACCGCAGCCGACCACGACCACCCCAACGTGGTCGTGGTCGTGGTCGTGGTCGTGGTCGTGGTCGTACACGGCCAGACGTAAACGTAAACGCCCACGGTCAGGACGGCCGCTGGCAGCCGTCTTCCGGGCTGGCGAGGTCAGGCAGGATCGCTCGTGGATGCGGCGCTGACGTCCACGTTTACGTCTGGCCGTGTACGTCCACGACCACGTTCACGTCCACGACCACGTCCACGTCCACGTTCACGTTCACGTCCACGTGAACCGTTCACGTCCACGACCACGTTCACGTGAACCGCGGGGGGAAGAGGGAGCAGGTGGGGCTACGGAGGGAGCGCCCAAACGACGAAGGGCGGCTATCAAGCCGCCCTTCGTGGAATCCCAGATGAACTGAGTCGGGGCGAGAGGATTTGAACCTCCGACTCCTCGGTCCCGAACCGAGTGCGCTACCAGGCTGCGCTACGCCCCGTTCGCTGCCCCAAGAGCAACGCCCGCTGAACAGCGGGCGCGCAACATCGCCAAGAGTGAGCCGCTTGTCAAGATGAAATGACCAGGGGTCCACCGCTCCACCGCTGGCCCGCGCCCCATCCCCGGAAGCACCCGCGCACCGCATGGCAGCCAGATGACAGAAAGCGGCAGGAATTCGCTCACTTCGGAGCGCGCCCGGCGCCCCGGACGTTTCACGAAGCCAAGAATCGTGGGAGCGCAAGAAAAAAGTCCCGTCCTAACTTGCTCAGGCCGTGTTAAAGTGTCACTGGAATCCCGATGTTGCCGAAAGGAAGCAGAGAGCGAGGCGTCTGGTGCGCCGGTGAGGGCCTCGCCACCTGCTCGCGCAACTCGAGCAGGGGACCGCACGGGCGGCCCCTTCCAGGACGGACCAGGGCGACCGGCCGGCTCCGGCGGTCGTGACGTGAGAGGAGGAACAGGTGGCAATTGAGCTTCCCGCTGTACGCATTCTGATCGTCGACGACGACCGCGCGATCTGTGACTACATGCAGACGCTGCTCGAGCGCGACGGGTACCAGGTCAAGACGCTGGGCGACCCCACGACCGTGGAGGAAGAGGTGCGCACCGGCGGCTACCACCTCATCATCCTCGACCTGATGATGCCGAAGCTCGACGGCATCGAGGTGCTCAAGCGGATCCGCAAGGTCGACAACGACATCGCCGTCGTCATCTTCACCGGCTTCCCCAACCTCGAGAGCGCCGTCGCGTCTATGAAGCTCGACGCGGTCGACTACATCAAGAAGCCGTTCAACGTGGACGAGTTCCGCGAGGTGCTCGCCCGCGTCATGCGCAAGAAGGGCCTCGCGCGCACGCCCGAGGAGCAGCTCCACCGCGTCATCGGCGACACGATCAGGAACCTCCGCAAGGACAAGGACCTCACGCTGAAGCAGATGGCGCGCCGCACGGGGCTCAGCGTGTCGCTGCTGTCGCAGATCGAGCGCGCGGAGTCGTCGGCGTCGATCTCGTCGCTCTACAAGATCGCGGTCGCGCTCGAGTCGCGCATCCAGGACCTCTTCGGCCACTACTGATCCGCTCGCCGAGCGGCGACGCCCGGGCGCGTGCGTGGACGCGCGCGTGCGTGGACGCGCGCGTCCGGGCCAGCGCCGGCTCAGCGCCGCGCGCCGCGCTCGATCGCCGCGTCGAGCTCGTCGGGCGCGAGGCCGGCGATCGCCTCCACCCGCGCGCCCGCTCTGTCGAAGACGATCACGTACGGCAGCTTCGAGATCTGCTTCAGGTACCGCCGGGCGAGCGGGCTGTCCCAGTCGACGATGTCGAGCTTGCGGTACGCGACGTCCTTGCGGGCCTCGAGCACCTTGACCATGTGCGCGTCCAGCTTGCGGCAGGGCAGGCACCAGGCCGCCACGAAGTCGATGACCGTGACCTTGCCCGGGACGATCTGCGCGCCGAGGTCGGGGATGTCCGCGCCGCCCTCCTCGATCGTCCGGGCGTCCGCGCCCTCGGGAAAGGTCGCCCAGCCGACGTACTGCCCCTGGCCGGCGCCGAGCACCGCCTCGAACCCCTCGTCCGCGGCGAGCCGCTTCACGGTCCCCGCGACGTCGAACGACCGCGACGCGGTGACGGAGATCTCGGCGCGCCGCCTGTCGAAGGCGGCCGAATAGACGCCCGGGCGCTCGCGGAGATCCGCGATGAGCTCGGCGCCGCACGCCTCGCAGTCGATCTTTCGCAGCGAGACGACCGTGGTGCGCGCGCCCTCCGGGACGGGCTGCGCGCCGCCGCAGGCAACCAGCCAGCCGACGAAGGCAACCAGCCAGCCGCCGCAGGCAGCCAGACGAAGGGCCGAGGAGAGGGCGTTCGCGCTTCGCACCGCGTCCTTCGAGGTACCTTGCCCGCCTTCGCCGCGCGGCGCAACGTCGTGTAGGCTGCGCCGCGATGAGCTCCGTCGTGACCCGTACCCTGCCGGCCGATCACGTCACGCCGGTCCGCGCCTACGCAGCGCTCCGCGCCCAGTCGCCAGGCCGGTCGTCGTTCATGCTCGAGTCCGCCCTGCCCGGCGAGCGCTGGGGCCGCTACGCGATCCTCGGCTACAGGGCGCGCGCCGAGACCCTCCTCCCGAGCGGGTTCGACCCGTTCGCCACGCTCGAGGACGGGCTCGCGCAAGCCGCGGTACAAGACACGCCGGACGCACAGGACACGGCGCGCGACCTGGCGGCCCGCGTCTGTCAGGCCTGGGTCGGTTTCCTCGCCTACGATGCGGTGCACCTGCTCCTGGGCGTCGAGCCGTGGCCCGACGAGGCCTACCTCGGACGGGTGATGAAGGACGCGACCGTCGTCGTGTTCGACAGCGTGGCGCAGACCATGACCATCGCCGGCCAGTCGCAAGGCGCCGTGAGCCGATGCGCCTGGGAGCTGTCGCATGGGCCAGAGCAGATGAGCCTCCCCGCGCTCGATCCACAGGCCCTGCCAGAGCACGTCGAGACGCCGGTGGCCGACGAGGACTTCGCCGCGAAGGTGGCCGCCGCGCACGAGCGCGTCGCGGCCGGCGAAGCGAAGGAGGTCGTGCTCGCCCGCAGGTTCCGGGCCCCGCTGCGCGGCGCGGATCCGTTCGACGTGTACCGGGCGCTGCGGGTGCTCGCGCCGTCGACCCACCTCTACTTCCTCGACTTCGCGGAGTCGCCGTTCGCGCCGGGCCTCACCGTGGCGGGCGCGTCGGGCGAGACGCTCGTCCGCCTCGAGCGCGATCCATCGGCGGGGGCGAGCGCAGGCGACGCGTCGCCCGTCGAGGCGCTGCGCGCCGCCTTCGCGCGCGGCAGCGCCGTCGGCGCGCCGGCGCCGCGCGCGAGCGGCGTCAGCCGTCGCCTCGAGGCGGGCTCGCGCCGGATCTACGGCGGCTCGGTCGGGTACTTCGGGCCGGAGGGCGCGGAGATGGCGCACTCGCTCGGCGCCGTCTGGGTCGAGTCGGGGTACTTCGAGACGATGACCGGCGCGCGCATCGGGGACGGGAGCGACCCGCGCGCGGCGTCGGAACGGACGCGCGGCGACGCGCGCGCGGCGCTGTCGGCGATCCGCGCGGCACAGGAGGCGCGCAAGGCGAGCGACGCGGCCGCGGAGAAGAGAGCCGCCGCCGAGAAGGCTGCCGACGACGACGCGGTCCGGAGCGCGTAGCGCGCCGCGCTCAGTCGTGCGCCAGGCTCTGGCGGGCGCGACCGCCCGAGGCGGTCGCCCCCGTGGCGGTGCCCGGCCGCGCGAGGCGCGACGAAGCGGCGGCCTGGGGCGCGGCCGCGGCAGCGCGTGCGCCGCGCTGAGGAGGCTCGGGAGGCGACGGCCGAGCCGGCGGCGAGGCGGCCGCCTCGAGCGCGGCGGCGCGCGCCGCCTGGGCCTTGCCGGCAGCGAGGACCGCCGAGAGCACGGCCGCCCTGGCGCCGGTCGCGGCCATCGCAGGCCGCGGGCGCTCGGGCCGCGTGAGCGTCACGAGCGTCGCGACGCCCATCAGCGCAACGAGGCCGGCGGGGAGGAGCCAGCCGAGGCGCGCGGGCGACGCGAGCCCGCGCAGGACGCCGGCGCTCTCGGCGGCGAGCAGGGTGTCCGGCGGCGTCGTACGGCTCGCGGTCGGCGGCTCGGAGCCGGCCTCCAGCCGCGCGGCAGCGCGAGGGGCCGCCGCGCTCGCGTGCGCGAACGTCACGACCGGCGCCCGCACCGAGGCGACGCCGGAAGCGCGCGCCGACACAGGCGGGCGCTGGAGGCCGGAGGAGGGCGGCGGCGCGTGCTCCGCGATGCCGGCGAACGACCCCACCATCTCCTCCACCGAGCGGAAGCGCCGGGCCCGGTCGCGCGCGAACGCCTTCTCGAAGAAGCCGTCCAGCGCGGCAGGCAGCCTCGGCGCGAGCCGCGTCGCGACGGGCACCGGCGCGAGCAGGATCTTCGAGGCGACGACGCTGGCGACGTCGCCGGGGAACGGGAGGTGACCGGTGACCGCGCGAAACAGGATCGCGGCCAGCGACCAGAGATCGGTCTGCGCGTCGAGGGTCCGCTCCGCCCGGATCTGCTCCGGGCTGAGGTAGTGGAGCGCGCCCGCGCTCACCTCGGCCGCGATCTCGCCCACGAGCCGCGGCGCGAGCGCCCTCGGGAGGCCGAAGTCGAGCACCTTCACGACCTCCTCGTCGCCCTCCAGCGCGAGGAAGAGGCTCTCCGGCCGGAGGCTCTGGTGAAGGACGCCCGCCGCGTGGGCGGCCTGCAGGGCGTCGCCGGCCTGCGCCGCGACGCGCGCGGACTCCTCCAGCGAGAGCCGGCCGCGCCGGACCAGGCGCGCCGCGAGATCCTCGCCGGAGAGCAGATCCATCGCCAGGTAGACAACGCCGTCCTCGATGCCGTGATCGCGCACGCTCACGACGTGCCGCGACGAGAGCTCGGCGGCGGCGCGGACCCAGCGGTCGAGCCAGAGGATCTCCCCCGTGGCGCCGGCGTCGGGGTCGAAGAGCTTCAGGGCGACGCGAACACCCAGCTGCAGCTCGCGCGCGGCCCAGACCGAGCCGCGGTCGCGCGCGATCCGCGCGAACGGACGCGCGAGCTGCCTCTCCAGCAGATATTTCCCCCCAACGACGGTGCCCGGTGAGATGTCCATTGGTTACCTGAGCCTCCTCCCCCACCGTAAAGTTGCACATACGCCATGCGGCGCAATTTGGCGTTGCGGATCGCTGCACGGTTTGCTTATCCGACCGCGTCGGCCGCGCAGGCGGCGGGAGCGTTCGCACCACACGCCGCGCGCGGGAAGGGGCGAATCGTGTCGCGGAGCACACGGGGCTCGTCCCGGTTGGGGCGGACCGAACCCGGGCGCCGAGGTAGGTGCAGCGTCAGGCGGCGCGACTAGGGCGCTGAGGGCTGCGGCTCGGGCGAAAAACGGAGCGGCGCGACGAAGCGCAGATCGCCGCCCTCCGGCGCCGGGAACGTGAGCGCTCGCGCGCGCCGGAGCACGCAGCGGGTGAGCCGTTCGTCCGGGAAGCGCGACTCGGCCTCGAAGGCCTCGTCGACGGCGCCGCTGTCGGTCACGTGGAAGCGGATCGCGAGGCGGCCCCAGAGCGCCGGCGCGCCCGCGAGGGCCTCTTCGTAGCAGCTCCGCCACGCCGGCATGGCCTCGACCAGGGCGGCGGTGATCGCGTCCGGCCGGAGCTCGCCAGGGCCAGGAGCGAGGACGGACGGCGGGGGCTCGACCGGCTCGTCGCCCGGATAGACCTGCAGCGTGGCCACGATTGTCGAGCCGGCCTTGGCCCCGGGGAGCGGGAGCGACCGCGCGCGCGCGGCGAGGCACGAGACGACGTCCGGCGCGGAGAGCGTGGACGAGGTGGCGCGCGCCCCCGTGACCTTGCCGGCGCGGCTCACCGTGAGCCGCACCCTCGTCTTGCCGTGCAGCGTCGGGTCCCGGTACGCGCGCAGGCGGTAGCACGAGTAGACGTGGATCCAGAGGTGCCGCCGGGCGATGCGCTGCACCTCGCTCGCCTTGAGCGGACCCTTCACCTGGTCGATGTCCACGATGATCCTCGGCAGCGGGTGCCCCTCGGCCGGAGGCGGCGGCGCGGGGGGATCCCCCCTGCCCCCGGCGTTCCAGCGATCCCGCTCCGCCACCTCAGCCTGGCCGCGGGGCACGAGGTGGCGGCCGAGCTTGTAGGGCGGATCGATCGCGATCGAGGGCCCCTGCGAGGCGCCGCGCGCGTCGCCCTCGGCGGCCGCCGCGGACGGGTCCCCGACGGAGGCGCCCGGCGCCGCAGGCGAGGCCACCGGAGGCGCGGCCGGGGCGCGCGGCTCGGTGGAGGAGGCGGCGGGCGCGGGCGCGTCCACCCGCCGGGGCGGACGCCCTGGCTGGGCGGCGGCCGGGGCGGAGAGGCCGGCGGCGCGCGGGGCCGGGCGCGGCTGCGCCGGCGAGGCGCACGCGGCAAGCGCGGCGGCCGCCGCGAGGAGCGCGCTGTACGCGCGGCCCGGGCCGCGCCGGGAGGCCGCGCTCAGAACCGGAGATCGCCGCGCGGCGCCTCCACCTTGCCGTCGAGCGCGTCGATCGCCTTCGCGACCTCGGGGTCGTCGACGGTGGGGACGTGCACGACGAACTTCACGTAGAGATCCCCGGGCTCCTTCGCCTTGCGGGCGATGCCCTTGCCGCGCAGCCGCATCACCTGGCCGGTCTGGGTGCGCGCCGGGATCTTGAGCGTCACCTCGCCGTCGGGCGTGGGGATGCGGATCTTCTCGCCCCGGTAGGCCTCGGCCAGGGTGACGGGGACGTCGAGGTGGAGGTCGTCGCCCTCGCGCTTGAAGAACGGGTGCGGCGTGACGTGGATGTTGAGCAGCAGATCGCCGGGCTCGCCGCCGCCCATGCCCGGCGCGCCCTGGCCGCGGATGCGCAGGCGGCTGCCCTCGGCGGCCCCGGGCGGGACGCGCACCGTGACCGGCTCGGGATCGCCCTCGCGCTGGAGCTGGAGCGTCGTGCCGCGCACCGCCGACACGAAATCGATGGTGAGGTTCTGCTCGATGTCGCCGCCGCGGCCGCGCGCGGGCTGCGGGCGCCGGCCCGCGCCAGCACGGCCGCCGCGGCCAAAGAGATCGCCGAGGATGTCGCCGAGGTCGCCTCCGCCGGGGGCGTTGCCGAAGATCTCCTGGACGTCGAAGCCGCCGGGGCCGCGGCCCCCGCCGCCGGCCCGCGCGTTCGCGTAGCGGCGGTAGGCGCGGGCGCGCTCGGGATCGAAGTTCTGCGAGAGGCTCTCCTCGCCGAACTCGTCGTACAGCGCGCGCTTCGTCTTGTCGCTCAGCACCTCGTGAGCCTGGTTGATCTCCTTGAACTTCTGCTCGTTGGCCTTCCCCGGGCTCTTGTCCGGGTGGTACTTCATCGCGAGCTTGCGGAACGCCTTCTTGATGCTGTCCTCGTCCGCGTCGCGCGAGACGCCGAGCACGGAGTAGAGATCACGAGCCATGGTCGTCCGTCATCGTTCTGGTCCGCGGGAGGTGCGAGGCCTGCGGACCGCTACGGGCCTTCATCGGGCCGAAACCTAGATCCCCGTCTGTCCTCGTCCACTGGGGCCGCCGCCTGCACGAGCGTCAGCCGTGGGACGCGCACGGCGCGGCTCGCCTCAGGCGCCCACCCGGAATGTCGTGCCGGTGGGAGAGTCGGCGACCTCGATGCCGTCGCGCTCGAGCTCCTTCCGGAGGGCGTCGCCCCGCGCGAAGTCCTTCGCGGCGCGCGCCGCGGCGCGCTCGGCGAGCTTCGCCTCGATCGCCTGCCGGGTCGTGCCGAGGAGCCCGAGGCGCTGCTCCTGCGTGCGGGCCTGGTAGACCGGCGACGGCGTCTGCAGCAGGCCGAGGGCGTCGAGCGAGGACCGCAGGGCCGCGTGGAGGCGGCGCGCGAGCGGCGGGGCGGCGCTGGCGACGTCCTGGTCCTTCCCCCGCCGCTGCGCGACGTCGGCGAGCTCGTTGGCGGCCTTGGCGACCTCGGCGATGATCGAGAGCACGACGGGGGTGTTGAGGTCGTCGTCGAGCGCGGCGGCGGTGCGGCCCGACGCGCCGTCCGCGAGCGCGGCGAGCGCCGCGAACCCCTTCGGGAGCCGCGCCGGCAGCTCCTGCGCGGCTCCCTCGCCGGCGGCGGGCGGGCCGGCGAGCGCGGACAGTCGATCGAGCGTCGCATACAGGTAGTCGACGCGGCGCTCGGCCTCGACAACGCCGGGGAAGATGACGCGGCCGTCGTCGCGCTTGTGGGTGTCGAACTCGAGCGGGCCCCGGTAGTGGACCGTGAGCAGGAAGTAGCGGAGCGCCTCCGGGTCGTTGCGCGCGTAGACGTCGCGGAGCTTGACGAAGTTGCCGAGCGACTTCGCCATCTTCTCCTTGTCGACGTTGACGAAGCCGTTGTGGATCCAGATCGAGGCGAGCGGCGCCTCGTCCGGATGGGCGGCCTCGCTCTGGGCGATCTCGTTCTCGTGATGGGGAAAGACGAGATCCATGCCGCCGCAGTGGACGTCGAAGCCGGCCCCGAGGTAGCGGCCCGCCATGGCGGAGCACTCGATGTGCCACCCGGGGCGCCCCTTGCCCCACGGGCTGTCCCAGCCCCACCCGCCGGGGGCGACCCCCTTCCAGAGCGCGAAGTCGAGCGGGTCGCGCTTGTCCTCGCACGGACCGACGCGCGCGCCGACCCGCAGCTCGTCGAGGTTGCGCTTCGAGAGCTTGCCGTAGGAGGGGAAGCTGCGGACGGAGTAATACACGTCGCGAACGCCGGGCGCGTCTCCGGGGCGCTCGACGACATAGGCCGCGCCTCGCTCGATCAGCCGCTCGACGAGGGCGATGACCTCCGGGATGTGCTCCGAGACCTTCGGCTCGACGTCGGGCGCCAGACAGCCGAGGGCGGCGACGTCCTCCTGGTACAGGCGAGCCATCCGCGCCGACAGGTCCATGGGCGGCTCGCCGGACTCGGCCGACCGCTGGAGGATCTTGTCGTCGACGTCCGTGACGTTTCGAACGTAGGCGACGCGGAGGCCGCGCGCCCTCAGGTGGCGGACGAGGATATCCGGGGCGAGCGCGGCGCGGCCGTGCCCCACGTGCGCGACGTCGTAGGTCGTGGGGCCGCAGCAGTACATGCGGACCTCGCCAGGCCGCCGCGGGGCGAGCGGGGCGAGCTTCTGGGTCAGCGTGTCGTGGAGGCGCAGGGCGGACATCGGCCGGGGGTCTATCAAGGCAGGCGGATGCTGTCACGGGCCCGCGTGCTTAAGGTGATCGCGATGCTGCCCCTCCGTGACCAACTGCCCACCCGAAAGACGCCGATCGTCAACTACCTGCTGATCGCGCTCAACATCCTCGGCTTCTTCTGGATGCGGTCGCTGATCACGGGCGGGTTCCCGCCCGACCGGCTGCTCTCGGCGTGGGGCCTCGTCCCCCGGCAGTTCCTGGAAGCGCCGGGCGACGCGTGGTGGACGGTCTTCAGCAGCATGTTCCTGCACGATCCGACGGGCTGGGCCCACCTCGGCGGGAACATGCTGTTCCTCTGGATCTTCGGCGACAACGTCGAGGACGCGCTGGGCAGCGCCCGCTACGCGGCGTTCTATGTGCTGTCCGGGATCGCCGCCGCGGGCGCGCAGATCGTCATCGATCCCGGCTCGACGATCCCGATGGTGGGCGCCTCGGGCGCGATCTCGGGCGTTCTGGCCGCGTACGCGTCGCTCTACCCGCGATCGCCGATCACGGTGCTGAACCCGATCTTCCTCCTGTGGTTCATCTTCGGGCTGTTCCTCGAGCTCCCGGCGTGGCTGGTCATCCTCGCGTACTTCGTGGTGAACCTGCTGAACGGGCTCGGCTCCATCGGCGTGAGCGGCGGCGGCGTGGCGTTCTTCGCGCACCTCGGGGGGTTCGTCGCCGGGCTCTTCCTCGTCCGCGTCTTCATGACGGGGCGCCCCCGGCGCGAGCACGAGCGCTGGCAGCAGTTTCGCCCCCGGCGCCCCGCTGCCCGCCGGGCCGCGCCGTGGGACGCGCCGCGGCGGCGGGATTCCTGGTAGCGGTGACGCTCGGCCAGGAGCGCCCCGAGGCGCGGCCAGGAGCGACCCGAGGTGCGGCGCGCCGTACGCGGCGCGCGGCGAAAAGGCCGGTGAGATCCGAAGGATCTCGCCCGAACGGCCGGGCTGCTCGTGGTTCGCCCAGGATGCAAAAGCGTGATAGCGTCGGCCCGCAGCGATGCGACGACCCCTTCGAAGGCGCCTCACCGCCGCGGGTTCTGCGGGCGAGGCGGCGGACCCCCGAGCCTGGCTCCTCGCCGTCGCGATCGCGCTCGCCGGCTGTGGAGGGCCGTCGTTCGACGGAACGGTCTACCGCGGCACGGACGTGGCGTTCCGTGTGCCCCCGGCGCCGGCGAGCTGGAAGCGGCTCGGGGTGTCGGACGCCGCGGTGGCGTACCGCGACGACACGAACGGGGCGACGATCGCCCTCAACGGGCGCTGCCGGAACGAGGAGGACGTCCCGCTCGTCTCGCTGACCAACCACCTCTTCCTGCACTTCACCGAGCGCGAGGTGCTGAAGCAGGAGGTCGTGCCGTTCGACGGCCGCGAGGCGATGCACACCGTCATGTCGGCGAAGCTCGACGGGGTGCCGAAGGTCTTCGACATCTGGGTGCTCAAGAAGAACGGCTGCGTCTACGACATGCTCCTCATCGCCGATCCCGCCCGCTACGCCGCCAGCGAGCCGGCGTTCACACGGATGGTCCGCGGCTTCTCGACCCTGTCGACCGATGACGACTGATCGCAAACGGCTCCTGGCGGCGCCGCCGCCCGCCTCGAACAGCCCGCCGGCCGCCTCCTCCGGCGTGGGCTCGACCAGCGTGCCCCCGCAGAGCCAGCAGCCGAAGCCGACCAGCGTGCCCCCGCAGAGCCTGCCCCCGCAGAGCCTGCCGCCGAACAGCCTGCCCGGTCCACAGCTCCCCCCGCTCCTCGCCCGGCTCAACGAGACCGCGGTCGCGTTCGTCGAGCACCTCGGGCAGTTCGGGCGGATGACCTGGGGGGCGCTCAAGTCGATGTTCGAGCGGCCGCTCGAGATCCGCTCGACCCTCTATCAGATGGAGGCGCTCGGCGTCCGCTCGGCCGCCATCGCGTCGGTGACGGCGCTGTTCGTCGGGATGGTCATGGCGGTGCAGTTCGCCATCGGCCTGCAGAAGTTCGGCGGCATGGAGTACACGGGCCGCATCATCGGCCTGTCCTTCTCGCGCGAGCTGGCGCCGACGCTGACGGCGGTGATCGTCGGCGGCCGCATCGGCGCCGGCATCGCGGCCGAGGTCGGGTCGATGGCCGTCACCGAGCAGATCGACGCGATCCGCGCCCTCGGCGCCAGCCCGGTGAAGAAGCTCGTCCTGCCGCGGCTGCTCGCGAGCGTCGTGGTGATGCCCGTGCTCGGCGCGTTCGCGCTCGTGCTGGGCTTCGGCGGGGCGATGCTGGTCTGCGCGACCGAGTTCGGCATCCCCGCCGGCTTCTTCCTGAGGACGGCGCTCGGCTCCGTCACGTTCATGGATTACTTCAGCGGGATGTACAAGACGCCCTTCTTCGGGGCGATCATCGCGCTCGTCGGGTGCCACTTCGGGCTGATCACGCGGGGCGGAACGGAGGGCGTCGGCCACGCGACCACGCGCACGGTGGTGGTGACGTCGATCGCCATCCTGATCGCCGACTTCTTCCTGACCAAGATGTCCATCCTGCTCTTCCCGACCCGGTGAGCAGGGGCGGTCCGGGAGGCGCCCAGATGCCGCCGCCGACGTCGCAGCGAACGCTGGCCGGGCTCCTGCCGGTGCTGCTGGCCGGGGTGCTGTTCGGCGTGCCGCTCGGGGTGACCGCGTGCCAGGGGGACGCCGGGAGGGAGGGCGGGGTCGCGGAGGCGAGCGACGGCGGCGCCGCGCTGCCGGAGGGCGCGCCGGCGCCGCGGCGGCCGACGCGGCACTACCACCTCCGCCGGACGGACGACGGCTGCGAGCTCTTCTGGATCGACGGGGACCTCGTCTCCGCGTCCCAGGCGGTCGTGTGCCCGCCCGACCTCGAGGTGGGCGAGCGCCTCCGCCTGACCGGCAAGACATGCCTCCGCGAGTCGGCGCAGACCCCCGCGCGCGCCGTGCCCGTCGTCTGCCCGCTGCCGCTCGTGAACATGGAGAAGGCGGACAGGGCGCCGCCCGACGCCGGAGCGCCGCCCGACGGCGGCAAGCGAGGCGGCGGGTAACGGCGCGCAAGCGACCGGCGAGAGGCGGGGCCATCGAGGGCACGAGCGCGCACCCGATCACGCCCCTGGAGCATCGCAGTCCAGGGGGGTAGCGTCATGCGGCACGCAGATACCGTCGTGATCGGATCGGGCGCCGGCGGCCTCACTGCGGCGCTCGCGCTGGCGCGCGCGGGGCAGAAGGTGCTCGTCGTCGAGCAGCACTACCTCCCCGGCGGGTGGACCCACAGCTTCTCGTTGAACGGGTATCTGTTCAGCCCGGGCGTCCATTATATCGGCGGGCTCGGCCCGGGGGGCGCCGTGCGGCGGCTCTACGAGGGGCTCGGGCTCTCGGGAGATCTCGAGTTCTGCGAGCTCAACCCGGACGGGCTCGATCACCTGATCATCGGCGACGAGCGGCTCGACGTGCCCAAGGGCCTCGATCGGCTGATCGCCCGGCTCACGGCGCGGTTCCCGCGCGAGGCCGCGGGGATAGCGCGGTACTTCCGTGTGCTGCGCGGGGTCAACGACGATCTCGGGCGCCTCGAGGAGACGCTCGAGTTCCCGAGGGTGCTGCTCGCGCCGTTCAAGGTGCCGAGCCTCGTGCGCTGGGGCCTCCGCACGCAGGAGGATCTGCTGGACGCGACGATCCGCGATCCCCTGCTGCGCGCGTTCCTGTCGGCGCAGGGGGGCGATCACGGCCTCTCGCCGTCGCGCGTGGCGCTGCCGGTCCACGCGGGGATCGTCTGCCATTACATGGACGGCGGGTACTACCCGCGCGGAGGCGCGAAGCGCATCCCGCTCGCGATGATCAGGGCCCTTCGCCGGCTCGGCGGGCAGGTGCGGACGCGCGCGCGGGTGAAGAGGATCCTCGTCGAGCGAGGGAGAGCGGCCGGCGTCGAGCTGGAGGGGGGAGAGGTCCTGCGCGCGGCGAGCGTCGTCTCGAACGCGGACCCGGCGATCACCTATGGAGAGCTGCTGCCGCCCGAGCTGACCGCCCGCGAGCGCCGCAAGGTCCAGCGGATGGAGTACTCGGTGAGCCTGCTCAGCGTGTTCTGCGCGGTGGACATGGACCTCCGGTCGATGGGTTACGACTCGGGCAACTACTGGTGGTACCGCGGGCAAGACGTGGGGCGCCTCTACGAGCGCATGGAGCACCAGCTGCCGAGCGGGGCGGTGGACGGGCTGTTCCTGACCATCACGACGCTGAAGGACCCGGGCCACCCGACCCGGGGCAACCACCACACGATCGAGATGTTCACGTTCGTGCCCCACGGCCCCTTCACGCGCTGGGAGAAGACCCGCACGGGCGAGCGAGGGGCGGAGTACGAGGCGTTCAAGGAGTCGATCGGAGATCAGATGATCGCGGCGGCGGAGAACGTCATCCCGGGCATCTCGCGCGCGCTCGTGTTCCGCTCGGTGGCGACGCCGCTGACCAACGACTTCTACTGCGCCTCGCACCGCGGCGCCGCCTACGGCACCGCCAAGACGAGGTGGCAGCTCGGCCCGCTGTCGTTCTCGATCGGGACGAGGATCCCGGGGCTGTACCAGTGCGGCGCCAGCACGCTGAGCCACGGGGTGGCAGGCGCCGCGATGTCGGGCCTCATCGCCGCGCAGCGGATCACGGGCGCGGCGCGCACGGAGGATCTGCTCGGGCCGGCCGACGGCTCGCTGCGGATCTACCCCGCCGATCGGCCGGAGGAGTGGCTTCACGAGCGGAGGAAGGCGAGCGCGGCGGCGCAGGCGGACACGGGCGACGAGCGGCCCGAGTGGACGTGAGGGGACGCGAGCCGCGCTCGAGCCGCGTTATCGACGGCTAACCGGCCGGCGTCCTGGACCGGAACGTGATCTGCACGAGCGGCATCACGTCGGGATCGTCCTGCGTCTCCCGCTCGAACTGGAGCACGTCGTAGTAGCCGCACCGCGGCCTGCCCGGGTAATCGCGGCAGACCTCGGGCCGGGCCTCGTAGATGGTGCAGCCGCGGGTCGTGAGATCGAGGAAGCGGCAGACGCGGCCGAGCACCGGATCCGACTGCCGCCGGAGGATGCGCTCTTCGTTGTAGCGCTTCGTGAAGCGCGCCTCGGCGGCCTCGAGCGTGAGGCCGAAATGGCGGGCGAGCCGCCGCAGATCGCGCGGCGTCACCTCGACCCGCTCGTAGATGGAGCAGCAGTACGCCGGGCACTTCGAGCAATCGTAAGAGACGCGGGGCTTGGCCTTGAGGGTCGTCGTCATGGATCGTGGGGGGACGTGCAGCCGATGTCGGGGCGGAGAGGCCGAGCGCTCGCTGGCGGGCAGCGGAGCATACGCGGCCGAGCAAGCCTCCGCGACGGCGAAGTGCTCGCCGCGACGCGCGCTCAACATAGCGCCACGGCGCAATCCTGCGATGGGAACGCGATGAGAACGCGTCAGGAACGCGATGCGCGATGACGGTGTGACGATGACGCGATGAGGCGCGGGCGGCGCGTAGCGCACGGGCGCCCGCCCGCCTTCACTCGTTGAACCCGAGTTGCTCCCGCGCCTCGGTCAGGCCGTCGCTCACGGCGAAGACGATGAGGTCGCGCGCCTCCGCGTTGCGCCCGATCCAGGTGACGCGGTCCTTGCCCGCGGCGGGCGGCGCGTTCGTGTTGCCGCCGGACCAGGCGATGCCCGTGAGGACGACGTTGATGTCGCCCACGGCGAGGAACGCGGCGCGGTTCCCCCAGCCGTTGATCGCGGTGTTCAACGTCGAGGCGCGGTTGCCGATCGAGCCGATGACGTCGGCGGCGAGCACGCTGATCTTCGGATCCACGCCGCCCGCCATCACCCGCTCGATGCGGCCGTGGTACTCGCGCAGGCGCCCGGCGTCCGCGCCCTGCGGCGACCACGTCGGGACGAACGCCTTCAGGTAAGCCGCGAGCAGCGGCCAGAGATCGATCGGCGCCGTCCGCGAGAAGGCCGAGGCGTTGGTCTGGAGGATCTTGACGGCGCGGTGGATGAGGGCGAGCCGGACGTCCTCGCGCGGCGAGGTGACGAGGGCCTGGCCGAGGACGATCTTGGGCGGGCTCGTGGACGCCGGCACGCAGACGGCGCCGAGCGCGCCCGTCATGAAGACCTGCAGGTTGGGGAGGCCGTACGCCGCGCCGACGCCGCGCGCGAGATCGGTGATCTCGGCGTGCTGGGGCGGCAGCGGCGTCGCGCGGATAGAGTCGAGATCGAACGGCACCGCGGCGTCGAGCAGCGGGCCCGTCTTGAGCAGGAGCTCCCGGAACGCCGGGGTCATGAGCTCCGGCGCGAGGTGGGCGTCGAGGCGGGCGGCGCCGGCGGCGTTGCCCGCGCCGCCCATCGCGGCGTCGCGGCCGTCGAGCGCGTCGACCGTCGCGCGCGCGATCCTCGCGGCGCCGGCGCGGCCGCGGAGCTCCGCGACCGTCGCGACCGTCGAGAAGAGGTAGGGCTCGAAGCGGCCGGTGTTGAGCGCGCGGCGCGCGTCGGCGAGCGCGCGATCGAGCAGGGTCGCCGCCGCGGAGGCCTGCTCGGTGCGCTGGTAGTAGCGGGCCAGCGCGCCGAGCGCGAAGTCGTCCTTCGGCCACGTCTTGCGGGCCGTGAGCAGCGTGGCCTCGGCCTTCTTCGCGTCCCCCATCGCCTCGTAGATCTCGGCGAGCTCCGCGGTGCGGCGGCACTTCTGCTCGGGCGCCTCGGCGGCGTTGATGAGGAGGTTCTGCTGCTCGAGCGCGCGGGCGCCGTCGCCAGCGCGCTTGTAGAGCGAGACGAGGCGCTCGCGCGCGCTCACGTCGCCCGGCGAGCGCTTCAGGATCTCCTGGTAGGCGAGCTCGGCGCGCTCCGCGTTCGGCAGGTGCTCGTCGTAGAGCTCGCCGAGGCGGAGGTAGATCGCGACCTGCTTCGCGGGCTCGGGCACGAGGCGCGCGAGGCGGATCCACGCCTGCTCGGCGCCGGCCCAGTCGCCCTCGCCGGCGCAGACGTCGGCGAACGCGGACAGGGCCTCGACGTGATCGGGGTTCGCGTCGAGCGCGGCGGCGAGCGCGCGCTTCGCGGCCGCCGCGTCGCCGACGTCGGCGAGCGCCCGGCCGCGCAGGACCTCCATCTCGACCCGCTCGGCGGGATCGGTCACCGCCTCGAGGCGGCGCTCGAGGAGCGCGGCGAGCTCGGCGCGCGCCCCCTCGGCGATGTAGATGGCCCTGAGCCGCGCGAAGACGTCGGCGTACGACGGATCGACCGTGGCGACCGCCTCGAGGACGTCGCGCGCCCGCGCGACGTTCTGGACCTTGTCCTGCCAGAGGACGGCCGCGGCGTAGAGCGAGTGCGCGCGCCCCTCGGGGCCGACGCTCGCGCCCGCGGCGGACTCGAGCGCCGCGGCGGCGGCCGCCGGGTCGCCGCCGCGATCGAGCGCGTCGGCGAGGTCGAGGTGCGCGACGAGGTAGTGCGGGACGAGCGTGATCGCGTGCCGGAAGAAGGCGACGGCGTCCTCGATCGAGCCGGCCAGCAGGGCGTCCCTGGCGGCGCGCACCGAGAGGGCCGCGGCCTCGGACGGGCGATCGGTGCGCTCGATGAGCTGGCGATCCGCCTCGATCGCGAGGGCGTGATCCGCCTTCGCGCGGGCCTGGGCGGCCATCTGGCGCAGCGCCCAGATGCCGCGGGGCTCGTTCCTGTACGCGATCTGGACCGGCTCGAGCGCCTCCTCCCACGGGAGCACGCGCAGGCGCAGCCGCGCCGACAGGAGCGCGTGGGCGATCGCCTCCGGGCCGTCGAGGACACGCGCGATCTCGAGGGCGATCGGCTCGAGCTCCTCGTCGCGGCCCTCGCCGATGAGGTAGGAGGCGACGCGGCGGAGCGTCGGCAGGTGGTGCGGCGTCTCCTCCAGGATGGAGCGGCGCCACAGCAGGGCGCTGCCGGCGTCCTTGCGCCCTTGCTCGTCGAGCTCCGCGAGGCGCTCGTAGATGTCGAGGCGCTCCGCCGCGTCCGCCGCCTCGCGAGCGCGCGGGATCAGGGCGTCGACGAGCTCTCCTGTGCCGTGGCCCGCGACGGCCGCGCGGTAGAGGGCGATCGGCGCGAGCGCCGTGTCCCCGGCGGCGATCGCCTGGCGGGCGCACGCGGCGGCCTGCGCGAGATCGCCGGCGCGCTCGTGGTCGAGGGCGGCCTCGAGCGCGAGGCGAGCGGCCTCGATGCCCGCGGCGGCGCGGTCGCCGCCGCCGTCGCCGCCCTCACCCTCGCTCTGGAGGGCGCGCAGGAGCTCGGCGGCGCGCTCGGCGCGCCAGGAGGCGCGGTCGGCGGGCGGCTCCGGCGCGAGCCGCTCGAAGAGCTCGCGCAGGCCGATGTCCTGCGGGCGCGAGCGGTGCGCCGTCTCGAGGAGCGACGCGGCGGCCGCGGGGTCGGCCTCGGCGACGAGGAGCGCCTCGCGGACGAGATCGTGGGCCCGCTCGAGGGGATCGGCGGCGCCCTCGCGGCGGGTCCTGAGCCACTCGAGGAGGCCGTCGCGGTCCACCCGGGCGCGCGCGCTCCGCTCGCCGAGGTGGAGCGCGACGGGGAGCTTCGGATCGATCTGCGCGGCGCGCGAGAGCAGGCGCTCGCCCTCCTCGTTGTCGCCGCCGTCGAGCAGGCGGATCGCCGCCTCGGTGACGAGCACCGCGGCCCGCGGCCCCTCGTCGAGCGTGAGCGCGTGCTCCGCGAGGATGCGGGCCGCGCCGACGCCGCTCTCCTGGGCGGCGCGGGCGCGCGCGGCGCCCTCGTGCTGCGGGTCCGCGGCGCGGGCGCGATCGAGATCGCCCATCGCCGCGCGCTGATCGCCCGCGATCTCCGCGAGGACGGCGGCGGCGAGCGCGCCGTCGCGCTCGGACGCGACCTCGCGCAGCGACGCCACGGCCCTGGCGACGCGGGCGCCGCGATCGCCGTCGAGATCGAGCTCGAGCGCGAGGGCCCGGAAGAGCGGGCTCTCCGGCGCGGTGTCGCCGTAGGTGACGACCGCGCGGGAGAAGGCGTCGCTCGCGTCGACGCCGCCCTCCGCCGGGACGGCCTCGCGCGAGAGCGCGCGGCCGAGGGCCGCGGCGGCGCGGGCCCTCGGGCCGCCGAGGGGGCGCACGCCCCGCGACGCGGGCGCGCCGTCCGCGGAGGCCACCGCGCCGTCGCCGCCGGCGTCGCTCAGGGCGGCGCTCGCCGCGGCGCAGAGCGGCGCGAAGTCGGGATCGTCGGCGAGGGCGTCCAGCCACGGGTCGATCTCGCCCGCGGCGCCGCCGGCGAGCGCCGAGAGGACGATGCGATCGGCCGGCGAGAAGGCGCCGCCGGCGTCGCCGTCGTCGAGCGTCGCGTCGCGCACGGCGGCGGCGTCGCCGAGCTCGATCGCCTGCGCCGCGAGGGCGCGGCGCGCCTGGCCGCCGTGCGAGCCGGAGGCGACGCTGCGGAGCGCGCCGAGCGACGCCGGGCGGGTCTCCTTGCGCGCGGCGCTCAGCGCGGCGGTGAGCCACGCGACGGCGGGCGCGAGCGAGGTGCCACGCAGGGGATCGAGGCTCGCGAGGCCCTCGGCGAGGTCGCCGGCGCGGAGCAGGGCGCGGGCGCGGAGCAGCGCCTCGTACGGCGTGGCGGAGGCGGCGCGGCCGCGCGCCGGCCGCGCCGCGCCGCGGTGCGCTGCGACCTGAGCGCTCGCCGCGGCGAGCGGCGCGAGCTCGGGCGCCTCGGGGAGGCGGAACTTCGCGATCACGGCGGAGGCCGCCGCGTCCGAGTCCGGCGCGGCGAGCGCCTCGCAGAAGCGCTGGACGTGCGCGCGCGGATCGGCGGGGTGCGTCCGCGCCGCGAGCTCGAAGCGTTTGTGGGCGCCCTCGGGATCCGCGAGCGGGATGCGGCAGAGCTCCGCGCCGAGCACGAGGTTGTGGCAGCGCGCGGCCGGCGTGCCGAGGACGCGGGTCTCGCTCTCCAGCGCCTCGAGCGCGGCGGGCAGATCCCCCTCGCGCATCAGGAGGCCGCGGAGCTGGCGGTGCGCGAAGATCAGGCTCGGGGCGAGATCGCGCGCCTCGGCGGCGATGGCGCTGGCGGCGGCGTCCTCCCCGGCCATCACGTAGAGCTCGGCGACGGGGAGCAGCGCCCGCGCCCGGGCCGCGGGGTCCTCGATGAGCTCGGCCTCGGAGCGGAGCCATGCGGCGCGCGCCGCCCACACGTCGCGCTGCTGCGACTGGACGAGGATCGCGCTCGCGTCCTGCTCGCCGTCGAACACCGAGGCGGGCGGCGGGATTGACGGCAGCGGCGGGAGGCTCTCCGGCGCGAGGGAAGGAGGCGACGACGGGCCCGCAGGAGGCGCCGACGGGACGCGGGCCGACGACGGCCGCGGCGGCGGCGACGACGGCGCGCGCGGCGACGACGTCGACGTCGGCACGAACGACGGCCGGACGTGGGACGCCGCGAACGGGCGCGACGGCGATGACGCTGCGCGTGGCGACGAGGACGACGGTCGCGGCGGCGACGACGACGGCGCGCGCGGCGACGACGACGACGGCCGCGGCGGCGCGAACGCGACGCCGCTGTCGGGTCTCCGGGTCGCGACGCGCGTCTGCGCGAGATCGTCCTCGAGCTCTTCATCGGTCGGCTCGGGCGGCCCGCTCAGCAGGCTGGACTCGTCCACGAGCTCGCCGGGATCGCTGTCGGCGGCGGCCTGGTCCCAGCGGCTGGTGGAGGCGGACGACTGGCCGGCGTACGGCCGGGTCGTGGGCCCGGGCTCGTCGAGGGCGTTCGTCTCCTCGTCGTCGATGCCGTGCGTCTCCTCGTCGTCGAAGGCGGACGCATCCGCGAACCGGGCGCTGCTGGCGCCGCTGGGCGGCGCGAACTCGAACGGGGAGTCGCCGCCGTCGGGGATGGGCGTCGCGCGGTCGCCCGGCTCGGCGGTGTCCTCCTCGAACACGGGCTCCCGGCGCACGGACGGCGGCGGCAGCGGGGGCGGCGGGGTGGCGGGCTGCGGGCGCGGCGCCGTGAACCTCGCGGACGGGGCCGGAGGCGGGATCCTGGGCGTGCGATCACCGGGCGCGCCGGGCGTGGGCTCGGCGCCGAGCGACGCCTTCACGTCGTCCGGCTTGCCCGAGCGGGGCGGGGCCGCGGGGCGGGGCAGCGACGGGGGGCGCGGCGGCGGGATGGGCGCCGGGGGCCGGCGCGTCCCGTGCAACGCCGGCGCCGAGGTCACGACCCCGTCGTCGGCGTCCTCGGCGCGCTGGTCCTCGAACAGCATGTCGAGCAGCGCGTCGCTCTCTCCGGCGCTCTGCGCGGGCCTCGCGGGCGCGGGCACGTGCTCGCGGGAGAACAGCTGCTTCAGGCCGCCTACGCCGGCGCGCTCGCCCTCCTCGGCGCCGCGGATCGACTGGATCAGCTCTTCGGGGATCTTCGCGAGGAGCGTGGCCTCCTCGACGTCGCCCTCCTCCGAGACCGCCGCGCCGTACATCGCCGGCGGGGGGACCGTGATCTTCTCCTGCGACGGCGCGCCCTCGTCGCCGCCGCCGCCAGAGGAGCTCTTGGATTGCGGATTCTTGCTCACCGGACCCCCATGCCGAGCTTCTTCCGGAGCTCGAGGTAGCTCTGCGAGAGGACGAACGCGACAAGCTGGCGCGCCCGCTCGCTCTCGGCGACGACACCGCCGAGCTGCTCGCGCGGGGTATTGAGGATGTCCGAGAGGACCAGCGAGACGTCGCCGGCGGCGATGACGGCCATGCGGTCGATGCTCCTGCGCGCGGCCTGCGCCCAGCGGAGCGGGTCCTGCTGGCTCGAGACGATGCGCTGGCAGACGTCGGCGATGGCCTTGCGGGTCGCGCGCGACATCTCCTTGTGGATGGCGCGCGAGACCTCGCCGAAGACGGCGTAGGGCGGCTGCGGGACCGTGAAGCCCGCCTCGATGCACGCGGCCGCGACGAGCGAGGCGACGGTGCTGTCGTCCCGCGTCCTGAGCGACGAGATGCCGCGGCGCAGCGCGAACGCCTCGCGCGCGATCGCCGAGCGCGAGGCGGCGTCGAGCGGCGTCGTGATCTCGGGGCCGAGCACGAGCGCCGGCAGCTGGCCATAGACGCCGGTCGCGCCGTGGGGGCTCGGGCCGCCGACGTAGAGCTCGAAGTCCGTCTCGAAGCTGAGCGCCCCCATCCACTCGGCGACCGCCACGCGCAGCGGGTGGCCGCCGCGCGAGTCGATGCGGTCCTTCTTGCCGACGCCGAGCGACACGAGCGAGGGGCCGAGCGCCATGCAGATGGTCTCGGCCATCTTCGCGAACAGCTCGCCGACGGGCCCGGTGTCGAGCGGATCGGCGATGTCGGCCATGGCCTTGGCGTCGAGGGCGATCTGCGGCCGCGCCGGGACGCGGGCGTCGATCTTCCTGAGCTCCGCGGAGATGCCGTCGTCGATGCGGACGAGCGAGACGAGCGCGCCGAGCGTGGCCTGCCGGAGCGCCGCGTCCTGCCCCGCGCCGGCGATCTTCGCGAGGAGCGCGACCCGGTCCGCGTCGATCGGCTCGACCGCGAGCGCCTGGATCAGCGTCGCCTTGGCGCGGCCGAGCACGCGGGTGCGGAACGCGGGCTCGTAGTCCGTCGTGAGGACGAGATCGATCGCCTCGCCGTCGTCCGGCGCCTCTTCGAGGAGCTTCGCCACGGCCCGCTCGGCGCGGCGCGGCGCGCGGAGCTGATCCCTGTAGATGGCCATCGCGAGGCGCGCCGCCTCGATCCGCCCCGCGGGCGTGTCGCGCTCGACCATGAGCTCCTCGAGCAGGCGCGTCGCCTCGTCCCAGGAGCCGACCCGGGCGGCGACGCGGACGAGGCGCTCGCGGACGACGAGCGTCGACAGCCCGGCCCGATGCAGGCCGACCAGCACCTCGAGCGCCCTGTCGTGCTCGCCGAGCTTCTCGTAGGCGTCGACCGCGGTGATCCCCGACATGAGGCGCTGCTCCCCCGGCGCCTTCGCGACGCGCGAGAGCTCGGCGTAGAAGGCGGCCGCCTGGCCGAGGTCGCCCTGCGCCTTCGAGATGTCGGCCGAGAGCGCCAGCGCGCCGATGTGGTCCGGCTCGAGCAGCGTCACGTTCTCGAGCGCGGCGAGCGCGTCGTCGAGCTTGCCCTTCTTGCGGAGCACGCGCGCGCGCTCCCAGAACAGCTTGCAGAGCTCGAGGTCGTTGTCCGCCACGCCGAGCCGCCTCTCGATGATGTCGAGCAGCCGATCGTCCTCGTTGCGCGCGCGGACCCGGCGGAAGAGCCGGTCGAAGGCGACGCCGCGCCGCGGGTCGCGCGAGAACGCGCGATCGAAGGCGATCTCCGCGTCGTCGTGCGCCTCGGTGTGCTGGAGGAGCAGGAGCCCGGCGCTCTCCCAGAACCCCGCGCCGCGCGCGTCGTCCTTGCAGAGCGCCCCGAGCTGCGCCGAGGCGAGCGCCGTCGACACGGGGTCGCGCAGCGCCTCGGACGTCGCGCGGACGCCCTCCCAGGCGGCGACGTCGTCGGGCCGCCGCTCGACGACCGTGCGGAACGCGGCGAGCGCGCGCTCGTGCTCCCCGGCCGCGAAGTCCGACCAGCCCGCGAGGCCGAGCGCGGTGAGCTGCGCGTCCTCGCCGAGCGCGTCCCCGAGCCCGTGCAGCGCCGCGGCGCGGCGCCGCGGATCGCAGCCGGGGAGCGCGAGCTCGAGGTTGGCGAGCTGCGCGGGCGCGTGCTCGCCCGTCAGGAACGGCCGCGGCAGGTTCGGCTGGTCGAGCGCGCCGACGATCGCGGCCGAGGCCTCCATCGCGGCGCGGGCCTCGCCGTCCATGTGCCGCGCGAGCGCGCTCCGCGCGGCCACCTCGGCCTCGCGGTCCTCGGCGCCGAGCGCGGCGCCGAGCCACTCGAGCTCGGCGTGCGGGCTCGGGTCGGCCGCGGCCCACGCCGCCGCGCGCGCCGCGGTGCTCGCGCGATCCTGGTCCAGGGTGCGCGCGAGGCGGAAGCGCTCGGCGTGCGCGATCGTCGCGGCGCCGTCGCCCCGCTCCTCGATGTAGTCGAGCGCGCGCTCGACGGCGCTCCGCTGCTCGAGGGCCGGCTGCCAGAGGAGCCGCCCGAGCGCGGCGGCTAGGGCGAGATCGTCGCTCGCCTGCGACTCCAGCGCCTCGAGCGTCGCGAGCGCCTCGTCGGCGTCGCCGCCCTCGGCCGCGCCGACCTCAAGGCCGAACCGCGACAGCGCGAGCGCCGCCGGGTCCTCGCCCGCCTCGCCCGCGACCTCGAGGGCGCGGCGCCGGCTCTCCAGATCGCTCGCCTCGTGGCCGCGGAGGGCCCAGGTGAGCACCGTCGCGCCAGCCCGCGGCGCCTTGCCGCGCGCCGCCTCGAGCTCCTCGACGGCGCGCCCGCGCTCGCCGGCGCGCCAGAGCAGGATCGCCGCCTCGATGTGCAGCGCCGCCGAGAGATCGGCGTCGTCGATCGCCGCGGCGCAGGCCGAGAGCGTCGCGGCCGCGGCGGTGTGGCTCCCGGCGCGCCGGTGGAGCTCGGCCAGGAACACCGCGATGACCTCGTCGTCCGCGGATCGCTCGAAGAGCGCGCGGAGCCGGCTCCGGGCGCGATCCAGATCGCCGCCGCGCGCGCTGCGCAGGGCAGCGACGAGCCACAGCCCGCGCGCGGTCTCCTCGCCCTCGACCTCGGCGAGCGCCTCGATGACCGTCGGCGAGCGCCGCGGGCCGGCGGCGCCGGGCTCGTCGCCGCGCTCGCGCCGGCTGCGGACGAGATCGACAGCGAAGGCGCCGAGCGCCCGCCCGAGCCACGCGTTCGGCGTGGCGCCGTCGTCCGCGCCGGCGTTGGCGAGCTCGGCGAAGGCGCCCTCGGCGCCGTCCGCGTCCCCGCGGAGGAGGCGGCTCCGGCCGATCTCGAACCACAGGCTCGCCTTCTCGGCCGGGTCGACGCCGGTCGAGAGCAGCCGCTTCGTCGACTCCTCGTACCAGGCCGCGTCGCCGCGGAGCGCCGCGAACGACCGACCGAAGCGCGCGAGCACGCCCGGGTGGACGCCGGCCATGCCCGCCTGCGACAGGGCCGCCTTCGCCGCGCCGACGTCGTCCGTCCGCACCGCCCAGACGTAGGCCGCGAGGAGCATCGCGCGCCCCCTCGCCTCGTCGCTGGCGTACGAGGCCGCCGTCGCCTCGAGCGAGGCCGCGAACGCGGACGGGTCCTGGCCGTCTCCGAGGAGATCGATCTCCAGCGCGCGCGCCGGGATGCACTGCGGGTCGGCCGTGAGCGCGCTCCGGAGCGCCGCGAGCGCGGCCTCGCGATCGCTCGCGAGCGCCGCCGCCTCGGCGACGCGGAGCCACAGGGCCGCGGCGCCGGGCCCGCTCGCGCCGCGCGCGATCTCCTGCTTGGCCAGGCTGGCGGCGGCCTCGGCCTCGCCGGCCGACTCGAGCGCGGCGATGCGCGCCCGGCCGAGCAGCGTCGACTGCGGCAGCCGCTCCGCGGCCCGCTCGAGGAGCGACGCGAAGCCGCCCGTCCCGGCCCGCTGCGTCAGCTCGGCGGCGCGGAGCCACGCGTCGGCCGCGTGCTCCGGCTTGCGCATGTGCCGCGGGACGCCGTTGGCGTCGCCGCTCGCCTCGTCGTCGAGCGCGTCGGCGATGAGCTCCGCCTGCCCCTCGAGGGCGCGCGCGAGCGCGCCGAGGTCCTCCTCGCGCCGGGCGATGACCTCGAGCGCGAGCTGCGACCTGAAGCGCGCCCGCCCCTCGAGCGCGGCGGCCGCGTCGAGCAGCTCGTAGGCGCGCTCCACGTTCTCGGTCGCCGCCGCGAGGTCGGCGAGCTCGATGAAGAGCAGCCCCTTCCACGTCGCGTCCGTCGCGAGCTCCGCGCGGGCCTCGAGGGCGCGCATCCGGCCCGCGAGGTCCCCCTCCTTGGCCGCGATGAGCTCGAGCTCGAGCCACGGGGTCGCGTCCTCCGGGTTGCTGAGCGCCGCCTCTTCGAGCGCCTCCTTGGCCGCCGCGAGGTTCTGCTCGTGGTCCTGGAGGTACGCCGCGCGCTCCCAGAACGAGCGCGCCCGCTCCTCGGGCGTGGCCGCGGCGCGCGTGAGCGCGTCGAGCAGCTTGCCGAGGTTCTTGATGGACTTGCGCCGCGTGAGGATGCGGACCAGCGCCTCGAGCGGCTCGCGGAACTGCGGATCCGCGTTGAACGCGGCGAGGTAGTCGCGCGCCGCCGTGGGCTCCTCGCCGAGCGCCTCCTCGAGCGCGCCCAGCTCGTGCAGCAAGAGCGCCTGGAGCTGCCGCTCCGGTTGCTCGCCCTGCTCCGCGCGGAGCCGCGCGATCAGGGCCGTCATGCTCTCGGCCTGCCCCTCGGGTGCCTGAACCGTCATCTCGCTCGCGACGCCTCCGAACGGGGTCTCATCTGTGCGCACCGCATGACGATGGCGGAGAGTAGCGAACCGAACCTGACGGAGTAAAGCGCGCCGGGCAGGGAGCGGGCTCGAACAGCGTCGGGCGCGCGGTCGAGCACCCAGGCGAGCGCCAGGCCGCGCGCGTCCGTGGGTCGAGCGGCGGACACGAATGTGCGCGCGCCCCGCGCCCGGCGAGGAGATCCGCGGAGCGCGCTGGTCGACCGCGTGCCGCCGGAACCACCGGAAAGCGAAGAACGGTGGGCGCGCTCGCGGGCCCCGCGGCGCGCGGGAGGGGAGGAGGTCGCCCGCTCGCGAGCTAGGCCCTGCCCAGCACGGCGTCGAGCTTGTCGTTGACCTTCGACTCGACCATGCCCTTCATCGCCTTCAGCAGGAACGGGAGGTCGATCTCGACATGGACAGCGGACGCCTCGACGCGCACGAGGCCCTTCGTCCCCTTCGCGGCGCCGCCCGGCGCCTCGAACCGGATGACGTCGCCGTCCCATCGCCACTGGATGCCGAGCTTGTCTTCCATGCCCCGCGCAAGCTCTTCCGCGCGCTTCCTGGCCTCGTCCTTGGTGAGCGCGTGCTGCCGGCGGATGTCGATCGTCGCCATGCGGTATCTCCACTCGTTCGCGTCCGCGGCGACGCGCCGCGCGCGGTACGCTCTACTTACTCGATCCGACGCGCGATCCAAAAGCCGCGCGGCGTGTCGACAGGGCCGCCCACGCCCCCCTTGGGGAGGCTGAACAGCTCGTACTCCGGCGCGGGCTCCAGCACGCCGCGCGGGATGTAGCCGAGGTCGTCGGTCGACCCCTTGTCGCCCTTCTCGATGGCGGCCTTGAAGTCCGTCTTGGCCACCTCGGCGAGCTCCCGGGCGAGCGCCAGCGCGGCGTCCTTGGAGCGCGCGGTCGGCGCCGCGCCCTGCGCGCCGCGGTACTGGATCAGCACGACGCCGAAGCGCACCTTCTTCGGCGCCTCGGCCGGCAGCGAGGGCGGCGCCTCGCCCGAGAGGAGCGTGACGCCCGCGTCGGATCGCCCCGCCGGCTCGGGGCCCCTCTCCTGGACGATGTCCTCTGCGCCGGCGTCGCTCCCCGCGTCGCCGTCGCCCGCCGCGGTCGTCGCAGGCGCGGCGGCGGCGTCGACGGCGTCGGCGCCTGCGTCGGCGGGCGCGCTGGCCGCGCCGCGCCCCTTCGAGCCGCCGTTCGTGATGACGAACGCCAGCGCGCCCGCGAAGAAGAGCGTGTAGATGACCGCCGTCGAGCGCTGCATGGGCGGCAGCGCGTTAGCACAGGTGGAGGACGCTTGGCGAGGCCGCGATGGCGACGCGCCGCCTGCCGGACGGCGTCGCTGCTCCCTCGCCGCCCCCGCGTCCCTCCATCCCCCGCCGTCCCCGGCCGCCCCTCGTCCGCGTGCTGTCCGCTTGCCGTCCGCGTGCTGTCCGCTTGCCGTCCGCTTCCTGCTTCCGGACCAAGCACGCGATATGCCCGAGGAAGTCGCCGATTTGAGGGCAGCCGGAAGAAGAGGCGATCCAAGGACCACAACCCCTGCTAGTAAGGAGAGCGGATGTCGGGGCATCCCGGCCTTTCGCGGGCCGAACGAGCGTGGGGGCGCCTGCGAAGGCACTCGCGGCGCCGGCATCGGGTCGGGAAGCATGATCAAGGTCGAGTGCGACGGGTGCAAATCGCCGTACCAAGTCGACGAGAAGCGTGTCCCCCCTGCGGGGCTCAGGATGCGCTGTCCGAAGTGCGGTACGAGCCTGCTGGTGACCAAGGGGGGCGCGAGCGCAGCGCCTGCGCCGACGCCTGTGCCCACCCCCCCGCCGCGGGCCGGGGCGGGAGGTCTTCAGCTCTCGGAGCGGAGCGCCCCGGCGGGGCCCGAGGACGCCGATCTGCCCGTGGCGGCTCCGGAGGATGTCGCATTCCCCGCCGTCGTGCCTCCACGGCGCCCGGGGCCGGCGGCGGCGCCGGTACCGACGCCGCCGCGCCGCGCGGCGCCCGCGGCGCCCGCGCCGCCTCCTGAGCCCCCGGGGCCGGAGGTCTTCGGCGAGATCGGCCTGCCGGACGTCCCCGATCGCCCTGCGCCGTCCGATCGGCGAAACGCCAAGACCGTGCCGCAGCGGCGCGGCTTTGGCGAGATCGACCTCATGGTCGAGCTCCCGAGCCCGACGGACGTCGAGGTGCAGGGGCTCAACCCGGACGATCTGCCTGTCGTCTACGGCAATGCGCCAGGGGCGTCGGCGCTCCCGGCGCGCTCGCGCGCGGAGTCCCGCACCGCCCCGGCGACGCCGACCGCGTTCTCCGGGGCCGACCTGCCGGCGCGGGTCGAGCCGCATCCTCCGAGCAGCCGGCGCACCCTCGGGTTCGGCGAGCGAGAGTCGGCGCCGGGCGCCCCCTCGGGGCCCGGCGCGCGCGACGCGGGGCTCGGCGCGCGAAACGCCGGGGCCGCCACGCAGCCGCTCGGGCGCGGGCGCACCCGCGGTGCGGCAGACGCGCCCCCGCGCGTGGCCCCGGAGTACGATTTCGGGGACCTGGACGACGACGCGCCCCCGGCTCCTCCGGCGCGCTCCACCGGCGGCTCCATGTCGTTCGGCTTCGGCGAGCTCGAGCTGCCTCTCGAGGGCGACGGCGACTCCGAGCTGCCCTCGGCGTCCTCGGGCGACCTGCCCATCGTCGCCGGCGATCTGCCGAGCTCGGCCCCGGCCGTCATCGGCATGCCCGCTCCGTTCTCGAACACGGGCCTGCCCACGCCGGCTTCCGCGCAGCTTCCCTCGCCGGCTCGCGCCGGGCTCCCGGCCGCGGCCCAGGCGGGCTTCCCCGCCCCGGCCCAAGCGGGCTTCCCCGCCCCGGCCCCCGCGGGCTTCCCCACGAAGGCCACCGGCCCCGCCCTCCCCACGAAGACCGCCGGCTCCGCCCTCCCCACGAAGACCGCCGGCTCCGCCCTCCCCACGAAGGCCACCGGTGCCGGCTCGCCTGCCGGACCAGGGACCATCGTCGGCGCCGAGCTCTTTGACGAGGCCCCGCCGGACTACGACGACTCTCGCGTGGGCGCCGCATTCCAGGCGCCCGGGCCGCGCCCCCTCCCGCCGCAGGCAGCGCCCGAGCCGCCCAGCAGCAGCGCCATGCCGCCGGTCGATTTCGGCGCCGTGCCGCCCGCCGACTTCCTCGCCGCGCCGCCCTCCGACGTCCGCGCCGCGCCCACCACCGGCTTCGGCGCCGCGCCGCCCTCCGACGTCCGCGCCGCGCCCACCACCAGCTTCGGCGCCTCGCCCAACGCAGGCTTCGGCGTCGCCGATTTCGGCGACGAGATCGCGCTCGGCGAGAGCGTCACGCAGCTCGTCCCCGGCGCCGCGCCCGCCCCTTACGATCCGTCCGACCGCTCCGGGAACTTCACGCAATCGCCCGCGGACGCCGACGATCGGGGCATCGAGCTCAGCGAGCCGCACCCCAGCGTCGGGGACGAGGTCGACCTCACCGGCGCGGGCACCGAGATCGGCGACCTGAGCGCCGGTCCCGAGGCGCAGGTCGCGAAGCCCGCGGCGACCACGGAAGCACCGCCGCAAAAGTCGAAGATCAAGCGCTACGTCGTGGCGGCGCTCGCTGTCGCCGCCGTCAGCGGCGGCGCGCTGGCGCTCGTTCCGGACGTCGGCGCCTTCGGCGTGAACCTCATCAGCGACCGGCTCAACGCCTTCGCGCACGAAGGGGCGCTCGCCGAGCTCCGCCAGCGGACCCAGGCGGCCTTCGGCAAGGACACCGCGTCGGCCGCCAACGGAGCGCTGAACGACGCCAACGCCGCGCGCGGCAATGCGCCGCGCCACCGGCCGACCATGGCCTACGCCGCGTACATCGCCTTCGCGCGGAGCATCCGCTTCGGGCACCGGACCGTCGACGACGCCTTCGGCAAGGAGATGCTCACGCTCGCGAGCTCCCATCCGAGCGACCTGCTCTCCCTGGCCGCCGCGGCGCAGGCCGCGGCCAGCGGCGAGCTCCCGCGCGCGCGGCAGGCCGCGCAGGCGCTCGCCGCGCAGCTCAAGGACGACATCGACCTCGCCGTCCTCGCTGCCGAGATCGAGCTCGCCGCCAAGGACGCCCCCAAGGCGATCGCGGCGTGGCAGCACGCGAGCGGCATCCAGAAGAGCGCGCGCACGCTCTACGGCCTGGCCCGGGCGCAGCTCCTCGCCGGGGACGCCGCGGGGGCCGAGGCGAGCGCCCGAGGCGCGCTCGAGGCCTCACCCGACCACGTCGGGGCCCGCACCCTGATCGCGTCGCTCCTCTGGCAGACCCCGGGCCGCGAGCAGGAGGCGCTCGATCTGCTCGGCAAGGTCACCGGCGACGGCCCGATCCGGGCCGCCGCGAGCGACCCCGAGATCGTCGACGCGTACACGCTGCTCGGCGCCATCCACCTTGCGAAGTCGCGCATGAGCGCGGCAGAGCAGGCGTTCGCCGCCGCGGTGAAGCTCGACCCGCAGGCGGTGCGCGCCCTGATCGGCAACGGCGAGGTCCTCTACCGGTCGGGCCGCTACTCCGAGGCGCAGGCGCGCTTCGAGGCCGCGGCCCGCGCCGACGACAAGAACCTCGCCGCGCAGCTCGGCAAGGCGAAGACCTGGCTGGCGCAGGAGCGCATGAAGGAGGCGAAGGACCTCCTGAAGGAGCTGCAGAAGACCCACGCGGCGGCCCCGCAGGTCGCTTACTGGCTCGGGCGCACCGAGCTCGCGCTCGGCAACAAGAAGGACGCGGAGCAGGCGTACCTCGACGCCGTGAAGTCGACCGAGAACCTCCCGGAGGTCGTCGACGCTTACGTGGCGCTGGCGTCGCTCCTGTCCAGCATGGGCCGCAACGAGGCGGCGGCGGAGAAGCTGTCGGAGGCGACGGCGAAGTTCCCGGACCTGCCCGCGCTGCACAAGGCCAAGGCGGAGGTCGCGCTCCAGACCGGACGCTACGACGAAGCCCGGCAGGAGCTCGAGCTCGCGCTCGCGAAGGAGGACGACCTCGGCAGCCAGTTCAAGCTGGGCGTGGCGTACCGTCGCCTGCGCCGGTTCGAGGACGCCGCGAAGGTCTTCGACAAGGTCACGGCGGCCGACAAGGACTACCCGGGCCTCGCGCTCGAGCGCGGGCTCCTGTTCGAGGAGACCGGCCAGAGCGAGCGCGCGCTGGAGATGTACGCCGACGCGCTCCGCAAGGCGCCGAACGACATCGACCTGAAGCTGCGCGTCGGCTCGACCCAGGTCATGGCGGGCCACGCGAGCCAGGCGGAGCCGATCCTGCGCGACGTGCTCAAGGATCGCGCGAACTCCGCCGAGGCGAACCACTTCCTCGGCCGCGCGCTCCTCGTGCGCGGCACGAACATGGCCGAGGCGCTGCGCTTCCTGGAGCGCGCCGCGGAGCTCGACCCGAACCGCGCCGAGTACCACCTGTACGTCGGCTGGGGCGCCAACGAGACGGCCCAGACCGCGCGCGCGGAGATGGCGCTGAGGCGCGCGCTGGAGCTCGACGCGGAGCTCGGCGACGCGTACTGGCAGCGCGGCGTGCTGCTGCAGAAGCAGGGGGCGAGCCGGGACGCGCTGGCGGATCTGAAGATCGCGCTGGAGAAGCGGCCGTCCCGCTACGAGGCCTACGCCACGATGGCGCTCTGCTACCAGGATCAGGGCAACTGGGCGGCGGCGGAGGAGGCGTGGCGCAAGGCGATCGCGGCCAACGACAAGGTCCCCGAGTGGCACTACCGCCTCGGCAAGATCTACGCGTCGCGCGGCAACCGGGCCGGGACCGCGAGCGAGATGGAGCAGGCGGTCACCCTGGGCGAGGCGCCGGACCGCTCGACCCCGCCGTGGCTGTTCGACGCGCACTTCCTCCTCGCCGAGGCGCTCCGCGCGACGAACAACCGCGAGAGGGCCATCCACCACTACGAGCGCTTCCTGGAGACGGCGCCGACCGACAACGCCTACCGGCGCGACGCGGAGCAGGCGCTGGAGAGCCTGGGGGCCGGGAAGGGTCGCTGAGGGAGGCGCTCAGCCCGTGGGAGACAGCGGACCGAATCAAGAAACGCCAGCACGTCAAGGACGCCATCTGAAACCGGGAGTTTTTTCTCGTGGCGTCTCGGCGGTCCCCCTGTCCCTCTCATCAGACAGCCATTCTACGGAGCTAGAAGATACTCCTCTGTTTGCGCACAGCCGTCGCTGATGGCGCGGGCGTAGGCGCAGGTTTCGGCCGTGGAGCGTTGCTCTGTGCTGCCGCAGGCGCAGAGGTTGTTCTGGATGGTGCTGCGGCCGATGCAGCGGAGGGTTTCGCAGCGTTCGAGGGAACTGGCGGAGGACCGGCGGCCGCGGTTGCTATGGGGAGAGGCTCCGGGACGCGTGAAGACGGTGCCGGAGGAGCCGAGGGCGATGAGGTGCTTGCAGATTCTGCAACCGCTTGAGCGCTCGAGGCGCCGTCAGCCTCATGAAACGATGCATCGACCACCCGGCTCTCGTCATGCGCAGGGGTCATGCGCCATAGCATGAAGCCGAGGAGACCGAGGAGGAGCAGCCCGAGAGGCGCGACCGCCAAGGGTAGCAGTCCGCGACGCCGCCGCCTCCAGACACGTGTGGTGTGCGTGGTGGGAGCGCCAGTCGCATTGCCAGGCGGAGCCTGCGGACCACTCCCCTGGCTTTTCACAGGATCCTGTGCCTGGACTGCCTGAGCTCCGGCGCCCTCGATCGGGATCGCCGTCTCGGGAAGCAACCGAGGATGCGACGGCAGACTGGCGCGTGGGCTCGACAGCCCCAGCGCTTCGACGAGAGCGCCGACCGCGGCACGGGCCCCCTCGAACCGGTGCTCGGGGCGCAGAGCCGTGGCGCGGAGGAACCAGGCGTCAAAGGCCGGGGGCAGGAGCACGCCGCGCCACGCCGAGCGCACGCTCGGCGGTTCGAGCGGCCCAGCAAGAATTTTTGATAATACGGGGAAGATGGAAGGCGCCGCTTTCATCTCCGCCGTCCAGTAGGCTTCCCCGGAGAGGACCGCGTGTGCGATGTGACCGAGCGCATACAGGTCGGCACGCGGTCCGATGTCACCATCTCCGCGGATCTGCTCAGGAGACATATAGAGCGGTGTCCCGATAGGCACGGTTCCCTTGGCCTGGCTGCTCTGTGCCGCCACCTTGGCGATGCCGAAATCAAGGATCTTGATGCAAGGCGTTCCGTCGTCGCGCGACGTAACGAACAGATTCTCCGGCTTGAGGTCGCGGTGCACGATGCCCGCTGCGTGGGTCTTCTCGAGGGCGAGCGCAACCTGGAAGAGGTAGGTTACCACCTCCGCCGGCGGAAGCGGTCCGCGTCGCCTCAGCATGCTGCCCAATTCCTCGCCGCGAAGCAGGTCCATCACGAGAAAGGGCATCCTGGAAGATGCATCGATGCCGGCGTCGGAGACCCGGACGATGTGGTCACTCTCCACGCCGCCTGTGATCTTGGCTTCCTGAGCGAAGCGGACGCGCAGGTCGGGATCGTCGACGATACCGGGGAGCATCACCTTGAGGGCCCTGCGGCTGTGCGTGACGGTGTCCAGCACCTCGTAGACCGCGCCCATCGCGCCGGCCTTGATGCAACGGACAACCTCATATCTTCCGCAGAAGAGGGCGCCGGGATGCAGGACGGAGAAGTGCGAAGGCTCCATAGGTGCTCCAGGAGACACGATGTTCAGCCGGTACAAGCAGCGCCCTGTCCTGAGTCATCGACCCGTGGCATGCAGGGCACGTGCGATGGAGATAGAGACAGCCGAGATCCAAGCGCGGCCGAGTCGATGTGCGACTGCAGCAGCGCAGCGGTTCGTGATGAGAGACAGCAGCCGACGTGGAGCATCGGTCACCACCTCAGCTGCGCCGAGACGCCCTGCGGGTTGAGCAAGATGTTGGCGCTCGAGCCGCTGGGACCGGTCGCGAGGACCAGAACACCACCAGTTGCCAACAGTACCCCGCTGGTCGCCAAGGTGATAAGCGATGCGGTGCCTAGCGCGTTCCCCTTGTCTTCCACCCTGAGCGAGATCGTGCCGAGTACCGTCCCCACGAAAGCGCCTGCACCCCCGAAGCCCAAGGCAATGGTGCCCAGTGCACGCTGACGCGATTGAATTCCGTCCTCATTATGACGAGCCGTGACGCCTACCCGCTTGGTCAACGGAGTGGCCGGCTGTGCCGCGCTCTGAGTAACCATCCCCTGGCTCTTACCTTGCTGCGCCACGCCCTGGCGCGCCGTGCCCGGTGGCGATACGCCCGGCTGCGCAGCGCTCGCAGAAGCGGTCCCTTCCTGAGCCGTCCCTGCTCGCGAGTTCGGCGGCGGCACTCCTGAAGCACCAGCGCCGGTGCTCGCTGGCGATCCACCGGCATTACTCCCGGAGCTTGCGGACGAACCAGTCGTCGGAGCGTCCACATCGATCGGCTGTGGGCTACCACCTGACTGTAGCGTGATGCTTTTACGCCACGGCAGCCTTCCTCGTGCTGTCGCCACCACGACGTGCTCCCCGCGCGCGACGGCCATCGGTGCTCCCCAGCGCGAAAGTTCCACGCGAGCGCCGTCGAGCGCGATCTCCAGATCGGGCGAGGAACGGACGTCATCGGACACGTTCAATACGATCTTCGCGACCTTCGGATCGAGGTCGACCATACAACGCTCCGCATCCTGTGCCCGTTTGCCGTTCTTTGCCTTTAATGCCGCGAGCTTGGTGTCAAAACACGTCTGCCACGCACGTGGGAAGTCACCCATGCCTTCGTAGCATTCCGCGAGCGCCAAACGGGCGCCGAATCCGTCCGGTTGATACTCGACTACGTGTTCCAGCTTCGGACAGGCCGCCTGGAATTGGCCGGCCTCCATTTCTGCGACGGCTTGATTAAAGAGTTGCTGTATTTGCTGACTGACCTTCGTCCCGGAAGCCTGGGCGTGTGCACGGAAGGGGACGAGCACCACGGGAAGGAGGGAGGCGACCACGAGGAGGAAGGCTGCAGCGGGAAATCGCACGGGCTACTCTGCTTTCCAGGCAAATCTCAGGTCAGCGACGGATCCCGGAGACCGCCGCGTGCGAGGCTACCACATTTGTCACGACCAGGGGCGCCGGAGTGTCCCACCGCAGGTTCGGCCAACCTGGGCCCTCTCTAGCGCAAGCAGAAGGGGCCAACGACGGCACGCTGCCTCGCGCGCCTGCCGGCCTCCATTGCACTTGCTCCTGGAGCTCAGGCGCGTTGCTCCGAGCGCCACCAAGACGATGACGTACTCCGCCGTCGCCTTCGACACAGGCTCCTGGGCATCGAGGATGTCATCCTCGAGCGGTTTCGTAGCCTATCATCGATACCGCAGTAAAGCGCCTTCCGATGCCGAAAATCATGCCCGGCCTCTCGTACCTATCGAATGGATGAGCGGTCGCTCCTCGAGCTCACCAACGCAATCTCAGCCTCTGCCGTGGCATGGATCACTCGACCGTCTCTCACGTCCGCCACGTCGATATCCCGTCCGGTGCGCGCTATCCTGGCTGAATGACCCCTTCCATCACAGCTCGCCCGGCCAAGCGCGAGGATATGCCCGAGGTGGCGTGCTTCGCGGCTGACCTCGTCCGCCTGCACCATGCCCTTGATCCACACCGCTTCCTGTGCCTGGAGCCGCTCGAGCCGGGCTACGAACGGTGGCTCACCAGCGAGCTCGACAACCCCAGCGCCACGATCGTCGTCGCCGAGAAGGGCGGCGCCGAGCCGACGCTGGTCGGCTACGCCTACGGCCGCCGGGAGCCGCGCGACTGGAATAGCCTCCTCGACGCCTGCGGCGCGCTCCACGATATTTACGTCGCCGAGCCCGCGCGCCGGCTCGGCGCAGGCGCCATCCTGCTCGAAGCCGTCATCGCGCGCCTCCACGCCCTGGGTGCGCCGCGCGTCGTGCTCCATACCGCGACGCAGAACGCCGCCGCGCAACGCCTGTTCGAGCGATTCGGCTTTCGCCGTACGATGATCGAGATGACGCTCGAGCTCTGAGCGCCGCCATCACTCCCATGCACCGCTCCATATCCGATGGTGCTCGTGGCGCGCTTGCCGAGAACGAGCGGCTCATGAACTTCAGCCTCCCCGGCTCGACCCCGCGAGTTCCGCGGCCGTCTGCGCCCACACCATCGTGTCGCGCGGCTCGCCCGCGGGCGTCAGGGCGTTCGCTTCGAGCGTCGCCACATGCAGATACCCGAGCCGCCTGGGCACGGCGGCGCTCGCGGTGTTCCGCGGATCGCAACGGATCTCGACGCGGCTCAGGCCGAGGTCCTCGAGCGCGATCCGGGTCAGGCGCGCCACCGCCTCAGTTGCGTAACCGCAGCGCGTCGCGGTTTCCCGGAGCCAGTAGCCGATCTCGATCGCGCCCGGGCCGATCCGCGGATGGAGCCCCATACCCCCGAGCACGGCGCGCTCGTCGCGCGTGAAGATGCCATAATGAAAGTCGCGTCCTGCCGTGAAGTCGTCCCGGAACTTCTCCAAGAGCGCCGCGGTCGCCTCCACGGAAGAAGGCTCGTGCACAGCCCACGGCATCCAGGGCCGCAGGTGGGCAAGGCTGGAGTCAATCGCATCCCTGATCAGAGGTGAATCCTCGGGTCGCCACGCTCGCAGCATCAGCCGAGCGGTCAGGACGCAGTCCGGCGGGCGCTCACCTGTCATCGCGTCGCTCCGTGCGTGTCGCCTCTCGCCCGGCCCATCGGACCATGCGACGGTCACGTCTCGAACCATGCAGCCCATCGATTGCTCCGGCGTCGGAGCGAGCGGTCGTCACGCCACGGAGCTTACAACAAAGACATCCCTCGCACATCCGGCCGATGCCGCACCACCGCCGCGGCCATCCCCTTCGCACACCGGTCCACGCACCTCTTGCCGAGGGCATCGACGCCGCCGCGGAGCGGCTTGACATGTCCGTCATAACAGATTAATGTCCGCCATAGAAGAGTAAGGCGGAAAACATCAGCGCGCCTTCCCGCACACCGGGAGGAGATCCACCTCCACGCCCGCGCGTGGACGACGGATGACCGCTCGAGCAGAGGTGCCATTGGCTGAGGTGGCGCGGACTGCGAACCATGACACGAGGAGGAAGGATGAAGATCTGAGCACGCGTCATCCCGGCTCCCGAGGGGCCCGACGTCTCCCGGGTACTCGACAAGAGTCGACCTTCGATCAGCAGCGGCCTTCCCACGCCCCACGCCGGATTCACTGCTGCCTCCGCAGCACATCACCAGCAATCCCTGCTTCCGTCGCAGCAAGCGCGCGGCCGGCGCGGACGATTGCGATCCGTTCCTGCAACAGCGCTCTGGCACGCTCCCTGCTCTCTGCCACGACGACGGCCCGTGAGCGGAGCACACCCCCTGCCTGAGAGCAGGAGAGCTCTTCGCCTGGCGCACGCCATCAAGGAGAACAGGATGACGAAGCTGCGACTCTACAGCGCGAAGGCGTGCCCCTTCGCCCACCGCACCCGGCTCGTTTTACAGGAGAAGGCGATCGACTTCGAGCTGACCGAGGTCGATCTGCAGAACAAGCCGCGGGCGTTCGTCGACGCCTCGCTCTACGGCAAGGTCCCGGCGATCGAGCACGAGGGCCACCGCATCTGGGAGTCGGCGATCATCAACGAGTACATCGAGGAGGTCTTCCCCGAGCCGCGGCTCCTGCCCAGGGAGCCGGGCAAGCGCGCCCTGGCGAGGATCTGGATCGATTACTCGAACACGCGCCTCGTGCCGGCGTTCACCCAGCTGCTCAGGGCCGAGAACCGGGACCAGGAGGCGGAGGGGCGCAAGGCGCTTGGCGACGTGCTCGCGTTCATCGAGCGGGAGGCGCTGGCGAGATCGTCCGGCCAAGGGCCCTACTGGCTCGGCGCCGAGGTCAGCCTCGTCGATCTCTCCTTCTATCCATGGTTCGAGCGGCTGTCGGCGGTCGGCCGCCTCCGCGACTTCTCCATCCCCGCGGAGCTCACGCGGCTCAGGGCGTGGATCGAGGCTGTGCAGGCGCGCCCCGCGGTGCGCGCCATCCAGAATCCGGTCGAGTTCTACGTGGAGCGCTTCGCGAAGTTCGTGAAGCCGGCGACGACGGCCGCCTGAGCGGCGCCGAGGGACAAGGGACATCATGGTGAAGCTCTGGGGTCACAAGAATTCTTCGAACGTGCAGAAGGTCCTCTGGGCGCTCGACGAGCTCAAGCTCGATTTCGAGCGCATCGACGCCGGCGGGACGTTCGGTCGCGTCAAGGACGCCGACTATCTCACCCTCAACCCGAACGGGCTGGTTCCGACGCTCGAGGACGGCCCGCTGGTGCTCTGGGAGTCGCACGCGATCGTGCGTTATCTGTTCTCGCGCTACGGGTCGGCGCCGCTCCAGCCGAGCGATCTCGCCGACAGGGCGCGCGCCGACGCCTGGACCGACTGGCAGTTCGGGACCCTGTGGCCCCCGATCCGGACGCTCCTGGTGCAGCTGGTGCGCACGCCCGAAGAGCGCCGCGATCAGGCCGCGATCGAGGCAGCGCGCAAGTCGACGCTCGCCGCGCTGGGGATCCTCGACAGGCAGCTGTCGCGGCACCCGTGGGCCGCGGGAGAGTACTTCACGTTCGCCGATATCCCGCTCGGGGTCGCGGCGCAGCGGTGGTACAACCTGAAGACCGAGCGGCCCGCGCTGCAGCACGTCGACGCGTGGTACGGCCGCATCAAGCGCCGGCCTGGGTTCGAGCGCTGGGTGGATCTGCCCCTGGGATGAGGGCGGGGCGCGCCCTGCCCTCTCGTATCCGCATCTCTTCGCGCGGACGGCCCCTCAGAACATCGGCAGCTCGGTGTCCAGCCCGAGGAGCACACGGCCCTGGACCTCGCGCGTGTGCGGGGCGACGAGGGCGTGCTGCGTGACGGCGTGCACGTCGCGGAAGCTGCGTTGAAGAGGGCTCTCCGCGTAGAGCGCCGTGGCGCCGCCCGCCGTGAAGGCCAGATCGACGGCGCGCGCCGCGCCGAGGGCGGCGTTCGTCGCGGCGAGCCGGACGCGCGCCCGCTCCCGCAGCGAGATCGAGCTGCCAGAGACCGCGGCGTCCCAGACGGCGCCGACGGCCTCGAGGAGGTAGGCCCTGGCCGCGCCCAGCGTGGCCTCGGCCTCGGCCACGGCGAGCGCCGTCGAGGGCCGCGTCGCGAGCGACGTCGTCATGCCGCTCGGCCGCTTGGTCGCCGCGAGCCGGGTCAGCTCATCGACGGCCGCGCGCGCCATCCCGAGCGCGGTCGCCGCGACAGCGCTCGCGAGGAAGCCGAAGAGAGGGAACACGAAGAGAGGCCCTGGATGGGTCGGCGCCGTCATCGGGAGTCGGATGCACCGGCTGCTCGGCACGAAGACGTCCACGACCGCGAAATCGTGGCTCCCGGTGCCGGCGAGGCCGGAGACGCTCCACGTATCCAGGATCTCGCACTCCGAGGCGCGGAACATCGGCACGATGGCCTCGGGGACGCCCCCGGGCAGCATGCGCGGGGCCGACCCGTCGTAGACCACCGCGGTGCCGCCCAGCCAGTCGCAATGATGACAGGCGCTCGCCATCGCCCACCTCCCGGCGACCCGATAGCCTCCCTCGACCTCGACGGCGCGCCCGCTCGGTGCGAAGACCCCAGCCGTCACGGCGTCCGGGCTCGCATGCATCTCTTTGCCCCCCTCCGCCGGGATGTACGCCTCGAACGCGCCGGTCGTGCCGCAGATCATGGCGCACCACCCTGCGGCGCCGTCGGCGCGCGAGAGCTCCTCGATGACCTGCAGCGCCGTGAGGGGATCGACCTCGAGCCCGCCCAGCGCGCGCGGACGACACATGCGGAAGATGCCCGACTCCCGGAGCGCCCTCGCGACCGGATCGGGCAGGCGGCGCTCCCGCTCTCCCCGCTGGGGGTGCTCCTGGACGAGCGGAACGAGGCTGCGCGCGGCGTCGAGGAGCGACGCGGGCGCGGCGGAGGACGCGGAGGACATCGTGGCCATGGTGCTCGACTCACCCCTTCCCTGGCGGCTGCGCATAGCGCTCCTCTTCAGCATAGTACTCGGGGAACCCCACGATCTCCTGGAGCGCCGCGAAGCTCATCCGCGGATCGGGGTGCCGGCCGGCGCGCAGGGACGCGAGCGCCTCGCGCATGGCGGCGGCGGCGACCGAGAGCAGGGTGAGCGGATAGGCCGCGATCTTGTAGCCGATCGCCTCGAGCTCGGCCGGCGGCAGCACCGGCGTCCTGCCGTGATCCACCATGTTGGCCATGGTCGGCGCGCGCACCTCGCGGCAGAACGTTCGCATCTCCTCCACGCTCTCGGGCGCCTCCAGGAACACGATGTCTGCCCCGAGATCGGCGAACGCCCGCGCGCGGGTGAGCGCCTCATCGAACCCGTGCGTCTGGCGGGCGTCGGTGCGGGCCATGATGAGCACGCCGGCGCCCTCGTCGCGCGCGTCCACGGCGGCCTGGACGCGGGTGAACGCCTCGTCGCGGGGCACGACCTGCTTGCCGCGCGTGTGGCCGCAGCGCTTCGGAGCGACCTGGTCCTCGATCATGACGCAGGCCAGCCCGGCCTGCGCATAACCGCGCACCGTGCGCTTCACGTTCATCGCATTGCCGTAGCCCGTGTCGCCGTCGCCGAGCACCGGAATCGACACGGCGCCGCAGATCGCCCGCGCCTGATCGACCATCTCACCATACGAGATGAGCCCCGTGTCGGGCGCGCCGAGGCGCGCGGCGGAGACCGCGAAGCCGCTCATGAACGAGAGGGAGAAGCCGGCCTGCTCGATCAGCCGCGCCGACAGCGCGTCGAAGCAGCAAGGCATGACGAGGAGGCCGGGCGAGGCGAGCAGATCGCGGAGCTTCTGAGCGGGGGACACGGCGGGGACGATACCGCGATCGGCTGCCCGTGAGGCAAGCGCGAAGGCCCGAGAGGCGCCGCGCGCCGCCGCGCGCCCGCGCGGGCAAGAGGGATGGACGGGGGCGCGCGTCGGCGTGCGTTCCTGTTGCGGGCCCCCGGCGCCCGGGGGCAGGATGGGCCCGCGATGATGCCGCACAGGAGAGGGGCATGAGCACGGTTTCGTTGAAGGAGATCGCGATCGACGGCCGCCCTGCCAGCGTCCACGTGGGCGGGCAGGGCGAGCCGCTGCTGCTGGTGCACGGCGCCTGGGGTGGGGCGCCGATGCACTGGGGGCCTGTCTGGGAGCGATTCTCGGAGCGCTTCCGGGTGATCGCGCCCGATCTGCCTGGCATCGGGCGCACGGACACCCCGGGGCTCGGCTCCCTGGACGCCTATGCGCGCTGGCTCGAGCGGCTCCTGGACGAGCTCGGTGTCTCGAGCGCGTGGTGCATCGGCAACTCCTTCGGCGTATCGGTCGTATCGAGCTTCGCTACCCTGTTCGCGTCCCGCTGCCGAGGGCTGGTGTTCGTCAACGGCGTTCCCATCCCCCCGCTGCCGCGCTTCGTCGGCTGGCTCGGAGCGCGGCCGCTGCCCCGCCGGGTGCTGCGCGCGTTGATGCGGAAGCAGACCTATAGCCCGGGGGTCCTGGGCCGCGCCTACGCCGATCCCGGCCGCGCCCCGGCTGCCCTGCGGGACGTCCTGGAGAGCGCCAATCCACCTGAGCTGGAGGCGGTGCTCGACGTCGCCATCCAGGGAGGTCTCCGGGCCCCGCTCAGCCTGAATCCCCTCCTCGTCTGGGGCGAGGCGGACCAGCTCCTCGGCAACAGCGCGGACGACGCGAAGAAGCTTCACGCTTCGCTGCCGGGGTCGCAGCTCACCTTCATCCCGGCGACAGGGCACATGCCGCAGGTGGAGAACCCCGAGGCGTTCGTCGACGCGGTGTCGCGGTTCATCGAGGCGCGCGCGGCCGCCGCCCGTCCGCGCGGCTTCGGCGGCCAGGCCAGCCCGGGAGCATGAGCGCCCGAGGCGCGCAGGCGCGTCGCCCTCAGGGCATCGTGGTGACCCGTTCGCGCTTTCCGAGCTGGACCGCAGCGTAGAGCAGGTAGAGCCCAGCGAGCCCGACGAGCACGTAGATGATGCGGCTGAGCGCGCTGAGCCTGCCGAACAGCCCGGCGACCACGTCGAACTCGAACAGCCCAACGAACCCCCAGTTGACGGCGCCGATCACGACGAGCGCGATCGCCACCCACGTTAGCCCTGAGATCCCACGGTTGACCTGCTCCATGGCCCCGGCGGAAGCACGCGCCGCGCCGCGCGGTGCGTGCACCGCGCGCCCGCTGCGACGAGAGCGCGCGCCGCGCTGAAGCCGCCGGCTCGCCGCGCCCGTCAGGCCGCGGCGCTCACGGCGCTCGGCCCGGCGTGGCGTCGAGCAGGGAGGGCAGGATCGCGCCGGAGCCGCCGGTGAACACGACATCGCAGAGGCCGGAGATCGCGCTCGGCTCGACGTTGACCTCGGCGATGAGGGCGCCGTGGCGCTTGGCCATGGGGACGAAACCGGCCGCGGGATACACAACGGCCGACGTACCGACGACGAGCAGGAGATCACAGCCCTCGACGCCGGCGGCCGCCGCGGCGAGATCGCTCTCCTGGAGGGCCTCGCCGAACCAGACCACGTGCGGGCGAAGGGCGCCGCCGCAGCGGCAGCGCGGCAGCTCCGCCGCCGTGAAGCGGCGGGCGGGGGCCTCCGGATCGGGGGAGCCGCTGCCCGCGAAGGCAGGCGTGATGGGCACGTCGCGGTTCTCGGTCACGCTCCCGCACGAGAGACAGCGCACCTGCCACAGCGAGCCGTGGAGGCGCACCGGGCTCCGGGACCCCGCCTGCTCGTGCAGGCCGTCGATGTTCTGGGTGATGAGGGTGAAGACCCTGCCGGCCTCCCGCCACCGCGCCTCCAGCTGCGCCAGCGCGTGATGGCCCGGGTTCGGGGCGCAGCCGAGGGCGCGCTCCCGGCGGTGGTTGTAGAACTCCCAGACGAGGCCCGGATCGCGCTGCCACGCCTCGGGCGAGGCGAGGCTCGTCGCCTCGTAACGCCGCCACAGCCCCCCAGCGCCGCGGAACGTGGGGATGCCCGACTCCGCCGAGACGCCTGCGCCCGTCAGGACGGCGATCTTCCTGGCGCGGCACAGGGTCGATTGGAAGCGCTCACGGCTCGTTTCGCTCATCACGCACCTCCTGAGGAGAGATCGAGAGGGAAGCGGGAAGGAAGGAGGACGGCCGTCGCCGCCCCGCCTCCCCGCGATCTTGCTCAATCTAGCGTGCGGCGCCACGCCACGCGCCCGCTCTCCCCCTCTGATTCCGAGGGTGGAGGACCCGACCCGAGCTCCCGTCGATTTCGGGTGTAAGCCGGCCGAGACGACCGCGTTTCCCTGGCACTCGGACGCGCCGAGCCCCGCCACGGCGGGCCCCGGCCGCGAGAGCCCCTTCGTCGGCTCGCCGGACGACCGGCGACACGCGGCGTTCGCGCAGCAAAAGCGGCGAGGGGTCCGTCTCGCCCGTGGAAAACGCGCTGTGGGGCAGCCGCGCGTGCGGCCCTCACATGGACCTGTGTGGCGATCGGCGATGGCCGACCCACGAGAACGTACAGCAGGGATCCGCCCTCGCGATCCCCTTCAAGGAGGACACCTCATGCGCACCCGGCCCCTCGATCTCGTCGCCCCCGCCCTCGTCACCGCGCTGCTCATCGGCTGCGGTGGATCCACGCCTTCCCCCACGGCGGCGACCGCGTCGGCCGCGCCGACCGAGGCCGCCGCCGGGCGGGCCATGCAGCCGGAGTTCGACGCGCCGCAAGACGAGGGCCGCGCGTCCACCGCCAAGCGCGAGGAAGCCGAGGCGGCCTATCCTGGCGCGGCGCCCGCGGAGCCCGCGCCGCCGCCGGCCCTGCCCGTGGCGGCCGCCCCTGTGGCGCCCTCGCCGGCCTCGCCCATGCCGACGCAGTCGCGGGCGACCAAGGCGGGCGCCGCGACCGGGGCGGACGCGCGCATCCAGGTGACGGGCGGCGCGCCCGCGCCCAAGAAGGCGCCCACCCCGGCGGCGACGGCCGTGGCGCGCCCCGCGCCCCCGCCCGCGTCCGTCGCCGTCACGGCGCCCGAACCCCAGGGCAGCGAGACGTACCGGGACTACGGCGTCAACCCGGTCGAGGACCCCGCGAAGGACCGCCTCTCGACGTTCGCGATCGACGTGGACACGGCCTCTTACGCCATCGCGCGCCGCAAGATCATGGATGGCGCGCTGCCCCCGTATCAGGCCGTGCGCGCCGAGGAGTTCCTCAACTACTTCGATTACGGCTATGCCTCGCCCGCGGCAGGCCCGTTCGCCGTGCACCTCGCGGCCGCGCCCTCGCCGTTCACGGCGGGCCACCACCTCGTGCGCGTGGCGGTCCAGGGCAAGCGCGTGACGGCCAAGGAGCGGACCCCGGTGCACCTCGTGTACCTCGTCGACACCAGCGGCTCGATGCAGTCGCCGGACAAGATCGAGCTCGCGAAGAAGAGCCTGAAGATGCTCACCGACACCCTCAAGCCGGGGGACACCGTGGCGCTCTGCACCTATGCGGGCAGCGTGCGAGAGGTGCTCGCGCCGACCGGCATCGAGAGCAAGGGGAAGATCCTCGCGGCCCTCGACGACCTCACCGCGGGCGGCTCCACCGCCATGTCGAGCGGCATCGATCTCGCTTACAGCCTCGCCGAGCGGACGCTCGTGAAGGGGCACGTCAACCGCGTCATCGTGCTCTCCGACGGAGACGCGAACGTCGGCCCGACCTCCCACGACGAGATCCTGAAGACCATCAAGCGCGCGAGGGACAAGGGGATCACGCTGTCCACCATCGGCTTCGGCCAGGGCAACTACAAGGATCTCATGATGGAGCAGCTCGCCAACCAGGGCGACGGGAACTACGCCTATATCGACAGCGAGGCGCAGGCGCGGCGGGTCTTCTCGGAGCAGGTCGGCGGGATGCTCCAGGTCATCGCCCGCGACGTGAAGATCCAGGTCGAGTTCGACCCGAGCTTCGTCAAGAGCTACCGGCTCATCGGCTACGAGAACCGCGACGTGGCCGACCGGGATTTCCGGAACGACAAGGTGGACGCCGGCGAGATCGGCGCAGGGCACAGCGTGACGGCCATCTACGACGTCGAGCTCAAGGCCCCCGCGCTGAAGGGCGAGGGCGCGGCGCCGGTCGTCGTGCGCCTCCGCCACAAGGCGCCGCTCGGCTCGAACACGGCCGAGGAGACCCTGGTCAAGATGGCCCCGGGCGCCATCGCCCCCACCTTCGACGCGGCGCCGGCCGACTTCCGCTTCGCGTCCGCGGTGGCAGGGTTCGCGGAGGTCCTGCGCCACAGCCCGCACGCGCGCTCCTGGAGGCTCGCCGACATCGAGAAGATCGCGAGGGCCGCCGCGTCCAGCAAGGGCGATCAGCAGGAGTTCATCGGCATCATCCGCCGCGCCGGCGCGCTCGCCAGCGGCAAGACCACCGCCGTGGCCGTGAACGCCGACTGACGCGGGCGCCGTGGGCGGCGCCGTGCGCCCGGGGACCCGGCCGGCGCCGCCGCGTTCGTGGTATGCGGCGGTGATGGGATTGCTCGCGATCTGCGGCTCGATCACCGCCGATCTCATCGGCTACGGCCCGCGGCTGCCGCGCCCCGGCGAGTCGGTGCTGGGCCGCCGCTTCCTCGTCGCGCCGGGCGGCAAGGGCGCGAACCAGGCGGTCGCGGCGGCGCGCTCCGGCGCGCGCGTGCGGCTCGCGGGCGCGCGCGGCGACGACGCCCACGGCGAGCTCTGCGCGGCCGCGCTCGCCGCCGACGGGGTGGAGCTCTCCGCCGTGGCGGTCCACCGCGGCGCGACGACGGGCGTGGCCCTGATCTGCGTCGACGAGGCCGGAGAGAACCAGATCCTCGCGATCCCCGGCGCCAACGCGCTCGTCACGCCGCCCTCGCCGTGCGGGGCATCGGTCTGGCTCTGCCAGGGCGAGATCCCGGCCGCTGCGATCGACGGCGTGCTGGCGGCGGCGCGGGCCGACGGCGCGCTGTCGATCTGCAATCCGTCGCCCGTCAACGCCATCGATCCCGAGCTCGTCGGCCGGTTCGATCTCGCCGTGGTCAACGAGATCGAGCACGAGGCGCTGCGCGGTCACCTGCCGGAGCGCGTGGTGCTCACGCGCGGCGCGCGCGGCGCGGTGCTGCTGCCGTCGGGCGAGGAGCTCCCCGCCCTGCCGGCCCGCGCTGTCGACACGACGGGCGCCGGGGACGCCCTCACGGGCGTGCTCGCCGGCGGGCTCGCCTCCGGGATGGCGATCGAGGCCACACTCCGGTTCGCGATCGCGGCGGCGGGCATCTCGGTCGAGCGCGAGGGGTGTCAGACATCGTATCCGACGCGCGCCGAGGTGGAGCGCCGCCTCCAGCGCTCCACGGTCCCGTGACGGCCACTCTCTCGGCGTCACAGGGCACCTCGCCCATCACGCCCCCTCGCGGAGAGCGCCGCGCCTCCGGGACATGACGCTGCACCTCGCCTGCAAGGGCGGCTATCCTGGCGGCATGACGAACTTTCGCGGGCCTGCGATAGCAGCGCTCGTCAGCCTCTCGGCCTGCAGCGCCCAGGAGCGCAACTTCGCGGGCGCGGGCGGGGCGGGCGGCGGTGATGGCGCCGGGACGACCGAACATTCCAGCGCGAGCGCCGGCACGAGCGCGACGACCGGCACCAGCGCGACGACCGGCACCAGCGCGACGACCGGCACCAGCGCGACGACCGGCACCAGCGCGGCGACCGGCACCAGCGCGGCGACCGGCACCAGCGCGGCGACCGGCACCAGCGCGGCGACCGGCACCAGCGCGGCGACCGGCACCAGCGCGGCGACCGGCTGCACGCAGGTCGAGGATTGCTTCAATGGCGGCGACGACGACTGCGACGACGCCGTCGACTGCGCGGACTCGGACTGCGCGGAGGGCGCGGTCTGCCTGACGGCGCCCACGAATTTCGAGCTCGGCGTCGTCGTGGACGCGGCCGAGCCGTGCCCTGACGGGTTCACCGCGAAGGAGACGCTCCTCTTCCGCGGCCTCTCCGGCAGCGGCTGCGAGGGCTGCCGCTGCACGCCGAACCCCACCGACTGCGCTGCGGATCTCTACCTCTACGCCGACGAGTCGCAGTGCGAGGCCGACGAGGGCGGGACGCGCGGCACGCTCGCGAGGCGGGTCGGGTTCACGTGCGACCCGAAGCCGATCAACAACGGGTTCGTCGACTGGGGCGGCGTGCGCGCGGGCCTCTTCGACGTGATCCAGAGCTGCACCGCGACCGGCACGGCGATCCCCGCGCCGGCGACGTGGGCCGAGTCCAGGAAGTTCTGCCACGCGAGCGCCGGCGCGGGCTGCGGCGCCGGCAAGGCCTGCGTCCCGAGGCAGGCCTCGCCGGCGACGCAATGCGCGCTCGTGTCCGGCAGCGCCACCTGCAGCGGCTATGCGCGGCGCGAGAGCGACTGGTTCCGGGGGTACAACGACACCCGGACGTGCTCGTCGTGCGCGTGCACCGCGAGCGGCGGCGACTGCAACTACGTGCACGTCGAGCTCGGCAACGACTACTCCTGCTTCGATCACGCCCGGATCCAGCAGGGCGGGCGGTACTGCGGGTACGCCTACTCGCCCCCGGCTCACCTCGTCGGCACGCCGACCAGCTCCACCTGCACCGCGCGCACGAACCTCACCGGCTCGCTGGATCCCACGGGGCAGTCGACGCTCTGCTGCGTCGAGTAGCGGATGCTCGTGCCGCGCGCTCGCAGGCAGCTCCTCGCCGCGCTCTCGGCCGCCGCCGCGGCCGGCGCGCTCGCGGTGGCCGGCTGCGCCGAGCCCGCCGCGGTCCGCGCCGCGCCGGCCTCGCCGCGCAGCGCGGCGTCGACCGGCGCCGGCGCTGGCGGCGCGTCCTCGCCCGCGGGCCCCGCGCCGGCAGGCGCGGGCGCGGGCCCGGCGGCGCCGGCGGCGGGCCCCGAGCGCCGGGCCAGCCTCCAGTACCAGCTCAACGATCGCGCGTTCCCCTCGCCGCTCATCGACGCCGTCGTGGCGGGCCAGCCGGCCGTGCTGATCGTCGACACCGGCGCCTCCCACCACGTCCTCGCCCGCTGGCTCGCCGACGAGCTCGCGCTGCCCCTCTCGACCGCAGGCGACGTCGCCGTCGACCACGCGGGCAGGCCCCTCGCGGTGTCCCGCCTTGAGAACGCCAGCCTCGCGCTCTCCGGGTGGGGCCGGGTCGAGGTCTCCGCGCTGCTCGTCGTCCGCATGCCCGACGTCCTGCAGCGCATCGGCATCGGCGGCATCCTCGCGCCTCAGGAGCTGGCGGGGCCGGGCCGCGCCGTCGTGCTCGACCTGCGCGAGGGCCGGATGACCGAAGCTCCGCGCGACGAGGCCGCACGCACGCTCCGGGCGCGGTTCGGCGAGGCCGCCATCGTGGAGCTCGCCCGCTGCGGCGGCCCGAACCAGGGCAGCGGGCTCACCGCAAGGGCGAGCGTCGAGGGAATCGACGTCACGCTGAAGATCGACTCGGGGGCGTCGCAGAGCTCGCTCTTCGCCGTCTCCCCCGCGGGGAAGCGGCTGTCGCGCCGGGCGACCGGCGACAGGAGCGCCTACGCCGCCTCAGGCAGGCACACTGTTCCCGTCCTTTCGGGCGCTCGCCTCCGGATGGCGGGGTTCGACGCCGCCGCGGATATCGATCTTCTGCCCGGCGAGCGGCAGGCGACCTGTCCGTCGGACGGATTTGCCGGCATGGATGTGCTCCGCACCTGTGTGCTGGTGCTCGCCGAGGACGGCGGCGTCGCGGCCTGCGCCCCGCGGTGACCCGGTGAAGGACCGCGCGACGTGCGTTCGGCGCGAGCGCGGCGCGTGATCGACGAGGCGCGCTGCGGCAGCCGCGGCGTGCGGTCAACGAGGCGCCCCGCGGCAACTGCGGCAGCCGCGGCGCGATCCGCGCCGAGCCAGCGCGCGGACCGCCATGCCTCAGCGGAGGCGCGATGCGTCGTGGTAGAAGGGGCGCACGCGTGGACGCCTCTGTCGCCGCGGCGGGGGGGAGAGATCCGTTCCTCCGCGAGGCCGGGGCGCCCACGGCGGTCGGGAGGCATCATGACGACAGGTTTCGAGTTCTTGACCCAGGACGACGAGCGGCTTCTGCTGGAGAAGTCGAGCTGCGTCACCTACCGACCGGGCGAGCAGATCCTCGAGGAGGGCTCGCGAAGGCAGGGCATCTTCATCGTGCGCAGCGGCCTGGTCGGGGTCGAGGTCGCCCACCTCGGGCGCGGCGTGGCGCTCCGCCAGCTCGGCCCCGGCGCCATCTTCGGCGAGATGTCGTTCCTCGAGAGCGCCGCCGCGAGCGCCTCCGTCGTCGCCCGTGAGGAGTGCACTCTCGACGTCATCGAGGGCCCGTATGTGCACTCGCTCCTCGCCTCCGTCCCCGGCCTCGCGGCGCGCTTCTACCAGTCGCTCGCGATCATGCTCGCCCAGCGCCTCCGCGAGAACACCGCGATGCTCCCGCCGCTCCTCGTCGAGGACGTGCCGCAGGTCAACCGCTTTCACGCGGCGAGGACGGGCCAGGCCGGCACCAACAACATCCCTCCGAAGCTCATCGACACGGTCGAACAGTTCAAGTTCGAGATGATGATCGCCGACAGGATGGTGAAGGAGGCAAAGCAGCCCGAGGCGGAGATCCAGGAGAAGGTGAGCGCCGCGTGCCAGACCATCGTGTCCGCGCTGCGCGAGCACATCGAGCGCGAGCGCCACCTCGAGAAGGGCATCGGCGCCTATGTCTTCCGCGAGACCTTCTCGCTCTTCATGCTGAGCCGCACCGTCGACCGGTGCTACACGAAGCCGCGCGGCTACGCGGGCGACTTCTACACCATCGAGATGATGTACAACGACGAGCCCGCGGGCGACGGCCGCCTCGGCCGCTTCATCGACCAGTGGGGGCTCGCCATCGACGCCTGCCGCGCCGTCAAGAACAGGAGAGGCGTGCTGAGCCGCGCGATCCGGGAGGCCTGCGGCGCGCATGTGTCCGGCCCTGTCCACATCACCAGCCTCGCGAGCGGCCCCGCCCGGGAGCTGTTCGACCTCTACGCTGAAGGGGGCGAGCCGCCCGACATCAAGGCGACGTGCATCGATATCGACAACCAGGCCCTCGCCTACGCGGCCGGCATCGCCGATCAGCTCGGCGTCATGGACCGCTTCAGCTTCGCGCAGGACAACGTGGTGCGGCTGGCCCACGGCCGCGGCAGGACGGTGCTCAAGCCCCAGCACATGATCTACAGCATCGGGCTCACGGATTATCTGCGCGACGATCTGGTCGTGGCCCTCCTCAATTGCATGCACGACAAGCTCCTCCCTGGGGGCGTCGCGGTCGTGGGCAATTTCGGGGTGAACAACCCGAGCAAGGCGTTCATGGACCACGTCCTCGAGTGGGAGCTGATCCACCGCAGCACCGAGGATCTCAGGACGCTGTTCGCCCGGTCGAAGTTCGGGAGCACCCCCGTCGAGGTGGTCGCGGAAGAGGCGCAGGTGAACCTGTTCGCCTTCTGCACCAAGTGGTGACTACCGAAGCCAGCGCACTTCGTACTCGCAGGTGGGGTGTCCCTCGAAACGGCACTTCGTGTGGAGGCTCTGCCCGCCTCGCGCGCCCGAGAGCCGGAGCGCGTTCTCCTGCCACGCCGGCACCGCGTCTCTGCAGATCTGGCGCCCCGGGTCCGACTGCGGGTCGACCCCCAGGTAAAGTATCAGCCGGAAGAACCGCTCTCCCTCGGCGAGAGGCGCGAGCCGGCCGCCGTTGAAGTACATGCCCCACATCACGCCGGCCTGCCGCATGACGAGCGCGGGGGTGCCGAGCTTGAGCAGCACCTTGTGCGCGAGCGTCAGGTCCTGCTCGGCCACATAGGCCGCGAGATCGCGGATGACGCCGGACCGGTTGGGCCACCGCGAGATCTCGTCCGCGATCGCGTTCCAGACCGAGATGGGATACCAGCCGTGCGCCGCGAGATCGGGCGCCGTGAAGACCGCCCGCGCGGCGGCGGGCAGCTTGGCGTCGAGGGCGGACATGGCCTGGCTCCCCCACCGCGTCTGCAGGTAGGTCCTCGTATGCATGAGCGCCGACCCCCGGATCTTCATCGCCAAAGCCGCCCGTCCAGGATAGATGCACCCGGCCGGTGGGGGCCAGCGTGGCGCGCCGCGGACCGCAGCGCACGCGCGCGCACACGCGGACGACCGCTCGTTCCGGCGGCGTGAGCCCGCCTCCCGCGACGCACGAGCGCGCTCACTGCAGGCGCTCGGCGGTCGGAGCCGGCGGCGGGGCGTCGCCGGAGCCCTTCGCCCGTCGCGCCTGCGCGGACGCGTCGAGCACGGCGCGCACCGCCTTCGCGAGCTGCGTCGGCGTGTACGGCTTGGCGAGGAAGTGAGCGACCCCGTCGAGCAGATCGCCCGGGAGGAGGGCGTCCTCCGTGTAGCCCGAGGCGTAGAGGACGGGCAGCGGGGCGCGCGCGCGGGCGAGCATCGCCGAGAGCGCGGGGCCGCGCGCGTCCGGCAGGACCACGTCGCTCACGAGCAGGTGGATGGGGCCGGGATAGGCGGTCGCGAGCGCGATCGCCTCCTTGCCGCTCCGCGCCGCGAGGACCGAGTAGCCGAAGGCGCGCAGCGCGGCGACGCAGAGCTCGCGCACCTGCGCCTCGTCCTCCACGACGAGCACGGTCTCCACGCCGCCGACGGCCGCCGCGGTCGCCCTCACAGGCTGCTCGCAGGGCACGCCGCGCACGCGCGGGAAGCAGATCGTGAAGCGCGTGCCCTGGCCGGGGGCGCTGGCGAACCAGATGTGGCCGCCGTGCTGCTTCACGATGCCGTGGCACGTCGCGAGCCCGAGGCCCGACCCCTTGCCCGGCTCCTTGGTCGTGAAGAACGGCTCGAACACGTACTGATGGACGGCGTCGTCGATACCCTGCCCGGTGTCCGTGACCGTGAGCTCCACGTAGTCGCCGGGCTCGATCTCTGGCCCCCACCCCCCGTCGCCCGCGCCGAGCGCCCTGTTCGCCGTCTCGATCACCAGGCGGCCCCCGCCGGGCATCGCGTCGCGCGCGTTCACGGCCAGGTTCATGAGCAGCTGCTCGAACTGCCCCCGATCGATGTGGATGGGCCAGATCTGGCTCCCCGGCAGCACGACGAGCTCCACGTCCTCGCCGACGAGCGGGCGGAGGAGCGGCTCGACCCCGAAGATCAGCGCGTTCGGGTCGACCACGCTCGGCTGGATCAGCTGCTTGCGCGCGAAGGCGAGCAGCTGCCGCGTGAGCGCCGCGGCCCGCTCGGCGGCGGTGCCGATCTGCGTGAGGTGCTCGGCGACGGGCGACGCCGCCGGCACCTTGCGCACCGCGAGCTCCCTGTGCCCGAAGATCGCGGTGAGCATGTTGTTGAAGTCGTGCGCGACCCCGCCGGCGAGGCGCCCGATCGCCTCGAGCTTCTGGCTGTGCAGGAGCTGCTCCTCGAGGCGCCGGCGCTCGGTGATGTCGAGGCTCGTGCCGACCAGCCCGGTGATCGTCCCGGCGTCGTCCGTGACCAGCTGCGCCGCCATCTGCACGTGGCGCAGCTCCCCGCTGGACGGGCGCACGACGCGGCACTCGACGGGGCTCGCGATGCCGAGCGGCGACGCGGTCTCCGCGCCGCCGAAGACCCGGTGGCGATCCTCGGGGTGGATGAGGCCCGCGAAGAGCTCGAACGTCGGGCGCACCGAGAGATCGACGCCGAGGATGTGGTAGAGCTCCTCGGACCAGCGGATCGTCCGCGACGCGATGTCGTAGGACCAGCTGCCCACGTGGGCGATGCGCTGCGCCTCCTTCAGCATGCGCTCGCTGCGGCGGAGCTCCTGCTCGGCGCGGCGGCGCTCGGTCAGGTCGACGACCGCGCCGAAGAAGCGGGACGGCGACCCAGCCCCATCGACGAGCGGCAGGCTGCTCAGCAGGCACTCCCGCACCGTTCCATCCCGGTGGCGCACGCGGAACGCGATCGCGCCCGATCCCTCGCCGGTCTCGTTCGCCAGCTGCAGGCCCGCTTGCAGCCGCTCCCGGTCGTCGGGGTGGACGGCCTCGAGGAAGGTCTCCGTCGAGGGCGTATCCGTCTCGGGATCGCGGCCCAGGATCCGGAAGAGCTGCCGCGACCAGATGGTGCTGCTCTGGCCGAGCTCCCAGAGCCAGTTGCCCATCTGCGCCGCCTGCTCGCCCTCGTCGAGCTGCCGCCGCGCCTGCTCGACGAGCGCGGAGCCCCTCGCGCTGCCCGGGTCTCTGGCCGGCGCGTCCGGGCCTCGCGCGGCGATCCGACCTGGCGCGCGGGCGAGGGCGAGCTCCCGCTCCAGCTCGGCGACGCGCGCGCGGAGCGCGTCCAGCTCACGGCTCCCAGCTGCGCTCATGGCCGTCCCGTTCCTCGCTGGGGCAGAGCGGTGCTCATGGCCGGCCATTGTATGCCGCAGGCGGCCCGCCGGGGACTCCTCATTCTGCGGCCCCGGCCGCAGGCGCGCCTAGAGCACCGAGCCCGTTGATCGAGCGTGAAATGAGCCGCCAAGGCGCCGAGGACGCCAAGAACAGAGCGAGTCCTTCGCATCCTTGGCGCGCTTGGCGGCTCGAATTTCGGCTCTTTTCTGGCGATTTTGACCCGTTTGTCGCGCTAGCTCCGCCGGCGCAGGAGCAGCGTTCGCGTGATCTCCACGACCTTTTCCTTCACCCTGCCCTCGGCCTTGCCGAGCTCGGGTGTGAACAGGTCGGCGCCCTGATCGAGCAGGGCGCGCGGCGGCGTGTTCTTCACGCCGACGAGCCGGAAGGTGACGCTCCCGGCGCCGCTCTTGGCCTCTTCCCTGGCGATCACCTTCGACGCGGCGAACAGCGTGTCGCCCGCGAGCACGCCGCTCGGGTGGGCCCCCTCGTCGAGGCCGAGGTCCCAGACGCCGCACCCGGCCGTGTCCCGGCTCGAGAGCGCGAGCACCCAGGACAGCACGAGCCCCCCGTGGACGACCCGCGTCTTCGCGAAGGAGCTCGACCTGGAGTACTGCTCGTCCACGTGCAGCGGGTGGGAGTTGCGCAGGAGGGTCGCGAGCTGCATGTGCTCGCTGTCGCCGATGGTCCTGCCGACCTCGTGGGTGATCACGTCGCCCACCTCGAAGTCGTCCCACGCGCAGGCGAAGCCGCCCTGGCGCGCCGGCGGCGGCAGCGGACCGTCGAGCTCCTTCGGGAGGCGCCCCGGCGGCGCGTCCGGCTGCGCGACCGCGTGCGGCGCGTCCTCGGGGCGCTCGGCGACGCGTCCAGGGGGCACGAGCGCCTTGCGCTCGAACGAGCAGACGAGCAACCCGTCCTGGTTCACCACCTGGGTCCTGACGTGCACGACGCCCTTGTCCCCCGTCGAGACGGGCTTCTTGCCGATGACCAGCGAGCTCGCGCGCAGCGTGTCCCCCGGATAACAGGCCGCCGGGAACCGGACGTCGGTGTAGGCGAGGTGCGCGATCGCCTGCTCGCTCACGTCGTGCACGCTGAAGGAGATCCCGAGGTTGAGGAGCAAGAGCGGGCTCACCGGCCTGTCCCTGAGCCCCACCGACCGGGCCGCGACGCGGCTGGCGTAGGTCGGGAGCGCGTCCTGGAACGAGGCCGCGAAGAGCGCGAGCATCCCCTCGTCCACGGTGACGTCCCAGGGGTGGGCATACACCGCGCCGACCGTGAAATCGTCGAGCTTGCGGCCGTAGCGAGGAGAGCGGACGCGGACCATCGGTCGGCGCGATCATGGCACAGGCGCGCTCGGCTGACGACGGCGCGCGCGCCGCGCCTGCGCTTCACTTCACCTCCGCGCCGTCCACGCCACGCCACACTACGCCACGCCACGCGGCGCCTCTGTGCACGCGCTCGCTCGCTGGTTCACGCGTCCGGCCGCCCGTTCGCGCTCGCCGGTCGCTCGTACCTCCGCGCTGCAGCGCGCCGCGGCGGAGCGCGCCTCAGGGCAGCGGCCCCTCGAGCAGGGCGCGCGCGATGCCCTGCGCGAGCACCTCGTGCGGGCCCAGCTGGAAGAAGAGGCTTCGGGCGTCGAGCAGGAGCCTCGCCGCGGTCGAGCTCTCGGCGTAGCCGCTCGCCCCGTGGAGCTGCATGCAGGCGTCGGCCGCGTCCCAGGCCACGCGGCTGGAGAAGAGCTTCGCCATCGCCGACGTGAGCTCGCACGGCTGCCCCGTGTCCGCCACCTGCGCCGCGGCGCGCGTGAGCTGCCGCGCGGCGGCGACGCGCGCGATGAGCCCTCCGAGCCGGTGCGCCACGCGCGGGAAGGAGATGAGCTGCGACCCGAACTGCACGCGCGTCTTCGCCCGCTCGAGCGCGAGCTCCAGCGCGGCCTGCGCCACCCCCACGCCGCACGCGGCCGCGTAGGTGCGGCCTGTCACGAGCGCCCGCTGGATCTGGGCGATCCCCTCGCCCTCGCGCTCGCCGAGCAGGGCCTCGCGGCCGATCTGGAGCCCCTCGATCCGGAGCTCGTAGTGCCCCATGCCGCGCTGCCCGAGCGCCCGCAGCTCGGTTCCGGCGATCCCGGCGTCCGGGAAGTCGGCGCCCGGCGCGCCGCGCCGCTTCGCGATAACGAAGAGGCTCGGCCCGAGCGGCAGCTGCCCCTGCCCCCCTGCCGTCGTGGTCCTCGCGAGGGTGAGCACCAGGTCCGCGCGGGACGCGCCGGTGACCCACGCCTTCTTTCCGATGAGGAGATAGCTGCCGTCGGCCTGGCGCTCGGCGCGCGTGGCGACGCGCGCGAGGTCCGACCCGTACGCCGGCTCCGCGAACGCGAGGGCGCAGCGCGCCTCGCCGTTCGCGATGCGCGACAGCCAGGTCCGGCGCTGCAGATCCGTGCCGGATCGGGCGAGGAGATCCGACGCGATGGAGGCCGTCATGGTGAGCACGCCGAAGCCGAGCGAGCCGCGCGCGAGCTCCTCGATGGCGGTCGCCATGGCGGCCACGCCGAGCCCGTCGCCCCCGTGCTCGGGCGCGGTGGCGAGGCGGAACACCCCGAACTGCCCCATGCGGCGGACGATCGACTCGGGGATGAGCCCGTTGCGGCGGTGGATCTCGGGGGCGAGCGGCTCGACGAGGCGCTCGACGAAGTCGCGCATGTTGTGCCGGATCCAGCCGATGCGCTCGTCCTCCGCGCCGGCGCTGGCGGGGATGCCCTGCTCGGCGGCCGCGCGCGCGATCGAGGCGACGGCGACGCTGGAGCCCGCATCGCGCGCCCACGCCGCGACCGCCGGGTGGCCGATCGCCTTGGCGACCTCGTCGTCGCGGAGCTCGAGCTCGCCGAGCGGCGCGATCTCTCCGCCGCCCAGATCGACGCCGCCGCGCAGCGACAGGAGCAGCGCCCCTGCGTGCGCCTCGGCGACGGCCCTGGCCTCCCCGCCCGCCTCGCAGGCCCAGCTGGCGAGCGAGCGGCATGCCTCGATCTCCGCGTAGAGGTGGGCGAGCGCGTGGGCGGCGACCTGGTGTCGATCGAGCAGCATCCGCGACACGTGCAGCGGCACGGCCGCGGCGCCCGCCCGGACGAAGCTCGCGCTCCTCGGCGCACCCCGGAGGGCGGTGCCCACGGCGCTCCCGACGTCCACCACCCGGTCGCGGAGGCGCCCGCGCGCGACGCGCGCGAGCTGCTCGGCGGAGGTGATCGCCTCGCGCATCCCCCCCGGACTGTCGGCCTCGAGCTTTCGAGAAACGATCGTGGCGTGTTGCTCCCGAATCGCCCTCATCCCCCAATCCCCCCGCTCGCGGACTATGACCCACGCCTCGCTTCACCGGACGCAGGACACAGCAACTCACCACCGCTCCACAGCCACGCTCCCCGCGGCAGACGCGGAAAGGCCCGCCGAGGATGCCACCTCAAACCGCGCTCGTCGAGCCTGGGCGCAGCCCCATTATCGCGAGGCGACAACGCATTAAGGCCCTCCCTGAATTTGCCTCACGACGGTTCACGTCAGGTTCACGTCGGTTCACGTCGGTTCACGTCGGGTCTCGTCGGTTCACGTCAGGTTCACGTCGGTTCACGTCAGGTTCACACGTTCCGTCCCGCGACGCGCAAACAACCCAGCTCCACTCGCGATCATCAGTCTCAGACGTCCCGAGTCCCCCTGACGAGCGCCCCTCTCGGACGTACGTCAGGCCGCCCGAGCCGTTACATGGAGCTCACGGTCGGCAGCGCCGCCGCCGGCGCCCTGCAGACCCGGAGGAGCCTGTCCCCCAGCTCGACGGCCCACGACCGCACGTCGTCGGCCCGCGGGCACTGCGGCACCGCCTCGACCGCGTCCTGGATGAGCCGCTGCAGCAGCCGGGTCGTGCCGGAGAGCCCGAGCTCCAGCGCCGTGTTCGGGCGCCCGAGCGCCCCGTCGCGCCCCGCCGGCTTGCCCATGTCCTCCGGCCTCCCGACCAGGTCGAGCACGTCGTCCGCGACCTGGTACGCCTCGCCGATGCGCTGCCCGAGGTCGCCCCAGGCGGCCCCGTCCTGGCCTGCGGAGAGCGCGCCGAGGGTCGCCGCCGCCTCGAAGAGCGCGCCCGTCTTCGCGCGCCGGTAGGCCGAGATCGCGACCTTCGCCTCCGACTCCCACGCCTGCCCGGCGATGATCCCCTGCGGCATCCCCACGCCGCCCGCGAGCACCTCGAAGAACCGGACCGCCCGGCGCGCGTCGATCACGCCGCTCGCCACGGCGTGGAAGGCGCCGCGCGCGAGCGCCTCGAAGGCGAGCACGATGAGCTGATCGCCGGCGAGCACCGCGATCGGCTCGCCGAAGGCGCGGTGGACAGACGGCCGGCCGCGCCGGATCGGCGCGTCGTCGAAGCAGGGGAGATCGTCGTGGACTAGCGAAGCGCAGTGGATGAGCTCCACCGCCGCCGCCGCGGCGTCGGCGGCCTCCGGCGCGGGATCGCCGTACGCCGAAGCGACGGCCAGGCAGAGCCGCGGCCGGATGCGGGCGCCTCCAGGAAAGACGGCGTGCTGCGTCGCGGCCAGGAGCCCGGGCGGCGACGCGGGCGAGGAGAGCGGCTCGATGGCGGCGAGGAGGACGCGCTCGATCCGGCGATCGAAATCCATGGGGCGCGAGTCTTGGCGAGGCTCAGGGGCTTGTCAATAGTTTGAACATTACTTAAACAAAGTATAGACAAACTACCTCCGACGCGTACACTCCGGCCATGGCGGACGGGAGAGATCGCGTCGTGGTGATCGGCGGGGGTATCGGCGGTCTGACCTCGGCCGCGCTCCTTGCTTCGAGCGGGCTCGACGTGGTGCTACTCGAGCGGGCGCCGCGCGTCGGCGGAAAGATACGCGAGGTGGTCCTCGGGGACCGCCGCGTCGACGTCGGCCCGACGGTGCTCACGATGCGGTGGGTCTTCGACGAGATCTTCGCGTCGCTCGGGCTCCGCTTCGAGGACCACGTGCCGCTCCGCCGGGCCGAGACGCTCGCGCGCCACGCCTGGCCGGACGGCTCGACGCTCGACCTGTTCGCGGACGTCGAGCGCAGCGCGGACGCGATCGGCGCGCTCGCGGGCGCGCGGGAGGCGGACGGATACCGCCGGTTCTGCCGGTACGCGCGCGAGATCTTCGACGTGGTGGAGGCGCCGTTCCTGCGCGCGGAGCGGCCCACGCTCAAGACGATCCTGAGCACGGCGGGCAGCCTGGGCCTCGGCGGGATGATGAAGATCGACGGGCACCGCACCCTCCACCGCGCGCTCGGCGACTTCTTCGTGGACGCGCGCCTCCTCCAGCTGTTCGGGCGCTATGCCACCTACTGCGGCTCGTCGCCGTACCTCGCGCCTGCGACGCTGAGCGTCATCGCGCACGTGGAGCGCGAGGGCCTCTGGCTCCCCGAGGGCGGGATGGGGCGCGTCGCCGAGGCGCTCGCCGCGGCGGCGGCCCGCGCCGGGGCGACCCTGCGCTGCGGCGCGCACGTCGCCGCCATCGAGGAGGGGCGCGGCCGCGCGGCGGGCGTCGTGCTCGAGGGCGGCGAGCGCATCGAGGCCGACGCCATCGTGCTGAACGCCGACCCGGCGGCGCTGCGGGTCGGCCTGTTCGGCCAGCGCGCCGCCCGCAAGGCGCCGGGGAGCGAGCCACGGTCGCTCTCGGCCGTCACCTGGGCGCTCGTGGCCGAGGCGAGCGGCTTCCCCCTCCTCCGGCACAACGTCTTCTTTTCCGGGGATTACGAGGCCGAGTTCCGCGCGCTGTTCGACCGCTCCGAGCTCCCGCGCGACGCGACGGTCTACGTCTGCGCCGAGGACCGCGGGCACGAGCCGCCGCCGAAGCCCGGCGAGGCCGGAGCCCGCCCGGGCGGCGAGGGAGGCGGAGAACGGCTGTTCTTCATCCTCAACGCCCCTGCGACCGGTGATAAACACACCCCTTCATCGACGGAGATCCACGAATGGGAGCAGCGCGTGTTCCAGCAACTGCAGCGGTTCGGGCTCTCGCTGAGGAGCACGGGCCCCTCCCCGGTCGCGACGACGCCGGCGGACTTCGATCGGATGTTCCCGGCGACGGGGGGCGCGCTGTACGGGCCGGTGTCGCACGGGTGGAACTCGACCTTCGCGCGCCCGGCCTCGCGCTCGAAGCTGCCGGGCCTGTACTTCGCCGGCGGGAGCGCGCACCCGGGGGCGGGCGTGCCGATGGCGGCGCTGAGCGGCCAGCTCGCGGCGCGGAGCGTGATGGAGGACCTCGCTTCGACCTCGAGATCCCGAGCGGCGGCTACGCCTGGTGGTACCTGGACGCGGTGAGCGACGACGGCCGGAGCGCGATCACGATCATCGCGATGCTCGGGAGCGTCTTCTCGCCGTACTACGCAAAGGCTCGATCGCGCGGCGCCGCGGACCCGCTCATGCACTGCGCGATGAACGTCGCGCTGTACGGCCCGAGCGCCGATCGCTGGGCGCTGACCGAGCGGCCGCGGGGCGCGGTCTCCAGGTCGCCGCGGTCGCTCGCCATCGGGCCGAGCGTGATGGAGTGGTCCGGGGGCGAGCTCCGCGTCTCCTTCGACGAGATCACGGCGCCTCTGCCCTCCCGGCTCTCGGGGACGGTGCGCCTCCGCCCGTCCGCGCCCAGGCCCGCGGCGCACGGCGCGCACGACGCCGTCGCCCTGGACGGGCGGGGGCTCCACCGCTGGGCGCCCATCGCGCCGATCGCGCGGGCCGAGGTCGAGCTCGCGCACCCCTCGCTGCGCTTCTCCGGCAGCGCCTACCTCGACACGAACGCCGGCGACGAGCCGCTCGACCACGCCTTCGAGCGCTGGACCTGGTCGCGGGCGCTCGGCGCGGACGGGATCGCCCTGACCTACGACGTCCGGCGCCGCGACGGCACGCGCATGCTCCTCTCGCCCGCGTTCGACGCGGCGGGCGGCGCGCGCGAGCTCCCGCCGCTCGCCCCTCGACCGCTCGGCGGCACGCGCTGGGGCATGGCGCGGGAGATCGCCGCCGACCCGGGGTCCGCGCCGCGGCTCCTCCGCACCTTCGAGGACACGCCGTTCTACGCGCGCTCCCTCGCGGCCGCGACGTTCGGCGGCAAGCCGGCGACGGTCGTCCACGAGGCCCTCTCGCTCGACCGCTTCGCCAGCCCCTGGGTGCAGCTCCTCCTGCCGTTCCGCATGCGGAGGGCGCGATGACGCTCGCGATCTGGATCGCCACGGCGCTCGCCGCCTTCGCGACCATGGAGGTGTGGGCCGCGCTCCTCCACGGCAAGGTCTGGCACCACGCGCTCTGGAGCATCCACCGCTCCCACCACACGAAGCGGCGCGGCGCCTTCGAGAAAAATGACGCGCTCGCGTCCCTCCACGCCCCGATCGCCGCCGGGCTCATCATGTACGGCTCCTGGGGCGCGCCGGGGCCGCTGCGCGAGGCCGCGTTCGGCTTCGGCCTCGGCATGACCGCGTTCGGCCTCGCCTACGTCCTGGTCCACGACGGCCTCGTCCACGGGCGCCTCCCGGTCTCGGGCCTCGCGCGTATCCCGTACCTCGCGCGCGTCCGCGACGCGCACCGCGTCCACCACGGCACCGGCGGCCCGCCGTACGGCCTGTTCCTCGGGCCCCTCGTCCTCGAGCGGCGCGTCGCCGCGAGCGGCCGCGCCCAGCGCTCCGCGCAGCGGGCGCGATAGAGCGGCGCTCAGCCGCCCCTGTTACACGCGTCGCCGAGCGGCGATCACCCGCACAGGAGACGGGCCCAGATCGGCGTTTTCGGCGCGGAAGCGCACTCCAGTGCGCTGAGCACCGAAAACGTCGAGATGGGCCCGTATCCGACGCGGGTGACCGCCGCTCTAGCCTCAGCGGGCGCGGTAGAGCTCCCTCGCGAGCCCCGCCCCCCAGCGGCCGATGGCCCGGAGCGGCAGCGCGCTCACGACCTCGCGGTACACCTCGGGCCGCCGCGCCGCCGTCTCCCGCAAGAACCTCACGAAATCGGCCGCCTGCATCTCGTCGCGCAGCAGCGCCGCGTACGCGTCGTTGCCCATCGCGTGGAGCACGGCGAAGGCCGTGTCGAGGAGCGCGTTCATCTCCCCTGCCCTCGCCCCGCCGGCGGGCTTCGCCATGAGGGCCGCGAGCGCGCCGGTGCCCGCGTGCACCGGCGCGTCGCGCGCCGTGCTCGGCGCTCCCGGCTCCCGGACCGCCCGCGCCAGATCGGCGGCCGTCGCCGCGAGCTCGCGCACGTTCGCGCCGAAGCCGCAGAACGTCAGCGGCGAGTGCCGCGCCGCCGCGTCCCCCACGAGCCGCACCCGGCGCCCCGGCGCCCGCGGCGCGGCCGACAGCCGCGACCAGCCGGGGATGAGCCCGAAGGTCGGGCGGACGAGCCGCGCGTCGCCCTCCTTGTAGCGCGAGAGGAGCCGGAAGAACCGCGCGTAGAGCGACAGGAGCGCGCCTGGCCCGACGTCCCCGGAGCGCGCGTAATAGAAGAGGTAGACCGTCGTCTCGCCCGGCCGCCCCGGGAACGCCTCCCAGAGGTGCTGCCTGCCCTCCTCGACGTCCTCCGTCGTGGCGAGGATCTCGCCGACGTCCGGCCGGATCCGCCGCACCCCGTCGCCCTCCGAGAGCCCGGTGAGCACGCCGCCGACGGTCGGGCAGAGGAGGTCCGCGGTCGCGTAGGGGCTCGCCGCGCCGCGCGCGTCGACGAGGAGCCGCGCGGACAGCGCGCGCGGCGCGGCGCCCGGATGCGCCTCGGCCACGGCGAGCGCGACCGCGTCCGGGCCCTCCGCGTGCCCGAGCAGCGCGTGCCCGTCGAGCAGCGTCACCCCGAGCGCCTCTGCCCGGGCCCGCGCCGCGGCGAGCAGCCCGCCCGCGTCGATGGCGTGGTCGAGCACGCCGCGCACCGGGTACGTCCCGCCGCCGTGCCAGCGGCAGAGCCCCTCGGCATAACGGGCGATCACGAGCCGCTCGATCTCGTCCCTCGTGAAGATCCCCGACGCCGACAGCGCGGCCACCTCGGCCGTCCCGGCGTTCCACTCCCGGTGCGCGGCGCCGATCCGCGCCCGGTCGAGCACCGCGACGCGCAGCCCGGCCGACGCGAGCAGCGGCGCGAGCAGGAGCGACAGCCCGCCGCCCGCGACGACCACATCGTAATCGGCGGTCGCGCCCCGATCCGGCGGCCGCAGCGAGGGTCCCGGCCGAGGCGCCGGGGCGGCCCGCGCCGCGTCGAGGTGCTCGAGGCGCGCAAGCAGCGCCTCGCCGCCCGCCTCGCGCACGCGCCCCCGCGCCGCGTCGATCTCCCGCGCGGCTGAGCCCGGCACGCCGCCGGCGCTCATCCCACGGCCTCCAGAGCCCGCGTCGCGCCGCCGCTCATCGCGCCGCCGCTCATCGCGCCGCCTCCAGGAGGAAGCGGACCTCGTCGAGCGGCGGCGCCGCGCCGTACTCGCGGGCCTCCGCGGGCGCGACGGACCCGCGGAGCAGCGCCCGCAGCACGAGCCAGGCCTTGCGGCCTGGTGACACCACGGCGCGCGTCGACACCGAGTCGAAGCCGCGGCGCGCGATGACCCGCCCGATGTCGGCGTAGATGAGCCGCGCCGCCTGGATCGCGGGCCGGCAGTCGCGCGGCAGCATCGGGATGCCGGCGCCCGCGCGGAGGTACAGCGCCTCCGCCTCGGCGAGCAGCCGCGCCACGAGCCGCCCCAGCCGCTCGTCGAACACCGGCCGCGCGAGCCACCCGTCCGGCGCGATCCCGGCCTCTCGCATCCAGGCGAGCGGCAGGTAGATCCGCCCGCGCCGCGCGTCCTCACCGACGTCGCGCGCGATGTTCGTGAGCTGCATGGCGACGCCCAGGTCGCACGCCCGCGCGAGCGCGTCGGGCCCCCGCGCCCCCATGAGCGTCGACATCGTCGCGCCGACGGTGCCCGCGACGCGCGCCGCGTAGGCGTTCAGGTCCGAGAGCGTCTCGTAGCGGCGCCCCTCCGCGTCCCACGCGAACCCCTCGAGCAGCGCCTCGATGAACGCGCGCGGCAGTCCGTGCTCCGCCATGACGTGGGCGAGCGCGCGATCGACCGGGCTGTCGTCCGGCCTGCCCGCCGCGGCGCGCGCGAGCCGCTCCCGCAGCGTCGCGACAGCGGCCGCGGCCGCGGACGGCGGCGCGTGCTCCCCCAGCTCGTCGACCGCGTCGTCGGCGACCCTGCAGAACGCGTAGAAGGCCGCCGCCGGCTCCCTCACCCGCGCGGGCAGCAAAAGCGCCGCCGCGGCGAAGCTCTTCGACCCCTTGCGCAGGAGGTCCCTGCACGCGGCGAAGTCCGCCGCCGACGCCTCAGGCGAGCTTCGATGCATCCGGGACCACCCGATCCAGCACGCGGGCCGACGAGAGCACCCCGGGCAGACCGGCGCCCGGGTGCGTCCCTGCCCCGACGAGGTAGAGGCGCTCGACGTCCTCGCTCGCGTTGTGGGGCCGGAAGAAGGCGCTCTGCGTGAGCACCGGCTCCGGCCCGAACGCCGCGCCCCGGAACGACAGCAGCCGGTCCTGGAAGTCCTGCGGCGTGAGGAGCCGCGAGCTCGCGAGCGCGCCCTCGAGCCCCGGCAGGACCGTCGCCTCGAGCAGCGCCGAGATGGAGCGCCGGTACCGCTCCTGGGCCGTTGGCCAGTGGGTGCCGCTGAGCAGGTTCGGCACCGGGGACAGCACGTAAAACGCGTCGCAGCCGGGCGGGGCGAGCGCCGGGTCGGTCGCGGTCGGGCGGTGCAGGTACAGGCTGAAGTCGTCGGCGAGCACGTGCTTCTCGAAGATGTCCTCGAGCAGCGGCCTGTACCGCGGGCCGAGGAGGATCGTGTGGTGAGCGACGTCCGGGTACTGCCGGCGCGTGCCGAAGTACCACACGAAGAGGCTCATCGAGTAGCGCTGCCGCTCGATGCGCCGGTCGGTCCAGCGCTTCCGCGCCTCGGGGGGCACGAGGTGCCGGTAGGTCCACGCCGAGTCCGCGTTCGAGACCACGACGTCGGCGGCGAGCCGCTCGCCCGACGCGAGCTCCACGCCCCGGGCGCGGCCGCCCTCCACGGAGATGCGCCGCACCTCGGCGCCGCACCGCACCGTGCCGCCCAGGCCCTCGATGAGCGACACGAGCCCTTTCACCAGGGCGCCCGTGCCGCCGATCGGGAAGTGGACGCCCCAGTTGCGCTCGAGGAACGCGATCAGGCTGTAGATCGACGTCGTAGAGAACGGGTTCCCGCCCACGAGCAGCGGGTGGAAGCTCAGCACCTGGCGCAGGCGGTCGTCCTTCACGTGCTTCGCGACGAGGCCGTACACCGTGCGGTAGCTCTCGAGCCGCACCATGTCCGGCACGATGCGCGCCATGTCCGCCCACGACCCGAACGGCACGTGCGCGAGCTCCTCGAACCCGACCCGGAAGATCGCCTCGCTCCGCCGGACGAAGCGCTCGTACCCCTCGACGTCCCCGGGTGACAGGCGCGCGACCTCGGCGCGCATCGCGGCGGCGTCGCCCGTGTAGTCGAACGTCGCGCCGTCGTGGAACCGGATCCGGTAGAACGGCGTCACGGGCCGCAACTCGATGTCGTCGGCCATCTTCCGGCCGCAGAGCTGCCAGAGCTCTTCCAGGAGGAACGGCGCCGTGATGACGGTCGGCCCCGCGTCGAAGGTGAACCCGTCCTGGCGGTGGACGTACGCGCGCCCGCCCGGCGCGTCGAGCTTCTCGACGACCGTGACGTCGTAGCCCCGCACCCCCAGCCGGACGGCCGCCGCGAGGCCCCCGAACCCGCTGCCGATGACGACGGCGCGCGGCGCGCGCGCTCCACGGAGGACGCCGCGTGCTCGTGCCGCTCGCGGGGAAGCGGCCGTCTCGTCGCCCGGCGAGCCGTCAGGCCCCGCCGGATGCGCCGGATCCTGCGCCGAAGAAGCGCTGGTGTTTTGCATGACGCGCAATATAATGTTTGTCCTAGCCTTTGACAAAGGCGAAAAACGCCGGCGGGAGGGGTCTTTCTGGGCCTCGCTGCCCGCCGTTCCGATGCACCCCGGTGCGCCGGGCCGGCGTGGACGGCCGTGGCTCGGCGGGTCCTAGCAAGGTTTATCCAGTTGAGCCGCTACAGAATCCATGTCGTCTCGGAGATGTGTGGCGTGTCCTCGGCGACGCTGCGCGCGTGGGAGCGCCGTTATGGCGTGCCGTCGCCCGCGCGCACGGCGTCGGCCTACCGCCTGTACAGCGACGACGATGTGGCGGTGATCAAGAAGATGCGCGACCACGTGAACGGCGGGATCGCCGCGGCCGAGGCGGCGCGCATGGTGCTCGAGACGGCGAGGCCGCGCGCGCCGGTGGGCACGACCGGGGGCGACGCGTTCGCCGGGGCGAGCGAGCGCATCATCGACGCCACGGTTCGGTTCGATCTGGACGGAATCGAGGCCGAGGTAAACCGGGCCCTCTCGCTCGGCCCTGCGGTGATGATCGCCGAGCGCGCGCTCATCCCGGCGCTCGAGCGCATCGGCGATCTCTGGCACGCGGGGACGATCACGGTCGCGCAGGAGCACCTCGCCTCGCAGGTGATCGGCGCGACGCTGCAGCACCTCTTGCGGCTCGCGCAGCCTGGCGAGGGCGGGCGGCGCGTCCTGCTCGCGGCCTTCGCCGACGAGGATCACGTGCTCGGGCTGTTCGGCATCGGCCTGCGCTTCTGCTCGTGGGGCTTCCGCTCCGTCGTGCTCGGCGCGAGGACGCCGCCCGCCGCGATCGCGCGGGCGGTCGAGGCGATCGCGCCGGATCTCGTCGCGCTGACGGTCGCGATCCCGCCGCTCCCGCCGGCGGCGCGCGAGCTCATCGACGCCTACGCGGACGCGTGCCGGGGCGTGCCGTGGATCGTGGGCGGCAGGGGCGCCGGGCCGCTCCGGACCTTCATCGAGGCGCGCGGCGGCCTCGTGGCGGCCGCGGAGGCGGCGGAGATCCGCGCGCAGGTCGAGTCCGCGCTGCACGCGCGGCGGCGCCGCAAGGACGGGAGCTGAGCGCAGCCGCCCCGCCGGCCGGGGCGTCCGTCGCGGTCAGCCCTCGACTTCCTTGCGGAGCAGGTCGAGGACCTTGCTCTGCGACTCCGGCTTGAGGGCCCCTTCGGCCGCGAAGAGCACGTGGCCGTTCTTGCCGACCACGACGACGTTGCTGACGCCGCGGCGGAGCTTGTAGGCCGTGCGGAAGGAGCCGTCCCAGTCGCAATAGATGGTCCCGCCGACCTTCCTCGACTCCTCCCGGATGGCGTCCTTCACGAACCCTCTCGCCGGCCAGAAGTCGTAGGAGCTGACGTCGGCGATCGCGGCGACGGCGATGCCCCGCCGGTAGCGGTCGCCCTTCGCGAGCTTCGCCAGCGCGTCCTTGAGCGCCTGGTTCTGGGACTTCGAGTCCTTGTCCTCGTAGACGATGAGGATCGGCTTGCCTTGAAGCGCCTTGAGCTGGAGCTCGCGGCCGTCGGCGTCCTCGACGCGCGCGTTCGGCGCCCGGTCGCCCTCCGAGGGCAGCGCCAGGGCGGCGCCCGAGATCAGCGCCAGGGACAGCGCCGCGGCGGAGGCGACCGAGCGGAGGCGGGCGACGCGGCGGCGGGAGGCGGGCGAGCAGGGCTGCATGTCCGGGGTTTCTAGCGCTTTCGGCGACGCGCTCCTAGGGCTGTTCAATGCAGCAGGCTCGACCGGGCGCCGGCGTGGCTGGCTCCGCCGACTGCCAGGCGCCGGCGTGGCTCGTTCGGCGCGGCGGTGCCCGGCGGGAGGCGCCCGGGGGAGCCGGACAGGTCGCGCTCGCCCGCCTTTCCCTTCGGTCCGACGAGGCCGGTCGCCACCGCCTTTCCCGCCGATCTGCCTCGGAGGGACGACCGTTGGCCGTGCTCTTGACACCCCACGTGCCGTGCAAAGATTGGGCGGTGCGAAGAGACCGGCTCTCGGAGCCAAGGTCCCGTAACGCTACAACAAATCGGCCGTCGCGAGCAGGGTGACGGCGCCGCGGGCGGAGCCCCGGCGCGCGCCGCGCGCGGCGGTCATGGAGGATTGACCATGCTGCACCGTTATACGGATTTCGATCGCGCGTTTGCCATGATGGATGAGCTTCGCCGGCGCCTGGATTGGGTGTTCGAGGAGGCGGACGCGCCCCGCGCGTCGCTCCGCGGCGATTTCGACCAGACGGCCCGGTACACGGGTGGTCCGCGCGTCCACCTGTTCGACACTGGGAGCGCTCTTGTGGTCAAGGCCGATATCCCGGGTCTGACGGAGAAGGACATCCAGATCTCGCTGAATCAGGACGTCCTGACGGTGAGCGGCGAGCGCAAGCCGGATGCGCCGGAGGGCTACCTCGTCCACCGCAAGGAGCGGGGCGCGGTGCGGTTCAGCCGGAGCTTCACGCTGCCGAGCAAGGTCGATCCGGAGAAGACGACCGCCGTGCTCAAGAACGGCGTGCTGACGCTCACGCTGAACAAGGCCGCCGAGGCCCAGCCGCGTCAGATCGCGGTGACGGCTCGCTGAGGGAGCCGGGAGCCGAGGAACGAACGAACAGCAGAGGAGAGCGACGATCCTGCGATGAGCGGGATCTGGAGTGTACCGAGGAAGGAGCGATGAACATGAGCACCGATCGCAGCTTGACCCACCGTGCCGAGAGCAACCCCGAGAAGATCCAGCAGCGCCCCGCCGTGGCGCCGGCGGTCGACATCTACGAGAGCGCCGAGGAGCTCCTGGTCGTGGCCGATCTGCCGGGCGTGACGCAGGATCGCCTGGCCGTCCGCGTGGAGAAGGGGGAGCTCACCTTCGAGGGCCGGCGGACCGAGGCGGCCGAGCGGGAGCAGGGCGTCGAGGGCCTGCCGGACTTCCGCCGCAGCTTCGTGGTCCCGCAGGGCATCGATTCCGAGAAGATCTCCGCGGATCTCCGGGCGGGCGTCCTGCGGATCCACCTGCCGAAGAGCGCATCGCTCAAGCCGCGTCAGATCCCGATCAGCGTGAGCTGAGCTTCGTGTGCCGGCGCGAGCGTCCGGTTACGGCGCCCTCCCTTCGACGGTCAGAGTCCACTTCGCGTCCTCGCCGCACGCGATGCCGTCCACATGACGCACCTCGATGATGAACCAGAGGTGATCGTCCGGCCCAGTGCGATCATTCCATGTCGTCGTGAACGACTCTGGCGTTCCTTGCCCCCTCACGCCGGACGTGAAGCAATCCGGCGCATTCACCTCGACCTCCCCCTGATAGATGATCAGATCGAAATTCATCCCCGGCGGGGAGGTGAGCGTCGCTCGAAAGCGCTCGGAGCCGGGCCAGTTCACCTCATCCATGACACGGACCTTGAACCACTTCGACGTGGTCCCTGTCGCTGTCTCCACAGCCCAATCGGCGCCGTCATCGCCCGGGAGCGTTCCTAGATCCGCTGCGAGAGCGCACGTGTTCGGCGCCGCATAGTCGCACTCGGCCGCCGCTCCCCCGTCGCCGCCAGCGGCCTCGTCACCTTCATTGCTGGCGTCGCCGCCCTCGCCCGCAGCGCCGCCGACCCCGGTGGAGCCGACGCTCGAGCTCGAGCTCGAGCTCACGGACAGGTCTCCCCCTCCGGCGCCTCCATCACCGCCGAGTCCGCCTCCACCGGCCTGCTCCTCGTAGTACCCGGGCATCAGTTCGTCGGTGCCGTTGGCGCACGCGGCGAGGGTGAGAAGGACCGCAGGAATGACAAGCAGCCGGCCGGGCGTGTGCATTGCACGCATTCTATCTGCTCTCGCGACAGCGGTCCAAGGAAGCCACGAGGCAAAGTGAGATACCGTGGCGTCGGTCATCACCGCCAGAAACGGCGACGACCGTTCGAGTTGTTTTCATCACCAGGGGCCTGAATTTCCGCGAAAATCGATGTGGAGTCGGCCCGAAGCCACTGACGATAACGTCCTCGTTACACATCGGGAACTCGATGCCTGACGTGCCGCCGCTGGATGAGAAGGAGACCTCTCCTCCAGGCCCGTCCCCGGGTTCTCCAGCGCAGCCCGGGCCAGGGACACCGCGCCCCCCTCCCCACCCGCCCGGAGCCCGCACCGTCCCGGCTGGTGTCGGCGCGCTTCCGCGCCGTCCCGCATTTCGATAGTCTCGGCGCCGCTGAAGCCCGCCCTCGACGCCTTGCTCTCGCTGCGCGCGAAGACGCTGCTGGCGATCGCCGCCACGCTGCTCGGGCTCAGCTTTGCCCTGTACGGCGTGTCCTCGAGGGCGCTCCTCGCCAACTCGATGGCCGCCGAGGCGCAGGACACCCGCCGCACCGTGCACGTGGCGCTCAACCTCTTCCGCCAGGCCAGCAGCGACTTCAACGCGCGCTGGACCGACTGGAGCCAGTGGGACGACGCCTACGCGTTCGTGCAGGACGGCAATGAAGAGTTCGTCCGCTCGAACCTCGTCGCCCAGCTCTTCGATATCGCCCGGATCGATCTCGCTGTCTTCGCCGGCGCAGACGGGACCCCCGTGTACAGCACCGGCTACGACCACGCCACGAAGGGCTGGGCCCCCGTGCCGCGCGGCATCGCCGAGCGGCTCCGCGTCGGCGATCTCCTCTTCGGGCGGGACACGCCCAGCAGCGCCGTCCGAGGGGGCATCGTCCTCCTCCCGGACGGGCCGATGCTCCTCTGCTCCCAGCCGAGCGTCGGCAGCTCCGGCCGCGGACCGGTCGCCGGCACCGTCACGTTCGGGCGCTTCTTGACCGACGCCGAGATCAAGCGCCTCACCGAGCCCGCCGGCCTCTCGCTCGCCGTGCACCGCCTCGACGATCCCCAGCTGCCCGACGACTTCCGCGAGGCGCGCGCCGCCCTGTCCGACCGCGACCCGATCCTCGTCCACCCGCTCGGCGCCGACAGGATCGCCGGATACACCGTCCTCAACGACATCGACGGCCGCCCGGCGCTGCTCGTGCGCGTGGACAACGACCGGGCCATCCTCAGGATGGGCCATGACACATTGCGTTATCTCATGCTCGTGACGGTGGTGGTGGGCCTGGTCTTCGGCGGCGTCACGCTGCTGCTCCTGGAGAAGCTGGTCCTGTACCGGCTCGCCCGCCTCAGCCGGGAGGTCACGGAGATCGGCGGCGTCGGCGACCTCTCGGCGCGGGTCGCGATGCCGGGCACCGACGAGCTGTCGCGCCTCACCGGCTCGATCAACGGCATGCTCTCGGCCCTGGAGGCGAACGCGCGGCGGCAGAGCCAGCAGAAGGCGGCGCTCGAGCAGGCGAAGGCGGCGGCCGAGCGGGCCCACGAGCGCTCGGACCGGCTCCTCCTCAACATCCTGCCGAGGACGATCGCCGATCAGCTGAAGGAGCACGAGCAGCTCATCGCCGAGCACTTCGAGGAGGTGACCGTCCTCTTCGCGGACATCGCGGGCTTCACCCCGCTCGCCGCGCGCCTCCCCCCGGCGGAGCTCGTCGGCCTGCTCAACCGGATGTTCTCCTCGTTCGATCAGCTCGCCGAGCAGCACGGCCTGGAGAAGATCAAGACCATAGGAGACGCCTATATGGTCGTCGGAGGGCTGCCGGCGCAGCGCCCCGATCACGCGAGGGCAATCGCGCGGATGGCGCTCGCCATGACGCACACCGTGCGCCAGTTCGTCGCGGACGACGGAGAGCCGTTCCAGCTCAGGATCGGCATCAACACCGGGCCTGTCATCGCGGGCGTGATCGGCAAGAAGAAGTTCAGCTACGACCTCTGGGGCGACGCGGTGAACGTGGCGAGCCGCATGGAGTCGAGCGGAGAGCCCGGCCGGATCCAGGTGAGCGAGGCGAGCTATTCCCTGCTCGCGCGAGATTTCCTCCTCGAGGAGCGAGGCCTCGTGGCGATCAAGGGCAAGGGCGCGATGAAGACCTATTGGCTCATCGGCGAGAGCACACCGCAGTAGCGCGGCGCGCGGCCGCGACCCGCGCTAGTTTGCGCTCGTCACCACGCCATTGACAGGCCCCCGGCCGATTGACAAGGCGAGGCAGGCGTGCAATGGCTGCCCGCCCGATGTCAGACCAGGAGCGACGCGCCCTCATGGACAAGCAGGCCCCGAACGAGACGACGCTTCCCGTCACCGTCCGCGAACCGGGCCCCGGAGAGGACCGCGACGAGCTCGTGCGCCTCCTCTTCGGCGACGCCGCGGCGTCGGCCAGGCGGCCCGAGGAGTACGAGGCGCGCTATCCCCGGCGCGCGCTGCCCAAAGGCGCGATGGTCACCCGCTACGCGCCGAGCCCGACCGGGTTCATGCACATTGGCGGCATCTTCGTGTCGCTCATCAACAAGCGGCTGTCGCTCCAGAGCGAGGGCGTCTTCTACCTCCGCCTCGAGGACACCGACGTGAAGCGCGCCATCCCCGGCGCGCTCGACACCATCGTCGACTCCCTCGCGCGCTTCGATCTCTCGCCTCAAGAGGGCGTGCTCCGCGCGCCGGCGAAGGACGGAGGCGCGTCGTCGCGAGGCGAGTTCGTGCAGCAGGGCAGCTACGGCCCCTATATCCAGACGGAGCGTGTCGAGATCTACCGGGATTACGCGATCGACCTCATCCGCCGCGGCTTCGCCTACCCCTGCTTCTGCACGGTCGAGGAGCTCGACGCCATCCGGCAGGAGCAGATGGCCCTCACGGTGAAGCCCGGGGTCCACGGCCGGTGGGCGAAATGGCGCGACGCGCCGCTCGCCCGGGTGAAGGAGGCGCTCGCGGGCGGCACCCCGTTCGTGCTCCGGCTGCGCGCCCCGGACGACGTCTCCGGCCGCGTCGAGTGGAAGGACGGCGTGAAGGGCGTCATCTCGATGCCCGTCAACGATCTCGACACCATCCTCCTCAAGTCGGACGGCATCCCGACCTACCACTTCGCCCACGCGATCGACGATCACCTGATGCGCACGACGCACGTGATCCGAGGCGACGAGTGGATCTCGTCGATGCCGCTCCACCTGCAGCTCTTCCGCACGCTCGGCTTCAGGCCGGTCGAGTACGCCCACGTCCCGCCCATCCAGAAGCTCGATCGCGCGGAGGAGGTCGACCCGGAGACGGGCGAGACGAAGGTCTCGGACGCGCGGCGCAAGCTGAGCAAGCGCAAGGATCCCGAGGCGAACATCGCCTATTACCGGGAGATCGGCGTGCCGGAGACGGGCACCATCGAGTACCTGCTCAACATCGCCAACTCCGCGTTCGAGGACTGGCGCAAGGCGAACCCCGACAAGCCCTATTCCGCCTTCCCCCTCAAGCTCAACAAGCTCGCCCCCGGCGGCGCGCTGAGCGACATGGTGAAGCTGAAGAGCGTGAGCCAGGCGGTCGTGAGCCGCATGAGCGCCGAGGACGTCTATGCCCAGGGCCTCGACTGGGCCAGGGAATACGACAAGGAGCTCGCCGCGCTGATGGAGCGAGATCCGGAGTACACGAAGCGCGCGCTCGGCATCGAGCGCGGCGGCAAGAAGTCGAACAAGCGCATCACCACCTGGCCCGACCTGCGGCCCCAGCTCTTCTTCTTCTACGACGAGCTCTACGGCGGCGTCGACGCGTTCGATTTCCCCGAGAACGTCCCGGAGGCAGATCGCTGGGCGGTGCTGAAGCAGATGCTCCATGTCTTCGATCCCGCCGACTCGAAGGAGGCGTGGTTCGAGAAGGTCCGGAGCATCGGGGTAGCGCTGGGCTACGCTGGCGAGGTGAAGCAGTACAAGGCCTCTCCCGAGTCGTGGAAGGGCCATGTCGGCGACGTCTCGATGGTGGTCCGGGTCGCGGTCTGCGGGACCCGGAACAGCCCTGATCTGACCGAGGTCATGGCGGTGCTGGGCGAGCCGCGCGTGCGGGCGCGCATCGAGCGCTTCGCGCGCTTGCTCTGAGGCGCGGCGTGACGAGCCCGCGGGCCGCGCGACGAGGGCGCGGCCGGCAGCGGCAGGAGGAAGAGCGATGAGCGAGGTGTGCCGGTTCGCCCCGTCGACCACCGGGCCCGCCCACCTCGGCACGCTCGCCGCGGCGCTGCTCTGCTGGCTGGACGCGCGGTCGCGGAGCGCGCGGCTGGTCCTCCGGCTGGAGGACCTCGATCCCGACCGCTGCCGGCCCGAGTTCGCGCGCGCCATCGAGGACGATCTCGCGTGGCTCGGGCTCGATTTCGACGAGCGCGTCGAGCAGCACGCGCGGAGGGCGCACCACGAGGCGGCGATGGACCGGCTCGAGGCGCTCGGCGCGCTGTACCCCTGCTCCACGACGCGCGAGGAGGTACGCGCGATCGGCCGGCGCGCCCCGGACGGCGGCTTCGCCTACGACAACCGCGCGCGCGGCCGCGCGCTGCCGCCCGGCGGGTGGCGCGCGAGCGTGGAGCCGATCCGGGCGCGGCTGCCGGACGGCGTGTTCCGGCCCCTGGACGAGGGGGGGCTCGACCTGTCGCAGGAGCCCGCGCTCGCGATGGGCGATCCCGTGGTTCGCCGGCGCGACGGCGCCTTCTCCTACCAGCTGGCGGTGGTGGTCGACGACGGCGCGGCGGGCGTCACGCGCGTCGTCCGGGGGCGCGACATCGCGCCGAGCACCGCGACGCAGGCGGCGCTCCTGGCGCTGCTCGGGCTGCCAGCGCCTGTCTACCGGCACCACCTGCTCCTCCTGGAGGAGCGCGGCGGCAAGCTGGCGAAGACGCACGGCGCGGCGCGCGGGGCGGCGCTCGCCCGGAGCGCGCCCGCGCTCACCGGAGCGCTCGCGTGCTGCGTCGGCCTGCGGGATCGCCCCGATCCGTGCACGCCGACGGAGCTGCTCCGGGAGTTCGACTGGTCGCGCGTCGCGACCGAAGACCGCGTGGTGAGCCTCCGCGACGGGTCGCTCACGCTGACGGCGAGCGGCCCCTGAGGAGCGCGTAGATCAGGCGGGCAGCGGCGAGACGGCGCGTCCCAGCATCGGGAGCCACGTGAGGACCGCGTTCGGCCGCGGGAAATCGTCGTCGTCGTCGTCGTCGCGCCGGCCATCACGCCCGCGGCGGGAGCGGCTGCCAAACAGCGTCCAGGCGCGCCACGCCTGCTCGGCGAGGTCGCGCGCCCGTCCCGACGAAGTGTCATGTCCAAGGAGCATCATGTGTGGCTGCCGCTTACCACAGGTCCAGCTCGGCGCGCCAGTGTTCCACGTCGAGGCCACGCGAACGTGACCGTCCCGATGTCCGGCCGTGGTGCCTGGACGTCCCTGCTCCTTCACGGCGCGCGGGATGCGGCCGTTCACGGCGCGCGGGATGCAGCGACCCGGCGCTCGACCTCCCGGGTCGTTACCGCGGCCTCGCAGCCTGGCGACCCTCGCTGGAATGCGCCATGAACGTCGCCCGGACTCGCTCATGGCCACCGCCCCCGCCGCCCTGAAGCCGTCGTCGCCCTTCGCCGCCTTCACGTCGCGCGATTTTTGCGTTTACGCGGCGGCCCGCCTGCTGGCCACGGTGGCGTACCAGATGCAATCGGTCGCCGTGGGGTATCAGATCTACGACCTCACGCGAGATCCGCTGGCGCTCGGTTATGTGGGGCTCGCCCAGTTCCTCCCTGTTGCGGGGCTGTCCCTCGCGTCCGGGCACGCGGCGGATCGCTTCGATCGGCGGCGGATCCTCGTCCTTTGCTACCTCACCTCGGCGCTCGCGGCGCTCGCGCTCTTCTTCCTCGCGCGCTCGCCGAGCCCGAGCTTGCCGGCCATCTATGGGGTCCTCGTGCTCCTCGGCACGGTGCGCGCCTTCCAGGGGCCGGCCGGCTCGGCGCTCCTGCCCACGCTCGTGCCGACGGAGCACTTCCAGAACGCGGTGACGTGGCAATCGACGCTCTGGCAGGTCGGCGCCATCGGCGGGCCGAGCCTGGGCGGGCTGCTCTACGCGCTCTGGAAGGCGCCTGCGCCGGTGTACCTGAGCGCGAGCCTCGCGCTCGCCGCGGCGTGCGCCGGGCCCCTGGCCGTGCGGGCGCCCGCCGGCCGCCTGGAGAGGAAGCCGCCGTCGCTCGCCACGGCGCTCGCCGGGCTGCGCTACGTCTACCGGAAGAAGGTCCTCCTCGCGTCGATCTCGCTCGACTTCGTGGCCGTCTTCCTGGGCGGCGCGGTCGCGCTCCTGCCCATCTACGCGACCGACGTGCTCGGGGTCGGCCCGCAGGGGTTCGGCTTCCTGCGCGCCGCGCCGGCCGTGGGGGCCGGGCTCATGGCCGTGGTCCTCGCCTTCCGGCCCATCGCGCGGCGCGCCGGGTCGAAGATGCTCCTCTGCGTCGGGCTCTTCGGGGTCGCCGCGGTCGTGTTCGGCCTGTCGCGGAGCTTCCTCCTCTCGCTCGTCGCGCTCACCGTGATGGGCGCCGCCGACATGGTGAGCGTCGTCGTGCGGATGACCCTGGAGCAGCTCGCCACCCCGCCCGAGATGCGCGGCCGCGTGAGCGCGGTCAACATGGTGTTCGTCGGCGCCTCGAACGAGCTCGGAGAGCTCGAGTCGGGCACCCTCGCGAGGCTCATCGGGACCGTGCCCACCGTGGTGTTCGGCGGCCTCGGGACGATCGCGGTCGTGCTGCTCTGGGCATGGCTGTTCCCCGAGCTGCGCGCGGTCGACCGGCTCGAAGACACGCGCGCGACCTCCGAAGAAGACGCCCCCGAGAAGGCCTGACGCGCGCCTCGCGTCGAGCGCGCCCGCAGCACATCATCGCTCTCGGCCCGGTGAGGGCCAGTCGCTCTCTCGAGGACTGGAGGCGACCACTCGATTCGTGAGCTCCGCGGCGAGAGCGCGAGACGGCTCAGCGCGAATTTGACCGCGAGCTCACCCGCAATCTCGCGAGGCCGAGCGCAACAAATGCAACTGAACACAACCGAACACAACCGAACACAAATCCAGTGCGAAAACGATTGCGCACCACGTACGACGCACCGCTTCCCAGATCATTCGCAATTTGACGAGGACGTTATAATGCACACTGAGCGGCACGCGTTCATACAACGCACGACGACAATCCCAGCCAGGCTGTCCGAATCGCTTGACACAGAGGTATCCCAGGACCTTACATGTCTCATGGATACGATTATCGCGTGGGCTGTTGGTATCATGATGACATGGGCCCCGCCTGGGAAGAGCTTCATCAAGGACGCGGTCGAGACGCCCGAGGAAGGCCGCGCGCGCTACCACGAGATCGCGCGCGCGGCGGCGAAGGTTGCCTATGATCCCGCATTGAAGCCGCTCTTCGGCGGCCCGCGCGGTCGAGCCGAGACGATGGCGCTGCTCTTATCGATCGCGTATTTCGAGAGCGGCTACCGTCGTGACGTGGACCTCGGGATCGGGAAGCTCGCGCGCGGCTCGGGGCTCGACTCCTGTCTGCTCCAGGTCCGCGTCGGCGCCGGCAAAACCCGGGAGGGGTGGTCGCACGCGGATCTCGTCGGAGATCGAGAGAAGTGCTTTCGCGCGGGACTCGCGCTGATCAAGGGATCCTTCGGAGCGTGCCGCAAGCAGGAGCCGCGCGACCGGCTCAGCGCATACACGCGCGGCAGGTGTATCGACAACGACAAGCATTCGAGGGCGCGCATTGGACGAGCGCTGAACGTGCCGCGCGCGCCGATGACGGACGCGGCGGTGCTCGCCGCAATGCCCGGGCGCGCCCCCCTCCCCGCCGCGCCGCCGAGCGCGCCGCCCGCGACCGGCGCGGCCGGAACGGTCGCACCAGTCGGAACCGCCGGAAACGATAGCTAGCGCGGCGAGGATGCGGGGGACTGTCCGGCGCGCGAGCGCGTGGAGATTGCCCCGTTCACGACAGCCCCGGCCGCGCCTGACGATCCGCTGGAGGCGCGCTCAGCCCCGGATCAGGTTCGTGGCCGCCTCGGCGGTGAGATAGCTCTTGCTCTTCATTCCCAGGCGGATGGACGACAGGCTCACGTCGGTCTCGCCCTGGAGCGCGGCGATCGTCAGCGCGTTGTGGCAGTAGATGTTGATGAGCTTCGGGCTGCCGCCGCTCCGCGCGTGCAGCAGCTGCTGCGACGCGAGGTCCAGCTGGAGCCCCCGCCGGCTCCCTCCGACCGAACGCATCCGGAAATCGATGTATTCGATCATCTCCTGCTGCGTCATGCCGGGCAAGAGGAGCGACTGAGCGCCTGAGTAGAGCTCGCGCGGCACGCCGTTGGAGGCGAGGGTCGCGGGGAGATCGGGGGAGCCCACCAGGATCATCGAGAGCTTGCCCGCCGGGGCACAGCGCAGGATGTCATGGAGCTCCATCAGGAGATCGTGGTCCTCCGGATCGACGCCGTCGACGACCAGGACGGCGATCGCGTCCGACCCGGCGCGGAGGAGCGCTTGCCCGAGGAACGCGTCGACGAGGAACTGCTGGCTCAGCGTCGGTGTGATGGCCGTCGCCCCCACCTGCCTGCACAGCGACACGAGCGGCCGCGTCCCGAAGAGCAGCTGCGGCTCGATCGAGAAGACATGGATCCGCGGGACCTTGTTCTTGATCATCTCACAGACGAAGGTCCGGCCGCTCCCCGGCTCGCCCACGAGGATCGCCGGGCGCTGCCCGGCGACGATCTGCGACGCCAGCGTCCTCAGGATCCAGGCGTAAGGGCCTGCGTCCCAGAAGAAGCTCGGCTGCCGGATGTCGCTGAACGGATAGCCGGTCAGCCCGAAATGATCCCGGTAGCTGTACTGACCGGTGAAATGCCCGACGGCGGTCGAGCTGCTCACCAGGATCGTGCCCGTCGGCGTGGCGAGCGGGCCCCTCGGTGGTTCAGGGAGCTCGCTGATCCTCGTATCGGCGAGATCCATGGGGGCGCCGAGCAGCGCGCTCTTCGGCTCCGACATCTCTCGCGGCCTGACGCTGCTGCGCCGGAGCATCAGCATGTCCTCGAGGAACGCCACGATGTGCCCGGCCGACGGCCGCTCCTGCGGCCGCTTCGCCATGCAGCGGCGCAAGAGCTCCGCGAGGAGCGGATCGATGTCCGGCATCGCCAGCTTCGGATCCGGGACGGGCGCGTGGCAGTGCGCCTGGAAGCAACCAGCGAGATCCCGCGCCGAGAAGGGCGTCCTGCCCACGAGCAGGTGGTAGAACGTGCAGCCGAGGCTGTAGATGTCCGACGGAGGCGCGATGTCCTGCCCGGTCCATTGCTCCGGGCTCATGTAGAACGGCGTGCCCTCCAGCGTGCGGGCGGAGCTGCTTCCCAGCGGGCCGCTCTCCGGATGGGACGCCAGGCCGAAGTCGGCGATCTTGAGCGTCCCCGACGCATTGAGGAGGAGGTTGGCGGGCTTGACGTCGCGGTGGGAGATGCCGAACGACGCCGCGAGCTCGAGCGCCGCCGCGGCCTCGCGCATCTTCTCGATCCCGAACTGCTCCGGCAGGCGGCCGCCGTGCTGCTTGGCCGCCTGCGCCATGGTGAGGCCGTGGACGTACTCCATGGCGATGTAGCGGACGTCCTCGTCCTCGCCGACCTGGAAGATCTGCACCACGTTCGGGTGAAGGAGGCGCGCCGCGGCGCGCGCTTCGCGCAGGAAGCGGTCGCGCCGCTCGGGATCGGTGTCCGCGCTCCCCTTCGCGATCAGCTTCACCGCGACGTCGCGCTGGAGCACGCTGTCCCTGGCCAGGTACACGGCGCCCATCGCGCCGATGCCGAGCAGCTGGATCAGCTGGAATGGTCCCAGCCACTGTCCCGCCAGGTGGGTCAGCGTACTCGCAGGCTCCGCGATCATCGGACTCTCATTCCCATCTTGCCATCAAACCCCAGCGCTCGCCGGGCGAATGTGTCGGCTCCAGCGCACGGCCCGCTCACGACCCGCCGGTGGAGCTCACAGCTGCCCCGCGCCGGGCCCCGCGTCGCTCCGGGCCCGACCCCGCCCCAGGATGTGTCCCATCGTGAACGCGGAGAGGACGAGGACCGTGACGATGATCGGCACGGCGTAGGTCGCGAGGGACGCGATGTTGGGCGCGGCGCCCGCGCCGGCCGCCGCGCCGACGCCGGCCGCAGCCTTGTCGGCGCCGCCCACCGTCATCAGGATGGCCGTGGCCATCGAGGCGGCGATCGAGAGCAGGGCGATCGCGAGCCCCGCGGCGAGGCCGCTCGGGCCTGTCGGCTCCAGCACGACAGGCGCCGCGGGCGACGCGATCGACGGCGAAGCGACCGGGACCGTCACCAGCGGACCGTCCAGCTTGACATGGACGTTGACGACCATGTCCTGGCCGGCCCACGGATGACGAGCCCCTGCGGGCCCGCGCTTGCGGCGGCAGGGGGCGCCGCGGATGCCAGGCGCGCTCCCGCCCGGGACTCCTCATGGTCGATACCGCTGTTCATCAGGGCCTCATGGGCGGGGTTGGTCTGGTAGTGAAGCGTGTCGGCGTCCTCGTCGAGGGGGCCCGGGCGCCTCTTCGCCGGCATCACCTCCGTGACGCTCGACGGCGCCGGCGCGCGCTGCTCGGACAGGGGAGGCCGCTGCGCGGGCGCCCGCTCCCGCGCGGGCGCGGCGTCGGCCTTGCGAGCGCCCCCGCTCGCGACGTGATCTGCGGCTGCCTTCTTCATGACGTCGGCGATCACGCCGTAGACCTCGGTCCACGCCGACTCGACGTCGCGCGTGAAGCCGTCGCCCAGCCCTTCGCGCAGCGTCCAGAGCAGCGCCTCGCCCACCACGTCGTAATGGCGATCGACCACCATGTAGCCGTGGTGCCGCACGCCGAGCGCCTGGAGCACCGGCACGAGCCTGCCCAGGTTGTTCAGCCCGTCGACGGCCACGGCGAGCGTCTGCATGAGCTTCTTCTTCTGCTCGGCCATGTCGTTCTTGAACAGCGGCCGCACCGACGGCTCGAGCTCGAAGAGGCGGTCGTAGAAGAGCGCCGCCGCGGCGTCCGAGATGGGCATCACCTTCGCCCACGATCGCTGCACGAGCTCGATGGTGCGCAGGCTGATCGGCGCGCCCGCGGGCGGGCCCGCGGGCGCGGGCGCGGGCGGCGGCGGGTCGCCTTGCCAGGGCGGCACGACCCCGACGAGCGTCCGCGAGGCCTTGGTCGACGAGGGCGGCGGCACCGACTTCGGCAACTGCACCGCCTGCTCCACGGGCGCCGAGCGCTGCGCCGGTTGCGACGCGCCGATCCGCGGGGCGTCCCTCCCGGCCGGCACCGGCGAGGGGTGCGCCGGCGCGGCGCCCACGGTTGCGTGCGCCGCGGCGGCCTTCTTCATGACGTCCGCGACCAGGCCGTAGACCTCTTTCCACGCGGACTCGACGTCGGCCGAGAAGGAGTCGCCGAGCCCCTCGCGCAGCGTCCAGAGCAGCGCCTCGCCCACCACGTCGTAATGGCGATCGACGACCATATAGCCCTGGTGCCGGACGCCGAGGCCCTGGAGCACCGGCACGAGCTTGGGCAGGTTGTTCAGCCCATCGACGGCCACGGCGAGCGTCTGCATGAGCTTCTTCTTCTGCTCGGCCATATCGTTCTTGAACAGCGGCCGCACCGACGGTTCGAGCGTGAACAACCGCTCATAGAACAGCGCCGCCGCGGCGTCCGAGATGGGCATCACCTTCGCCCAGGACCACTGCACGAGCTCGATGGTGCGCTGGCTCAGGAGCTCCGGCGGCTGCACGCTGCGCGCTTTGTTGAGGAACTCGGGCGCGCCGTAGGCCCCCGGCCCTCGCTGGGTGGCAGGTCCCGTGGAGGGCAACGCACGCGCCGCGGGCGCGGGCGCGGGCGCGCTGGCGCTGCGTTGCGGCTTGGCAGCATCCCCCGGCGTCGCGGCGCCGCGCGTGTTGGTCGAGGGTGCGAAGGGATCGTTCGGTTTGGCCATCGTGGTTGTCCGCTGGAGGTTACCGGGAATGCGCCGGTGAGGTGCGCGCCGCGGCGCGCGTGTTCAGAGCACAGGAGCCGCCTCTATCGCCATCCTACATCACGGGGCCGGCGCCTGCCTACGGCGCGGCGAGAGGGCTGCGCCGCCGGCGCGAGGCGCCCGTGGAAGCGCGGGCACCATGTCGAGCAGCGCTCGACCAGCGCGCACAGATCGCGGCGACCGTGCCCGGCGTGCGGCTGAACGACGAGCGGACCGAGGCCGGGGACGTGGTGCTGGCGAACCGCACCGGTGCGGGCCGCGTAGCGCTGCGCACTTTCCGAGCGACACCGGCCCGGCCGGAGCCACTTATACAACCCGCAACGCGCGCAACGGACGCGGCCGCGAAGCGACGGGTGGCGGGCGGTCCACCCGCGACAGGTCCGACCGGACCGGATCGCCCGCGGGCCCGACCGCGGCCACCTTCTCCCGAAGGATGCCCTGAGAAGGAGCGGCCTCGGCACCTCCATACCGCGAATCACCAGCTGATGGAATCAGCTCTCCCCAGCACATCTCGCGCGCTCCGCGCCACGCGCTCGCCGCCGACGGACAGGGCAACGGAGCGACAGCGCACCGGAGCCGCAGAGATCGATTGAGTCCGCGTTATCGACGCTGGGTGTTCCAGAAGGGGTGAGCCTCTTATCGTCCTTGCGCTCGCCCCGCTCCGTGTCGCCGCGCTCCGAGGGAACGACTGGGACCCAGGGCGCGCGACGCCGCCGGGACGACCAGGACCTCTCCCGAGAGGCGCGCACCAGGCGAGCAGGCAAAGCGAGCGACGAGCAGCGCGTGCCTGAAGGGGCCGGACAGCCGAATCGCTCAGACCGCCTCTCCGGCATCACGCTCGGCGCCAGCGGACGGGCTCTGAAAACGAAAAACGCGAGGTGGCCTGTTCCGGCCAATCCTCGCGTCCTCTTGTTGCTTTTGCTGCTTGGGTCGTGGTTGCGCGGGCAGGATTTGAACCTACGACCTTCGGGTTATGAGCCCGACGAGCTACCAGGCTGCTCCACCGCGCGAGAGGGAATCTACTCACGGCCTCGCTGCGGTCAAGGATTCTCTCACGGCCCGGTGTCGATTGTGTCCATTCCCCTTTCCGAGGCTTCCGAGGCTTGCCGAGGGCGGCACACCTCGGCTCGCCCGGGCGGTGCTCCTCCCCTCCCCCTCCCCCCTCCCCGTCAGCCCAGCCAGTCCGGCACGAGCGGCGACGGCGCCGCCGTCGAGATCACCCAGAGCTGGTGCGCCGCGCGGGTCGCCCCGATGTGGAGCAGGTGCCGCGACTCGTCGTCCGCCGAGTAGGTCGACGCGTTCACGTCGACCAGCACCACGTAGTCGTACTCGAGGCCCTTCACCTGCCGGACCTCCGTCACCTCGACGCCGGGGCGGAACGCGAACTCGTAGGCGCGCACGCGCCGGAGGTTCGGGATCTCCGCCATCCGGAGGGCGTCGTAGTAGACGTCCGCCTGCTCGGGGTGGCGCGCCAGGATCGCCAGCGTCGCGCGGGGCTCCCGCGCGAACAGCGGGCGGATCGCGTCCGCCAGGAACGCGACGGCCGCGCCGGCGCTCGGGAAATGGTGGTGCTCGACCGGCGCCCCGCTGCGCGGGGCCAGGGGCGGCGTCGGATCCGCCAGCGGGCCCAGCACCGCGCGGGCGAACGCGAGCACCTCGCGCGTCGAGCGGTACGCGATGCGCAGCGGCTCGACGTCGACCCGCGACAGGCCGAGGTCGTCGAGCGTCGCCCGCCAGTCGCGGAAGCCGGAGTCCATGAAGAGCCGCTGCGCCGTGTCGCCCGCCAGCGTCACGCTCCGCGGCTCGGCCACGACGCCGAGCAGCACCGCGAGGTCGATCGGCGCGAGATCCTGCGCCTCGTCCACGAAGAGGTGCTCGTAGACGAGCACGTTCTTCCCCTTGCGGAGCTCGCCCCGGAGCAGCTGGTACGCCCGCAGGAGGAGCGCGTCGTCCTCCGGGTCGAGCACCGCGCGGTCGTCGCTCGAGACCTCGCGCCCGTCCCCGCCCCGGTCGTCGTCGTCGTCCGCGGGCTCGTCGGCCATCGCCGCCTTGCGCTCGGCGCGGTCGCCGGGGTCGAGATCGAGCACGGCGGGGCAGCGGTCCGCGCACCAGCGCCACGCGCGCTTGACCTGCTCCGGGCCGAACTCGGGGTCGCCCGCCGCCTCGAACGCGGCCATCACCCGGTCGAGATCGGTGAGCACGTCCGCCCAGAACGCGAGGGTGCCGCGCGAGTCGCGCCGCGCCCGCGCGTCGTCCTTGAGCTCCGCCGCGCGCTGCTCGAGGAGGTGGAGCATCGCCGGGTGGGTCTTGTAGCGGGTCACGACCGAGGGCGTGTTCTCCTCGACCGGCGCCTCGAGCCACGGGAACGCGCGCTTCCGGGCCGCGCGCGCCCACTCGGAGAACGTCTCGACCGCGATGCCGCCCAGGCCGAGCGCGGGGAGCGCCTCGCTGATGTACGCGCGGAGCGCGGGGCTGCCGACGATGACGAGCATCTTGTCGGCGGTGAAGCGGCGCCCTCCGTTGTAGGAAAGGAAGGCGAGCCGGTGGACGCCGATCGTCGTCTTGCCGCTGCCGGCGCCGCCCTGGATGACCACGATGCCGGCGTCCGGCTTCGAGATGAGCTCGAACTGCCGCGGGTCGAGGAGCGCCGCGATCTCCGGCAGGTGCCGGTCCTCGCGGGCGTGGAACGCCGCCCCCGTCCCGAGCCCGCCGCGCGCGCCGCCCGCCGCCGCGCGCGCGATGTCGCGCATGTCCTCGGGGCGCACCGCGCTGCCCTGCCCGCCGGAGAGCTCGGTCGCCCGCGTCGCGATCTCGCGGAAGCCGCCCGAGGGCCCGCGCACGAGCGTCCCCTGCGGCGCCGAGATGCGATAGAGCTCGCCGTCGTCGATGGTCACGGTGCGCCGCACGAGCACAGTGCCCTCGACGTCGCGCTCGCCGAAGGTCTCCTCGTACTCCGCGCCCTCCTCGTAGCGGTAGTAGATCTGGCTGACCGGGGCGTGGCGCCAGTCGACGATCCGCACGCCCGCGCTCGCGTCGACGAGCGTCGTGCGCCCGATGAGGACGTCGCGCTCGGGGCGGCCCTTCTCCCGGAGGCGCAGGTGGCCGAAGTAGGGAGACTTCGGATCGACGGGCTCGACGACGTTCTCGTTTCGCCGCGCGGCGATCCCTTGCAGCCGCTCCATCTGCTGCACGAGCGCCGGCACGTCCTCCAGCCGCGCCGCCGCGATCTGATCGCGCAGCGAGAGGAGCTGCTCCTCGTAGTTCTCGGCGGGCGGCGGGCGCGACGGCTTGGTCGCGGCGGTGGCGAGGTGCGCGATGACGCGGGCGAGCAGCGCCTCCTCCTCGCTGACGATCGCCGCGCCGCGCTCGCTCAGCCCGGCGCCGGGCGCGCCGTCGGTCGACATGGGCGACGTGGGCGGCGCAGGCGGCGCGGGCCGGGCGGACGTCGTGACGGTGGCCGAGGACGGCGCGGTGGACTGCTCTCGGGTGTGCGTGGGGCTCGTAGAACGATTCGCGGTCACGGGGATGCCGATACGATGGAGGATGAGGTGACAGGCTGAGCCGGAGCGTCAGCACGCCAGACATCCGTCGCGGCCCGTTGACGCAGGAGGGTCGGACCTATTGACCGATCCAGCTCAGCTCCGCAACCACCGCGTGGGGCCCCCCACGCTATCAGCGTCTGAGCACGTTTCGGCGCGCCTCGACAGGCCGGTTCGCGCCTCGGCGGGCCGCCGCGCGCCACGCGAGCGCCCTCGGTGCGTAACGTGCCCTGCGTCCGAGGGCGGATCCGCCGTGGGCGGTGGCGTTCTGGATTGAGGTCACGTGGGCGGACGCCGTACAAGGCAGCGATGCAAAACTGCGCGACCCGGTCCGACCGGCTCCTCGAGCTGATCCTCTTCTCGCTGCGCGATCGCGGGGCGCTCTGCGCGCTGGTCCTCGCCGCCTACCGGGTCGAGTTGACCAGCCTGCTCGACCGCGTCTCCTCGGGCTCGATCGGGGACGATGACGACGATCGGGAGGTCGCGCCGCAGGCCCGCGGGGATCGCGCCGGCGGATCCCCGGCGCGCGCCCGCGCCGAGGGGCGCCGCACGGAGGCCCGGATCAGCGAGGAGGACGCGTTCCTCATCTACGATCTCGCCGGGTGCATCGCCGAGGCGGCGGGCGCGGCCCGCCTCCCGGTCGTCCGCCGCGACGCGCTCGCCCTCCGGGAGAAGGCGGCCGAGGTGCACGCCGGCGGCGAGCGCGCTGAGCGGGACATGTTCGCGGCCGGGCTCAGGGTGATCGACCGGATCCTCGACGCGGCCCGCGCGCAGCCCTCGCCGCGGAGCGAGCCCGCGAGCAAGGACCTGAACTGAGCGGAACCGGGGGGGGACCGAGCGGGAGCGTGCACGCCGGGCGCTCCATCGATGGCCTGCTCCCTGCACGGGGTGCCGCCGCGGGGCGCTCCGCCTCGGTCCCTGGGGCGCGCTCGCGCCCCGGCGGGTCGCGCTCGCGCCGAAGGACAGCATGAGCATCCCCTGCGCCGGCTCCCTCTCCGCGCCGCGAACGCTGCGAAGCCCGCTGTGGCGCGCGGCCTCGAGCGCGCCGATGCGCGTCTCCTTCGCCGGGGGTGGCAGCGACCTGCCCGGCATCGCCCGACAGGACGGCGGGCGCGTCGTGGGCGCCGCGATCGATCTGCGCGTGCGCGTGATCGTGGAGCCGTTCGATCGAGGCTGGGTGCGGCTCGAGCTCGCCGCGCGCGGCGAGGGACGGGCGGAGCCGCACCCGACCGAGGGCGCCGGCGCCGCCGGAGGGGGGCGCGTCCTCCTACGGCGCCGCGCGGATCCTCCGCGCGACGATGTCGCCTTCCGCCTGATCGAGGCGACGCTCTCCGCGGCGGGCGTGGGCGACGGGGTCGCCCTGCGGGTCGAGAGCGAGACGTCTCCCGGGGCCGGCCTGGGCGGCAGCGCGTCGGTGGCGGTGGCGGCGCTCTTCGCGCTGCGCGCCTCGATCGGAGAGGCCGTCGCGCCGGAGGATCTGGCGCGCGAGGCGGTCGCGATCGAGCGCGAGCGCCTGTGCAACGCGTGCGGCGCGCAGGATCAGGTGTTCGCTGCGTTCGGGGGGCTGCTCGATCTCGCCTTCGACGCCGGCGGCTGCTCGGGGGTGCGGCCGCTCGCGATCGGCTGTCCGGACCTCGTGCCCGCGCTCTCGGCGGGGCTGCTGCTCGTGGACACGGAGGTGCGGCGCGTGTCGGGCGAGGTGCTGGATCGGATGGACTCGGGCTCGGCGTGCGACGCGAAGGGCGAGCTCGTGGCGGCGGCCGGCGAGGTCGCGCGCGGCTTCGAGCTCGGCTCGCTCTCGCTGGTGCTCTCGGGCATGCGCCGGGGCGCGGCCGCGAAGGTGCGCCTCTCGAGGGCGGCGAGCGCGATCGCGCTCTCGCTGGAGCGGCGGCTCGAGGGCCTCGGGGTCGAGGTCCTCCGGGTGTGCGGCGCAGGCGGCGGCGGGCACATCCTCGTGTGGGCGCCCGCCGAGCGCCACGCGCGCATCCTCGAGGCGCTCGGCCCGTCCCTCGTGCGGCGGCCCGCGCTCGGCGCCCCCGGCGTGCGGCTCGACGGGGGCTGACGCGGGCGGACGCGCGCCGCGGCGCTAGGCGCTCGTCCTGAGGCGGGCCTTCCGCGCGCCGCGCGGCGCCAGGCGCTCGTTCCGAGGCGGGCCTTCCGCGCGGCGCTAGGCGCTAGGCGCTCGTCCTGAGGCGGGCCTTCCGCGCGCCGCGCTCGAGCGCGAGCGCGATGAGGCGCTCGATCAGCTCGCGCGCGGGGATGCCGCTCGCCTCCCAGAGCTTCGGGTACATCGAGATCGCCGTGAAGCCGGGGATGGTGTTGATCTCGTTCACGTAGAGCGCGCGATCGGGCGAGAGGAAGAGGTCGACGCGGGCCATCCCCGACGCCTCCAGCGCGCGGAACGCGCGGAGCGCGACCAGCTGCACGGCGTTCGCCTCGGCCGGGGAGAGGTCGGCCGGGATCCGGATCGTGGCGCCGTCGGCGTCGATGTACTTCGCGGCGTAGGAGTAGAAGCCGTCGGCGTGCCCGACCACGATCTCGCCGGGCACGGAGGCGATGGGGTCGTCGTCGCCGAGCACGGAGCACTCGATTTCACGCACGCCCTCGATGCCCTGCTCGCAGACGATCTTCAGGTCGAACTCGAAGGCGTGCTCGACGGCCGCCTCGATCTCGGAGCGCGCCTTGACGCGCCGGACGCCGACGGACGACCCGAGGTTCGCGGGCTTGACGAAGATCGGCCCGAAGCCGGCGCTGCCGGGGGCGGAGAGGGCGGCGATCTGCTCGATGCACGCGCCGCGATCGCGGTCCCACGCGGCCCGGCGGAGCGTGACGTGGGGCACGATGGGGATCTCCGCCTCGCGGAGCAGGCGCTTCATCACGTCCTTGTCCATCCCCACGGCGGAGCCGAGCACGCCGGAGCCGACGTACGGGACCCCGGCGAGCTCGAGGAGGCCCTGGACGCAGCCGTCCTCGCCCGTGGGCCCGTGCAGGACGGGGAAGACCACGTCGATCGGGGAGCGCGAGCCGCCCGGCACGGTCAGCATGGCCTCGCCGGCGGGCCCAGGGTGGGCGTCGAGGGCGATCTCCGGCATCGCCTCGTTCAGCCGGGCGAGGCGGGGGTCGCGCGCCGCGCTGAGGAGCAGCGCCTCTTCCTGGAGCAGCCAGCGGCCGGACTTGTCGATGCCGATGAGCACCGGCTCGAAGCGGTCGCGGTCGAGCGCCTCGACGACGAAGCGGGCGGACAGGAGGGAGATCTCGTGCTCGGCCGAGCGGCCGCCGAACAGGACGGCGACGCGCACCTTCGCGGGGTTCCGCATGGCGGCACCCTAGCCGCGATCGCGCACGAGGGCGAAGAAGCCGGCGGATCGAGGAAGACGGCTACTCGGAGAGGACGCGGAACGACTTGCGGACCGTCGCCATCGCCACGCGCGCGATGTGGCCGTCGGCGAGCTCGACGTCGACGGCGGTGAGCTGGCCCTGCCGCTCGATCAGCCTGGCCACGCTCACCCTGGATCCCCGGGCGACCTCGGCGCGCGCGACCTTCACGTCCGAGAGCGCCTCCAGCTGGACGCCGACGGCGATGCCGTTCGCCACCTTCGCCGGCGTCTCCTCGCTCGCCCCGGCCGCTCCGGCGGGGACGACCACAGCGAGCGCCGCGACGACCGCAACGATGAGGCCGCCCGTCGTGCTCCTTCGACTGCAGGTGAGCATCGGGCCCGATTCTACGCGGAAGGAGAGCGATGTCACCTGCGTTGTCACCAGATCGTGGGGTCCGTCCAGGAAGCCCTCCGCGACGACATCGAGCGCGCCTGTCGGCACGGAACGCAGAGGCGCATCGTCCCCATGGATGGCGCGTGCCCCAGGAGCGGGCGCCCCGAGCAGGGAGCTCAGCGCGCTCTCGCCGCAGCCGCCCCGGCCAGTTCCGCGACGCGGCGTCGAGCTCGGCAAGAAGGGTCCCAATCTGCGGACCTCGCTCGTGTCCGATAAAGGCGAGGAGACATGATGAAACCGCGATCGCTTATTTCAGCCACAGCCGCGCTGCTGTTTCTCGGCGTCTCGATCCCCGAGGCCGCTGCGGAGGACAAGACACCGACCAAGCAAGAGAATTACAGTTATACGTTCACCGACGATCTGCTGGATGCCTCGAACAGCTCGGCGACCGGCGCCATGCTCCAGGTCCGACAGCCCGGGCGCCGCGACAGGCTGCTCCGGCCGAGACTCCACTTCATCCCGGAGATGCTCAAGTCGGTCGAAACGATGTGATGGGGCGCGCAGCCTTCTCGACGGAGGAGGAGCCGACGAGGAAAGGATCGCACAGCGGTCGATCGGCCCCGCCCACGGGACGGAACGGGCACCGCGCCGAAGCTAGGCTCCGGTCGATTTCCGGCGCCGCTCGCGCACCTCGCCGAGCTTGAGCACGATCTCGTGCATCCTGCGTTGCTCACTCTCCACCATCTGCTCGAGCTCGCGCTGAAACCATACGCCGAGCGTGCTCTCGATCGGGCGCGGGAGCCCCAGATCGCCCGGCTCCTCGTTCATCCACAGGAGCTGCAGCCCGGAGGCCTCCAGCTGATTGCGCGCGTACTGCATCGCGAGCTGGATCGCCTGCACACCGTCGATCCCGTACACGCACTTGCTGCATCCGTCGTCCAGGCCCTCGAAGACGACGGGACACGCCCAGTCCACCCCAGGAGGGCTCACCTCGAATGGCCGCCCAATCTTCAAGATGATTTCTCGCCCAGGCTGACCTTCCACGCTGTAGCGACGCTCCGCGATCGGCGAATCCTTCTGATCCATTGGTAGATCCTACTTTCTCCTGCCCGGCTGTGAAGCCGGGCGATGAAGGGCAAGACCCCCTTTCAAACCGTGCATGCGGATTTCCCGCACACGGCTTACCGGTGGTCTCTCGGGCCGCTGCATTACGCAGCCTCCGGGTACTGGATGGTCCCGCGCAGGCGGTACAGCCCGTGGCCTTCGACGAAGAAGTCGCGCGTCCAACCCTCGGTCTCGCCCGCCCGCAGGTTGCGCCCCTTGCGCTTCACGAGGAAGCCACAGAGCCGCCGCCACACGTAGCTGTCGATCTGGTTGAACTTGTCCGCCGCATTCCCGGTGCGGAAGTAGTTGCCCCAGCCGCGCAGCACCGGGTTCAGGTCGCGGATCAGCACCCGCACGTCCTTCACGCCGTTCCTGGCTCGACCGGTCAGCTCCTTCACGCGCTGCCGCACCCGCCTCATACTGCGCTGAGAAGGCCAGCGCTGGAGAAAGTACACGCGCCGGCGTGACTGCTCCCAGATCGGCCCGCTCATGCGCTTGCGCAGGTGGCAGCCGAGGAAGTCGAAGCCCTCCTTGCCCCAGGAGAGATCCACCCGCCTCGTCTTGTCCGGGTGGAGCTCCAGACCGAGCCGCGCGAGCACCTCGCGCACGCGCTTCTCGGCCTGCTCGCACGCCGACCTCGTGCTGCACACGATCACGAAGTCGTCCGCGTAGCGCACCAGCGTGCCCAGGTGGGCACCGTGGCGCTCCCACGCCGCATCGAGCACGTGCAGGAAGATGTTCGACAAGAGCGGCGAGATCACGCCGCCCTGCGGTGTCCCAGAGAGCGTCGCTACTTCGCGCCCCTCGTCCATCACCCCGCACCGGAGCCACTGCCGCAGCAGCTTGAGTACCCGCCGATCCGAGACGCGTCGCTCGACCAGCTTCATCAGCTTGTCGTGGTCGATGCTGCCGAAGTAGTCGCGGATGTCCGCGTCCAGGACGTGGTTGCCTCCGCGAGCTCCCAGCTTGCGGAGGGTCTCCAGCGCCTCTGTCGCGCTGCGACGAGGCCGGAAGCCGTACGAGTTCGGACGAAAGTCCGCCTCGAAGATCGGCTCCAGCACAAGCTTCGCCGCCATCTGCACCACCCGGTCCCGGATCGTCGGGATGCCCTACGCATACTGCTTCTTCTCCTGCACGCGGGTTTGGGAATGTCTTCGCGGTCGCGGGCCGTAGCCGCAGGCCTTGGCCTCGTTCAGACGTTTGATCGTTGCCCGGTCGAGCTTGAACCACAAAGTGCGACCGAGGCCGCCCCCCTCGACGCTTTTCAGCCAGCCTTTTGCGACCCAGTAGCGCACGACGTGCTCGGTGACCTGAAAGCGCGCAGCGACGCCGTGGATGGAATACAGGCCGTCGGCGCGCTGGTCCGGCCGACGTACGGAGGGGGGCGGGAGGCCCGGGCGCCGCAGGCCGCGGCGCCAGCGGATCCAGCGGACAGACATCGCGCTCCACCGCGCGCTGCGTCCCGTGCGCAGGCCGCGACGGTTGAGCTCATCGGCGATCACCCAGTCGGGCTTCTGAGCAAAGACAAGCTCTTGGATAAGCTCGATCGCTTCGGGAGGCGTTGCCACAGCCATGTCCTTGCTGCGTCGCGGAACGGTGAAGTCGCTGACCACGCCCGTCTTCCAGAGCAGTTGCACGCGGGTCATGCGCGCAGGAACCTCGATGGGGCTCAAGGTCACTTGCTGGACGAGCATGCGGAGAAGATTCTTCCGCTCGGCGTGCGTGGTGGATGGCGCGTTCCAGACCTGAGTGAGGTCTCTGGTAAGCGACAAGATGCGGAGACGGTCCTCGTCGGTGATATTGACCTTTTCGCGTCGGCAGATCTCCTGGTGCTCTCGTTCCAACGCCTCGACCTCGCGAAGCTTTTCATTCCAATCGCGTTCAAGCGTGCGCGCGACGACGCGATTGTCCGGGTCGACTGCCTTATACCGACGCTCCGCCAGCCGCGCCTCATACCGCGCCCGCTCCAGTCGCAGCTTCCACTGGCGGTTCACCTCGCTTGACTGTCGCTCTGCTTCGCGGACGACAGCCAGACCAATTTCGATATCAGGCGGATGGGCCGCCTCCAGAAAGAGCCTCGCGACCGCCTCATCGATGGCCCGCGCCGAAACGGTCCAGCACACATGCCGACCGCCGGCATATGTGATCGGGGCTCGGCATTCATAGTGTGCGCGTCGCAGCGTGCCTTGATAATTCGTGGCCATGCGGTGACCACACTTGCCACACAACGCGAGGCCTTGGAGCAAGGCCGGTCCTTCACGAGCGGCCCCGTGCTGATCCGGCGATGTTTGATGGGTCCGGTTGTTATGCAGCTTTCGTTGGTTGGCCATGAATTCCTCCCATGGAATGTAGGCCGGATGGCGATCGCGAATGCATGTCTTCCATGCCTCTTGCGTCAGACGGGTCACGCGGCGGCGACGCAGTTGACCGTCAACAAGGGCGATGCGTTCCTCATGTCGACCAAAGACGTACGCACCGGCGTACGTCGGATTATGAAGCATGCGAAGGATCGTACTATGCCGCGGAGGCACCCAGCTTAGCTCGCGTGTCGCGATGCTGCGCGCCGGCATCTTGAGTCCACGGTCGGCGAAGTACCGCATCACAGCGTAGGCGCTCCCATCGAGGCGGAAGCGTTCGAAGACGAGGCGGACAGCACGCTGGATGTGCTCGTCCGGATCGAATCGGAAGCGGCACGCAGCTTCATCCCATTCATAGCCGGTTGCAGCGTGAAGAAAGAGCTCTCCGCGACGCGCCTTGCTGAGCTTTCCGCCGTGCAGTCGCAAGCGCATCCACATTTGCTCTGCCTCGCTCATCGTACCCTTAAGTCCAAGGAGCAGCCGATCGTTGGAATCGCGTGGAGTGTAGACGCTGTGCTCATCAGCGAGAATCACATCGGCGAAACCGCACAAGTCGAGCAGCCGGTACCAGTCCGCAGAGCAGCGGGCGAGCCGTGAGACTTCCAGCGCGAAAATGGCGCCGATGCGTCCGTGCGCTACATCATCGGCCAGCCGCTGGAAGCCGGTGCGCCACTGGGCGCTTGTGGCGCTCTGACCAACGTCCTCGTCGATCACGTCGATACGGTCGGCAGGCCAGCCAAGCGCGATCGCACGCTGTTGCAGCGCGTATTGCCGGGACGTAGACTCAGGATGCTCGTAGACTTGGCGGAGCGTGGACTGGCGCATGTAGACGATCGCACGACGCTCCAGATGCTGCGGCTGGATCTTGTCGCTCATGGCCGGCCTCGACGGGTGTGGGCTCGACGCGGAGGATCTTGAGGACGAGCGTGGCCCACGCGCCCAGCAGATCTCGCTGCATTGTTGCGGGGAGCGTCGACCACGGAGGGGTCTTCGGCCGATGCATGGGCGGGTTGGCTCGCTTTGGCGGATGCCACTGTCTGTGTATTGGGCTCCTCTCGGTGGAGGTCCAGGGCGGTCCTCACGGCGCGAGCGAGCTCAAGCAAACCGCGAGCATCCAGACGGACTTCGCGGCCGTGCCACCGCGGGGTCACCCCTGGACCAGCTCGATCGGTCCACTCGATGGGAAGCCGGATCGTCCAGCCCTGCGGATGCTCGGCGTCGACGTACCGCCGCCCATCCTGGCCTCGCACGGACGAGACCACAGGAAGCCGCTGTCCCTTCAGAGGGTGGATGGGCAGCGTGACGGTGACGTAGTCCGAAGGGGGTGCTGCACGTGGCGCAGTTTGTCGATGGTGTCGGGATGCCTAGCGGCCGCTTCTTTCCGTCAGCCTTCGGGATGTACCGGCGCAGCACCGCTGCTGGCCGGTACGAGCCTGCGCGCAACGCGACGCGGAGCTCTTCAAGGAAGCGCTCCACGCCGTGCTGCTCGATGTCGGCGAGCGTCTGAGCATCGACGCCCGCCGCACCGCGGTTCCGCTTCACCCGCTTCCACGCTTCCGCGAGGACGTCACACCTCGCGATGCGGTCATACAACGCGTGGAACCGGCGCCCCGGATGCCGCTTGGCCGCGACCCACAGCCGGCGTTGGAGTTGTCGCACTTGGTCCACGGGCTCGCGCCCGCGGGGGTGGTTGGGACCGGTCCTGCCGGCCATGCCCTCGCGCTTACCTCCTCGACCGACGCGACCACCGCAGGGGCCTCTCCCTCCGACCGCGTTGTTCGTCGCGGCCCTCGACGGTACTACGGCCCCCTCGGACTCCCGCTGCGCGGCGCTCGACTTCACCTTCGGCTTATACGAGCCACCTTGCCGCGACGACGGCAACGCAGACGGGTCTCCCGTGTTCCGCACCTCTCCTTGAACGCGTGCTGCGCCCTGTACCCCGGAGGGACCCGTCGCGCGTTCTGCTCCGGACTGCGGCGCGACGGACGTGGCCTTCGCCGTGGCATGCGCGGCTCGGCTCCCTCGTTGTTTCTCTGTCGAGGCGGCAGGCTTCACTTCATGTTGCGGCCCGCGTTCTTGCTCCCTCCGTGGAGGCTTTCGACGCCCCGCTCGGGCCGCGGGGTCTCCCCCGCCAACCTGGGGCCTGCTACCGGGCGCTCCGGCGCTTACCCGGACGGGACTCTCACCCGCTGGAGACGTGCAGCGTGAGACCGCTCCCTCGCCCCGCGGTCGGGGTCCAGGCTCGATCTCGTCACGACGCACCATGCGATGAGGCTACTACGAGAATTCGACCGTGCACTCCACGAGCCAGACAGGCCATGCTGCCGAGACCCGTAGAGCCTGCACGCTCGCGGCCTTTCCTGGGGCCGTGTCAGCGCGCTCCCCTGCCCTCGTCGAGGCTACGCGTCTCCGGAGCTCGGCAGCCCGGCCGGGGCCGGCGTGCGGGTCCTTCTCGCGGCGGCCGCGGCGGCGACGTTCTTCCGCATGAAGTCGACGACCGGCGCCAGCACGTCCATGACCTTCCGGTCGGTCTGCGCGTGCGCCTTGGCGATGCGGTAGGCGGCATAGAGCGACTCGCGGAAGAGCACGATCTCCGCGAGCGCGCGGCGCTCTCGCTGGGTCGCGAGCAGGGTGTGCTCGTGGATTCTGGACGCCGGCACGACCCGAGCCAGCGACTCCACCGAGCGCGCGAGGGTCGCCATCACCGGTCGATGGTTGCCATCACCGGTCGACGTTCGCCATGGCCGGTCGATGGCTGCGATGACCGGTCCATTGTCACCCAAGGACCGCTCGATGGTCGCCAAGGACCGCTCGATCGCGGCCCTGGCCAGTCGATGATCGCCAAGAACCGAGGTCGTCCCCGCGCACGCGGGGGTGAACCGGACAGCACCGTCGAGGCGCTCGAGGCGATGGGGTCGTCCCCGCGCACGCGGGGGTGAACCAGTCCTCTTCTGTGGCGTGCTCCGCCCACCGGAGGGAGGACAATTGAACCTGTCCTCGTTGCAGAGCGGAATCCGCAGGATCCGAGGTGGGGCGAGATGTGTGAAGCCCGCGGGGTCCGGCTCGTGTGGCCGGATACGTTCGCAAGCGCGCTGGATGAGCGGAATGGGTCCAGCCGCTGACGACCTCTCACGGCTCGACCTGGTAGACGCCTCCGACGCCGCTAGATCCGGGGTGCCGCGCGCCACGAACGCGACGCTGGCAGCGCCGCGATGTCTGATAGATTGCGCCAGTGATCAGCGACTCCATCGAGCTCCACGCCGGGCCGTTCACGCCTTCGGACCTGCGCGTCGTCTCGTTCCGCGGGCGTGAGGCGCTCTCCGAGCTGTTCTCGTTCCAGCTCGTGGTGCAGGCCGCCCCCGAGCTCGAGGGTCGCGACGCCGAGCTGCTTGGCCGCCTCGCCTTATTCATCCTGCGCGACGGCCGCGGCGCCGAACGCCGCATTGAGGCGCTCGTCGACCAGGTGCGCGCAGACGCCACGTTCACCCCGCGAACCGGTCCTACCTGGCACCTCCGCCTCGTCCCCCCGCTCGCGCTGCTCAGGCGCCGAACCACGAGCCGCATCTTCCAGGACGAGACCGTGCCGCAGATCCTCCAGCACGTCCTCGCCGCCGCCTCCCTCCCTGTCGAGCTCCGCCTCTCGCGGACGTACGCGGTCCGGAGCTACTGCGTGCAGTACCGCGAGAGCGACCTCGCGTTCGTGCGGCGGCTCGCTGCCGAGGAAGGCATCGTCTTGTGCTTCGCGGACGCGCCGGCCGGCGTTCCAGGCAGCGTGGCCCGCGCGCCGGTGATCTTCCTCGACGACCCGGCGCACTACCCCGCGGCGTTCGACAACGGGCCGGGCGTCCTCGTCCTGCGTCCCGAGGAGGGGCTGACATCCACAGGGCTCGAGATCGTCGCCTTCGGCGTGCAGCGATCGCTCAAGCCCAGCTCCGTGCATCTCCGGGACTACGATTTCCGCCGGCCGAACCTGGTCCTGAGGGAGCGGGCCGGGAACGTGGCGAGCGGGCCGCCTGCGCTGGACGTGTACCAGCACCACGCCGACTACGACACTCCGGAGGTCACGCCAGACCGCGCGCGGGTTTTCCTGGAGCAAACCCAGCGCCGATCGGTCGAGGGCAGCGGCGAGAGCTGGGTCCGCGCGCTCGCTCCTGGACGCCGCTTCGAGCTCAGCGCCGAGGCCTCTCCCGGGATCGAGGGAGCCTACGCCGTGACCCGCGTCGTGCACGAGGGGCACACCCCCGAGCTGTCCGGGCGCCCCGCGGAGCGCACCTACCGCAACCGCTTCGAGTGCGTCCCAGCAACGGCGCTGCTCCGGCCGCGTGCGCCGGCGCGCAAGCCGAGGCAGGTCCTCGAGACCGCGGTGGTCACCGGGCCGGCAGGGCACGAGGTGCACACCGACGAGCATGCGCGCGTGAAGGTGCAGTTTCACTGGGACCTCGATGGACAGCGCAACGAGAAGAGCTGGTGCGGCGACTTCGTGAGCTGGGTATTCTGGAAGGCCTGGGTTTTGCGTGGCAGCGCAGAGGACAGGATCACGCGCGCAGAGCTCGGCAAATTTGTCAACCGAGAGGCCCTCAACGGCGAGTGGAAATCCGGACAGAACCTATCCATGGTCGAGGCCTATGCAAAGGGGCTCTCGCTGGATGAGTTCAAGATGAACCAAAACGCAAAAGGGACGCCCACCGGGCTCCTTATCTGGCATCCCCCCGGGGACGGGTACGCGCCGAAGCCGGGAGATATCTTCATGGCCAACCGCGAGGCCGGAGGTCATATCTCCATCGTCGCGTCCTGTGAATCTGAGCCGTTCTACGCTCCGTCTGACACTCAGAAAAAGCATCCGCATTACGGGTTCGTGACGCTGGATGGCAAGTCCTTCGACGGCAAAGAGGATGACACCGACGAGCCTGGCTGGAACGAGTCGATAGCGACGCTCAGCCAGGAAGAGGTCGCGAAGCTCAATCTCCGAGGAAGGTGGCAGGGGGTTGCCCAGAACAGGCGCAGGACCGACAAGAAGAAGGATCCGCTCCGGGGTTTCATCGACACTTCCAAGCTCCGTGAGGCACTCGGATATCGTTGAATGATATTGTACTGCGTCAGGATCCGGGGGAAGGGAGTCAAGCTCATGCGCTCATTCAGGCTCATGCTAGTCGTTCTGCTGGGTGCTGCAATGCTGGTTGGCACCCAGATCTCCTGCGGCTCCGGCGGGACTGCTCCACGTGCCCCTACGCCCGGCGGCGGCATCGCGCCAGGTGCCTCGGATGCAGCGGAGGCATCCGCCCGGCGGCCAGACATGTCGTTTTACAAGGTCGCGGATCTGCCCGCGCGCACGGCCAATCTCTGGCCCCTGGAGGGCGGGCAGATCCTGCTGGAGAGCAAGGGTACTTCCTTCACGTTGGTCCAGAATGACCGTCTTGGCACGACGGAAGAGATCGGTGGAGGATTGCCTCCGACAAGCTCAGATCCGGGAGGGACCGTGAGAACGATCCTCGGACGTTGGCCCGATGCAGTATGGTTGACCTGGCGCGCCGTCGATAGATGGAGTCGTCCTTATGACATGTACTACGATCGTGCATTCCGGCTTCGCGGCGACCGCTGGGAGCAGATCGATGAGGCGCCACACAACGAATACATCAACCATGTGTATCAAGGCCTGTGGGATCAAGGCAGAGGATGCCTGGTTGGTTTGCTCGCGGACGATGAGCGCGCCCAGAATGCTGGGGTCGCATACCAAAAGGTGCTGGATTGCAAGGGGCAGACATCGCCACGTCTCTCGTTCAAGGCGACGGAGCAAGAGGAGTACGGGGTTGCCGCCGCGCGGGGATGGTCCTCGGGAGACATGCTGGTGCTCGAGGTGCACGCAGAGATGAAGGAGGGCGAGCCGGTCCCGGCCCGCCTCGCCCTGTCCCGACCGGGATCGCCGAACCGGACGGAGGTGGTCCTCCCATTACCGCCCGAGATCCTGCGTAAAAAACGGAAGTTCGAGCTGTACTACAGCCATCTGCTCGGAAACACACCGACCGACGTTTACGTCGTCGGCAATCACGTGCTCGGCGAGGTGCCGCGGTACGGCCCTCCTCCTGGGGATATCTCATGGCTACCTCTGCTCCTCCGCTTCGACGGAACCTCCGTGGCGGAGATGCCTGCCCCGCCGGTCGAGATCATCCTGGATGCCGACCGCGGCGAGGATGGCACGCTGGTGATCGTCGGCACGCCGCCAGGCGATTCCAAGGCGCGCCAGGTGCAGGAGGTGTGGGCCCTCCCGCGAGGCGGCGCCTGGGTGCGGATACCGATGCCCGTCGATGCGGCGGTGAAGGCCGCGTACATCCCGGCGAGCGTCGCGGCGCGGTCGCTCTCGGACATCTGGGTCGTTGCCTTCCACGGGCAGCATGGGAAGGATCTCCGGGTCGCTCTCTTCCACTCTCACCGCTTGGCCGAAGCCGCGCCTGGCGCAAACACGACGCAACGGTAGCCGCCACGCGAGCGCACGGAGGAACGATGCGATCTCCGCCCCCGAAGCCAGGCAAACCCGCCGCGAAGCAAGGCGACAAGGTCATCGGCGTCGACACGCACCTGGTGATGGTGCCCTCGCCCGGCGGGCCTGTGCCGACGCCGACGCCGATGCCGTTCAGCGGGGATCTGTCCGGCGAGCTGAGCGCGGACGTCCTCGTCGAGGGCAAGCCGGCCGCGGTCCAGGGGAGCACCGCAGCGAATGCGCCCGCGCACCTGCCCACTGGAGGTGCCTTTCAGCGTCCTCCGTCGAACCAGGCTCGGATCCAGGCGGGCAGCAAGACGGTGCTCATCAACAACAAGCCGGCCGCGCACCTCGGCGATCCGGCGCTGACCTGCAACGACCCGGCCGACGCGCCGAACGGAAGGGTGCTCGCGTCCGGCACCGTGCTGGTCGGCGATTAGGGGCCAGGGGATGGCGGCAGCCACGAAGCCCGCATCGGGAGCGCAGGAAGCCAGCGGAGGGGTCTCGCTGGCGCGGTATGCGGCGGTTACGGCCGCGGTGACCGAGGGGTTCCCGCTCGCGGACGTGCTCGCAGTCGAGGGGCTGACGCCGCGTGCGTTCGCGCGGGCCGATCTCGCCTGGAAACAGCGGCTGGTCGGCGAGCCGGAGCTGCTCGCGGCGTACGAGCTGGAGCTGGCGCAGGCGGAGGACTGGCTGGAGCGATCGGTCGAGCCGCTCGCGGAGGACGCGACCGCCTGGGCGAGCTTCCTCGCTGCCTTCGAGGCGCATCCGGAACCGCTCGAGCTGCTGCACGGGAACGACCTGGGCATGAACGACGTCTCCCGGCTCCGCCGCTGCTGGGCGCGGCGCGCCGAGGAGGACGCGAAGCTCGGCGAGCTCATTGCGGAGCTTCGTGCAAAACCCGGGAAGCTTGGACCGCTCCGGGTCGGCTCCCGTGTGCTGAGGCCGTCGAGGATGGCCGACGCACGGAGAGCGGCGAACGCGCCCACAAACGATCCCGCCGCGGCGGTGATGCCCAGCGGGCCCGGTCTGGGCCTGGCCGAGTACGCGGCGCTGTGCGCGGAGCTCGCGGCGCTGCCCGAGCAGCGCGAAGGGGTGTTGCGGCGCCACGGCTTGGGGGACGAGGCGGCGCTCGCCGCGCTTCATCGGGGCTGGCGGGCGGTGCTGGGGCGCGATCCGGTGCTGGCGAAGGACTTCGAGCGGCTGGAGGCGCACCACGCGCACCGGCTGGAGATGCTCCTCGCCCGGGCGCAGGACGTCGCTGACGTCGAGGGCTCGATCGCGCCGCTCGCCGTCTCGTCTGCGCCGCCCGCGCCGTCTTCCGGAGCCGCGGCGCCCCCGAAGGCGCTGCAGGGCACCGGACCCCTGCTGGACGTGCCCCGAGCCGCGGTGGTGCCCTTCATGCCCGCGCAAGGCGAGATCGCGATCGTGAGGGCCGAACCAAAGCCTCCGCGCGCCGCGGAGTCGCTCACCGGCACGGCGCCGCTGCCCGACGTTCCACGGGGGGCGGCGCTGCCATTCCCGCGGTCCACCGTGTCGGCGGCGGTGAAGCCCCCGCCACCTGTGGTCGCGGAGACAGGGCCGCTCGTGGACGTCCCCCGCGGCCCAGCTCTGCCGTTCGCGCCCGGGGCATCGGCGGCTCCTCGGCCACCCGCGCCGACAGCCCAGCCGCAGCGGCCACGGGCGCCCCGGGAGGTCGCGGAGACGTCACCGGTGCAGGCGCTCCCGCGAGCCCAGGCCATTCCCTTTGCCGCGACGGCTCCGGCGAGGCCTGCCGGAGCGCCGGCCTCATCGAAACGGGCTCCACAGGCTCCGGCTCAGCTCGGAGAGACGTCCCTGAGCCTCGAGATCCCCCGTGAGCTGTTGAGGCAAACCGCGAGCGCGCAAGCTGCGGTGACCGGAGCCACCTCCCAGATCTCCACGACGCCGCCGTCTCCCGCGCCGTCGAGCAATGCTGGCACGAGCGGTCCAGCGCCCCTCGCCGAGCCGATCGACATCGTCCTGCCGCTCGCCCAGTACGCCGCGCTCTGCGCCGAGCTGGCCTTGTTCCCTGACGCGGCCGAGGAGATCTTCCGGCGATACGGGCTGAGCTCCGCCGAGAAGCGGTCAGCTGTCGATACAGCCTGGAAGGAGCGGCTCCGCGAGCGACCGACGGAGTACGCACGATGGCAGGAGATGTTCCGCCAGTGCCATGCGCACTTCGCGAAGCGCGGTAGGCCTGCGGGGTAATCCACATCGATCTCGCCATCGGGCTCGCCCGCTGCTCCGCGACACGGAGCCGCTCAGCGCGCCGGCGCGAGCCCCTCATGGGCCTCCGCCACCTCCTCGTCGCCTGCCTTCGCCGCCGCCGCGTCGTGGTCCGCTGCCGCCGCCCCGCCGTCATCCGCTGCTGCCGCCTCGTTTTCATCGCCCGCTGCCGCAGCGAGCGCCGTCTCCTCGGTCGACGGCGCCGCGCCGGTCGGCGGCGGCGAGAGCGTGGTTCCCTTCTCGGTCAGCTGCACGCGGAACCGGAGCAGGAACGACAGCCCCAGCACGCCCGCCACGCCGGGGAGGTCCTCCACGATCGCGAGCTTCACGCTCGGGGCGGAGGCGCCTTCCACCTCCAGCCGGCCGGCGACGGCGAGCTTCGCCTCCTGAAGGCCGCTCGGCGTCCACACCCACAGCACACGCGGCCCGGCGGAAAGGCCGATCCGGTCCGCGAACGCCCTCTGTACAAGCACGTGGCTCACCATCGTATCGACGACGAAGACGCCCTTTTCCTTGCCGTCGATCGCTGCTTCGCCTCGAGCCAGGCGGTCCTCCCCGAGCGGCAAGAGCGCCTGTCCGGTGACGGCGAGATGCTGGCATTCGGCCGAGGTGGCGAGCTGGCTCGCCACCTCCGTCACGGTGAAGCCAGACCACTCCGCGAGCCGCGTCCCTTGATCGGCATTGTAATGGAGGCGCTGGACGAGCGGCGCGATGCTGTCGCACGGGCGGCGGAGATCCTGATAGACGCGCGCCAGGTGGATGGGCGCCCCCCGCTGGTGCGGGCGGAGCGCGATGCATTGCTCGTAGTCGGCGGCCGCCTCCTCGAGCTTCCCCTGGCGTTCCCGCGACTCGGCGCGCCCGCAAAAGGCGTCCCCGTCGGCCGGGTTCTGCTCGAGCAGCCGCGTCGCCGCGCGCTCCGCCCCGGAGTACTCTCCGCGGCGGTTGTGGGCGGCGCGGATCTTCCAGAGCACCCTGGGCTCGTGGCCGCACGCCGCGAGGAACGCCTCGCTGCGCTCGATCACCTCGCGATCGCGATTGGCGCGACGGAGGAGCTCGGCCAGCGTGAGCATCAGGTCCTCCTCACAGGGGTTCGCCTCCAGCGCGCGCTCGGTCGCGGCGAGGCCCTCCGGCGGCATCCGCACGGCCGCGGCAGCGTGGATGTACGCCGCCGCGACGCCGCCCACCGCCGCGAGCAAGACCGCCGCGACGCCCGCGCTCCTGAGCGCGCGACCGCGCCGGATCGCACGCTCGCAGCCAGGGCAGGCGACCCCGTGAGAAGCGGAGAAGGAGACGCACACGTGGCAGACGGGAGCGCCGCAGCGCGCGCACTCCTCCGTCGAGGGGGCGAGAGCATGAAAGCGGCAGCGCGGGCCTTCCTCGATACGAGTGCGATACGTCACCCTCATAGGCTAGCAGCGCTGAGGGAAGTCGGACGGGGAAGCGAACCGCCATGATGCATAGACGCCTACAGCACCCAGCTGCCGACGCCGCGGAGCGACACCAGCGCGCCGACCGGCGGCGACCTGTACGCGACCCCGACGCCATCCACCGAGAAATCATTGCGCCGGAGAGGCACCAGCGCGGCGGCGCCGACGTCGAAGCCGAGCGGACCTGCCAGGCTCGCCAGCGACAGCTCGAACGGTATCGCCAGCCACGTCTTCTCGACGGCGTCGTTCCGCGTGAAGCCGCTCGCCGCCGCCTTCAGCCGGCCAGCGTGAACGCCGGAGCACACGTCGAAGCGCAGCACCCCAACGCCCGCGGCCGCGAAGCAAGCGCGCACGACGCCGCCGAACATCGTCTCGCGGAGCTCGCCCGGCCCGAGCTCCAGCGTCTGCGGGACGAGCCAGAGCGCGCCGATCGCCGCTCGAAATCGCGCACCGCCGATGCCGAGCTCCGTGGAGAGCGCGGGCGCGAAGGGACGCACCACGCCGAACAGGCCGGCAGCGCCCGCCGCCAGCGTGAGCCGCGTGGCGCCACGTTCGGACGTCGGCGCCTCGCGCTCGCCGCCGCCGGCGCCCGCTGGCGCGGGCCGCGCGACAAGCGGCCGCTCCGCCGAGGCGCTGGGCGAAGGCGCTGGAGGCGCAGGCGGCGGCGCGTCGCGCGCCACGACCCCAGGCCCCTGCGGGGACGACGCCTGCCCGTCGGAGTCGAGCAGCAGCGCGAGCGTCACCGCCGTCGCCTGCTCGAGCCCGGCGCAGCTGCGGCTGCGATCGCGCAGCTCGCGCGCGCCGCTCCCGCTGCGGATGGACGCGCGGAAGCCGTCGGCCTCCCGGGTGAACTCGACGACGTAGGAGCCGCTCGCACCCGTCTCCGGCCGACCGCGCAGCTGCTCGACGCGCTCGATGAGGCGCGCCGCGTCCGGGCAGCTCTCGGCGCCAGCGCCGCGCGTCACGCTCAGGAACGGCTCGGTCTGCGCCGTGGCGGTCCCCGAAGCCGCCAGCATCGCGCCAAGAACCACGGGAAAAGCGCGACGCCTCCGCATCGGGACGACGCGAGGGTAACCGCCGCGCGGAGCACGCGCATTTTTTTGTGATCGTCTCGGGCCGGCAGCCCCACTAGGGGACCGAGTGGTATCGTCCCTGCACAATTCCGCGCTCGATCTTGCGGCGTATGCTCGTCTCGTTCGCTGACAGGTCACCGGGACGTTACGGCATGAGCACACCGGACCCCGAGTTTCGAGCCCTCTACGACGCGCACTTCAACTTCGTCTGGTGCTCGCTCAGGCGCCTCGGGGTGCGCGAGGCGGACGTGCTCGACCTGGCGCAGAAGGTGTTCTTGACCGCGCACTTCAAGCTCCCCGAGTTCGAGGGTCGCTCGCTCGTCACGACATGGCTCTTCGCCATCTGTCAGCGTGTTGCGAGCGACTACCGGCGCTCCGCGCGGTTCCGGCGCGAGGTCACGACGGACGCCGCGGAGATGGACCTCTACGGCGGCGCGTCCGAGGAGCTCGCGCTGAGCGCGGAGTCGCGGCAGCGCGCGCAGGCGGCGGAGGCCATCTTGAACAAGCTGCCGGAGCCGCAGCGCCTCGTGTTCGTCCTGTTCGAGCTCGAGGAGAAGTCGGGCCAGGAGATCGCGGATCTGCTGGGCATTTCCGTGGGCACCGTGCGCTCGCGCCTTCGTCTGGCGCGCGAGACCTTCTCGCGCGAGGTCAAGCGCCTCGCGCTGGCACAGGACACGAGCCGAAAGGAGGCCGTGTGATGGGGGATCCCGAACGGCTGCTGAGCGTCAAGAGCGGAGCGGACTCGCTCGAGCGGGAGCTCCTGGGGAGCGTGCGCCACGTGGGTCCGCCCGAGGGCGCGAAGGAGCGCGCATGGCGCGGCATCGCGGGCCAGCTGGCGGCGGGGACGGCCGTCGGGGCCACGGCCGGCGCCAGCGCCGCCGCTGCCACGAAGGCTGGAGTCGGTTCGCTGCTGCCCTCGGCGCTCTCGGTCAAGGCAGCGGCGGTGCTCGTGGGCGGCGGCCTGGTGCTCGGCGTGGGGTACTGGGCCCTCTCCTCCCCGGACGAGGCGCCTGCGCCGCCCCGCGCGGCGGCCCCGGAGCACGCGCCCGCGGAGGTGCCGCAGGCCCCTGTGGCGCCTCTGCGTCTGGAGGAGCCCAAGGCACTTCCGGAGCCGCCGCTCAACGGTCCCACCGCGGGAGAGTCGACCCGGAGGCCGAGCGGACCGAAGCCGACGGAGACCGATCTTCTGCGCGCGGAGAGCGCGCTGCTCACGGAAGCGCGCGCCAAGCTGCGCTCCGGAGACGTGGCGGGAGCCACGGCGCTCCTCGAGCGCCTGCGCGCGCAGTTCCCGAACGGCGTGCTCCGGCAGGAGCGCGAGGTGCTGGCCATCGACGTGCTGGCCGCGCGCGGCAACACGCAGGAGGCGAAGCGGCGCGCTCAGGCGTTCGTCAAGCAGTATCCCAAGAGCCCCCACAGCGCGAAGCTAAGGCGGCTCCTGGATCAGCCGTGAAGCGCTGGTCGGCCGCTCTCATCATGGCGTTCGGCTGCCTTGCGGCCTCCGGGTGTGATGCGGAGATCACGTCGGTCGGGGCCTGGGCTCCTGTCGTGTCCGGATCTTCTTATCTCGAGGCGGAGCTCGGAGAGCTGAGCGGCGGCTTCACCGTGGGTGAAGACAGCCGCGCTTCCGAGGGCCGCTTCATCGCCCCCCCGGCCGGGGTGCCCTCGGACGACGCGCCGGGGCTCGCGCGAGCGCGCTACCGCTTCGAGGCGCCGAGCGGGGCAGAGTACCTGATCTGGGGGCGGATCCACGCTCCGGGCGCCATCAACAACCGCTTCTGGTTCCAGGTGGACAGCGGCCCCTGGTACCTCTGGCGCATCAGCGTCGGCGACATCTGGTTCTGGGACGATCTCCACGACAACACGAGCTATGGCGAGCCGCTCCGCTTCCCCCTCTCGGCCGGAGCTCACGAGCTCGTCCTCGCGAACGCCGTCGAGGGCGTCCAGCTGGATCGGCTGTACTTCACGCCGGACGGCGACGAGCCTCCGGGCAACGACACGCCCTGCGATCCGCCGCATTCGATCGAGGTCGGCGGGAAATGCCTCCCGAGCTGCGGCGCCTTGAAGGGAACCGCGTGCGGCGACGTCCCGTGCGCCGGGCGCGAACTGCTCGAAGCCTACGATTGCGCGGTGTGCTGCAGCATCGAAGGACCGTGAGCCGGCGGCGCTCCCGCCATCGGGTCGGAGCCCGGTGACCGTAGACCCACCTCTTCGTACCAATCGACGCGTCTCCACGCTTCGACGACGAAAAAGGTGATCGCGCCCGAGCGGGTCTCCCACCGAGGCTGAGTAGCCAGCTGCCCCGAGCGGAGTCCTGAATGACTACATCATCGATTGAACAATTCAAGTCCCACGGAAGCGTGGGCCTGCTCGCCGTGGCGCTCGCGCTGTCGGCGTGCATCGGCAACCTGGGCAGCGATGACGGCCAATCGCCCGCGGAGGGCACAAACGGCACGAGCGGCAGCTCGAGCAGCGGAGGTTCGGGCTCGGGGTCGGCGGGTCCCGGCGAGCCATTGAGGTGCGATACGAGCACCGTCGATCCTGGGCCTTCGCCGATGCGGCTGCTCTCGCGGGAGCAGTACCTGAACACAGTGCGCGACCTCGTCGGCGACGTGCCCGGCCTCGATGCGGCGCTCGGCCCAGCCATCGAGGCGTCGGCGTTCGGCCTCTTGCAGCCGGACGTGACGCAGGTCGAGCTCGAGCATTTCCAGGCCGCGGCAGACGCCATCGCCGCGGTGGTCGTCGGCAATCCGACGGCGCTCGACGAGATCGCGCCTTGCGAGGCCGGAGCCGAGCCGAGCGAATGCGCGCGCCAGCTGGTCGTGGGCTTCGGCGCCCGCGCCTACCGCGCGCCGATCACGGACGCGGCGGACATCGAGCGACACCTGCAGCTCTTCGACGTGGGCGCGGAGACGAGCTACGAGCACGGGATCGAGCTCCTGCTCCGCGGCATGCTGCAATCGCCGCGCTTCCTGTACCGCGTCGAGATCGGCACCTCGGAGAAGGTGAGCGATCGCGCCGTGAAGCTCTCTCCGTACGAGGTGGCCGCCCGCCTCTCGTACATGCTGTGGGGCACCCTGCCGGACGCCCGGCTGAACGAGGCCATCGAAGACGGCAGCCTGACCACGAAGGAGGGCGTCGCCGCGCAGCTCGGCTGGATGCTCGAGGACGAGCGCGGCCAGAAGCTGGTCCATCGCTTCCTCGGCAGCTGGACGCACATGAACGGCCTGAACAGCGTGGTGAAGGACGCGGACGCCTTCCCCGAGTGGCAATCACGGTCGTTCCGCGAGTCGCTGCGCGGGCAGGCCGACGCCTTCTTCGACCACGTGCTCGACGACGAGGGAGGCAAGCTGAGCGCGCTCCTCACGTCGACGACGGTCTTCTACAACAAGGATCTCGGCGGGTACTACGGCGTCACCGGCGACGACTCCTTCCAGGCCCTGAAGCGCACGGACGGCACCGCCTCGGGCATCCTGACGCTCCCGGCCCTGCTCGCCATCCAGGCGAAGCCCGCAGAGAGCTCGCCCATCTACCGAGGGAAGTTCGTGCGCGAGGCGCTGCTCTGCCAGCAGCTGCCGGCCCCGCCGGCGAACATTCCCAAGCCGCCCGAGGTCGACCCGAACAGCTCGACCCGAGAGCGGCTGTCGCAGCACGAGGCGGACCCGAGCTGCGTCGGCTGCCACCAGCTGCTCGATCCGATCGGCTTCGGCTTCGAGCACTACGACGCGCTCGGCCGCTACCGCGAGCTCGACGGCGGCGAGCCGGTCGACGCGAGCGGCAAGGTCATCGCCACCCGCGACATCAACGGCGATTTCGAGGGTGTGACGGAGCTCGGCGCAAAGCTCGCGGGCAGCGCCGAGGTGGAGGAGTGCGTGGCGCGCCAGTGGTTCCGCTTCGCGATCGCCCGCTTCGAACAGGACATGGATGGTTGCTCGATGGAGAGCTTGCTCGAGACCTTCAAGGCTGCCGGCCAGGACCTGAACGCGCTTCCCCGCGCGGTCGTGGGGACGGACGCCTTCCTTTACCGCCGCCCGATCGACGCGCACACGAAGGAGATGCCATGAACCGAAGAGGCCCGATCGATCTCCGCACCCAGATCAGCCGCCGCAAGCTGCTGGGCGGGCTCGGCGCCCTGACCGTCGCGCTCACGAGCCCCGTCTGGCGGAGCGCCACGGTGTTTGGACAGGACGCCAAGCAGCCGGGCGCCAAACGCTTCATCGGCATCTTCTCGGCGAACGGCACGGTGCCGTCGGCGTTCTTCCCATCGGGAGACGCGCACGAGGCGCCGCTCTCGCTCGGCCCGATCCTGGCGCCGCTCGAGGAGCACAAGCAGAGGATGCTGGTGCTCAAGGGCGTGCACATGAACTCGACGGTCGAGGACGAGCTCGGCGTCCCGAGCGAGAACAAGCCCGGCGGCCCGCACATGAAGGGCCCCGGCGCGATGCTCACGGGCGGCTCGCTGCTCGCCGGCAGCTTCACGGGCGCGGGCGGCCCTGCCGGCTGGGCGGATCGCATCTCCGTCGACCAGCACATCGCCAATCGCATCGGCGAGAGCAGCCAGTTCCCGTCGCTCGAGTTCGGCGTGCGCATCGAAGGGCAGGAGCCGCTCCGCGTCATCTCGTACCGCGGTCCGAACCAGCCAAACACGGCGGTCGACGATCCATTCCAGATGTACGCGCGCATCTTCGCCAACGCCGATCTCTCCGAGACGGAGCTGCAGCGGCTGATCGCCGAGCGCCAGAGCGTTCTGGACTTCCTGAAGGACGATATCGGACGCCTGAAGGCGCGCGTCAGCTCCGAGGACAAGGCGCGGCTCGAGGCGCACCTCGGCGGTATCCGCAACATCGAGCAGCGGCTGCAGAGCTCGGCGGTGTCGTGCACGCCGCTCGCGATGCCGGAGAAGTTCGACACGCGAGCGATGGAGAACTATCCGAAGGTCGGCCGGCTGCAGACCGATCTGATGCTGCTCGCGCACATCTGCGGCATGACCCGCGTCTCCACGTTCATGTGGGCCAACGCCGATAGCTGGCAGTACTATCCCTGGATCGGCGTGAACGAGGAGCACCACGAGCTCTCCCACGCCGGCGACAACGACGCGGTCGCGAACGAGAAGCTCGTGAAGATCAACGTCTGGCACAGCGAGCAGGTGAAATACATTCTCGATCAGCTGGCGCTCGCCAAGGAGGTGGACGGCAGCTCGGTGCTGGACAACACCCTGCTGCTCTGGGGCAACGAGCTGGGCGTCGGCAACACGCACACGTACAAGGACATCCCCTGGGTGCTCGCGGGCGGGGCGGGCGGCTACTTCAAGATGGGCCGTTACATGAAATACGCCGACCTGCCACACAACAACCTGCTCGTGTCGGTGTGCAACGCCATGGGCCTCGACGACGTGACCACCTTCGGCATTCCCGGCGTCTGCACCGGGCCGCTGCCGGGCCTCCTGGCCTGAGCCCCCTTTTCGCCTCGCATCCCCGGGCGCCGCGCACGCCGCGCACGCCGCGCACGCCGCGAGCGGCGCCTGGCACGTAGGCGCCCAGCGCCAGGATCCGGGTTGCCCCGGGCGGCTTCGGCCACTACGCTCCGACACATTTGGCTTGTGAGGAACCGTGGTCCATGCGCCGGCTCAGTCTGCGTTCTCTGATTTCGTCCTGCTCCTCCTCTCCGCAGCGCCCAAGCTCGGGCTGCCGATCGACGCGGTCCTGCGCGACGCCGCGCTCCCGCCGGAGGCGCTCCGCCAGCGCGGATTGCCGATCTCCCTGAGCGTGGCGCGGCAGATATGGTCCTCCGCCGAGAAGATGAGCGGCAATCCGCTGCTCGGGCTGCACGCCGCGGAGGGGCTCGAGGTCGGCTCGCTCGATCTCCTGGACTACCTGACACGCAGCAGCAGCAGCTTTGGCACAGCGCTGGAGCGCGTCATCCGCTTCGCTCCGCTGGTCGCCAATGGGGGCGTCCTGAGCCTCGAGGTGACCGGTCGCCGCGCGCATTTCCGCCACGTCTCGCCGGACGGCGTGCCCGCCGTCGCGGATCTCATCGTCAGTTTGATGGTGCTCCGGACGCGGGCGTTCTCGGGCGAGCACATCCGCCCGCTGGCGGTGCGCTTCCGGCACCGCCGCGAGCGCGTCGCAAGCGAGTACGAGCGCGTCTTCGACGCTCGGGTCGAGTTCGATGCCCCTTGCGACGAGCTGGTCTTCGATCGGGATCTCCTGGAGCTGCCCTTCCATTCCGCCGAGCCGCGCCTCTGTGAGATCCTCGAGGACTGCGCGGCGGCGCGGCTTCAGGCGCTCGGCAAGGTCGGCGGGGCGCCGGCCGCCCCCGCCGGCGCTCCGTCGAGCTTCGTCGCCGAGGTCCGGCAGGCCCTCCAGCTCTGCATCGACCAGGGCAACCCGAACATCGATCGGGTCGCCGAGCACCTCGGCGTGAGCTCGCGGACGCTCCAGCGGCTGCTGCGAGAGCAGGGCACGTCGCACCGCGCCCTCTTGATGGAAGCGCGAACCGAGCTGGCGAACCGCTACCTGGCCTCGTCGAGCCCCACGAGACGCGCGCTCGCCGCCGGGCTCGGCTATGCGAGCACGCGCTCGGTGTCCCGCGCGCTGCGCCGCCGGTGAGCCGGAGCTCACCGGCGGTCCAGACAGGGACTCCACGCGCGCGCGGTCCATGACGGGTCAGCGGCGCGTCGCGACGAGACCGTCGTGCAGCGTCACGGATACCATTGAATCCGAAGCTGCCTGTTGCTCGTCGTGTTCACCTGATAGACAACGTCGTTCGCCCTGCCCGGGAACGGGATCGTGGTCGTTGCGGACCAGCTGTTCGCCGGGGCGCTCTGGGGCGTCCCGCCGTTGGCCGACACGCTGACGCCGTTCAGCGGGACGCCGTCCGTCGGGCTCATCTGCAGCGTCAGGGTCGCCGGCGTCCAGGCGGTCGGGAGGCTCGCCCGATCGATCTGGAAGCAGGAGGTCCCGTTGACCGACGCGACGATAGCCGTGCTCATCGGCCCCAGGCTCTGGCAGGGCGGCGCGGGGTTCTTGTAGAACCCGAACGTGTGCTGCCGCGTGAACATCGGGACGGTGGCGCTGCCCGCGTAGTCCGCGAACACCGTGACGTCGTGGCTCCCCGTCTCGGCGAACTGGCCGACCTTCAGCGAGTAGACGCCGTCGTTGGCCGTCGCGTCGCCGTGCGCGGCAGCGCCGTCGTCGTGGAACGCCAGGGGCGTGACCGCGCCGCTCGGGCCGGTCATCTGCGCGCTGACCGTGGCGCCTAGGACCGGGCTGCCCAGGTGGCTCACCTCGGCCTCCACGATGAGCGGCGCCGTCCCGACGTTCAGCGTGCTCGGCGTGACCCGGAGCGAGATCGTGTCGGCCAGGGTCGACACCGCGGAGTAGAGGTAGATGGGCTGATCCGAGGTGTTCGTGGCGCAGAACTGCCAGGACCCCTCCTCGTACGGCTGCGTCAGGTTCAGGGAGAAGCGCTTGAAGTTCTCGGCCGAAAAGAAGGTCAGGTCGGAGCCCGACGTGGCGAAGTTCGTCTCGGTGATCTCGGAAGTCTGGTCCCAAGGGGGCAGCAAGTAGACTTTCGGCGCGGCCGCTCCGACGAAGATCATCGTGAAATCCACGATCTGCGCCGCCGAGACGAACGCGTCCGCGCACGACGTCGACTGCGGCAGGATCTCCGTCAGCACCTGATCGATCATGCCGCCGTCGCGACAGTCGTTCGCCATGCGGTTGAACGCGCCGATCAGCTCGAGCTGGTCGATCGCGGTGTCGCTGTCGGCGCGCAGGTAGAGCCCGGGCGAGACCCCGTAGTTCGCCGCGATGTCGCTCATCATCGCCTCGTCCGCCCCCGACCCGAGCGCGATCGAGTGGACCTCCTCCACTCGGTTGTAATAGTCCCCATAGAAGTCGCTCGGGGCAGGCGGCGTGTTGTGCTGCCCGTCCGACAGCAGGATGACGCACTCGCGCGCGCTCTTGGTCGGGCTCTCGGCGACCAGCATGTCGAGCGCCTCCTCTAGGCCCGCCCCGATCGAGGTCGACCCGTCCGCGACCAGCGCGTCGACCGCCGTGTCCAGGCCGGACGCCGGCAGCGCCGTCAAGGGGTACGTGATCGACGAGGTGTCGGAGTAGCTCGCCACGCCGAGCATCTCCGTGAACGACTGCGACGCGGGCACATTGCTCGATACGAGCGTGTTCCAGTAGATCTTGGCCGCCTTCTTCGCGAGCGCGATGCGGTCGCCGTACATGCTGCCGGACCGGTCGATGATCACCACATGGTTGGTGTCCAGCGGGGCGACCTGGGCAAACGCGGCAGACACCCCCGCAACGCTCGTGAGGAGACCGCCGGCGACGCTTGCGAACATTCTGAATGAGCTTCTCATCATCTCCAATCCTTCTTGAGTGTCGATCAAAACCAAAGGTATACAGCGGTTTCTGCCCACCTTTGCACCATGCAGAGCAGAGCGGCGGTCTCCCGCGCAGGAGACGGGCCCAGATCGGCGTTTTCGGCGCGCAGGCGCACTCCGGTGCGCTGAGCACCGAAAATGCCGAGGTGGGCCCGTCTCCGAAGCGGGTGACCGTCGCTCTATCGCGCCGGCGTTCAGGGCCTCCGGAACACCACCTCGAGCTTGGGGCGCCGCACGTCGACCGCGTAGTCGCTCGACGTGAACGAGACCTCCCGGTGCTTCACCACCTCGTCCTGGAGCCGCATCAGGAAGCCGTGGTTGCTCGAGGGCGCGCTCAGCATGTCCCGCACGAGTTCCGTCACGTCCACGCGCTCGTAATCCTGACCATCCGACGTGCTCCGCGGCAGGAGCACCTCGTGGAGCGCCGTGGTCGTGGGCTGGTTGGCCCAGGTCACGGTGTTCTCCTGCCACGCCGAGGTGACGCGCTGGAGCAGGAAGGCGTTGGAGCCGCCGAGCGTCGAGTGCCCCGGGCCGAGGCCGTTCGAGGTACCCTGGCCGTAGAGGCGCGCGGCGGGATCGGCGTAGAGGCTGAGGCGCGCCCGCTCGATCGTGGAGCCCGCCGGGATGGGCGACAGATCGAAGCGGAACAGGCCCCGGTTCGCGTATTTGGTGCCGCCAGAGGTCCACAGCCCCGCGGTCAGGTTCGGGGAATTCCCATTGTTGGTCCCGACACCCGAGCTCAGGCTGGTGATTGTCGCATCGACGCCGGCGCTGCCGGGCTGGAGCGTCAGCCGCTCCGGCTCGTTCTCGCAGTGGCCGCCGACGACGAACACGCCGCTCACCGCGTCGCACTGCGCCTCGTAGGTCGGCGTGTGACAGGCGCCGTCGGGCTCCGTGCACGAGCCGATGGGCTCGGCCCCGCAGGCGTCGATCTGCGCGCAGCTGTAGCCGCTCACGAAGTAGCCGCCGGCCTCACGGCAGCTCGCGCTGGAGCTGATGCCGCCCGTGCCGAGGTCGGTGCAGCCCTGGGACTGGCAGCACGCGCCCTTCGTCTCCAGGAGGCAGCTCGACGAGCAGCCGTCGCCGCTCTGCGCATTGCCGTCGTCGCACAGCTCGGACGCCTGCTGGACGCCGTCGCCGCAGCAGCGCTCGACGGTCACGCCCGCGTTCTTCACGACGGAGCACTGGATGATGTCGTCCTCGGGGCCCTGGCACGTCCCGCTCACGCAGGTCTGCCCCGGCCCCGTCGTGCAATCCGTGTCGTCGAGGCACGAGCAAGGCACGGTGTCCTCGGAGTGATCGTCGAAGCAGGCCTCCACCTCGGCGAGCCACGCCTCGGCCAAAGCGCTGGGGTGCACCAGGTTGGACGCCTCGAGCCCGTTGCTCGTGTCGTACAGCAGCGCGGTCAGATCGAACGTGGGCGTCGGGGTGTTGACGACGGCGCCGCTGAAGGCGCCCACCCGCAGCTGGTTGGCGACGGCGGAGCCCTCCGCGTCGAGGCAGCCCCAGTGCTTGAGCAGGTTGATGTGCGCGTCCTGGCACGGGAAGCTGAGGTTGCCGCGCAAGCCGCTCACAAGTCCGACGTACGTGCAGGTGCCGGTCACGAACTTCTCGGCGAGCGCGTCCTTGTCCTGCAGCCACTCCATCATGGGCCGACCTTCGATGCAGAGGTTCTCCATCGTGGACACCTGCTCTCCCAGGTCGAAGCCGAAGCTGAGGACCTCCTGCACGCCGCCCGTGACGTCCTCCGTGGTGGGGGGCAGCGGGTCCTCCGCGTAGAGCGGCAGCTCGTCCTTGCACCACGCCAGGAAGTCGGCGGTCTCCGACGTGACGGTCGCGTAGCGCTTCACCTGTTCCGGCTGGTAGTTCGTCACCTGGCCGAGCGACGTGCTGTCCCACTGGTACGTCGCCTCGAGGCCGGGCTGGAACTTGGCCTTCTCGACAGAGCCGATATCCCAGGACCGGCGCCAGTCCCAGAGCGTGAACTTCTTCGGCTTCTTGAACAGCTTGACCTCGAGGCCGACGTGAATGCCCGCGTTGAGCGCGGCGATCAGCTCGATCTCGCTCATGCCGTAGGTGGCGATCGCGTGGGCGGGCGCCTCCGGGTTCTTGAGCCCCCAGATCACCTGCTCGGCGAACTGGGCGCCACCCTGCGGCGCGCACGCGCCGTCAGGCGTGCAGACCTGACCGTAGCCGCAGACGGTGTCCGCGGTGGCAACGTCGTAGTTGCAGCGGCGGGCGCACGCGCCCTCGACGCACGTGCGGCCTGGCTCGCTCGCGCAGGTCGGGTTCGGGTCCGCGCTGCACAGGCAGTCGACCGGCGTTCCGCCGACGGTGCACAGCTTCTTCACCGCGTCGCACGTCTCGCCGCTCGCGCAGTCGGCGTTCGACGCGCAGCCGCACGCGGACTGGAAGCCCGAGTGGAGCGGGTGGCACCCGGGCCCCTCCACTCGACGACATCGCTCTTTGTCTCGGTCACGCAGCGGTACGCGCCGAAGGTGCCAGGGCACTCGGCCTCCGTGGCGTCGTAGGTAACGGCTCCCGGGATCGTCGAGTCGCAGTTGCTCCCGATCTTGCGGACCGTCGACGGCAGCGTGTCGCTCACGTAGATGTCGCCGGAGGGCAGCACGGCGAGGCCGCCGGGCAGCTCGAGGACGGCCGTCGTGGCCAGGCCGTCTTGCCACACGGTGCCAGGCCCGCCGGCGACCGTGGCCGTGGCGCCGAGCGCCGGGTCGAAGCGCCGGATGCGACCGGGCCTGTTGCCCTCGCCGATGAACACGCTTCCAGAGCCGTCGATCGCGAGCGCCTGCGGGGAGCTGAGCCGAGCGGCCGTCCCGACGCCGTCCGCGGAGCCCGCGGTGCCGTTGCCTGCCACGGTGGTGACCATCGAGGTCGCGATCTCGAACCGGCGCAGCGAGTGATTGAACGCGTCGGCGATGTACAGGTTGCCGTGCCCGTCGGCGACGATGCCGGACGGCTCCGCGAACCGCGCGGTCGTCCCCACGCCGTCGACGTTCCCGGACGAGGAGGCCAGGCCGGCGACCGCGATGTTCGCGCCCGTCGCGAGGTCGATCCAGACCAGCGTGCGGTCTCCGCTGTTCGTGACGTACAGGTTGCCTCCCTCCACGGCCACGTCACGCGGCGTGCCGACCACGGTGCGGTCGGCGATCGTCGTGACCTGGCCGCTGCTCAGCGTGAGCTTGCGGATCGTGCGGCTGCCGCGATCCGCGATGTAGAGGGCGCCGTTGTGGAGCGTGATGCCCGAGATGGTGTTGAACCGCGCGGCGGTGCCCACGCCGTCGGTGGTGCCCGAGGTCGTCGACCCCGCGATCGTCGTCACCGCGCCGCTCGTCAGGTCGATGCGGCGCACGGCGGTCCGGTCCGCGACGTAGAGCATGCGCGTCGACGCGTCGTAGGCAAGGTCGCCGGTCTGGAGGAAGCGGGCCTGCGCGTAGCTGGCGTTCACGAGGCCGCGCGACCCCGCCAGGCCGAAGGGCGACGACGCCACGGGGAGGCAGCAGACGCCGTGCTTTTGGCAGCCCGAGATGTCGCGGAGATCGTCGCTGCGCACGTCGGTCGCGCAGGTGCCGTCGCTGTCGCACTCGTCACAGGTCTTGTTCGCGTTCCACTTGGCGGTGAAGCCTTGCTGGAAGGCGGTCTTGAGCTGCTTGGCCTTCTTCTCCTTCATGAAGGTGGAGAACAGCTCGTACGAGAGCTTGCCGGGATTGCACAGCTCTTGGGTGATCCCCGTCCAGTCGTCGATGCAGGCGCGGCCGCCGGTGATGAAGGAGAGGCAGCAGGAGTTGTTGGTATCGAGCGGGGAGCAGCCGAGGTTCATCTCGGACTCCTCGACGAAACGGTTCGAGCAGTACGTCTGATCTTTGTAGTTGAAGACGGGCTTGCACTCGAGCGACTCGTCAGGGTTGCTGTTCACGAGCGCCCGCTCGAGCGAGGTGTTGAGGTCGACCACGCCGCCGGATCCGCTCGGCTTGAGATCCACGGAGAAGCCGATGCTCGCCTCCACGCCGACCTTCAGCCGCTTGCCGAGCGGCACGCCGAGGAAGAGCTTCGCGCCGATCTCCGGGCGCACCGAGATCTGCGTCCCCGCCTCGCCCGTCACGTCCGGCGCCTGGAACGGGTGCATGTTGCGATCGAAATCGACATTCTCGATCTTGTGGTTCGTGTGCTTGTTGAGCGCCTCCTGCAGGCGCTTGCGCATGAAATAGGCCTCGTCGTACCACTTGACCCCTGCGCCGAGCTTGAAGTACGGGATGAGGAACGCGCCGGGGACCGGGGGGAGCGGGATCTTCGTCAGCTCCTTCTCGATCGGCTTCATCTGCATATCCAGGTTGAGCGCCGCGGCCATGACGGCGGCGGAGCGCCCCTCCCAGTCCTCGACCGGCTCCGCCGCGTCCCTGGGCCAGGTGGCCGGGCTCGGAGCGCCGGCCGGCGTGTAGTCCGCCGTGTAAGAGAACGGCATGTAGGTCCCGATGAGGAACTCCTGCGGAGACACCCGGCCGTCGTGGTCGGTGTCGAGCGATTCGACCTGCTTCCCGTCCGCGAGGTAGAAGACCCCGTTCTTCTTGGCGGCGGAGAGGCTCAAGCCCCCGCCGCCCGAGTGGCCGAAGGCCGGGATGCCGAGGGGGGCTTCGCGGTTGAACCACTTGTACCCGTCGAGCTGCATGTTGAACTCCATCCCCGGGAGGATGCTCAGCGTCTTGCCAAACGCCGTCACGGCGAAGCCGCCGGTGCGCATCTGGGCACGCCGCTCCTCGCTCAGGTTACGCGACTCGTAGCGGCCGCCGATGCCCCACCTGCCGTCGCCGCTCTCGCCCATCGTGGCGTACGCGCCATGGCCGGCCCAGGGGATGCACATGTGCAGATCGGGCCGCTGCTCGGAGTAGCTGCCGAGGTGGTAGCCCTCGGTGTAGAGGTCGATATAACACTGGATCTTCGCGAGCACCTCCGTCGCGTTCTCGAGCTCGCCGCCGATCTGCTCCAGGAAATCGGCGAAGCGCCCGTCGGAGATCTCGCCGGCCATCTTGTCGAGCCACTTGACCGCCTTGAAGGCCCATTTCTCCTTGCCCGCCTGGGTCTGCTGGACGTCGTTGGAGAGCCAAACGAGCACGCCCATGCTGCAGGTGTTCGTCGGCGTCGTGGCCGGATCGCAGAAGTCGGAGCACTCCTCGTAGGTCGTCTGGCTCTTCTGGATGACGTCCGTGCACCCGGGGACCACTTGCTGGGTGCAGATGCACCTGCCTTTGCCGGCGTCCTCGATGGTCTCCGTGTCGGCGGCGTTGATGGCCTCGGCCGTCTTGTTGACGATCGACGAGAGGAGCTGCATCGACTGCAGGACATGGAAGTTCGTCGTGATGTTCTGGAGATCGGCGCCCTTCGGGTTCGGGCTCTTCGGCATCTTGCCGAGCAGGTTCGGGTCGCACGCCTTGGGCTTGAACTCAAAGCCTGAGCCTCCGCCGGCCCCGCTTGCGCTGCTTGCGCTGCTTGCGCTGCTTGCGCTGCTCGACGCGCTGCTGGCGCTGGCGCTGCTCGACGCGCTCCCGGCGCCCGAGCCGGTCTCGAACTTCTCGAAGACGGCGTCCGGCCGATCGGGCTGCTGAGACCATTTCGGCCAGCTCGGGGCGCCGCTCTGGCAGCCCACGTCGTCCGCGGAGCAGAGCGCTTGCTGCACGCTTCCTATGGGCTCGTTCGGCTCGCTCGGCTCGTCGGCGCCGCCCGCGCAGGCCGGTGTGACGATGCCCAGGCAAAGGAGGAGCGGGAGGCGCCCCGCGAGCCTCGAATGCACGAGGGCGCCTCGTGGTTGGATGAGCCGGCGTATCAGCATGGACCTGAGAACTGTCATTGAATCAACCCCGACGGCCTGGTCGGCCGAGATGAGCGGACGTGACGCGGTCGGCCGCCGTGCCCGCTCGCGGAGCGGCTCGCGGTCTCCCATCGTTGCGTGGAGTAGCTGCCTCTGGACCGGCGGCGAAGGCGACAAAACGCGCCAGGCGCTGACAAAACCCGCCACGCGCCGCGCGGGCGCGGTGCACCGCTTGAAAATGCGGTGGAAACTACCCCAGATAACCGGGCGTCCTCAGCGCCTGGAACACCCACGACCCTCGGACCGCGACACCCATGACCTGCCCCTACGATTGCCTGACACCTGCTCTATCGACTCGACCCGGCCCGGCGCCCCGAGAGCGCCGCCGGCGCTGGCCGCGCCCCTTCGCGACCGCGGCCCTTGCCGCCCTCGCCCTCATGGCGTCCGCGTGCGACCCGGGAACGCCCTCGCCTCCCGGCGAGCAGGGCGAGACGGACGATCTCGCGCTCTCTGCCTCGCTCGGCCTCTCCGCCGGCGCCGCGGCGGCAGACGGCGCCGCGGCGGGGCTCCCCCTCCCCTCCCCGGCGGCGCTCGGCGGAGCCCCGGTGAGCGGCTTCGCGGATCTGCACTTCCACATGATGGCGGAGGAGGCGTTCGGGGGTGGATGGCTCCACGGCAAGCACGACGGCGCCGGCGCGCTGGACGATTGCGACGGCGGCAGCCCAGGGGGCGATCACGGCCGCGTTCGACAGGATCTCAGCGCGCTCCTGGACCGGTGCCCTCAGTCGGCGATGCTCGATTTCGCCAGCAGCGGCGCGCTTTCAGCGCTGCTCGGCCTGGGAGGCGGCGTCCTCGGCTCGGAGGTGATCGGCCAGACGGAGGGGACGAGCGGCGACACAGGGCTCCACCTCGGGCGAAAGCGCTTCTCCGAGGGGTGGCCGCGCTGGGACACCATCGCTCACCAGCAGGGCCATGTGAGCTGGCTGCGCGCGGCGCACGATCGCGGGCTGAGCCTCATCGTCATGTCGGCGGTGAGCTACGACTGGCTCTGCTCGATCCTGCCGGAGCAGAACCGGCAGCGGGCCTGCGACGAGATGGTGGATGTCGATCTCCAGATCCAGATGACCCGCGCGCTGGCCGCGCAAAACGCCGGCTGGATGGAGATCGCGCTCTCGCCGGCGCACGCCCGGCAGATCATCGGCGCGGGCAAGCTGGCGGTGGTGCTGTCCATCGAGGCCAGCCACCTGTTCGGCCGAGACGTCGACGCGGCGAAGATGCGCGCGCAGCTCGCCAGGTACCACGCCCTGGGGGTCCGGACGCTCCAGCCGGTGCACCAGGTCGACAACGCCTTTGGCGGGGCGGCGCTGCACAACCCGATCTTCCAGCTCGCGCAGTACACAGAGAGCTGCTTCATCGACACCGACTGCGGCGCCACCCTCGCGGGGGTCACGCTGGGCATGGATGTCGACGCGAGCTGCCGCAACATGCGCGGGCTGACGCCCCTCGGCGAGGCGCTCGTCGGCGAGATGATGGACCGGGGGATGCTGCTCGACGTCGCGCACCTCTCGGAGCGCGGCGTCGATCGGGTGTTCCAGCTGGCGCGGGCGCGCGACTATTATCCGATCTACATCTCCCACGGTCACTTCCGGGAGATCATGGCCCCGGCGGTGGCCGAAAAGGAGAAGTCCACGCCGGCGCGGGTGATCCGGATGCTCCGGCAGACGGGCGGCATCTTCGGCCTGCGCACGGCGCACGACGAGACCCGGCAGTACAACCGCAGCTCGGTCGAGAACAGCTGCCAGGGCTCGTCGCGCTCCTTCGCGCAGGCCTACGAGTACGGGCGGCTCGGCCTGAAGGTCCCCATGGCCTTCGGCGCCGATCTCAACGGCTTCATCCAGCAGACCCGGCCGCGCTTCGGCGAGGACGGCGCCTGCTCGGCGGCGTTCCAGGCAGAGGCCGATTGCCAGGCCTGGGAGCAGCGCGCGCAGGGGCCCGGCCCCCTGGGGGCGGAGTTCGACGAGAAGGGCCTGGCCCACGAGGGGATGCTGCCCGACCTCCTGGCCGACCTGGATCGCCTGGGCGTGGACACGACCGGCCTGAGATCCTCGACGGAGGCCTTCCTCCGCATGTGGGAGCGCGCCCAGGGGCCGCGGGCCGGGATGGCCGATCCCGCCAACGATCTCGACGAGAGCGGCATCGCGCCCTTCGTGACGGCGGAGGAGCGGGAGTCTGCCTATCCCACGAAGTGCGGCGCGGCCTACTGCCCTGGATTTCAGGCGCTGGGCGGGAGCTGCCGGTTCGATGAGGAGTGCGAGAGCGGCCAGTGCACCGCCGTCGCCTGCAACGCGATCCCGGGGCGCTGCGTCTGCAACGACGACGCCGATTGCGGCAGCGGCCTCCGCTGCGCGCTCAAGACGCCTGGAGTCGGCGGCGACAACGCCTGCGTGCCGAAGAAGGCCGAGCATCAGCTGTGCACGCGCGACAGCGAGTGCGCCTCCGGCCGCTGCGGCGGGCTGATCGCCGGCGCGGGCTTCTGCTACACGCCCGGATCGAAGGCCATCGGCCAGGGCTGCCGTGTGAACGAGGAGTGCCCCAGCAACCGCTGCGGCGATCTCACCCAGACGTGCCTCTGCCGCTCCGACGCGCACTGCGCGGCGGGCCAGTTCTGCGGGTGGGGCACCAACGAGGGCGAGTGCGTCGACAAGCGCGGCCGGGGAGCGGCGTGCACGAAGGACAACCAGTGCGCGTCCGGGAACTGCAGGTTCCTCTTCTGTCGCTGACGCGCCACGCGACATGCCACACGTCGCCAACCTCACTTGCGGGGAGGCAGGCCGAGCGCCGGCGCCCGACTGACCGCGATGGGAGCGATGACGCGTGGACCTGCCCCTCGTCGACGAGCGCCCCCACACCTTCTTCAAGGCCTCTCCGTCGCTGAGGCGCCGGTTCTGCGGGACAAAACCGTATGCGACCGCGGGAGAACCCCGACGTTCGCGCCGGGGCTGGAAGTCGCGGACGGATCCCGTCCAGCCGGAGCGAGCGCACGGCGCGCGGCTCGGCCTGGACAGCAATCCTCGTGTACCACCGTCTTACCATTCACCACCGTTTTCTATTGCCACATTCCGGGTTCGGCCTATATTCCACGCCAATCAACTTTCCTACCATCCGCCGCGCATCGCCCTCGGCGTGCTGCAGCGCTTACGCTTCTCAAGCCCAGGACGCTCGTCCATCATCGCTTCGCTGCATTGGCCAGGGAGCGGAGCGCCGCTCCGCCGATCGGAGAGGCCGGATCACGCCTTGAGGAGCCAGGCAGCGCAGGCACGCTGGACGAGCAGCGCGCGTCGACACCGTTCCATTCGTTCGAGGGGGGAAGACATGGATGTTCGTGACATTTACGGCGCGGGAGGCCGCGACCTTGGCCGGGCGGGGCTTCCATGGAAGCTCGGGATCGCGCACGTTGTGAGCAGCTTGAAGGCCGGCGACGCCGAGCAGGTGGTCGTCGATCTGGCGGCGCTCCAGCGCGCAGCGGGCCATGACGTGACCGTGATCGCCATCGCCGATGATCCGGATGGCCCGCGGGCGGAGCAGCTGCGGCGGCGCGGCGTCGATGTGCAGCTCTTGCCGAAGCGCCGCGGCTTCGACGTCAGCATGACCGCCCGGCTCGTCGCGCTCTTCAGGGCGAGAGGTATCTCGCTCGTCCATGCGCACAACCAGCAGCCGCTCATCTATGCCGCGCCCGCAGGCTGGCTGCACCGCGTCCCGGTCGTCCACACGAAGCACGGCGTCTCGGACGACCTGCAGAGCCGGCGATGGCTCCGCAGCGCCGCCGCCGCGTTCGTCGACGCCCACGTCGCGGTCTCGCGGCCGACGGCCGAGATGCTGGTCGACCAGGGCCAGGTCAGCGCCGAGAAGCTGCACGTCGTCGCCAGCGGCCTCGACCTGTCGCGGTTCGCGCCCGATCCGGTGGCCAGGGCCCGTGTCAGGGCCGAGCTCGGCATCTCGCAGCAAGCCTGGGTGCTCGGGAGCGTGGCGCGCCTCTCTGCCGTGAAGAACCACGCATTGCTCCTGCGCGCGGCGGCGCAGGCGCTGCCCGAGGACGGGCGGCTGCTCCTCGTCGGAGATGGCCCGGAGCGCGCGCGGCTCGTCGCGCTCGCGCGCGAGCTCGGCCTGTCCGACCGCGCGCTCTTCGTCGGCGGGCGGCACGGCGTGCCCCAGATCCTCGCCGCGCTCGACGCGTTCGCCCTCTGCTCCATCGCCGAGGGCCTCCCGCTCGCCGTCCTCGAGGCGATGGCCGCCGGGCTCCCCGTCGTCGCGACCGCGGTGGGCGGCGTGCCCACGGCCCTCACCGACGGGTACACGGGCTTCCTCGTGCCTTCCGGGGACGCCGAGGCGCTCGCGGCCAGGCTGACGGAGCTCCGCGACGACCCCGCGCTCGCCGCGCGGATGGGGCGGTACGGCCGGAAGGTCACGCTCCAGCGCTACTCCGCTGCCCGCATGGTCGAGCGCTACATGGACCTCTATGCGTTGTTGCTCGTACGGCAGCTGCACCGCGGCATGCCTGCCGTCCGGCCGAGCGACTTGCTCGCGTATGCGCGGAGCTCATCGTTCTTGCAGCGCGCGCTCGGCGTGAGCGCGGCCGCCGAGGTCCCGGGCCGCGGCTGGGGCGCGCCACGCAGCGACGCAGCGGCCAGCGCGCGGCGGCGCTCGCCGATCGCGCTGTCGATCTGAGCGGGCGCTCCGACGCAACGGATCCTGTTCCGCCGTCACGTACAGGAGAGCCAGCACGCTCCGGGGACGCAAAGCCGGCGGGCGCGGTCTGCGAAGACACGCTTACGACATCAGAAGGTGTTCAAGGAGAATCTTGAACCCGAGGCCGATGAGAACGACCCCACCAGCGATATCGAGACGCTTGCCGAGCATCGCCCCGAACCGCCGTCCCGCGAAGAGCCCCGCTGCGCTGAGCAGCGCCGTGACGATGCCAATCGTCACGACGGAGATCGCGAACGGGGCGTTCAACATCGGCAGCGTGATGCCCACGGCGAGCGCGTCGATGCTCGTGGCGACCGCCAGCACGAACATCGAGCTCAACGCGAAGGGATCGGCCGTGGTCTCGCCCTCGTCGCTGTCGTCGCCGCGGGCTTCCCAGAGCATCTTTCCGCCGAGGAACGCGAGCAGCACGAACGCGATCCAGTGGTCCCACGCTTGCACGCGCGGACCGATCCGCGCTCCGAGCAGCCAGCCGATGACGGGCATCAGGGCCTGAGCGCCGCCGAAGAACCCCGCGACGAGCAGGACATGGCGGGCTCGAATCGCCGGGACAGACAGCCCTCGTGCCGCCGCGACAGCGGTCGCGTCCATCGCGAGCCCGAGCGCGAGGAGCAAGATCGCGCTGTAACTCACGAGCCCCTCCGCGCGTCGCCGACAGAGAGCGGGTGAACCTCGACAGTGACGTGCTGGAGGCTCGCGATCGGGACGAGCGCGTCACGGTAGGCGGAAGGCGCCAGGGGGCTCGGCACCGCGACCGAAACGATGCAGGCGCGCGCGCCGGGACCGATGTCCCACAGGTGGAGATCGACGACGCTCGCTCCAGCGAAGGTGGACTCGATTCGATCGCGGATGCGCCGAGCGAGGGACTCGGAAGGGACGACGTCGAGCAGCTGCCTGGCTGCCTGTCGGCAGAGTCCGTAGCTCCACTTCGCGATGACGAGCCCGCCGACGATGCCCATCGCGGCGTCGAGGAACGTCCAGCCAAGGTAGCGCCCACCGACGAGGGCGAGGATCGCGAGCACGCTGGTCAGCGCGTCCGCGAGGACGTGGAAGTACGCCGCACGCAAGTTGTGGTCGTGCCCGTGGTGGTCGTGGCCATGAGCGTGCTCGTCGTCGTGATCGCCATGGTCGTGATCGTGGTGACCGTGGTGGCCGTGGTCGGGATGGTCGTCGTGCGCCTCGTGATGGTGCTCGTCAGCGTGGAGGAGCTTCACGCTGACGAGGTTGACCGCGAGACCGACGACGGCGACAGGAAGCGCCTCGGAGAAGGCGATCAACTCTGGATGGAGGAGACGGCGAAGCGACTCGACGACCATGAGGAGCGCGATGAGCGCAAGCACGACAGCGCTCGTGTACCCGGCGAGGGCGTGCACCTTGCCCGTGCCGAAGGAGAACACGCTCGACCCGGACTGCTTGCGCGCGAACCAGTACGCAAACGCCGCCATGCCCAGCGCGCCCGCATGCGTGGCCATGTGCCAACCGTCGGCCGTGAGCGCGAGCGAGTTCGTCGCATGGCCGACCACGAGCTCCGCCAGCATCATGGCGAAGGTCAGCGCGACGACCCACCGGGTCTTGGTTTCGTGCGAAGCCGCGGCGGCGCCGTGGTCGTGGGCGTGTCGAAGCTGGGCGAGCTGATCGGATCCGGTGGAGTCGCTCATCGTTGCTTCCTTCACTTCACATAGGTGCGGACGATCTGAACCAGCTCCTCCGCGGCCTCCCGCTGAGGTCCCGTTGCGCGCTCCCCGTCGATGACGTGGGTGCGGATGTGCCCTTCGATGAGCTCGCCCACGAGGCCGTTCAGCGCGCCACGCGCCGAGGTCACCGTCTGCAGGACCTCCGAGCACCCCGCTTCGCCCTCGAGGGCGCGCTCCACCGCTTCGAGCTGCCCGCGAATCCGCCGGACGCGAGCGATGAGCTTCTTCTTGTTCTCGACCGTGTGCACGCATATAGCATAGGGGGGTATACTATCCGGGTCAAGCGCCGTGCGCAGGCGCCTCTCGGAGCCCGGCGAGGGTCAGTGCAGGTCCGTCGCCCTCGCCGAGGTCGCTGAGGCCGAGCTCCCAGGGGTTCGGCAGGATGGGCGGCAGGGGGCCGTTCAGGTACACGGAATGGGTGTGCGCGGGCTTGAGGTGCTCGACGATGGCCCGCAGATGCCGGCGCTCGCGGTCGGCAAGGGTGCGCGCCACCTGGACGCTGGCGGAGTAGAGGGCGAAGCAGCCGGACTGTCCGAGCACCCGGTCGGTGCCGAGCTCCGACTCGCCGAGCGTGAGCGCGCCCGCGCTTCAACGGCATGTTCGCTTGAGCGGCGCCTCTCGAAGCAAGGACTCGCGCATGGTCGTAACGAAACCGAAATGGCCGGCCTCACCATCGCGCATGCGGGTGCGCTCTCTGCCACGTCGCCAGCTCCCCATTTCTTCCAAAACTGGAATTTTTACTCAGCCTATCGACCAGTATGACAGCAGGTAGGTCCAGTGGAACGTTTGGTAGGTCCGACCGTGCGAAACCACGCAGGCGTCAATCTCCTCAATATAATTCTATCTATACGCAAATGAATCACGTGCAGAAACGCATGCTCCTCGCGCATGCGAAGGTGCACCGAAAGCTATAATTGCCGTAATTCCATAGGCTTCTGCGCAGCGGCCTCATCAAATACATGCCGGACCCCGAACTGCGTAACGGCGTACGCTCCCGTCCCCGTCCTGAACGGCTCACGACTCAGCAGCCACGTGCCATGTGACGCTTGCGAAATCTTTCCTATTTTTCTTGGAAAGCCAGGTTACATATGGAACAATCCACCACGCTCCTCGGATCACGCGCTATCCGGTGAGCCAAGATGATCGCAGAAGGGAGGGGATCTCTGCGTGATTCAGTCACTGCGGCTTATCTGCATTCTCTGTGCCTGTGAGCTCTTCGTCGTCGCGCCCAGGCCGGTATATGCGCGCGAGTTCAGCGCTGGTGTGAGCGTGGGCGGGATCCAGGTCGGGACCGAGTCCAGGCTCGCGTTGAGCCCGTTCGCCAAGGTGCTCTGGCGAAAGAGCAGCGAGTTCCGCCTCGAACTTCATAACATGTTCAGCATCGTCCCTGGCTCGCGCGTAGGCCTCTACGACCGAACGGCGGTCACGCTTGGGTACGACACGAAGACAGGCAACGTCAGCCTCGGGCCATCCCTGTCGATTTACTCGATGCCGGTGTGCGGAGTCGAGTTCTGTGACCGCGTGATGGGCATCGCTCCAGGAGGTCGCGCCCAGTCCGACTGGTACTTTGCCGGGCGCCTGGGTGTGTCGGTGAGCGCCAACGTAGACTGGGCCGGCGGGAGCAGCCGCGTCCTCCCAGGAAGCGTGGTTACGATGGTCACCGCCGGACCTGTGTGGAGATTTGGGGGAGAGTCAAAATGAACAAGCCGTTCGCTGTTTTATGCCTCGGCCTCGCGGGATGCAACTTCGATGTTGGAGACTGCTACCTCCGGAGCGAAGGGGAGAGCGGCGCCGGCGGTATCATCATCACCGCGACGGGCGCCGGCGGCTTCGGGTTCGGCGCGACAGGGGTCGGTGGCATCGGGCCCGTGCCGCTGGAGCCGCAAGACATGGATCCGCCTCCTCCCGTCTGCAACATCGCGGCCCAGACGCCATGTGAGGAAGAATGCGAGGTGGACTCCGAGTCTGACAATATTCAGTGTGGAAAAATGGAGGATGAAGCGCAGCGGACAGCGTGTCGGGATAGCGCATACGCTAGATACAAGAGCTGTCGAGAAGGTTGCGAGCAGACAAGCAATCACAGCTGCGATGAGAAATATCAGGATTGCATGGACCGCGCTCCGTGGCAGTTTTGTGCAAGTCCAAAATCTGGAGACGCAGGCGAGACGAAGTGTCGAACCTGCTATAGACGATGCAAGTCCGGAGATCCACCATCGCCGGACTGCAAAAAGTGTCTATTCTGAGATTCCAATGACTATTCACATCACCACAAATGAGGACATTCGGAAAGCGATCCGGCGCAAGCTTCGCCTTCCCGTGCGTTTCGTGCGCGACAACGTGCTGGAGGGGCCGTGCGCGTCCGATCCCGAAGACCATTGTGAGCGGCGGTGCGATTATTGGAACCTTCGAGGGCGGGAAAGGGCACAGCTCCGTTCGTCGTTTGACGATCTTATCAGCGCAGTGAAATCGCGTCAACGAATCGTCGTATGGACGTCCGGCTTGTGGAGGGATAGGCTGATGCTGTGGGCGCTCTGCGCGTGGAGGCTCCGCAATCGGCCCGAGCACCCGGATATCGACATCGTCCTCCTGGGAGATGCGCCGGAGGATGGGTTTAGCCGTGGATTCGTCCACGTGAAGCCGGCTGACGCGCGCCGCGGTCTGGACGACGCGCGCGCGCAATCTCTGACGCGCGTCCGGCACATGGCGCGCTCCTGGCGAAAGCTATGCGGTCGGTCTCCTGTGCTGGCCACCGAGGTTGGGCGCGCAGATCGAGTGCGGAAGGATCTCGTAGAGCTGGGCACCCACCAAGCGGCATTCTTTCCTCGGTTGGACGGTAGCGCGCTCACCCTATCTTGGGTTGACGAGCTCTTGTTCGCCTGTCTCGACAAAGACTGGATGACGCCCGTGGACGTATTTGTGCACCATTCATCGGCTGGCGAAGAGCTGCGTAATGGTTGGGGGACGCGCATCGGCGATTTCTTTCTCGCCATGCGGCTGCGCCAGTGGGCCGAGCACCGTGGGGCTAAGGCCGCGCTGGAGAGTGTGCCCTACAGGACGGACAGAGCACCTATGCTGGAGGCTCGCTACAGGTTGACGGCTGTCGGCGATGAAATAAAGCGACACGGTCTTGCTGAAATCGCTCAAGGGCCACCGCTGCCGGTGTGGGGCGTCACGGCGTACGACCCAGGGGCTCCTTGGGTCGTGGTGGATGACCGCGCAGGTCAAAAGCGCCTCCAGCGCCTTGGGGAGCCCGCCACACAGGATGCGGGATGACGCGTCGAGGCGCGCGCCTTCCTGAACCACCTCCTCGATGCCACGGACCGCGCCGGGTCAGGCCCGTGATCCAGGTCCTTCATCTCGGGCGTCGTGATGGACTGATCCGGCAGCGCGAGGCTCAACCCCCGGGCGCGGGCTCGCAGCAATGGACACGGCGGCCCTCGCCTCGCAGCGGAACGCCGGGCTGCGCTGTCCCACTGACCGGCGCGCACGTGGCGCGCTCCTCCTTCGTCAACTCCACGCTCAGGGCCTTCGTGCCCGCCTCGCCGGGGGTCTCCACGCACGCCCCAGACGACACCGGCAGCGGCCGCGTGATGACGTGCTGCGTGCAGCTCTTGTCCGCATACAGGGACACCGTCATCTCGCATTCTCGGGGCTTCACCTCGTCGCAGTAGCAGTAACAGCCATCGAGCCCCTCATAGAGCTCGAGTCGTTCGGGGAACTCCGGGGGGCACGCCGCCGACGAGTCCTCGGACACCTCGCGGATCGGCACGCAGGTGCGAAAGCCCTCCGGCTTGGGTGGCATACACACGTATCCAGGTTCATCGCATCTTCCACCATAGACATCGTTGAAGCACAGGACCGCGAACGTGCCCCATGTCGCCTCCACGTCCTTCGGGGCGAGGTACGGGCGGCAAGGATCGCGATCGCGAAATGGCTCGTGGGACTCTACAGAGAGCACGTACTCCGCCTTCCTGGCGAAGGAGTTGCGCGGCGCGAAACAGCCACCATCCCATGCCGGCGGCGGGTACGTAGACTTAGTCAGCGTCCCTTCGCAGGCTTCGTCGCTGGGCGTCGCCCTCGACGCCACCCAGAGGCTCGTGGGAGGCAGGCACGGGCGGGGCTCGCACAGGCACTGGGGGCAGCGGTCCGTGTCCCTCAGATCGGCGTAGGTGCCTGCGTTTTCCTCAGGGAACAGGCCGACCGACCTGCAATCAGGCGCTTCGCTCGCCTTGCCCAACCAGACATAATAGGAGTCCAACCACTCGCCTCGGAAGTCCCTGCCGCGGGGAACGCACTCGTAGGGGCAGCCATAGTAGTACGGGTCGGGAGGGGGGGTCTCGTAGCACGACGCCCCGAGCAGCGTCACGCTCGCGCCGAGCGCCAGCAGCGCGGCCGCCTTCAACCCCACCCGCGCCGAGACAGTCGTCCTCGCCCGCATCACGTTCCCTCCGGCAGACAGCACAGCGTCCTTCTTCCTTCCACCTGCCGCTCGCCGGTGAGCTCCCCGCCGCTCGGCGCACAGCTCCCCGGCGCGTCGACCCGCCACGCCGCGCTCATGCTCCCCAGCGTCGAGCCGGGCTCGGCGTCGTGACAGACGCCGTTCTCACGGACCGTGGCAGAGGCTACCAGCTCGCCGCACGCGGTGTCCTCGAACGTCGACACGATCGCCTCACACACGCTCGGAGCGGTCTCGTGGCACGAGCACTCCGTACACTTGCGCTCGTCCTTTGCCACCACCCAGAACGTGAACTTCTCCGAGTGCCTGGGGCCCTCGATGTCCTCGCCGTTGGGGCACTCGATGTAGTCCGCTTCGATCTCCGACAGGATGCAGCGGCGCCAGCCTGCGGGGAGCCTCTCCTCGGCGACGCAGCGATGATCCGTTTGCGGGCAACGGCTCGAGTCGGCGTCCTCGCACACGACGGCGATTTCCGTGCTCCCCGGCAGCGCGCCGTCGCGCGGCACCGGGGCCGCCACGACCTCGCAGGCGCGCTTCGTCACCGGCGCGATCGCGAAGGAGCCGAACGTGGCGGCGGGCACCGTGCCGGGCGCGACACACGCCCCGTCCCAGCCAGCCGGCGGCTCGAAGGGGGTCACCGTCTCGCCAGGACCCTCGTCGCACATGTAGCCCGAGGTGACCGAGAGGCCGGCCGGGAAGGCGCACGCAGGCTGCGTGCACACGCACGGATCGCATCCTGGATGAGGCGCCGGCTCCGCATGGAGGAGCTCGAACGTGGAGGGCCTCGCGGCGTCGTCGGACTCCTCGCCCCGCAGCACCTCGCCGCACCCCGGCGCCAGGTCAGCATGCCCCATCCACACGAGGAACGGCGTCTGCTCGAAGCTGCCGAACGTGGCATCGACGCAGATCCCGTCGCAGGCCCCGTTGTTGGTGCCATCCTCGGTGATGAAGTCGCACGCCAGGAGCTCGGCGCAGTCGTAGCCGTCGACCGCCCCGCAGCCGCTCGCCGTCGCGACCACCGCGCCGCTCAGGCCGACCAGCGCCGCCAGGATTCGCCCCGCACCGCACCGCGACATCGCCGCTCCTCCTCCGCGCCCTCCGCGCCTCGACCTCACCATGCGCCCTCGATCCGGACACCGCCGCCGCGCGCCGTCGCTTGCGGGACCACCCGGACGCCCCCGCGCTCCGGCGCGGGCGCCCACCAGAACGACGAGAGCGCCGCCGCGCCGACCACGCCGCTCGCCACGACGCTCACCAGCGCGACCAGGCCCAGGGCGTCGCGGGAACGGATCGCGTCCTCTAGCTCGGGGCACCGCGCATCGTTGACCGAAGCCAGCTCGTGACACGCACGCTCCCCGCCCGTGGCGAGCAGGTCCTCGCGCAGCGACTCGGCCTCGCCATCCTTGACCGTCCACCCGATCGCGAACCCCGCGCCGACCAGGACGCCCGCCGACGCGAGCGCGAGCCCCCCGAGCCGGATCGCCGGCCCGATCGCCGTCTCCCCGGCCGCCGCGGCGCGGGGCGCGACCGCCGGCTGCGCCGGCCGCGGCGCCGGCGGCTTCTCCTTGAGGGCCAGGCCGAGCGGCAGCTTGTCCCCGCGCTGCGCATCGAAGCGACCCACGCCGTCCTCGTGGCCTTGCAGCGTCGCCCGCGCCTCGTGGCTTCCGGGCTCGACATAGACGACGTACGTGACGAACCCCTGGCCCACGCGCCGGCCATCCATGAACAGCTCGGCCTCGGGCTTGCCGACCACGATCGCGACCTCGACGACCTCCTGCGCCGCCTGCTGGAGCGCTCCCCGGAGCCGCGCCCTCGCGCCGGACGCGAGCGCGTCCCCCCCTTCGAGCGCCCGGCGCAGGTGCTCCGCGGCGTCCCGGTACCGGCGCAGCGAGAGCTCCAGGAGCCCCAGCTCCCCGGCCCAGCGCGGGTCGCCGGTCGACTCCCACGCCGTCCGATAGGCCGCCGCCGCGTCGTCCCATCGCCCGGCGCGCCGCGCCTGCTCCGCACGGCGAAGCGTCTCCGCAAGGGACGCGGAGGATGTCGCAGAAGGCGACACGGCCGGCGGAGAAGCCGCAGAGGGCGAGACCCCCGAGGGCGCAGCCGCCGACGGAGCGCCCTCCGCACCCGTCCCGGGCGACCGCGGCACGTCGGCGATTGCGCCGCGGCCCCAGCCTGAAACGCACAACAAGAGCGCAACGCCCCAGCACCTGGTCCCGCGCATGGGCGCCGACGCTAGTCAGCCGGCCGTTCGCTCACAAGCGCGGCCTCCGGCGCTGAACGTTGAAAAATTCTGATGGCAAATCAGAAGGCATCCACGTAATGCAGCGACGGCACGGCCACCTGCTCGCGCCTTCCCCATCGGTTCAGCGGCCGGGAAAGCTCGCGGGAGAGCGAGGCTCACCCGCGAGCAAGGCTCACCCAGGAGGCTCCGCGGGCAGATGAAGCCCGCACGAACGATTTCGGGCGCCACCGGGTAACCGGCGGTTAATGGATCGGGCATGGAGACAAAGGACCCGCCCGCTGCGCCCGGAGCGACGCCGCCCACCTGGGACGCCCTCCTCCGCGAGCACCTCGGCTACTTGAAGGGTCGCGTGGTGTCGGAGCGGATCCCGGTGGCCGACAGGGAGGATGTGCTTCAGGAGGTGCTGCACAGCATCTCGCGGGCGCTGCCCACCTTCGATCCGGCCCGGGGCGAGCTGCGCGCCTGGCTGAAGGCCATCGTCCACAACCACGCCTCCAACTACCGGCGCCGCGCCAGCCGGCGGCACGAGCAGCCGTGGCCGGACGAGCCGCCGGAGATCGCCGACGAGGCGCCGAGCTCCGAGGAGCGCCGGATGGAGGCCGAGCGGCGGCAAATCCTTTCGACGCTGCTCCTCGATCTGCCGCCCGAGCGCCGCCAGGCCGTGATAGCCCACGAGCTCGACGAAGCCGGAATCGGCCATGTCGCGGCGCTGCTCTCGATACCCACCACGACCGCGAAGAGCCGTGTTCGCCACGGGCGCGAGGACCTCATCGCGGCGGCGCGCCGCTGGCAGGCGCGACATCACCGCCGCCTCGCCGTCCTGCTGGCGATCCACCCGGCCGGTGGCTCGGAGGAGCGTGCCAGCCGCGCCGCGCCGTGGCGGCTCCTGCTCCGCCGCGCGCGGCGCGCGCTCCGCGGCGCGATGTCCGGCGCGAGGACACCGCGGGCGCGAGCGGTCGCTCACGCCTACGCATCGCTCGCTGCGAGCGCCTGGAGCGTTCTCCTGACATCAGGGCTCTTCGTGGCCGGGCACGGCGTCGGGCACGGCGGTCTCCACTCCGGCGGCGCTGCGACGCAGAGCGCCACCTTCGCCGCGGGAGCTCACGCGTCTTCAACGGTGGACCCGACAGCGGAAGCCAGCGAGATCTCGTATTCACCTGCCGACGATAAGACGCCTTCGCCAGGAGAAACAGCGGCCTCGAACGGGGGCGACACCGCGCCAGCTCGCCCTCGGGACACCTCCCGGTCGCCGCGGCGCTGGCCCGGCGCGCAGGGCGATGAGCAGGAGCACCAAAGGATGGCGGCCGCCGCGCGCGCCATCGGGGACGACGCGCTGGCGCGCGCGCTGCTGGCGGGCGCCATCACGACCTCTCGCACGTCGCACCTGCACCTGCCCGTGACGTGGCCGTCGCTTCCCCCGCGCCCGTGACACGCGTTCGGTGAATCCGCGAATCGATGAACCGATAAATCGGCGCAAAGAGGGCCGCTCCACATCGGCTCGCATCATCACGAGCATCGGTACCCAATGGCGCCCACACGGGCTGAGTCGACCGGCAGCGGCGATGTCGGCCTGCGGCCCAACCGATGCGACGGCCGCGCGGGCGCGCGATGGCCTCGGTAGCTCCTCGACGTGTCTTGCCGAGATCTTGGTATGCAGACCCGACGCCGCACGAGCTCCGGTGTCCACAAGCGCAGCGCGCCTGGACGCCGCCTCCCCTCGTTCGCGAAGAACCCCGCCGTCCGCCTCCCCGTCGAGCGCATCGTCGCCGAACGTCGCTGGCTCGCCGCTCTCGTCACGGGCAGCGGCGTGCCGCGCCGCGACCGTGACGACCTGGTTCAGGCCGTGCTCATGGCCGCCTGGATGGCTGTCGAGGCAGGCAGGTACCGTCCGGGCCCATCGGTCCACCCGACACGAGCGCTCCGCGGCTGGCTGCAGGGCATTGCCTGGCGCAAAGCGAGCCATTACCGCGAGCGCGCCTGGGTGCGCCAGGAGGTTCCCGTGGCCGACCCGTGGAGCGTTTGGCCAGAGCCGCCGCGGGACGACGAGCTCCTCGTCGACGCGCGGGAGCGCCTCCTCGCCGTGCGCCTCGCGTTATCCAGGCTGCCGCGGCGCGACCGCAAGGAGCTCGCGCTCGCCGCGGTCGGCCATGGCACCCGCGACATCGCGCGCAGGCTCCGTATGCCGGCCTCGATGGCGGTGCAGCAGCTCGGTCGAGCGCGAAGGAGGCTGCGGGGTCTCCTTGAACGGTAGCGCCCGACGACTGGCGAACAGCACACACGGCACCACACCCCGCCAGCATCACCACCCAGCGACGCCGCACGCTTTCGTCCATTTCAACCAAGCGTCCGGGCGCGCGCGAGCAGAAGATGGACGCTTCGAGCAGCGAGCGCCGCTCGAAGCACCACGGTGAACATCGTGGTGTTCACCCCGTTCCCATGGAGGGAAGCGCCTATGCTGGGATGGTTTGGATTTCTCGCGGGCAGCGCCTTCGGCGCGTACGACATCGCCTCGGTCGAGGTCACGCGACCGCATCCATCGCTCGAGAGGGTGGTCTACGAAGTGGAGGCCGGGGACAGCCCCCTCGATCGATTCTCGATCATCCACGTGAGCAAGCGCGGGGCCGGCCGCGGCTGCAGCGAGCCCGTGATCCTCTTGAGCCCCTTCTCGCTTCCGGGCGAGTTCTACGAGATCAGCGAGACCGGGAGGTACGCGAAATCCGCGGCCGGCGAGCTCGCCATGGCCGGCCACGACGTCTGGCTCGTCGACCAGCGGAGGACCGAGCTCCCGCCCGGCGCGTGCGAGTCCGGCGCCGCCGATTGCAGCGTGATGGCCGACTGGAGCTTCGACACGCTCTCGGGCGACGCGCTCTTCGCGCTCTCCCTCGTGCGCTCGCAGCATCCCGGCGCGCGGCCCGTCATCGGAGGATTCTCCGCGGGCGCCAACACGGCCATGGCCACCGTCAACCGCGCACCCGGCGCCTTCTCGGGCGTGTTTCTCTACGAGGGCACCTTCTACACCGAGGATCCGGCGATCGCCGCGCACAACGACGCGATCTGCAGCAACCTCGAGGGGGCGCTCGCCGCGGGCTCGACCTACGATCCCAGCCTCGCCGTCCTCGGGCTCGCGCTGCGCGGCGCCGCCGCCGATCCCCAGGGCGAGTTCCCCCTGCCCATCTTCCCGCCAGGCACCACCAACCAGCTCGCCATGCTGCTCGTCTTCGGCGCCCCGCCCCCTCCGGGCGCGCTCGCCCCGACGCCCTCGTTCGTGCGCACCGTCGCCGATTTCGAGACCCAGAGCCTCGTGTATAGCGACCAGTCCCGGCTCGAGCTCGTAGGTCCCCTCTTCGACAATTACGGCTCCCTCGCCGCCATCCGCGATCTCGCGTGCGGGCTCTCGGGGCGCGACGCGAGCCATTATTCGAACCTCTCCGCCTTCCGCGGCGACGTGCTCATCTACGTCGAGGGCACCGGCTTCGGCCCCGCCATGTTCGACAGCGCCGGCCTCTTCGATCGTGCCGCGTCCGTCACCATCGATCATAACCCCGAGCTCGGTGAAGCGGACGTGTACTTCAACGTCCACTGGAAACGGACCTTCCTCGACCCCTTCACGCGCTGGCTTCGCCGGAAGATCTAAGCGCTCGTACGGAAGCGGTTTCAGGCTTTCGGGCGTGCGGTCGAGTGATCGCAGAACACGCGGGGTCCGGTCCGCAGCTTCGTCGGGTGCCCCACCTCCGCGGCGATACCCCTGAGCCCATGGAGCGCCGGTCGCGGCCACCGGACGGGGGCAGGCCGGGTGCAGGGTGCCCGACCTGACCGGCGAGAACGACGCATTCCGATCAGGGGCGTCGAATTTCCAAAAATAATCGTCTTATTTTCGCCGTTCTCGCGCCCATGGCACCTCGACATCCTGGAGCTGGAGGGATACACGCGGCCGAGTCATGCAGGTCTCGACGACGCCCATCACGTCGATCTCCGCAAGCGACGTGAACTGGCTGCTCGCCACGGAGGCGGCCAATCGGCTGCTCTCCGGCGCTGATCTCTTCACCTTGGCGTTCGCGCTCTCGGGCCGGTCGCACCAGGAGCCGCTGACGCTCGACGAGGCGCATGACCTTCTCCTCGCGCACGGCCTTCCACGGGCGCTCGCGGGCAGCGCGCTCATCGAGCGGATACGCGAATCGACGAGCGCGGATCCGGCGTTCCTTGCCTACAACGCGAGCACGTTCTGCATCGACCGCAACATCGGTATCCCGCGCCGGCTGGGGCAGCTCGTCTTTCGTCACGACGTCCAGCGGCTCCTCCTGGCTCATCGCGCGGAGCGGCCGCCGCCCCCGGAGCGCCCTGTCACCCGCGCTCAGGCCCGCTCACCCGCGCGGGCTCGACGGACCGAAGCGCCCGCTGCGCCGCCACGAAGTCCCCCCACCACCCCGACCCCGGAGCGCCCCGCGCGCGCCCGCGCCGCCGGCCTGCGCGCTGCGCCCGCCGCCTCCCGGCCGCCCGCCGCCTCCCGGCCGCCCGCCGCCTCCCGGCCGCCCGCTCCCTCCGGCGTGGTGGAGCCGGCGCTCTCGCCCGAGCCGGCTCCTCTGCCGGCGCCGCCGCCCAGAAAGCCGGCGCCGCTCCTGATATCGGGCCTCGACCGATCCGAGCTGCTCCAACGGCTCGCGGGCCCGCCGTCCTCGCTTGCGGCGGTGAGCCACGCGCTGCGCGCGCACCTGCTCGCCTCGGCCGAGCAGTTCGAGGAGCTGCTCGCGCTCGCCGCGCTCACCGGGGTCGAGCCGCACCGCTACCAGATCGAGACCGCGCGCCGCGTCCTCCGCGTGTTCCGTGGGCGCGCGCTGCTCGCCGACGAGGTCGGGCTCGGCAAGACGGTCGAGGCGCTGACGATCCTGCGCGAGTACCAGCTCCGCGGGATGGTCCGGCGGGCGCTCGTCCTCGTCCCCCCTGCGCTCGTCGGCCAGTGGACGGGAGAGCTCGCGGAGAAGGCCGGGATCGCCGCGCGCACGACCGACGACGCCGCGCGCACGGCGGATCCCGAGGCCTTCTGGCGCGATGAGGGCGTGATCGTCGCGTCGCTCGCCCTCGCGAGGAGCGCGAAGCACGCGCCGCTCGTCCAGGCCGCCTCGTGGGACCTCGTGATCGTCGACGAGGCCCATCACGTCAAGAACCGCACGACCGCCGGCTTCAAGCTGGTCGACGGCCTGCAAAGCCGGTTCCTCCTGATGCTCACGGCGACGCCGATCGAGACCGATCTCGAGGAGCTCTACAACCTCGTGACGCTGCTCAAGCCCGGGCAGTTCGCGACCACGGGGGCCTTCCGCGCGCAGTTCGTCGACCCGAAGGACCCGCTGTCGCCGAAGAACCGGGAGCGGCTGCGCTCCCTGCTCGCCGAGGTGATGGTGCGCAACACCCGCGCCGACAGCGGCCTCGCGCTGCCGCCCCGTTACGTGAGCACGGCGATGGTCGAGCCGCTCCCGGAGGAGCAAGAGCTCTACGAACGCGTCCTCGCCCTCGTGCGCGCGCACGGGGCCGACGCCGGCTCCCGGATGCTGGCCTCGACGCTCCTGCTCGGCGCCGGCTCGAGCCCCGCCGCGGTGCGCGGCAGCCTAGAGCGCATGAGCGCGAGCGAGCGGCGCGCCCCCGCGCTGCGCGCCGCGCTCGCCGCCATCGCGGAGCTCGCCGCCTCGGTCCGCGCGTCCCGGAAGGGCGTTGCGCTCGTCGATCTCGCGCGCGCTCACCACGAGCAGATCCTCGTCTTCACCCGGTTTCGCGACTCTCTCTCGTACATCGAGGCCGCGCTCCGCGGTGCAGGCATCGAGCCCGTGGCGTTCCACGGCGGTCTCTCCGCGGCGGACAAGCGCGCGGCGCTCTCGGCGTTCCGCGACGGCCGCGCGCGTGTGCTCGTGTCCACCGACGCCGGCGGCGAGGGGCATAACCTCCATCACTGCCATGTCCTCGTGAACTTCGATCTTCCCTACAACCCCATGCTCATCGAGCAGCGGATCGGGCGATTGCACCGGATGGGCCAGCGAGAGGAGGTGCGCGTCTACAACCTCTGCGCGCGCGGCACCGCCGAGGAGCGTGTCCTCGATCTGCTCGACCGCCGCCTGCACCTGTTCGAGCTGGTCGTGGGCGAGATGGATATGGTCCTTGGCAACATGGCGGACGAGCGCGACCTGGAGGAGCGGATTGTCTCCCTCTACGCGACGTCGCGCTCGGAGGAGGAGATCGCGAGCGGCTTCGACGCCATCGCCGAGGAGCTCGCCGCGGCGCGCGGGCGTTACGAGCAGGTGAAGCGCCTCGACGCCAAGCTCTTTGGAAAGGACTACGAGGCGTGACCGCGGCGCTGGGAATGCTCTCGCCCGCGGAGGGCGCGCTGCCCTCTCCGCTCGATTTCGTGGTCGAGGCGCTCGCGGAGGCCGGAGCGCTCGCCGAGCGGGACGACGCGCGGGCGGTAGCGCTCCTGCCGGCGCAGCTCGCGGCCGAGATCGAGGTTGCGGAGGAGTGCGCCCTCGCGCTCTACCCCGATCGGGACGGGGACGTCGCATGCGGCCTTGGCTCGACGCTGCTAGAGCGGTTGATCGCGAGGGCGCGTGGGCGGCCCGTGTCCACCTCGGTGCGGCTCGCCGCGGATCCGCCGCGACCTGCCCACGTGCGGGCCGCCGCGGACCGCTTCGTGCTGCGCAACGGGCTCTGTGAGCCCGGCCAGATCTCCACGGGCACGGCGGTCTACGTCGCTGCCAGCGTCGCTTATGGTGTCGAGGCCGACGACCGGCGCGAGGGGCTCGTGCGGGTCGTGCTGAACGCGCATGACGGCGGCGAGCCGGACGCTGCGGTGGGCTCGCGCCTGGATCTCGCCTGGCCGAGCGCTCTCGTGCTGCCGAGCGCCGTTTCCCTCTCGACGGACGATCGCACGGCGGACTGGATCGCGCTCCGCGCCGAGCGGGCGGTGCGGGCTGCGGTGCAACCGCTGCTCGGCGAGGTCGAGCGCAGGCATGCGCGGGATCACGATCGTATTGTGTCGTATTTCGCGGACCTGATCGCCGAGGCGCGGGCGCCGCGGCGGCGCGCGGATCCGAAGGCGGTCGAGGCCAAGGTCGCGCACCTCGTCGCCGAGCGGAACGCGAAGCTCGAGGCCTTGCCCGCGCGGTTCGCGGCGAAGGTGACGTGTTCGGTCGCCGCGCTGGTGAGCGCCGAGGTCCCGACGGCGCTCGTGAACATGCGTCTCCGGCGGCGCAAGGAGGCGCGGGACATCGTCTTGCGGCTCCCGGCGGGCGCTTCGAGCCTGGACAGGCTCACGTGCGAGGCGTGCGCCGCGGCGACGGCGCGGCCGGCGGCGTGCGACGATCGGATGCACCTGCTCTGCGAGGCGTGCGCGCCGAACGCGCAGGGCCGCATCGCGTGCCCGGCGTGCGCGAAGCGGCGCTGAGGGCCTGTCCAGCTGCCATAACTGAACCGCTCCACGGTTGCCCTGAACCGCTCCGCGGTTTCCTTTTCCGGCTCCGATCGCGGGTGGCCCTGGCGATGGCGCCCTTTTCGCTTTGGTCCCCTGGCGCTCCCCGGACTAGCCAGCGGGCGCGTCGAGCACGGGGAACTCCTTCACGGAGCGGCCGCCCGCCTGCTCGACCGTCAATTCGCTCTCCACGTAGAGGACCTGGAGCCTGCTCGGCCCAAGGTTCTGGACGAAGACGACGTTGCCGTTGGGCTGGTAGGTGTCGGTGTGGCCCGTCTGGATGACGACGTCGGTCCAGACGCCGACGTTGAGAATGGTGATGTTGTAGGTGGTCGCGCCGCCTCCGGGGTTGCCGGTGTTGTAGACGTGCATCGTCCCGGGGATGGGGCCGAGCTTGTAGATGACCTGATTGGGCGGGATATTGACGACGGCCATGGTTGTCTCCTGTCTTGTAGAAAGGCACGACGAACAGGTCGTGCGGGTGCAACACGCGATGGCAGTGAATAGCAACGTCGATGCCAAGACATCGTCCTTCAGGGGCTCCGGACGACGAGCAGGGGGAGGATGTCCGCGCCGGCCGACACGGCCGTGGCCCAGGGCTCGGAGCCCCAGCTCCACCCCTCATTGATCTCGAACGCGAGCCGGCGGGTGCTCTCCTGGCCCAGCTCCACGAGCACGCCTGGCCCCGGCGACGTGGTGGCCGGGTCGCCGGGGCGGAGCCTCGACGCCGCGACGACGAGGAGCACCGTCTCCATGGGGTAGAAGACCTGGCGGCTCTTGCCATGGAGCGGAAAGGAGGCGATGGGCGCGGCGGTCTCGCCGAGGCGCTGCGCGAGGCCACAGGTGAACGGCGTCGACGTGTCGTTCTGTATCGAAATGGCGTTCGCCGGTCCCCCGAGGAGCACGACGCCGGTGCCCGTCGGCTCCTGCACGTACAGCACCTGTCCGGGATCGATGTCGTACGAGGCCGAGGCGTCCACCCGGGCAGACGGCAGGAGCGTGCGGGTCGCGGTGTAGGCCCGATAGAGCGCCGCCCACGACAGGGTCGTGGTGAGGGAGTAGGTCCTCGATTGGAACCACACGAGCGGCACGCCGGCGGCGTCCTCCGCGCCCACCGCTTTGAACGCGTACAGCGAAATCGCAGAGGCGGCGAGCGCGCGCGCCGTCTCGGCGCTCATGGAGACGATCAGCCGTCTCTCGGTCGGCGCTGAGGGGGAAATGGGCGGAGCGGCTTTGTCGACGCGCGCGGCCTTCGATGTCGCCGCGCCTGGCCGCTCGTCCGGCGTCCTGAGACCCGTGCCGCACGTGAGGGACAGCAACGACGCGGCGACGAGCGCTGCCTGTCCACGAAGAGGTCGTCGCATGAGGCCTCCTTGCCGCGTCGCGCTCGTCGCCCGACCGCGGAGGGTGAACTGGCAGCCGGTCGCCCCGCGGGCGCCACGTCAGGCCTGGATCAGGCCGCCATTGCTGCGGGAGGCGTGGCGCGCCTCCTGCGCCGGCGCGTGGGCGCTTTGCGCCGCGAGGATCCTTCGGTTCAGGCTGGCGGACGACTGGAGCAGGAGCGGCGCGAGGTTGGCGCCCGCGGGGACGAGCTGTACGTTCGGGTTGCCGCTGGAGTTCCAGCCTGTGTTGATGTCGAAGCTCAACGAGACCTCGGGCTCGCTGGTGAGGTTGATCAGGGCGGCCTGGCTGAACGCCTGGAAGATGACCGTCCCCGTGTTCACCGCCGTCGTGGCGAACTCCAGCAAGACGAGCTGGATGGGCGCGAAGACGTCCAGCATGTTGCCGTAAAGCGGGAAGGCGCAGAGGGGCGTCGCCACCGGGCTGCCGCTCACCGACTGCACCTGCGAGATGCCGCAGACCATCTGCGTCGTGGTCTGGTTCGCGATCGAGATCGCGTTCTGCGTTCCACCGGTCACGACGGTGCCCGTGCCCGCCGGGCTCGTGACCTGGAGGATGTCGCCGAGGTTCATGTCGTAGGACGCGCTCGCCTTGATCTTGCCGCCGGGAATGATGGCGCTCTGCGAGGTGTACCCCTGATACTGCTCCTCCCACGAGATGGTGGTATCCAGGGAGAGGGTCTTGGTCTGGAACCACACGAGCGGCGCGCCGCCCTGGATGCTCGTCTGCACCCCCTTGAATCCATACAGATAAAATCCGCCCGCCTCCAGGGCGTTGAAGGTGTTCTGGTCCATCGCAATGTTGATCTGATAGGGCGTGGCCATGGCGATGCTCTCCTCTCCGAGAAATCCTTGTGCATTCGCCTGGACCCGCCGGCGCCGCGCATCGGCGCAGGTCATGGGATCCGGGCGATGCTGTGTCCAGAATTGCAACCAGAATGCCAATCGAAACCGCGGCCTCACCGACGCGGGACCGGAAACAATGGCAACGACTTGCCCGGCGGCCCCTCCCCTGAAGGCAACACTTTGCCCACGGCAACAATTTGCCCTCGCCCCCGAGACAACCATTGACGTCCGACGTGAGGAGGGCGACGTCGGCGCTCGAATGAAAGCAGCCGCGCTCCCCGACCGGCCCCTACCGAATCAAGAGCGTCCTTGGCCAGGGGCCGTGGGCGTCAGGGCCGTGAGCGCCGGGGTGGGGGTGTGCGCGGCAGCGCGCGGGGGGCGCGCTGGAGCACCGAACGAGGTGCCATAAGGTCCCAGCAGGCTCCACGTCCCAGGCGCGCCTTATGTGGCGCGCAACGAAACGTCTCAGAGGGCAAGGCCCGAAGTGAGACATGCCGGGCGGTGTCTCATGCGCAAGCTCTCCCGCCCCCGTCTTGGCGGATGGCCAGCGCCCCCCGCGCGCTGCCGCGCACACCCCCACCCCGGCGCGTGCCCCCGGATCCCCCGTCCCTCCTTCACTCGTCCCGGGACCAAGGCATCAACCCGGTCGCCAGGCACTTCACCGCCGCCGCCAGCTCGATCGGCTCGATCGGCTTGGGCACGTGCATCTGGTAGCCGGCTGCGAGCGCCCGCACCCGGTCCTCGGTCCGCGCGTACGGCGTCAGCGCCAGCGCCGGCGTGCGCCCCACCTTGCGCGGCAGCAGATCCCGCACCCGCCGGATCAGCGAGTACCCGTCCTCCCCCGGCATCCCGATGTCGACGACGAGCAGCGCCGGCTCCGACGTCTCCAGCAGCTTGAGCGCCTCGTTGCTCGACGTCGCCGTGCTGACCTCGGCCCCGCAGCGCCGCAGCACCGCCGAGAGCATCGCCAGCGTATCCGGATCGTCGTCCGCGATGAGCACCCGCACCCCGGTCAGCCGAGGGAACGGGTTGCGCGGGTCCGGCGCGATCCCCGCGTTCGTGAGCGCCGTCGCGGTCGCGCCCGTCGAGAGCGGCAGCTGCACCGTGCACGTCGTCCCGCGCCCGGGGCCGGCGCTCGTCACGCGCACCATGCCGCCGTGCAGCCCGACGATGTGCCGCACGATCGACAGCCCGAGCCCGAGGCCCCCGTGCCGGCGCGCGCCGCTGTTGTCCTCCTGCCGGAACCGCTCGAAGACGTGCGGGAGCGAGTCCGCCGAGATGCCCTCGCCGTCGTCGATCACCCTGACCTCGGCGAACCGCTCGTCCTGCGAGAGCTGTACCTGCACGAGCCCGCCGGGGCGGGCGAATTTCACCGCGTTCGAGAGCAGGTGCCACACGACCTGCTGCAGCCGCGCAGGGTCGCCCTCGACGAACACGCCCTCCGGATCGAGCCTCGTCTCGATCGCCACGCCCTTGCCCGCGGCCGACGGGAGGATCGACTCGACCGCCGTCTGCACCGGCAGCGTCAGCTCCACCGCGAGCCGCTCGATCTTCAGCGTGCCCGTCACGACCTGCGACGCGTCGAGCAGCTCGTCGATGAGCGTCACCTGGTGCTCGGCGTTGCGCTCGACCGCCGAGAGCGCCCGCGTCTCCGCGACCCGATCGAGCGAGCCCGCCTGCATCATCCTCGCCCAGCCGAGGATCGCGTTGAGCGGCGTCCGCAGCTCGTGCGACACCGTCCCGAGGAACTCGTCCTTCAGCCGGTTGGCGTCCTGCACCTCGCGGTAGAGGCGCGCGTTGTCGAGCGCCAGCGCGGCCCGGTGCGCCACCTCCTCCGCGAAGGCCACGTCGGACCGCTCGAAGAACCGGCCCGACTCCGACGACACGAGCGAGATCGCGCCGAGGATCCGCCCGCGCGCCCGGAGCGCCACCACGAGGTACGAGAGCGGCGCGAGCGTCCGGTTGGCCGTGGCCTCCTCGCTCGTCATCGCCTCGTGCAGCAGCACGTCCCCGCGGACGTCCGCGTAGAGCTCCGAGCGGCCCGTGCGCAGCACGCGCGCCACGGGGCCCGGCTCGCCGTCGACCCGGCTCGGGTGGAAGTACCGGAGCAGCGGCTCCTTCAGCGGGCTCACGTGCGCGGCCGCGACGTGGCGCAGCCCCAGGCCGTCGTCGATGTCGACAAGGCAGAAATCGGCGAGCACCGGCAGGACGAGCCGCGCGAGCGACTGGAGCGTCGCCGTGAAGTCCAGCGACGCGGCCAGCGCCGTGCTGAGCTCGGCCAGGAACGCGAACCGCCGCGCCGCCTCCTCCGCCTCGGCCCGCGCCGCCTGCACCCGGATCAGCCGGGCGCGCTCCTCCTCGGCCCGCTTGCGATCGGTGATGTCGCGGTGGATGCCGACGAGGAACAGCGGGCGACCCTCCTGGTCGTGGACCGCGTACGCCGTGATCTCGATCGGCACCTCGGAGCCGTCGCGCCGGACGCATGGGACCTCGCCGACGAAGGTGCGCGCGTCCTCGATCTGCTGGAGGATCCGGGCCGTGCCCTCCTCACGGACGTCCTCGCGGTGGAGGAGCGCCATGCTCTTGCCGACGATCTCCTCGGACAGGTAGCCGAAGATCGACTCGGCCTCGCCCATCCAGTACCGGATGTTGCCCTCGACGTCCGTGACGAGGATGGCCTCGGGCATCTGCTTCAGCACCTCGTGCGAGAGGTGCATGGCCTCCTCCGTCTGCAGCGCGGAGAGGCGCGCCCGCTCGAGCGCCTGCGCGCTCTGCTGGACCAGCGCGAGCATGAACGCCCGGTCGTCCTCGGAGAACGACTGCGGCGCCGAGAAGCCGAACCCCACGGCGCCGAGCACGCGCCCCTCGAGGAAGAGCGGGATCGCGGCGTACGCGCGCTCGCCCGTCGCGACGCAGCACGACGCGAAGCCCGGCTCGAACTCGCCGAAGCGCTCCTCCGACTCGAGGAAGATCGGCTGGCGCTCCCGGACCGCGCGCGCGAGCGGCAGCTCCGCGCCGAGGTCGAAGCTCTTGAAGCGCGCGATCTGCGCCTCAAGGTAGCCCGTCGAGCGCACCGTCTCGAGCTCGCCGCCGAGCCCGGCGCGCAGCGCCACCACGCCGGTCATCGCCCCGGCGGCCGCGACGACGTCGCTCGCGAGCACGCGGAGCACCGCGGGCGGCGTGATCGCGTCGGACAGGGCGGCCGTCACCGCGAAGAGCCACGCGGCCCGGTCCGCGCTCCGCTCCGCCGCGTGGCGCGCCTCCTCCGCCTTCCGGTAGAGGTAGGCGTTGTCGAGCGCCAGCGCCACGCGGTGCGCGAGCTCGGCCGCGAGCACGAGGTCGTCCGCGGAGTAGATGCGGTTCGACTCGGACACGCCGAACGACAGCACGCCGAGCTTGCGGCCGCGCGCGATGAGCGGCACCGCCATCGCCGACCGCGTGCCGAGCTGCTCCAGCGCCGCGGCGCGCTCGGCGGCCTCGTCGCTCTTGTCGCGATCGAGCTCGTGCAAGAGCTCGGACTCGCCGCTGTGCAGCACCTTGGCGATGCCGAGGCGCTCCTCGGCGTCGGGCGAGATCGCGCGCAGGAGCCCCTCGCGCTCGGGGTTCACGTGCTTCGCGGCGACCCGGCAGAACCGCTGCCGCGTCGCGCCCGCGTGGCCCGCCCGAGCGGCGCCCGCCCTGTCGGAGTCCGCGGCGGCGCGCTGGCGCCGGGCCGCATAGATGCCCGCCACGGGCGCGGGGTCGAACCCGTCCGCCCCGGCCACGAACGTGGGATCGTTCGACGGCGGCGGCGGCGGCACCGAGCCGACCAGGCCCATGGCGTCCGCGGCGCCACGCTCGATGAGATCGACCGTGCACCAGTCCGCCAGGTAGGGCACCGACAGACGCGCGAGTCGCTCGAGGATCGTATGAGGGTCAAGCGATCCGGTGAGCTGCTCGCTCGCGTCCGCCAGGAACATCAGCTCATTATGGATCGCCCCTCCGCGGGGCGGCTTCAGGACCTGCCATGCCATGGCGGTCTCGCTAGGGTTGCCTTCACGCTCCATGGGGTCGCCGGCGGCCCGCATCGTAGCGAGGGCCGATCGCAGAAGCCAGCGGCGCAGGAGAGAGCGCGGCGGCTAACCGTCGGCGACGAGCCGCGCGCGGGCGCGGTGAACGAGCGCCTGGACGGCGCGGTGCGACTCGTCGCGCACCTCGCCGACGTCCTGGCCTACCGTGGCGATGGGCGCGCCGACCTCGATCGCCACCGGGATACGTCGCGCACGGCTCACCCGGGCCATGTGCGCCGTGAACGACTCGTCGACGTAGGAGGACTCGGCGCCGCCGTACACGAGCCCCACAGGGACGATCTCCGCGCCGACGCGGCAGGCCGCGGTGAAGCCGCCCGCGCGGAACGGCCGCACCTCATCTCCGGAGAACGTGGTCCCCTCGGGGTAGACCATCACACCACGGCCGCCCTTGAGCGCGGCGCACATCGCCTGGACGACCGCAGAGCCGCTGCGCTTGCTGGAGCGGTCCACGAAGAGTGTTCCGACGCGGCGCGCCGCCATGCCGATGACCGGCCATCCGGCGAGGTCGGCCCGGCTCACGACCGTGGCCTCGAAGAAGGCGAGCGTGATCATGATGTCGAGCGCGGAGCGGTGGTTCATCACGAACAGCCGGCCGACCCCGGCGGCGTCGCGCCCAGGGCAGTACCCGGCGCCCGCCGGATCGGCCGCGCCGGCGGCGCGCTCACCCTGGAAGAGGCCGCCCGCACGCACGTCGAGCCCGTAGAGCTTCAGGAGCGCGCGCCCATACCGGCGCATCCATGTGTGGAGGACCACTTCGCGGTCGGCCGCGGGTGAGATCGCTGTGTCGACCTCGAGCAGGCCGTACATGCCGAAGGTGAGGCCGACGAAGCCGGCCGTGCGGAGAGGGAAGCGGAGGGCGTCGAGTGGACGAGCGCTGACCATGCGTCGGATGTCCTGCCCGCTCGGGGCGATCGGAGGCGGGGCGATCGTTCAACGAGGGCTTCAGCGAGGCGGAGGCGCCGGGCGCGCCCCGGATCGCGCGGCGAGAGCGCCTGCCGGCGGTACCCTATTTCACGCTTGCGCTCGGAGAAAGAGCCGTCACCCGCCCGTGGCGGGAGCTCCCTCGAGCAGTCGCTTCAGCACATCGTTCACGACGGCCGGGTTCGCGCTGCCCCCCGTCTTCTTCATGATCTGACCGACGAAGAAGCCGAACAGCGCGGTCTTGCCGGCGCGGTACGCCGCCGCCTGCTTCTCGTTCGCGGCGATGACCGACGCGGCCACGGCCTCGATCGCGGCGGCGTCGCTCATCACGGCCATGCCCTTGTCGCGGACGATGTCGCCGGGCGCCCGGTCCGTGCCGGCCATCTCCATGTAGACCTCCTTGGCCTGCTTGCCGCTGATCGCGCCCTCGTCCACGAGGCGGAGCAGCGCGGCCACCTGCCCGGGGGCGACCGGGAACGTCGCCGTGAGCCCCGCCGTCCGGGTGTCGCGCAGCACCTCGCCCTGGACGAAGTTCGCGACCTTGACGGCGTCGCCGTGGAGGCGCGCGGCCTCCTCGAAGAACGCCGCGATCTGCGGGTGGCCGGTCAGGACCGACGCCGCGTACGGGGTGAGGCCGAGCGACTCGGTGAAGCGGCGCCGCTTGTCGGCCGGCGGCTCCTGGAGCGCGCCGCGCACGTCGGCGAGGAACGCCTCGTCCACGACGAGCGGCGGCAGATCCGGCTCGGGGAAGTAGCGGTAGCCGGACTCGTTCTCCTTGTCGCGGAGGAGGTACGTCTCCTTCTTCTCGGCGTTGTACCCGCGGGTCTGCTGCCGGACGCGGCCGCCCTGCTCGATGAGCGCGATCTGCCGCCGGATCTCGAGATCGATCGCCTCGGCGACGAAGCGGAACGAGTTGATGTTCTTGAGCTCCGTCCGCGTGCCGAGCTTCGTCTCCCCCGCCTTGCGGACCGAGACGTTGGCGTCGCAGCGGAAGCTGCCCTGCTCGAGGTTGCCGTCGTTCACGCCGATGAACATCAGGATCTCGCGCAGCCGCTTCAGGTACTCGGCCGCCTCCGCGCCCGAGCGGAGATCGGGCTCGCCGACGATCTCGATGAGCGGCGTGCCGGCGCGGTTGAGATCGACGACCGACAGGCCGCCGATGCCGTGGAGGTTCTTGCCGGCGTCCTCCTCCATGTGGACGCGCGTGATCCCCGCCCGCGTCTTGCCCGCCTCGGTCTCGATCTCGAGCTGGCCGCGCAGCGCGAGCGGCCGATCGAACTGGCTGATCTGGAACCCCTTCGGCAGGTCCGGGTAGAAGTAGTTCTTCCTCGCGAAGACGCTGCTCTCCTGGACGGCGCAGCCGAGCGCGAGCGCGGCGCTCACCGCCATCCGGACCGCCTCGCGGTTCAGGACCGGGAGCGCCCCCGGGAGACCGAGGCAGACAGGGCACGTGTGCGTGTTCGGCGGGTCGCCGAAGCTGGTCGCGCAGCCACAGAACGCCTTGGTCCGGGTGAGGAGCTGCGCGTGGACCTCGAGCCCGATGACCGCCTCGAAGGAGCCGTACGTCGTCGCCATGACCCGCCCTTCTAGCAGAACCTCGGCCGGGCGAGAGGCGAGATGCCCGGCTCAGTGATCCGCGTGATCGCGCGACAGGCCAGGGTGCGTCGGGTCGCCGGGCTCGTGGCGCGTGTTCGCCGTCAGCCGCGAGCCCGAACGATCGGAGAGGCTCATGAGGAGATCGCGCCTGTAGATGAACTGCTCGCGCGAGTCGTAGGGCACCGCGTGGAGGCCGGTGTCCATCCGGATGGCGTCGACGGGGCACGCCTCGACGCAGAAGCCGCAGAAGACGCAGCGGAGCTCGTCGATGACGAAGCTGCTCGGGTACCGCTCGTAGCCCTTCCGCCGATCGCCGTCGGGGTACTCGGCCGGCTCGATCGCGATGCACTGCGCCGGGCACGCCGTCGAGCAGCAGAGGCACGCGACGCAGCGGGGCGAGTTGTCCTCGCGCAGCGTGAGCCGGTGGATGCCCCGGAAGCGCTCCGGGTAGGGGCGCTTCTCCTCGGGGTAGCTGATCGTCGTGACGCCCGGCTCGAGCGCGTTCAGCACCGGGTCGGGCTTCTGGCCGAGCACCATCTCCTTCGTGTTCTTGAAGAAGTGCTTCATCGTGATCCCCAGGCCCTTGACCATCTCGGGGATGTAGGCCTGGACGTCGGCGCTCCGGGTCGGGCGCGGGATGGGCTTGCCGGCGATCGGCCTGCCGGCCGGCTTCGTCCACGTGTTGCTGGGGGTAGCTCTCGCCATGAGATCCTCCTCTACGCCTGCTGCGGCGACGCCTTGGTGCCCCCCGCCGCGGCAGCGAACCGGGACGAGGTGGAGTTGACGGTGCGCTGGCGCTCGACCGGCTCGAGGAGGCCGGCGATCAGCGCCACGACCGCCGCGAACCCGCCCACGGCGACGATCGCGTGGGTGACGTCGGCCGCGACCTGGAGACCGCCGACGAGCCCCGCGGGCGCCGAGTCGACGGCCAGCACGACGATGCCCGTGACCATCATGTTGACGATCGTGAGCGGCAGGAGCTTCGTCCACCCGAGCCGCATCACCTGGTCGTAACGGAAGCGCGGCAGCGTCCAGCGGAAGAAGACCTGCACCCACGCCATGAGGATCGTCTTGCCGAAGAACGCCAGCACGTACGTCAGGCTCACGGCGAAGTGGGTCATCTTGTACTGGAAGAGCGTCGCGTCGCCGAAGGCGACGTTGATGCCGTCGCGGTCCAGGAACGGCAGGTGGTAGCCGCCGAAGAAGAGCGTGACGAGGAGCGCGCTCGACGTGATGAGCTCCACGTACTCGCCGGTCATGAACATGCCGAACTTCATCCCGGAGTACTCGACGAAGTAGCCGGCGACGATCTCGCTCTCGCCCTCGGGCTGATCGAACGGGATGCGCTTCGTCTCGGCCGCGAGGGCCGCGAGGAACAGGATGAACGCGAGCGGCTGGACGAAGATCCCCCACGCGTGCTCGGCCTGCCACTGCACCATGTCGCCGAGCCGGACGCTGCCGTAGATGATGAAGAGCCCGACGACGCTGAGGCCCATCGCGACCTCGTAGCTGACCATCTGGCTCGCGGCGCGGAGGCCGCCGAGCAGCGAGAACTTGTTGTCGCTCGCCCAGCCGGCGAGCGCGGCGCCGATGATGCCGGTGCCCGCCATCGCGAAGATGTAGAGGATGCCGACGTTGAGGTCCGCGACCTGGAGGTTCACGACGTGGCCGCTGCACGTGAACGCCTGGTCGACCGTCCGCTTGAGCAGCGGGAGGTCCCCGAAGCCGAAGACCCCGTCGCCGTTGTCCTCGAAGCAGAGCTTGTCGCCGAACGGGATGACCGCGAACGTCACAAGCGCCGGGAACATCGCGAGCAGCGGCGCGAGCGAGTGGAGGAGCCGGTCGGCGTTCTTCGGGATGAAGTCCTCCTTCCAGATCATCTTGATCGCGTCGGCCGCGGCGTGGAGCGTGCCGAGGAGCCGCAGCGGGATCTTACCCTCGGGCACGCGCAGGGCCGCGTAGGCGCCCGTGACGAGGAGCAGCGCGCCGAGCAGCACGCACGCGATCCGCGCGACGACGGGCGCCGCCGAGAGCGGGATCGCCTGCGTCAGGAAGAAGACCGCGACGTGGGCCATGACGCCCCCGTAGAAGATGCTGCGGGGCTCGACGCGGGCGAGCGCCTCCTCGGCCGGGTTGATCGGGCCGCCGCTGCGGGCCGACGCGCAGAACACGATCAGCCCGAGCCAGGCCACGGCCACCGCGAACTGCGCGGCGGCCACCATCGTCTCGGCCGCGGCCGGCGCGGACGCCGGGCGCGTCGCCGTGAACACGGAGAGCGCCGCGAGCAGCGCCGGGGGGAAGAACACGATGCCCCGCACGACCAGGGACGGCAGGTAGACGACCGCCCGGTTCGGGCCGACGCGGTCCTGCACCATCGCGCCCTGGCGCCGGTCGGCCCAGGTGGCGATCGCCGCCATGTTCAGCAGGAACAGGACGACGATGAGTATCTTGACGATCGCGAGAGCGAGCTCGACGCTGGTCATGCCGTGGCCTCCGTCTTCTTCGGCTCGACCCGCGCGCCGTCGGCGACGGCGGGCGCCGCGCCGAGCGCTGCGGCGGGCGCGGCTGCCCCGGCTGCTCCACCAAGCGCCGCGCCGGGCGGCATCGCGCGGCGGAGCTCGGCCAGGGTCTTCCACCCGGTCTCGTACCCGAGCGCGCGCCCCAGCCGGCCGATGAGCTCCCAGGCCGGGCGCGCGTCGCCGTGCGGGAGCAGCGCCCGCTCGCTCCGCTGCGCCAGGCCCTTCCCGTTCACGTACGTCCCCTCGGCCTCGGCCCAGGAGCACGCCGGCAGCGCGACGCGCGCGGCCTTCGCGAGCGGCCCCTCGTGGGCGGCGATCGTCACCACCCCCTTCAGCCGCGAGAACGCCCGCTGCGCCTCGCCCGCGTCGACCTCGAGGTCCGACCCGAGGGCGACCACGTACGCGTAGTGCCCGGACGCGATCCCCTGGAGCAGCTCCGCGACCGGGCGCGGCGGGGTCGCCGCCGCGATCTGCACGGCGCCGCGGGTGTTCGGGTTCTTGTCCTCGCTGATGAGGATGTCGTCGCCCTCGCCGAGCGGCTTGCCGGACACGAAGAAGTCGGTCGCGCCGAGGTACGTCGTGGCGAGGTGGTAGAGCGCGAAGTTGTCCTCGTTCGAGTGCTGCGCCGACAGGACGATCGCGACCTTCGACGGGTCGTCGCCGTGGCCGGCGAGCTGCTCCTTGGCCGCGGCGAGCGCGTCGTCGAGGCTCGCGTCGTCGTTGCCGACGAGCGCCGTGAGCAGCCGCCCCTCGACCGCGTGCCGGTACGAGAGCATGCCCTCGTCGCACATCCAGTACGTGTTGACCGCCATGTTCTCGCGGGGGCGGTGCCGGTACGGCGTGTTGTTGCGCGGATCGTAGTCGAGGTAGGCGTTGCAGCCGGTCGCGCAGCCCTGGCAGACGGTCCGGGCGCTGCGGAGGAACCAGACGCGCGCCTTGAAGCGGAAGTCGCGCGACGTGAGCGCGCCGACCGGGCATACGTGCTCGGTCATGAGCGTGTAGTTGTGGTCGAGCTCGCGCCCCGGCGAGACCGTGATCTCCCCGAGGTTGCCGCGCTCGCGGACGGAGAGCACCGGATCCCGGGCGAGCTCGTTGCAGACGCGGATGCACCGCGTGCACACGATGCAGCGCTCGGCGTCGTACACGATGGTCGGGCCGAAGGTGACCGCCTTCGGCTTGTGCACCGGCTCCTGCCGCATCCGCTTGCCCTTGCGCTGGTGCTCCAGCCAGTAGTCCTGGAGGCGGCACTCGCCGGCCTGGTCGCAGATCGGGCAGTCGACCGGGTGGTTCAGGAGCAGGAGCTCCTGCACCGCCGAGCGCGCCTCGGACACGTGGTCGCTGTTGTCGGACAGCACCTCCATGCCGCTCGCGCAGGCCATCTGGCAGGCCGGCTGGAGCTTCGGCTTCGCCGCCGGCACGTAGTCCTGCTTCGCCGCGTCCCAGCGGAGGATGTCGAGGCTCATCGCCGGCCGCCCCGGCGGCGGCAGCACCTCGACGAGGCACATCCGGCAGTTGGCGGCGACGCTGAGGCCCGGGTGCCAGCAGTAATGGGGGATGTCGATCCCGGCGCGGTGCGCCGCGCGGATGATCGTGTCACCGCTCTCGAAGGGGATCTCCCTTCCGTCGATCTTGATCGTAGGCATCGTGCTCTCGATTCCCGGCGGGGCCGCGGAGGGCCCTTGCTTTCCTAAGTCGATGACGGGAGCGCTCCTCGCGCCGTCGCTAGTGGTCGCACTCCCCGCCGATCATGTTGAGGGAGCCGAAGGTCGGCACGACGTCGGGGATCATCAGCCCGGTGATGAGCTGGGAGAGCCCCTGCGTCGTGGCGAAGCACGGCGGACGGATGCGGACGCGGTACGGCGTGCCGCTGCCGTCGGACACCAGGTAGAAGCCGAGCTCGCCATTGCCGGCCTCGGTGTACGAGTAGCACTCGCCCGCGGGCACCTTGATGCCCTCCATGACGATCTTGAAGTGCTGGATGGTCGCCTCGATGGTCGTGTAGACCTCCTCCTTCGGCGGCAGCACGATGCGCGGATCGTCGATGTTGACGGGCCCCTCGTCGGGCATCTGCTCGAGCGCCTGCTCGATGATCCTCCCCGCCTGGCGGATCTCCTCCTGGCGGCACATGAACCGGTCGTAGTTGTCGCCCCGCGTGCCGACCGGCACGTCGAACTCGAAGCGGTCGTAGACCATGTACGGGTTCGCCCGGCGCACGTCGTACGGCACGCCGGTCGCCCGGAGCACGACGCCTGTCCAGCCGAGCGCGAGCGCGTCCTCCTGCGAGATCTGCCCGACGCCGTCGAGGCGATCGAGGAAGATGCGGTTCTTGAGGATGAGCTTCTCGGCGTCGTTGATGAGCGCGAGCACGCGCGCGAGGCCCACCCGGACCATCGCCTTGAAGTCGGCCGTGGGCGGCCGCGCCATGCCGCCGACGCGGCCGAAGCTGTGCGTCAGGCGCGCCCCCGTCTCCTCCTCGAAGATCTCCCAGAAGATCTCGCGCGCGCGGCACAGGTAGAGGAACGGCGTGAAGGCGCCGAGCTCCATGGCCATGGCGCCGCTGCAGATCATGTGATCGCAGATGCGCGCCATCTCGCCGAGGATCACGCGGTAGTACTGGCAGCGCTCGGGCACCGTGACGCCGAGCATCTTCTCGACCGCCAGCGCGAAGCCGACGTTGTTGAGCATCGGCGAGACGTAGTTGAGCCGGTCGACGTACGGGAAGACCTGCGACCACGTGCCGCGCTCGCACATCTTCTCGAAGCCGCGGTGCAGGTAGCCGATCTGCACGTCGGCCTTGTTGATCGTCTCACCGGACAGCTCGAGCACGATCCGCACCGTGCCGTGCATCGCCGGGTGAGACGGCCCCATGTTGAGGAGCATCGGCTCGCTCGGTAGGTCGAGCTCGGCCTCGTCCAGCTCGCGATCCAGGGGTTCCATGGGTCAGCTCCGCTCCTCCAGCGCGCCCGCGCGCTTGCCGTTGCTCACGGCCTCGTCTCCGTCGATCGACGCCCCGGGGCCACTCCGCGCGAAGTCGTGCGACTGGCGGCCGAAGCTCATGCCCTCGTCGGGGCCGAACGGCGGCAGCTTGCCGGTGTTCGGCACGTCCCGGAACGGGATGAGCGGCTGGATGCGGTTGGCCGGATAGTCCTTGCGCAGGGGGTGCCCCTCGAACTCCGGGTACATCAGGATGCGCCGGAGATCCGGGTGCCCCTTGAAGACGATGCCGAGCAGGTCGTAGCACTCGCGCTCGAACCAGTTCGCGCCCTTCCACACCGGGACGATCGAGTCGATCTCGGCGCCGTTGCCCTCCTCGTCGCCGACGCGCGCCTTGATCCGGACGCGGTGGTTGCGCTCGAGCGACCGCAGGTGGCAGACCACCTCGAAGCGGGGCACGTCGCCGCGCCAGAGGTAGTCGACCGCGGTCAGGTCGACGAACATGTTCATCAGGGTCCGCGGGTCGTTGCGGAGGAACAGGGCGGCGTCGCGCCACACGGCGGGATCGAGCACCGCCGTGTCGTCGCCGAACTGCGAGTGCGTCTCCAGGACGGCGCCCGGGAACTGCGCCGTGAGGAGCTCTAGGACCTTCTTGCTCATGGCAGGCTCCGCTCCTTGCGCTGGAGGGCGATGAGCTGCTCCGTCGTCTGCGCAGGGTCCTCGCGCGGCTTGACGATCGCCGGCGTGCGATCGCCGCGCGCGATCTTGTCCTGGAGCAGCATGAGGCCGTCGAGCACCGCCTCGGGGCGCGGCGGACAGCCGGGCACGTAGACGTCGCAGGGGATGACCTTGTCGATGCCGGCGACGGTCGTGTAGTTGTCGTAGAAGCCGCCGCACGAGGCGCACGTGCCGAAGGCGAGCACCCACTTCGGGTCCGCCATCTGCTCGTAGATGCGGCGGAGCGCGGGCGCCTGGCGCTGGCTGATGGTCCCCACCACCCAGAGCAGGTCGGCCTGGCGCGGCGAGAAGCGCGGCACCTCGGCGCCGAACCGCGCCATATCGAAGCGCGGGCTGGCCATCGCCATGTACTCCATGCCGCAGCACGCCGTCACGAACGGGTACTGGAACAGCGAGTACTTCTTCGCCCAGTTCAGCAGCGCGTCCACGCGCGTGGTCGCGAAGCCGTGCTCGGAGCCCTCCACCACCCGCGTCGAGGGCCCACCGGCCTTCATTTCTCCCATTCCAGAGCTCCCTTCTTCCACACGTACACGAGCGCCACGACGAGTAGCGCGATGAACGAGCTCATCGTCGCGAGGCCCGTCCACCCGAGGGAGCGGAACTGGACCGTCCACGGGTAGATGAGCACCGCCTCGATGTCGAACACGACAAAGAGGATCGCCGTCAGGTAGAACTTCACGCTCGGCTTGACGAATCGCCCGCCCGTCGACTCGCTGCCGCACTCGTACGGGATCATCTTCTCGGGCGTCGGGTTCTTCGGGCCGAGCAGCGACGTCAGCGTGAACATCGCGAGCGCGATGATCGCGGCGACGAGAAACAGCAGGAACAGGGGGATGTAGGTGGCCATCGAGAGAGCACTCCTACGTGTCGAGCCCCTGGAGGGGTCGACCACCTCGCCGAGGCGCGCGGCGTCTCGGGACGAGACCTCGGGGCCCGCGGCCCCGAACCATGCAGTCCAAAAAGGTGAGAGCGACGCGGCGATGCTGCCTGAAGCAGCAAAAATCCGAGCGATCCCGGCTTAATCCGCGCCGGATCTAGTCGGCCGCCGCGGGGGTGTCAATGGAGGCGGTCAGCGGTCGGTCAACCAACGCGCGGGCCGCGATCCTAGGAGCGGTTCGCGGCCAGGACCAGCCCTCGCCACGCGGTGAGCGCCGTCCCCAGGGTGGCCTCGATCTCCCGGATCTCCTCCACCATGTCGGCGTCCGCCACGCCCACGCTCCGCGCCTCGCGGACGCAGGCGAGGGCGGCGACGAACTTTTTGCGCTGCACGAACGCCCGCGCGAGCAGCGGCCAGATCTGCTTCGGCGGGGCCCCGAGGTTGGCGGCGCGCCGGAGGGGGCCGATGGCCTCGCCGGCCCGGCCGTCCTCGAGCATGGCCTCGCCCAGCCGGCGGAAGATGTCGCCGGCCGCGGCCCCGTCGTGCGCGTACTGGACGGCGAGGCGCATGACCTCCTCGCCCTGGTGCTCCTCGCCGAGCTTGACGCACGCGGTGCCGAGGAGGCCGAGGCCCTTGGCGATCAGGCTGCGGGCGTCCGGGGTGAGCATCTGCCCCTCGGGCGTGCGCAGGAAGATGGCGAGCGGGGCCGGCCAGGTGCCGAGCAGCTGGATCACCTTCGGGAAGTCGCCGCGCTGCGAGGCGACCTCGGCCTCGGCGACCTTCGTGAGGTCGATGGCGGAGCGCGCGCCGGCCGAGGCGCGCTCGAGCTCGTCGCGCACGTGCGAGCGGATGCGGGCGCGGAACTCGTTGAGCTCGTGCGTCTCCTCGATGCCGTCGCGCAGGAGGAGGAGGCGCGACGTCTTCCCCTCGACGGCGAGCTTGCGGAGGCTGTAGCCGTAGAGCGGGGCGAGCAGCAGGTAGCGGACGCCGATGTGGAGCTGGATGCCCTCGAGGTCGGTGTCCCGCTCGGGCGCGGGCGGCGTCGTGTCCTCCGTGAGCAGGGCGCCGACGAGGCGGTGGCGGAAGTCCGCGAGCGTGAGCCGCTGGACGTCGCCGTCGATGTCCTCCTCGCCCGGCGGCGCGATAACGAAGTCGACCAGGGTGTTGTCCGGGTTGCGGCGGTCGACGGTGAGCGCCGTGATGCGGGCGCCCGTAATCATCGAGAAGGCAAAGAACGCCTCACCCACGATCTCGCAGAGCGCCTGGAAGCTGCCGATGCCGTCGCCTATGCGCTCGAACCAGCCGTCGGTCCTAACGGCATCGAGGGAGAACACGCGTTCCTTTGGCATGGTTCGACCCGGATCACAGGGGCGCGTCCCGGACGACGGGCGCAAGTCCCAAGGGGGCCGAGACTCGCACGGGCGGGCGCCGCTCTCAAGAAAACTCCTAGGGCGCGCGTCGCGTCGTTCACTGCCAGGGCCGCCCGCCATCCATCGCTCCCGCCCGGTCCACCTGCCCCCACGTGCGGCGATCCCCACCCCCCGACCGAAGCCGCGCAGCAGCCGACCCACCCCAGCGCCCCGCGCTCAGGCTTCCCCCGGCCCGCAGATGCCCCGCCGAGCGGGGCGCGCCCGCTCAAGGAAGCTTGGCGATGTTGAGGGTGAGGGTGCCGGAGGAGGAGGGCCTGCTGTCGCCGATGATCGTGATCACCTGCCCCGCGGTGAGGGGCACGGTCACGCGCGAGGTGACCCCGTTCGTGTTGTCGTTGCAGGCGAGCTCGCGGCCGGCGCAGCTATCGCCGTCGTGCACGTGAAGGACGGTGTCGAACGTCGACGACAGCGTGTCGATGACGTAGGTCCCGTCCGCCGGCGCGGTGAAGCGATAGACCCTGTCATTGCCGCTCGACATGGTGCAGCTCGGCGTGCCCGAGTTCGGCTGGTGCAGGGTGGAGCCCATCTCCGTCCGCGGGACCGTCGAGCCGAGGTCGATGGGGGTCTCGCAGGTGCCGTCGCCCTCGAACAGGCCGATGTTGAGCGTGAACGCGCCCGTGGCCGCCGGCCCGGAGCCATCCACCACGACGACGGTCTCCTGCCCCGCGACGAGCGGCACCACGACCCGCGACTGGAGGCCCGTGGTGTTGTCGTTGCAGCCGAGCACCTCCCCGCCGCAGGTGCCGGCGTGCACGTGGACGAGCGTGTCAAAGCTCGATCCGAACGTATCGAAGACATACAATCCGTCGGACGGCGCCGTGAAGCCGTAAGCCACCTCGGCCCCGCCGACCTTGCCGCACGGCGCGGCCGCGAAGTCGCTGCGATCCAAGGTCGTCCCCCTCACGGTCTGCGGGACGACCGGCTCCAGCGCGTTCGCCGGGCACGGAGGGGCCGGGGAGCCGCTCACGTTGAGCGTGTACGCGCCGTGCTTCCCGCTCGCGCCGTCCACGACCACAACCGCCGTCTGCCCCTGCGCGAGGGGCGTGGACACCTGCGACTGGTACGAGCCCTCCGCGTCGTCGTTGCACCCCAGCGAGGCGCCCGTGCAGCTGCCGTCGTGAACGTGGAGCACCGTGTTGAAGGTCGAGCCGAGCGTATCGAATGTATACCGGCCGGCGATGGGCGCCGTGAAGCTGTAGCTGACCTCGGGGGAATCGCTCATGGAGCAGGCCGGCTGGAGGACCCCGTCGAGGCCTGACGTGTGACCCGTGACCGTCTGCGGGTAGGTGGAGCCGAGATCCGCCATGGGGCACGCGGGCGGAGCCCACGCGGCGACGTTCAGCGTATAGGGCCCACGCGCGCCCTCGAAGCCGTCGATGACCGCCACGACCTTCTGGCCGGCGCTGAGCTCCACCGTCGCGCGCGACTGCGACCCTCCTCCCGAGTCGTCGGAGCAGGTGAGCACGTCGCCATCACACGCGCCATCGTGCAGCTCCAGGATCGTATTGAACCCGGAGCCGAAGGTATCGAATACATACTTCCCGGCCGCCGGCGCCGTGAAGGCATAGCTCGCGTCGGGGCTGTCCGCAGCTCCGCACCTCGGCCTGATCGCGTCGCCGAGGTGCTCGGTGTTGCCGGTGACGGTCGTCGGGAGCGCAGCGTCGATCGTCCACCCAGGGCACTTCGGCGGCGCGGATTTCGCCATGTTGAGCGTGAAATCGCCTTCCCCTCCGTCGAAGCCGGTCACGACGACGAGGACCGGCTGGCCCGCCTCGAGGACCGCGCGGACCCGCGATTGGCCGACCCCGGGGGCGAGGTCATCGTTGCAGGCGAGCTGAGCGCAGGTGGTCGCTCCCAGCACCCCGATGGCCGTATCGAAGGCGGACCCGACGGTGTCCAGCGTGTATGTCCCCGCCTCGGACGGCGTGAAGCGATAGACCCGCTCCGACGAACCGGCGGCCACGCACGCGAGATCGTAGTTCGTCTCGCCGCTGATGGTGGTCCCCGTGACCGTCTGCGGGAACGTGTCGCTGAGCTCGTCATACGTGCCGAGGACGCAGGTGCAGGCGCCTGCCTGGCAGAGCGCCCCTCGCTCGCACGCGACGCCGCAATCGCCGCAGTGGAACGGGCTCGTCTGCAGATCGGCGCACGAGCCGCCACAGTCCGCGAGACCGTCGGGGCAGGTGCAAGCGCCGTCGACGCACTGCTGCGCAGGCGCGCAGCTGGATCCGCACTCGCCGCAGTTGAGCCTGTCGCTCCGCACATCCACGCAGGCGCCGTCGCACTCGGTGAGGTCGCCCGCGCAGGCGCAGGAGCCGTCCGCGCAGACGCGCCCCTCCGCGCACGCGACGTCGCAATCGCCGCAGTTCCGCGGGTCGATCTCGACGTTCACGCACCTGCCCGAGCAGTCGGTCTGGCCCTCTCGGCACCCCTCTCCGCCCCCGACGCCGGATCCTATATCGCCGCCGCCCTCGCCGCCGCCGCCCTCGCCGCAGCGCCCCTCCACGCAGCGCTGCCCCTCTTCGCAGGCGTCGCCGCACGCGCCGCAGTGCTCGGCGTTCGCCTGGAGCTCGACGCACTCGCCATTGCACCGCGACAGCCCGTCGGCGCACTCGCCCGACGCCTCGGGGCTCTCGGCGCAGGACGCCGCGAGGACAACCCCCGCGGCCAGGAGCAGCGCGGCGGACGACAGGGCGGACCTGGGGCGCAATCCGGATCGGTTCATAGCCATCCTTGGGGGGTGCCTTGCCGTTCGAGGCGAGCGGATAACGAGGCGCGCGCCAGGATACGCCTGCGGCCGACGCATCCGCAACCGGCGGGGGCGCTCGGCCGGCTGCGCGCAGGCCGATCCGCGGCCCGGACCGCGCTCGCCGCGCCGGGGAGAGGCGCCCTCGCCAGCTCGACGCGACGGACGCCGTCGTCAGGCCGGCTCCAGGGCACATGCGGCGCTGACTCAGAGCTTGGAGATCTTCAGCGTGAAGTCGCCAGACGCTCCATTATACCCATCGACGACCACGGTGATGGTCTGATTGGGGGCGAGATCGATCTGCACCTTCGACGCTCGTGTGCCGCTCGGATCGTAGTTGCATTGTTGCTCGGTGCCGCCGCAGCCACCCGTGTGGACGTGAAGGACGGTGTTGAACGACGAGCCGGCCGTGTCGATGACATAGGTGCCGCGGATCGGGGCGGTGTAGGTGAACACCGCCTCCGGAGAGGACACGAGCGCTGCGGACACGCATTTCGGCCTCACCGCGTCGGGTTGGCCGCGCGTGGTGCCGGTCCTGGTGACGGACAGCGGCGATCCGAGGTTGATGGCCGTCGCGCAGGTCCCCGGGCCGGTGAACCGGTCCACCTGGAGCACGTAGTCGCCGGAGCTCGTGGCGCTGCCGTCGACCACGGCGAGGACGGTTTGACCGGCGGCCAGGCTGAGGGCGACACGCGACTGCTGACCGTCCGTGTTGTCGTTGCACCCGAGCGACGTCCCCGTGCAGCTGTCCTTCAAGATCTGGAGCAGGGTGTCGAAGCTCGATCCGAACGTATCGAAGATGTAGAGCCCAGCCACCGGCGCGGTGAAGCGGTAGATCATGTCCGGAGCATTCGAGAAGCCGCAGCTCGGGCGAACGGACTCGGGCCGCTCCTCGGTGCTCCCCGTCACGACCTGCGGGGTGACGGAGCCGAGATCGATCGCCGTCGAGCAGGTGCCGCCGCCCGAGAACCGCGCAATGTTGAGCGTGAAATCGCCCGATGCGCCCGCGGCGCTGCCGTCGACCAGGAGGACGATCGTCTGCCCCTCGGCGAGCTCCAGCGTCATCCGCGACTGCTCACTTCCCGCCGCGTCGTCGTTGCACGCGAGCACGGCCCCGGAGCAGCTGCCGTCGAGGACGGAGAGGACGGTGTCGAGGCTCGATCCGAACGTATCGACGACGTAGGTGCCGGCCGCGGGCGCGGTGAAGCTGTAGGTCACCTCGCCGGCGCCGCCGCTGCCGCAGCTCGGGCGCAGGACGTCGGCCGCATCCGCGGTGGTCCCTGTCACCGTCTGAGGCACCGTCGACCCGAGATCGAGCATCGGGCACGGAGGGACGAAGGTCTGGCTCACGTTGAGCTTGAAGGCGCCGGAGGCGACTGCGGCGTAGCCGTCCACGACGACGGCGACGGTCTCTCCCTCGCGGAGCACCCTCTTCACCTGCGATTGCCGGCCAGCGGTGTCGTCGTTGCACGCGACGCTCTCGCCGCTGCATGTCCCCTCGTGGACGTGCAGGATCGTGTCGAAGGAGGAGCCGAAGGTGTCGAAGGTATAGAGCGCGGTCGCCGGCGCGGTGAACCCATAGGTGACCTCGGGGCCGCTGTCGCTCGTGCAGGGCGACGGGAGGATGCTCACGCGATCCGGAACATCGGTGGTGCCCGTCACCGTCTGAGGAAACGTGGCGCCGAGCGTGAACTCCGGACATGGAGGCGGCACGTACTCGCTGACGTTGAGCGTGAATCGCCCGGATCCGCCGTCGATGCCGTCGACGACCGCGACCACCGTCTGGCCCTCGGCGAGGTTCACGACGATGCGCGACGTCTCGGCTTCCATGGCGTTGTCGTTGCAAGAGATCAGCGTCCCTGAGCAGGACCCCTTGCGCAGCTCGAGGACGGTATCGAACGTGGAGCCGGACGTGTCGAAGATGTACCTGCCAGCGCGCGGCGCGGTGAAGCTGTAGCTCGCGTCGGGGGTGTCGATTGAACCGCAGCGGGTCGAGACGGCGTCGCCGAGCCCCCAGGTGTCCCCGGTGATCGTCTGCGGGAGAGCCGTCGCGATGCTGTCGAGCGGGCACGCCGGCGGCGCCACGCGGTCGACGTGAAGGGCGAAGTCGCCTTGCGCGCCGTCGTAGCCCGAGACGACGAGGAGGACGCTCTGCCCTCCCTCGAGGGCCACCGAGGCGCTGCCGGTCGCGGCTCCCCCGCGATCGTCATTGCACGCGAGCTCCTCGCAGGCATCGAAGTCCAGGACGCCGATGGCGGTGTCGTAGCTCGATCCGGCGGTGTCGAACTTGTACCTGCCGGCCTCCTCCGCCGTGAACCTGTAGACGAACTCGGTCGAGCCGGCGGCCATGCAGGCGAGCGAGAAATAGGTCTCCGCGCCGACCGTGGTGCCTGTCAGGCGCTGCGGGACCGTCGAGCCGATGTCCTCGTAGTCGCCTACGGCGCAGGCGCACGCGCCCCCCTGGCAGAGCAGCCCCGGGGCGCACGCCGCGCCGCACGCGCCGCAATGCGCCGGGTCGACGGCCAGATCGACGCACCTGCCGCCGCAGACCGCGAAGCGCTCATCGCAGAGGCACGCCCCCTCCACACACGTCTCGTGGAGGGGGCAGCGGGCCTCGCAGCTCCCGCAATGCAGCGGATCGCTCTCCACGTCCACGCAGCCGCCGCCGCACTCGGTGAGGCCGGAGGCGCAGCGGCAGGCGCCGCCCTCGCACCGCTGTTCGGCGGCGCATTCCTGGCCGCAGCCCCCGCAATGGGCGGGGTCTGTCTCGAGGTCGACGCAGCCGCCGCTGCACGCCACGAGGCCGGGGGCGCACAGCGCGCCGCCCGCGCCGCCCGTCGAGGAGGCGTCCACGCCCCCCGCCCCGTCCACCCCGTCCACGCCCCCCGCCCCGCCGACGCACACGCCCGCCTCGCACCGCTTCCCGCTCGCGCAAGCGCCGTCGCAGCCGCCGCAGTGGTCCGGATCGACCTGCGTGTCGAGGCACGCTCCGCCGCACAGCGTGAGGCCGTCATCACACGGCCCGTCGGACGAGTCCCCCGCGCAGGACGCGGCGTGGGCGAGGAGGGCCGCGACCGTCAGCCAGAGCGCCATCGACGACGGCTCGAACCTGGCGCGCAATCCGGGGTGACTCATGAACATCCTTCGGCGGACAGGCCGGCCACCGCGTGGCTCCGAGAGATCCGGCGTCGAGGATACGCCTCTTCGCTTTCGCTCTGCAATCGGCCGTCAGGCGGCCGGGAAGTCCGGCACCGGCGCGGTCTCGTCGGATGTCGGCTGACGCGCCTGGATGGCCTCCAGCGCCACGGCGCCCGTCTCGGGCCCCGACGCGTCTTCGGCCTGGGGACCGAGGAAACGAGCGATCGGCTCGAAGAGCTCGACGCCCGTATAGGCGCCGACGGCCAGATCGCCGTGACCGTAATCTTCCCGCGCTCCGAAGTCGCGCCCTAGCACGAGAAAGCGCTTCGGCGTCTCCGGGCGATCGCGCCCCCATGCGTCGAAGGCCGCGCGCACCGCCGTGGCGGGGGCGATCCTGTCGGCGCTGCCCGCGATGAACAGGGCCGGCGCCGCGACCGAGGCGAGGCCGTCCAGGACCCTCTCGCCGTCCACGCGGATCTCCCCGTCGCTCGCCATCCAGGCGGCGAAATCGGCGTTCAGCGCAGCAGGGATGTCTTCGATGCAGTTGACGAGCGCGAGCCGCGTGACGCCGGGAGGCACGTTGCGCGGGTTGGCCACCGCGTGATGGATGGGCGTCGGCAGCCACTCCGACGCGAACGCGAAGCTGCGTGCCATGAGGCGGAGCGGGACGCCCGGCAGCAGCCGGCCCGGCAGGAAGCGCATGATGCGCACCGGCGTGGTGAGCCGGCCAGGCGAGCCGACGATGACGACGCGGCGGACCCGATCGCCGGGGACGCTCCGGCCGAGCGCGGCATAGAGGAGCATGCCCCCCATGGAGAAGCCGACATAATCCAGGGAACGGGCGCCGGTGCGCTCCAGGATCGCCTCGATGGCGCAGGGAAGATCGTACCGGACCATGGCGGAGAACCGGACGCTGCGGCGCTCGGCGCGGGTGAGGAGGCGGCCGCTGCGCAACGTCAACAACCACACGTCGCGTCCGAGCGTGGCGAGGTGGCGAGCCAGCGAGTAATCGGGGTGGATGTCCTGGTTTCTATGGTTCGCGGCGATCCCGTGGACCAGCAGGATCGGCGGCAGGTCCGGCTGCGCCTCCACGCCGTCCGGGCGTGGGACGCGGCGGATCTCGATGGGCGCGCCATCCTCGGTCCGCAGGACCTCTTCCACGCTGTACTCGAGCGGCAGGGTCAGCCGCTTGACCCAGTAAAGGAGGTGTGCCCAGAGCCCGATCGCCGCCAGCACCGTGAGCGCCAGCGCCACCAGGAGGGTTGCCCCGAATGTCCAGACCATACGGTCAATCTACCTGCTGGCGCTGCTTCCGCATGCGAGCAACCTCGACATTCTTTTCACCAAGATGGACGGAATACAGACCAGCCGCTCGTCGAGGCCGCTCACCTGTTCGCTCCTCTGGATGATCATGAATCGATGGGAACAGCACGTTTCACGATCATCTCCTGCGCGCGCGAAAAAGTCACACAGCGCTCCGGAATCGACTCCACCCGACTGCGCGCGGGGCGACTGCCCCTGGCGGAAACGCACGTTGGCAACGGCTCGTTTTCCCTGGGATTCGCGTCTCGCAGGGACATGACCATGTGCCCAGGCCTACCGCGGCGCGAGATCGAGAGCTCCAGCACAGGCGTGCACAAAGGTTCCAGATCTACCAGCCCGGAACGTGGCATGCGGATCGCAATACACGAGGGCGAGGAGAGAGCTGGCAAGGGTTCCGTAAGCACCCCGGAAAGGGGGCACGGCAAGAAGAACGTCGCAGCAGAGCTCGGGGGGGCTCCGTTGCGGCGCTCTTCTTGCCGTGCTGTCTGCCGAACGGCCGCGCTCATGCGCCTGCCGGGGACAAAATGAAAAAAGCGCCTCGCGGACCTGGGGGGGGAAGGTCTCCGCGACGGCGCTCGCCCACCATTTTGCAGGCTCTGTGCCGCCCCATCCAGATTAGAATTTCGAACACTTACACCAACGATAACCAGTCACTATTGCATCCTTGCAAATCACGGTTGCAATCTGATTCAAATTCGAAGGACCTCACGCTCTCGAACTGATCAGGCAAGTAACTGTTCCGGACGGAAATCCGACGTACAGGGCGTGCTCACTCGTCCCAGTGACGGCAGACCGGCTTCACGCCGCACCCCTCGCAGCGGACCGGATCGCGCCGCGACGGGCATTGCTGGAGCATGCCGAGGTGGCAGAGGGCGAAGTCGTACTTGACCGGATCGGCCGGATCGAAGCCGCGGAGGGCCGCGGTGATCTCCTCTGCCGTCTTCCAGGTGGCGCCCCTGCGATCGGTGAGCCCGATGTTGTAGCCGAGCTTCTCGATGTGCGTGTCGACCGGGATGAGGAGGGCCGACGGGGGCACCGGCCACAGGCCGAGGTCCACGCCGTCGGCGGGGCGGATCATCCACCGCAGCAGGAGCATCAGCCGCTTGGCGGCGCTGCCCTTCTCGGGATCGGGGAGGATGTGCGCTGCTCCGCGGTCGTCCGGACGCCGGTCGAGGCCGCCGGCACGTCGGATCGCCCGCACCCACGCCCCGAGGGCCTGGCGCAGGTCGCGGGTGCGCGAGAGCTCGGCCGCAAAGGCGGCGCCGAGCGAGCCCGAGGCCCGCTGCACCCGCCGGGCGCCGACGATCAGCCCGGCGAGGTCGCGATCGCGGTAGATCCGGTGCCGGAAGCCGCGCAGCCGCGCCGAGACGGCGCGGGCGTCGTCGGCGGTGAGGGCGATCTCCGGCCCGAGGCGGTCGAGCGCCTCGCCGATCTTGGCGTAGAGCGCCTTCACGTTGCCGAAGGCGAGCGACGCGGCGATGAGCGCCACGAGTTCCTGATCGGCCGGGTCCGTGTAGCGATGGACGAAGGAGACCGGGTCTCGCGCGCGGCGCTCCTCGACGGCGCACCGCGCGCGCACCCCGTCGAGCGCCGCCTGGACCGCGGCGCCCCGCGCGGCGTCCGTCCGCCGGGGCGCGGCCTTGACCGCGGCGTCGCCCGCCCGGGGCGCGGCCTTGACCGCGGCGTCGCCCGCCCGGGGCGCGGCCTTGACCGCGGCGTCACCCGCCCGGGGCGCGGCCTTGACCGCGGCGTCGCCCGCCCGGGGCGCCGCCTTGACCGCGGCGCCGCCCGCCCGGGGCGCGGCCTTGACCGCGGCGTCGCCCGCCCGGGGCGCCGCCTCGCCGCGCTTGCGCGCCCTCACGGCGACCCCGCGTCCGGCGCCGGATCGGCCACCACCGGCTCGGCGTTCGCCGCGCCCTCTTGCGCCTCCCGGTCGTGCTCCAGCGCGGGGAGCGACACGACGAACGCGCTGCCGCGCCCGTCGTCGGTGAGCGGGCTCTCGACCCGCACGGCGCCGCCATGGCTCTCGGCGATGTGCTTCACGAGCGCGAGCCCGATCCCGCTGCCGCGCACCTGCCGCTCGCTCGCCCGCCGTCCGCGCGCGAAGCGCTCGAAGATGTGCTTCTGCTCGTCGGGATCGATGCCCGGCCCGCGGTCGCTCACCCGGATGGCGACCCGCCTCGCCTGGCGCGTCAGCGCGGCGAGGCGCCCCCCGCCCCCGCCCTCGACCTCCACCGCGACGGCGACGCGGCCGCCGTCCTTCGCGTACTTGAGCGCGTTGTCGAGCAGGTTCACGAGGGCGAGCTCGAGCGCGCGCGCGTCGATGAGCGCCTCGGGCAGGCCCTCGGCGATCGTGAGCTCCACGGTCATCTCCTCGCGCTCGGCGCGGTAGCGGTACATGTCGACGGCGCGCGTCGCCACCTCGGCGACGCTCCCGCGCGCGAACTCGTAGGCGGCCTTGCCCCGCTCGACGCGGGCGAAATCGAGGACGTTCTCGATGAGCGCGGTGAGCCGCTCGCTCTCGCTCACGATGATCTGCAGGTACTGGCGGCGCTTCTCGTCGTTGGGGACGCGATCGCCGAGCAGGAGCTCGCCGAACATGCGGACCAGCGAGAGCGGCGTCTTGAGCTCGTGGGACACGTTCGCGACGAAGTCGCTCTTCAGCGCCGCGAGCCGCCGCTCGTTCACGGAGGCCAGCACCACGATCGCGAGCCCGGCCAGCGCGACGAGGGCCGAGAAGCCGACCATCAGGATCTCGATCAGGCGCTGCCGCTCGACCTTCTCGCCGAGCTCCTCGGCCGTGGTGAGCGCCATCTGGAGCCGCCAGTTGTAGAGCGTCGTCGGGAAGGGGCGCCCGACGGTGAACTCGCCGCCGATGATGGGCGGGCCGAACACGATGCGACCCTCCTCGTCGATGACGTTCATCCGGCTCTTCTCGCGATCGAGGTCGCGGAAGAGCCGGGGCATCACCTCGTGGACCAGGCGCGGCACCTCGTGCCACGCGACGATGAGGCACCTGCGCCCCACGTGCTCGCGCTGCCAGTAGCTCACGAGAAGGCTCTGCTGATCGATGACGTGGTGGAGGTGGCGAAGCTCGCCCGTGTCGCCGGAGAAGTTCATCTGCGGCAGGAGGCGGGCGAGCAGGAGCTTGCGGAACGCGTCGTCCTCCCGCCCGGACGCGCCGCGCGAGGCGAACGCGAGCACGTCGTGCGCCTCGTTGTCCATGTCGAGGACCAGGATGGCGCGCACGGTCGGCGTCTCGCGGGCCGCCGTGGGGAGCCACCGCCGCGCGATGACCGAGAGGTTCGCCACGTCGACGTGCGCGGCGACGACGTTGTCCTGGGCGATGATCAGCTTGTCGAGCCGATCGACGCGCTCGTCGGCGAGGGTGAGCGTCGCGTCGAAGACGGTCTGCTGCCGCGCCTTCTCGATCTGCAGCGTCGTGCGCAGGGCGATCCCGCCGAGCACGAGCACGGCGACGACGATGGCGGGGACGAGGGCGAAGTACGGGACGCGATGGCGCTGCCCGGCGGAGGGGAGGAGGTCCATCGCTCGGCTCCGCTAGCGGGCGGCCTTCTTCGCCCCCGCGGTCACGAGGCCGGGCTCGAGGACGACGCCGCGCGCGCCGACGAACTCGGCGAACTGCTGGCCGATGTAGGTGAGCGCGTTGCCGTCGCTCTCGGAGAAGGGCTTGCCGTCGAGCGGGTTTCCGATCTCGAGGAGGCCGAGGTAGCGGCCCGCGAGCTCGACGGGCGCGCAGATGACGCTCCGGAGCTCGACGCCGATCGCCTTCCACCGCTCGTCCATGACGCGCTCGTCCTTGGCCGCGTCGGGCACCACGACGGCGCGCCTCGACCGCATCGCGGCCAGCGGGAGCGGCGCCCGCTCGGACAGCCGGGCGAGGAGCGCGCTCTTGCCGCCGTACTGCCGGACGACGACGAACTCGCGCCGGTTGATGTCGAACAGCGACACGAGCCCGAGGGCGCACGGGATCTTGTCGAGCGTGAGCGCGAGGATGAAGTCGGCGCCCGCGAGGGTGTCCTGGAGGAAGTGCAGGTCGCTGCACGCCTCGAACAGCTCCGCGATGAGGTCGTCGCCGGAGAGGCGCCCGTTCTTCGGAGGGAAGGAGGACCGCCGACGCGGCGGGGCCGGCGTGGCGGCAGCGACCTCGGGCGCCTCCGGAACGAGCTGGAGACGTGGCAGCCCCTTCTGCTCGTCGGACGGCGCGGCGAGCAGCACCACATCGGGCGGCGGCGTGAGGGCTGGCCGCGGCAGGTCCGCCGGATACGCGGCGGCCGGCGGCGGCGCGTCCACAGCCGCCGCGGCGGCCGCAGGCGGCGTGCCGGGCGGCGCGGCGGCCGGCGGCGCCACGTCCGTCGCCGGCGCGGCAGCCGGCGGCGCGGCGGCCGGCGGCGCCACGTCCATCGCCGGCGTGGCAGGCGGCGCGGCGACCGGCGGCGCCACGTCCGTCGCCGGCGTGGCAGCCGGCGCGGCAGCCGGCGGCGCGGCGACCGGCGGCGCCACGTCCGTCGCCGGCGTGGCAGGCGGCGCCGCGCCCGCAGGCGGCGCGGCGGCCGGCGGCACGGCAACCGGCGGCGCCACGTCCGCAGGCGGCATGGCCGGCGGCGGCGCGGTGCCGCCGGTGCGCGGGCGGAACTGGATCTCGGGCTCGGCCGAGCGCCAGTCTTTCCAGGCGAGGGTCGCGAGCGGGCCGCGCTGAGGCCGACCGTCGAAGACGTGATCGAACACGGCGATATGGATGAACTTGCCCGGGCGCGCGTCGTCGATGCGCTGCCGGGCGCGCTCGAGCCGATCGACCAGCAGCGCGCTGACGAGATCGCGCGGGGTGCCGGTCGCGACCGCATAGACGAGCTCTCGGTACGTGAGCGGCGAGCGCTCGGACGGGTTCTCCTCGCGCTGCGAGATGAGCTGATACGGCGGCAGCTCCGCGGGCGCTCGCTCCGGCGCGGCGCCTCGCTCCGGCGCCGCGGCTCGCTCCGGCGGCGCATCCCGCCCCGGCACGGCCTCTCCGCCTTTCGCCGGCTGCGCCTGGGCGCCCGCTGGCTCCGAGACGAGGAGCGCGGTCCCCATCGAGATGAACGGAACCGTGGGCGCGATCAGACGCTTCCCTGCGACGCGCCCCGCAGGCTCGGCCGGCCTGGGAGAAGCCGCCCCGGCCGGGGACGCGCCCGCTGGGGTGTCGGTCCCGTCCGTCAGCGCCGCGTCGTCCGGGGCGCGCTGCACGACGTACCGCACGCGCGTCGCCGGATCGATCGCTCGGTAGCCGCTCTCCAGCAGATCCACCGAGAAATTGTTGAGCGGGCCCCCATCGCCGCGGAGCGCCCGGGCCTTCTGCAGCGCGGGCTGCCACTGCGGGGCCTCGACGCACACCTTCCTGCTCGGCGGAGCGTTCTGGCCTAACGACGAGATCTCGACGAACCAACGCATCGTTTGCGGTTCCAATCCGCGCTGGCGCTGACTGGGTGGCGCGCTCTGGCGCGAAGATCGTTCTACTCGACGCGCGCGAGAGGGGTCAACGCGCAGGCCGCATGGAAGCGCGCAGAGAGCGCGCGGACGCCTTTGGAGGATGGCGCGAAATCTTCTCAACCGGGACCGGTAAGAAGAATCGGGCCTGACCTGAAATCGCGCCCCCCGCGCCGCGAGTCGCCGCGGACGAACCCGTTCGTCCACTGAACGGCCGCGGGGTGTCCCCCGTGGCGGGAGGTCCCCCGCTGTCGAGCCGCGCCATCGCGCTGAAGGGGCCACTCCCCGTCGCTCGTCGCCGCGCGATCCGCCGTTCTCTTCGCGAGCGGGATACCCGTCCTACATCCAATCCAGCCGGGGGACGATCCGGGAGGCGCGACGTTGGAACTCCCCACGTGCGCTGATCCACCCCTGCGGGGGCCGCGCGCGCTCGCTATTGCGTCCGCAGGATGATGTGGAAGCCGAACGGCGTCTCCACGACCCCGCTCATCGCGCCGACAGCGAGGTTCTCCACCGCCTGCTCGAACTCGGGCACCATCATGCCCTTGCGGAACGTGCCGAGATCGCCGCCGCGCGCGCGGCCAGCCGGTTCGTCGCTGTACTGGGCCGCGAGATCCTCGAACCTCGCCCCCTGCTGCGCTCTCACAAGCAGCTGCCCAGCGAGCGCGCGCGCCTCGTCCCGCGTGCGAACGATGTGCGCCCGGGCCCGCAGTGATCCTGCATACATGATGAGGAGGTGCTTCGCCCCCATCTGGCCGGCCGTCGCAGGGGGCTGGGCCGGCGCCGGTTGCGTCGCGCCCGGCTGCGCCGGCGTCGGCGGCACCGGCGTCGGTTGCGCCGGCGTCGGCTGCGCTGCTCCCGGCTGGGCCGCGGGCTTGCCCGCGCCGTGGAGCGACTCCTTCGTCGGGGGATCGTGCGGGCCGAGCGCCCTGTTGACGAGCCGCGTGAAGTGCGCGGTCGGCTGCGCCCCGCTGAGAAAGTAGTCGTTGATGGCGAAGGACGGCGTGCCGGTGATGCGCAGGCGCTCGGCGAGCTTCAGGTCCGCCTCGACCGCCGCGCGGTGCGCTCCCGAGTCGAGCGCGGCGCGGAACTTCGCCACGTCGAGGCCGATCGCGGCCGCGTGGGCCTCGAGCGCCCCCCGGCCGAGCCCGCTCTCGGACTGGTCCTCCCACAGGCGCTGCGCCATCGCCCAGAAGCCGGCCTCGCCCTTCTGCCGGAACGCCTCGATCGACGCCTCGGCGGCGAGGGGCGCCCGCGTGTGGAAGGGGAGCGGCAGGTGCCTGAACACAACGCGGACCTTGCCCGGATAGGCGGCGATGATCTCGTCGATCGTGGGCTGGACGCGCTTGCAGAACGGGCACTGGAAGTCGGCGAACATCTGGATCGTCACCTTCGCGCCGGGCTTCGCCCCCTTGCCGGGGTTGTCCTTGGTCGGCGCGGGGGCGAGGATCCGCTCGGGCGGGTTGGCGGCCTTCGCGTCCTTCTGAAGCGCGTCGTAGACCTTCGCGGGCGGCGTGCCCGCGGCCACGAGCTTCGCGGCGTTCGCGAGCTGCTCGTCGACGAGGGCCTCGAACTTCTCCGCCGGCTGGGCGCCGGCGAGCCGCCTGCCGTTGATGAAGAAATGGGGCGTCCCCCTCGCCTGGAGGTCGTCGGCGAGGCGCTGATCGCGCTCGATGCGCGCCGCGTGGCGCCGGGCGGCGATGGCCCTCTGCGCGCGGACCACGTCGAGGCCCAGGGACTTCGCGTGCGCCGCGAGGTCCGCGTCCTCGAGGCCCCCGGCCTTCAAGAGCTCGTACGCCTTCCAGAACGCCGCGTCGCCCTTCTGCGCCTTGGCCTCCAGCGCGAGCTCCGCGGCGGGCTCGGCCCGCTTGTGGAAGGGGAGCGGGTAGTGCTTGAAGACGACGCGCAGCTGAGCGCCGTACTTCTTTTCGAGGCCTTCGACGGTCGGGGCGACCCTGCGACAGAACGGACACTCGAAGTCCGAGAACATGACCAGCGTGACCAGAGCGTCCGGGTTGCCCCGGATCGGCGACCCGTCGACAGGCACCTTCCACACGGTCGTGTCCTCGGGGGCCCGCGGCGTGGGCGGCTTCGGGGCCGGGGCGCGCGCCTTGTTCTGCTCGGACAGGGCCGCGTAGACGCGCTCCTGCGGGACGCCGGCTCGCCGGAGATCCTCGGCCGCCCGGAGCTGCTCGTCGACGACGGTCCGGAAGTCGTCGATGGGCCGCGCCCCGCTGAGCAACACCCCGTTCACGAAGGTCGCCGGGGTGGCCGTGACGCCCGCGGTCTTGCCGGCCTCGACGTCCCGGTCGATCTTCGGCGCGTGCCGCTGCTCCTCGAAGGACGCGTGGAACGCCGCCTGATCGACGCCCGCCTCGGCGGCCCAGGCCTCGAACGACTCCGGCGTGAGCGAGCGCTGGTTGGCGAAGGCGAGCTGATGGAATTTCCAGAACGCCTCGGCCCCGCCGAGCCGGAACACCGTCTCGGCCGCCAGGTGCGCCGGGCGCGCATTTTTGTGGAACGCGAGCGGGAAGTGCTTCCAGACGATGCGCAGCCGATACGGCCCGTAGGCCTCCTTCAGCTGCTCCAGCGTCGCCATGTACCTGGAGGTGAAGGGGCACTCGTAGTCGCCCCACACCACGAGGGTGACCGGCGCGAGCGGCTCGCCCCACCACGGATCCGCGCGGGTGACGGGTACCGCGGTGCCCGGCTCCGGCTCCTGCTCCGGCTCGGCCGCCACGACAGCGGTCGGCGCGGCGGGCGGCAGGAGGACCACCATCTTCGGCGGCTCGATCGCGGGCGCCGCCGCGGAGCCCGGCGCGCACGCCGCGAGCAGGCTCCAGAGGAACAGCAGCAACAGCAGGCGGGAAACAGGGGCTGACGCAGGCATGGGGCCTCGTGGGTCGTGATCCGGGGGAGGATCCTACACGGGCAACCAGCCCTCACGTCGCCTGGGCTACGGCGCAGCGGAGCACGAACAGGCGCACGACGAGCGTCGCGGCCGGCACGACAGCGAACGCGCGCCAAGGCACCGCGGTGGGTCCGTCCGCCAGAGCCCGGAGGCAACGGACAAAAAAAGAGCGCCCGCTCGACGGTGGGGGGGGAAACCGTCACGGGCGCTCTGAGCCTGCTCACTGAGCAGGATGCGGGCCAAGAGATTCCCTTCCGAATTCAGGGACTTTCGCTAGTAAAATGCCTTGCCTATTTCAATCCTGAATCAGCCGCTTGCAAACGTGCTGGGCAGAGCTGGCCGCCTCTGCAGCCCTGGTACCCCTTCTGACCGGGAGCCGCGGTGACACTTCCCTGAGCCACAGGCCCGTGCTCCCGGAGGACTGGACCGCGAGGCCCGAGCACGGTCCGACGGGCTCTTCCCCGGATGCATCCAGCCACTCCCCGCACGCCTTCGCGGACGGGCTCCACGGCTCGGGCCGCGTGAAAGTCGTGTAAAAGAGCCGCGTGTCACCGTCCAGCGCCGACCCCGCATCCTCCTCGCCGCCCGGAAGCGCAGCGCCCCGACCGAGCAGCGCCTCCCCCGACGGAACGGACGGAACCGGCGAAACCGAGACCACCGTCTCCCGGGACGCCGGCCCGGCGGCGCCCCCAGGTTGGCTCGATCGCCTGGTCGCGGCGTGGCCGCGCGTCGATCCGGTCCTGTTCGCCGCCTACGCGGGCGCGTGCGTGCTCTACGCCGCCGTCGCGTTCTACAGCGCGATGCACCAGCAGACGGGCGGCATGTGGTCGGCGCCGCTCGACGACGTCTTCATCCACTTCGACTACGCCCGCGCCACCGCGCGCGGGTACCCGTTCGAGTGGTCCGAGGGCAACGGCTTCTCGAGCGGGAACACGAGCCTGAGCTACCCGTTCGTCCTCGCCCTCGGCTACCTCGTCGGCTTCCGCGGCGTCCTGCTGATGGAGTGGGCGGCGATCGTCGCGTGCACCTCGACGCTCGGCTTCCTGCTCGTCGGCGCGCGGCTCCTCGAGCCTGTCGGGCGCTGGGCGAAGTACCTGCTGCCGCCCGTGGCGCTCTCCATCGGCGCGCTCGACTGGTCGCTGTTCAGCGGGATGGAGAACGCCTTCCACCTCGGCGTCTGGGCCCTCGCCACCCTCGCCGCGCTCTCGGTCGCCCGCGCGGCCGACACGCCGCGCGAGCCGACGGCGCGGGCGACTGACGACGCGCGCGCCGCAGCGCCGCCGAAGCGCCTCGCCCACCTCGGCTGGGCCGCCGGCCTCGCCGGCGCGCTCCTCTACGCCACCCGGCCGGAGTCGGTCGTCTGCGTGGCGGCGCTGAGCGTCTACGCGGCCATCGCCGTGAAGCGGGCGCACGGCGCGCGCGCGGCGATCGCGACCTTGCTGCGAACGTCGGTGCCCGGCGCGCTCGCGTGCCTCGCCCAGGCGGTCGCCAACCGCGTGTTCACAGGCGAGTGGGCGGCGAGCGGCGCCATCGCCAAGCTGGCGCTGAACAACCCGTACATGACGTCCTCCGAGAAGTGGGACACCTACGAGTTCCTCGCGACGTACGTCGTCGCCCGCAACACCAACCACCACTTCTCGGACGCCCTCCCCTGGGGCTGGCTCGTTCCCGCCCTCGCGCTCGTCCCCCTCGCCTCGCGCAAGACCCGCGGGGCCGCGGCGCTGCTCTGGGTCCAGGTCGTCGGGTGGCTCGCGCTCGTGTCCCTGAACGGTCAGGTCCGCTGGCAGAACGAGCGCTACACCATGCCCGCGGTCGCCTGGCTGCTGGTGCTCGCGGCGATGGGTCTCGCGTTGCTGGTCGCGCGCGCCGCATGGGCCAGCGGCGACGAGCGCCAGGAGCGGCAAGGGAGCGCCCCGGCCGGGCTCAGGGCGCGGCTCGGGGCCCTCGGCGGCGTCGCGGCCGCGGCCCGCGGCGGCGCCCTGGCGCGCGGCCTCTGGTGCGCGCGCGTCGCGCTCGCCCTCGCCGTGGCCGCGCTCTTCTGGGCCCACCAGCTGCCAAGGATGCGCGACCAGATCTGGTTCTTCGGCCGCGCCAGCCGCAACATCCGCGATCAGCACCTCGTCGCCGGCAAGCTCCTCGCCCAGCTCGACGTGCGCCGCGTCCTCGTCGGCGACGCGGGCGCGCTCCTCTACGCGTCGGACCGGCCCGGCCTCGACCTCATCGGGCTCGGCGGCTACCACGATCTCCCGTTCGCGCGCGCGGGCGTCCACGGCCTCGGCGCCTCGCTGGAGCTCATCGAGCGCATCCCCGCCGACGACCGCCCCGACACGCTGGCCATCTACCCGGGCTGGTGGGGCGACCTCCCGGCCATCTTCGGCAGGCGGATCGCCGCGATCCCCGTCGTCGGCAACGTGATCTGCGGCGGCGCGGAGAAGGTCATCTACCAGGCCGACTGGAGCCCGCTCGCGTACGGCGAGGCGCCCGCGTCGATGCGCGCGGACGAGCGGATCGTCGACGAGCTCGACGTCGCCGACCTCGTGAGCGAGCGGGAGCACGGCTACGCGTTCCCGCGGCCCCAGGCAGGCTTCGTCGGCTTCAGCGTCCTGCCGGATCCGCGCGGATCGGGGCACGATCGCTTCGACGCCGGGCGCGTCATCCCGGGCGGCCGGAGCGAGGCGGCCCGCCTGCACGCCCCTCGCGAGGGCCACGGCAGGCTCGTGGTCCGCACCGCCGCGCCCCGCGCCGCGACGATCCGCGCGACGGCGGACGGCCGGGAGATCGGCCACCTCGCGCTCAAGAAGGGCGACGGCTGGACCGAGGCCTCGCTCGACCTCCCCGAGGGCCTGCCCGAGACGTTCACGCTCACGCTCACGCCGGTCGACGGGGAGTGGGTCGATCACCACGTCTGGATCCTCCATCGCCCCGCGCAGGGCGCCGGCGCGCGCCCGCTCGCCGGACAGTGACGTGCGCGCCGGCCTGCCCCGCGACCCCGCGCAATGGATCGCGCTCGCGCTCGCCCTCGCCGCGGTGCTCGGCAGCGCCTGGCTCCTCCGCCGTGGCCGCTCGTCCACCATCGCACGGGCCGGCCCCGGCGCCGCGCGCTCGGGCCCCGACCCCGCGCCCCCCTCCGGCGCGGCCCTGGGCGCCGCGATCGCCGCGGCCCTCTCGGTCGTCGCGGCGCTCCTCTCGGCCGCGTACGTCGCGGTCTACCTGCGGGGCGGCCCCCGCATCATCGACGCGACGAGCTACTGGCTCGAGGCGCGCGCGATGGCGGCCGGCCACCTCGCGTGGCCGCTCGACGAGCCCGCGGCCTCCGTGCTCGGTCGCTTCCTCGTCCGCAGCGACGCGGTGGGCGACGCGATGGCCGGGCCCTCCGGCGCGAACCGCGCGGCCGAGGTCGCGGTCCTCTTTCCTCCGGGCTACCCCGCCCTGCTCGCGCTGGGCTTCCTCGCGGGCGCGCCGCTCGCGGTCGGCCCCGCGCTCGCCGCGGCGCTCGCGATCGCCACCTACGACCTGGCCGGGCGCTTCGCGCCGGAGGGCCCGGCCCCGGCCGGGAGCGCCGCGCCGATCCGCTTCGTTCCGCTCGTCGCCGCGCTCTTCTCGGCGCTCTGCGCCGCGCTCCGCTACCACACGGCCGACACGATGTCGCACGGGCTCGCGGCCCTCTGCTTCACGGTCGCGCTCGCGTCGGCGCGGCGCGCGCTCGATGAGGCCCGCGCCGCCGCGGCGACGGGCGCCGCGACGGGGCCCCTCGGTCCGGCGGTCCGCGCCGCCGCGCTCGCCGGGCTTGCCGCCGGCTGGCTCGCGGCGACGCGCCCGCCGAGCGCGCTCGCCCTCGCCGCGACGCTGCCCTTCGTGCTCCTGCCGGCGATCGCGCCGGGGAGCGCGGCGGCCGGTCCGCGCGAGGGCGAGCCGCCGCCGCGCCCCTCGCCGCGGCTCGTGCGGCTCGCCGCGGCGATGGCGCTCGGCGCCCTCCCCGGCCTCGCGCTACTCGCGGCCCACCAGCACGCCGCGACGGGCGCCTTCGCCTCGTCGCAGGCCGCGTACTACGCGGTCTCGGACGGCCCGCCCGGCTGCTTCCGCTACGGCTTCGGCGCCGGCGTCGGCTGCGTCGGCGAGCACGGCGACTTCGTCCGTCACAACCTCACGGAAGGATACGGCTTTCTGGCTGCTACCGGCACGACGCTGCGCCGCCTGAAGCTCCACCTCGTGGACGCGCTGAACGCCGAGCCGCTCGCGCTGCTCGTGCTCGCCGGCGCCGTGATCGCCTGGCGTCGGCCGCGCTCGCGCGCCCTCGCGATCGCCCCGCTCCTCCAGATCGCCGCTTACGCCCCCTTCTATTTCGATGGCAACTACCCGGGAGGCGGCGCGCGCTTCTTCGCCGATGTGCTGCCGGTGGAGCACGTCCTCGCCGCCATGGCCGCCCTCGCGCTCGCGGAGCACGCTGCGATGGCGGCGCACGCGGGGCGCGCTGCGACGGCGGCGGACGCGGAGCGCGGCCCCGCGCGCCGGCGTGGCGCGCTCCTCCCGGCGGCGCTCCTCGCGGCGGCGCTCCCGCTCGCCGGCTTCGCCTTCCGCGCGGGCTTCGACCACGCCGCGCTCCGCGATCGCGAGGGCGGCCTGCCCATGTTCGACCCCGCCGCAGTCACGCGCGCGGGCGTCTCGCGCGGCCTCGTGTTCGTCGACACAGATCACGGCTTCAACCTCGGCTTCGATCCCGCCCCGGAGGACGTCGCGGTGCTGCGCTACCGGGGCGACGCGATCGACCGCATGGCGTGGGAGGCCCGTGGTCGCCCCCCCGCGTACCGCTACCGCTTCGCGATCCCGGACGGCGGCGGCCTCGCCACGGTCTCGATAACGCCGCTCGTCTTCGACGCCGAGCCGCCCGGCGAGGCCCGCATCGAGGGCGAGTCGCTGTGGCCGCCCCGCGCGCAGCGCGGCGCCTTCGCGCTGCCCGAGCACGCCGGCGGCACGTGCGCGTCTGGCGGGCGCCTCCTCGCGGTGCACGCGGCGGGGCGCGGCGAGGCCGTCGTCCGGGTCGGCCTGCCCGCCCCCTGGCTCCGCGGCGCCCGGATCAGCCCGCGCGTGGCGCTCTCGGGCGACGGCGCCGGCGAGGTGCGCCTCCTCGTCGACGGCGCCCTGCTCCACGCCTGGCGGGTCGAGCCCGCCGCGCCGAGCACCCCCGGCGCGCCGCTCGCCTGCGCCGATCTCCCGCCGCACCCGATCCCCGAGGATGCCGTCGAAATCGAGCTCGCCCTCGCCCGCGAGGCCAGGGGAACGTACGAAACGAGCGAAACGAGCCGAACCGAAGGCCTCTTCGCGCTCGACGCGCTCTCCGTTGTGGGCGGGAATTCGGTTGACCGCTAGTCCCGTAACATGCGAGCTTTTCATAGGATTCTGTTGTCGTGCGGCTCCTGGAGCGGCGCATCCCCTGGAGCTCTGCGGTGGAAAGCGGCAAGTCGAGCGCCGGCGGCGGTCCGCTGGGGTGGGGGAGGTGGACCATGACGAAAAGCGAGCTCATCGACGCGATCGCGGGACGGGGGGAGCTCACCAAGGCTCGAGCGGAGCTCGTCGTGAACTGCGTCTTCGACGCGATGACGCAGGCGCTCCAGCGCAACGAAGGCATCGAGATCCGCGGGTTCGGCAGCTTCACGGTCAGGCCGTACAAGCCCTACAGCGGCAGGAACCCGCGCACGGGCCAGCCGGTGCCCGTGCCCGCCAAGCGCCTTCCGTTCTTCAAGGTCGGCAAGGAGCTCAAGGAGCTCGTCAACGCGAGCCGCGCGTACGCGATCTCGGGCGACGACGACGACGACGACGAGGACGACGAGGAGACCGACGACGAATGAGGCGGCCCGCGGCGCGTGCGTGACGTGACGCGCCGCACGAGGTGACGACGTGACCTCGTCGCTCGCGGCGCCCTCTTCGCTCCTGCGCCCTCTTCGCTCGCGCACGCGGAGGCGCGTCGCCCCCCTGGCGGGCCGTTCCGCTGCGCGGTAGAAGCGGGCCCCCATGGTCCCCGCCGAACGTCAGCTCCAGATCCTCTGCAAGGGTGTCGTCGACCTCCACGTCCGAGCCGAGCTCGAGGAGCGGATCCGCGAGGGCAAGCCGCTGCGCGTGAAGGCCGGCTTCGACCCGACCCGCCCCGATCTCCACCTCGGCCACACGGTGGTGATGCAGAAGATGCGGGAGTTCCAGGAGCTCGGGCACCACGTGGTCTTCGTGGTCGGCGACTTCACGGCGATGGTCGGCGATCCGACCGGCAAGAACGAGCTGCGCCCGCGGCTCTCGCGCGAGGAGGTCGTCGCCGCGGCGGAGACCTACCAGGCGCAGGCGTTCAAGGTCCTCGACAAGAACAGGACCGAGGTCCGCTACAACTCCGAGTGGCTGAACAAGCTCGATCCGACGCAGATGATCGAGCTCTGCGCGAAGTACACAGTCGCCCGCATGCTGGAGCGCGACGACTTCAAGAAGCGCTACGAGGAGGCGCGGCCCATCTACGTGCACGAGTTCATGTACCCGCTCCTCCAGGCCTACGACTCGGTCGAGCTCGAGGCCGACATCGAGCTCGGCGGCACCGATCAGCTCTTCAACCTGCTCGTGGCGCGCGACCTGATGCCCCGCTACGGAAAGCGCGCCCAGATGGTGATGACGATGCCGCTCCTCGAGGGCACGAACGCGCGCGTCGAGGACGGGAAGGTCGTGGGCGCCAAGATGTCGAAGAGCGCGGACAACTACGTCGGCATCACCGAGCCGCCGTTCGACATGCTGCAGAAGCTGATGCTCGTCGATGACGGCGTGATCTGGCGGTACATGGAGCTCCTGTCGTCGCGCCCGCCCGAGGAGATCGCCGCCCTGCGGGAGGCGGTCCTCCGCGGCGAGCAGGGCGTCATCGCGGTGAAGGAGCTCTTCGCGCAGGAGATCGTCACCCGCTTCCACTCGGCGGAGGACGCGCGCGCGGCCCTCGAGCGGCGCCGCAGCGTCGCGGCCGGCGGCCTGCCGGAGAATATCGAGGAGCTCCACGTGGCGAGCGACCGCGACACGATCCCGATCGGCAACGCGCTGGCGCTGGCGGGGCTCGCCGAGTCGACCTCCGCGGCGCGGCGCCTCGTGAAGGGCGGCGCGGTGCACCTCGACGGCGAGGTGGTCAAGGACGAGCAGCTCAAGCTCGAGCGTGGGAAGCGCTACCTGGTCCGCGTCGGCTCGAAGAACCGCCGCTTCGCCCACCTCGTCGTTGGCTGACGCGCCCGGGCGAGCGCCTCGCCGGCGCGCCGTGCTCGGCGGCGCCCTGGGCTGCGCCCTCGGCCTCGCGCTGCCCTCGTGCGGCGGCGCGCCGCGGCCGCACGCCCGGCCGAGCCCGCCGCTGCCGCCGCTCGCCACGGCGGACCTGACGCGCCTGCTGCCGCAGGCGGGGCTCAGGTGGCTGATCCTCGTCCGGCCCCGCGAGGTCGCGGCGGTGCCGTGGCTCATCCCGTCGATCGCGCTCGTGGCGCCCGAGGAGAACCTGGCCCGGCACGCCCGCGCGACCGGCGTCGATCTGCGGCAGGTCCGCGAGGCCGCGATCGCGTCGTACGCGGGCGCGGGGCCGGCGGGCGGCGCCACGCTCTACGTGGCGCGCCACAGCGGCGACCCGCGCGCCATCGAGCGCCTCTTCCGGCGGAGGCTCACGGGCAAGGAGCGGCGCGCGCTCGATCGCCCGGACGTCGTGCGCGTGACGGGCGACATCGGCACGACGCCGCGCGCGCTCGTGCTGCTCGGCGAGGACGTGGCCTGCGTGCAGGACGGCGGCAGCCCGCTGCGCGGGCCGGCGCGCGTCGCGTCGCTGTACGCGCTCGGGCGCCTCAAGCGCTCGCCCGCCGCGCTCTCGGGCGGCCCGCTGCGCGCGCTCGAGGCCCGCCTCGGCCCGGCGCCCGTGCGCGCGTTCGCGCCGGGGCCGTTCGACGGGGAGCTCGCCCGCGGCGCGCGGGGGCTGCTCGCGGCGGCCACCGCCGTGGGCGCGGCCGCGAGGCCGAGCGCGCGCGAGGGGATCGCGCTCGCGATCGCGGTGGCGGGCGACTTCTCGACGAGCGGGGAGGCCGCCTCGGAGGAGCTGCTCGCGGCCTGGAACGAGCTCGCGGGCGGCTCGTTCGGCCACCTGCTCGGGCTGGACGCGCCGGTCGAGCGGCCGCTCGCCACCCACGCGCCGGACGCGGTGGCCGTCGCGGTCGAGCTGAACCCGCGGGCGCTCGCCCGGGGGCTCGCGGCGGCGACCGGCGAGCGGCTCGCCGAGATGCTGCGGTAGGCGCGGCGGCGCCTCGCCGGTAAATTGGACGCCGTCAGCGCCATGCCCACCACGACCAGCGGCTTCTTCCTGCAATGCGCCTCCCGCGGCACGCTCGAGCTCGTCCTGCCCGCCGCCGACACGCCGTTCGGCGTCGAGCACCACCGCCGCGAGGAGGCTTCCGGGCCGTGGCGTCACGTGGCGACGTTCGCCAGCGGCCTCGGGCCGGTCGAGGCGGTGTCGCTCATCCAGAGCAACTTCGGCGATCCAGGCCACCTCGAGGCGGTGGTGCGCGCCGGGGATCGGCTGGCCGCGTTCTGGTGCGCGCCCTCGAGCGAGCCGTCGTGGAGCGAGCCGCGCTTCTTCGCGGAGGGCGCGGCCGGCGACCCCGCCCTGATCCAGGGCGGCTCCGGGGGCAAGGGCAACTTCGAGCTCGTGGTGCCCCACGCGAGCGGCGGGATCGCGCACTACCACCGCGACAACGACACCGCCGAGCTCGGCTGGCGCGGCCCGGTGATCTTCGGCGAGGGGCTCGGTCGATTCGAGGCGGTCGCGATGATCCAGCGCGTGGCCGGCGCGCCGCACGGACCGCACGCGCCCGGCGACCTCGAGGTCGTCGCGCGCGTCGGCGATCGCCTGCTGATGTTCTGGCGCTCTCCCGGGTCCGGGGCTGGGTGGCACGGCCCGGAGGAGGTGGTTTCGGGGGTCCGCGGGACACCGGCGCTCTTCTGGAGCGCGATCGGCGGACCTGCGACCCTCGAGCTGTTCTCGCCGCTCGCGCGCGTGGGGCTCGCTCGGTGGTGCCGCGACGACGGCGCCCGCGGGGCGCGCTTCCGCGGTCCGACCGTGTTCGCCACCGATCTGGGCCGGTGCGAGGCGGTATCGGTGATCGAGAGCTGGCCGCTCGGGCGGATCGAGCTCGCGGTGCGCGCCGAAGGGCGGATCGTCCACGCGACCCGCGACGGCGCGCTGTGGTCGCAGCGCGCGATCCTCGGCAACGCGCCCCCTTCTCCGGCGGATGTCCCCTCTCCGGCGACGCTCCCTCCGCCTGCCACCACGACGAATCGCCCGCCCGCCGCCACGACCTCTCGCCCGCCTGCCGCTACGCCTTCTCGCCCGCCCGCCGCCACGACCTCTCGCCCGCCTGCCGCCACGCCCTCTCGCCCGCCCCCCTCCACGAGTTCGCCTCCGCCTGCGCCGCTCCCGACCGGCGCGTCGCCGCGGCTGCGCGCCGGACCGCATCGGGCGGGATTCCGGCGCATCGGCGCGCTCTCGCTGTCGGCGGACGCCTGCTACCCCGACACGTGGCCATTCCAGGGCGCGCTCTACCGATGCCCCGCGCGGAGCGCCGCGCTGCTCTACTACCCCGCGTCCGCGGACGGCGAGGAGGCGCCGCTCTCGGCGGGAGGCCCGTTCCCGGTCATCGCGATCGCCCACGAGCGGCGCCTCGCCACGAGCGCGGCCACCGCGGGATCCCCCGCGGGTCTTGCCCAGGACTACCGCCAGCTCGCCGGCGTGATGGCGCACCTCGCGCGCTGGGGCTTCGTCGTCGTCGCGCCCGATCTCTCGTGGCTCACGCCCGACGACGCGCCGCTGCGCCGCGCCGCGGTGCTCCGGGACGCGCTCACGCACCTCCGCGCCGGCTCCCGGGGCCCCCTCCTGGTCGACTTCGCTCGGGTGGGCCTGATCGGCCACGGGCTCGGCGCGCAGGCGGCGCTCGCGCTCGCGCTCGACGCCGCTTGCCCGTTCGATGTCCGCGCCCTCGCGCTCCTCGCGCCGGCGGGCGCCCCCGAGCGCGCGCTGCCCATCGACGCGCTCGCGCCTCGGCCGGCGCTCGTCGTCCGCGGCACCGCGGATCCCGTCGCCGCCTCCGTCCCGGCGGCGCTCTACGACCGCGCGCGCGCCCCGAAGCACCTCGTGACCCTGCCCGGCGCGAACCACTTCGGCTACACGACGTCGCTCGGCCTCGTCGAGCCGCTCGACGGCCACGCCGGGCTCTCGCGGCGCGAGCAGCAGGCGATCGCGATGGGCTACCTCGCCGCGTTCTTCAATGGCTACCTCCGGGACGCGCGCGGCGACCTCGACGCGCTGTCGGGCAAGGCGCCGCTCGAGGGGCTCGAAGCAAGGGAGATCCCGGTCGACGCCGAGGTGCCTGACGGAGGAGCTGGATCCTAGGCGCAGCCGGCGGGCCGCGGCCGGACGCGCGATCGGCGCGATGCTACTTTCCGTCGCGTGTACCAGCTCGGCGGCCTCGTCGTCACGCTCGTCAACGGCCTCCTCGGCCTGATCCTCTGGCGGCGGCTCCGCGCGGCGTTCCCTCGACATGGAGCGATGATCAGCGCGCTCTGCGCTGCGGGGCTGCTGCTGGCCGCGCTCCCGGCGCTGCTCATGGCCGCAGCGAGCTTCTCGGGGTTACGCGCGCTCCAGCGCCACGCGCCGGAGCCGCTGGCGCTGATCGCCATGGGCATGCAGGTGGGCCTGCTCCTCTACGGGTTGCTCCTCGGGCTCGTCACGCTCGCGTGCGCGGCCGTCCGGGCGCTCCATCGGCTCCAGCCGCGCCGAAACGCCCCGATTGCGCTCGATGCCCAGACCACCACGAACAGCCAGGCCAGCGGCGGCGCCGAGGCCAACCCGGCCGCTCAGGACATCCCCGCGCCAGCGGATATCGCGGCCCGACCGGAGGCCGTCGACGAGCGCCGCCGCCGCCTCGTCGTCGGCGCGACATGGGCGCTGCCGGCGGCGGCGGTCGCGGTCTCGATGGGCGGCGTGCTCGCGTCGCGGCAACGACCGGTCGTGGTGAGGCTCGCGCTGCCGGTGCGCCGCGAGCTGACGAGCCTGCACGGCGTCACCATCGCGCAGCTCAGCGACGTGCACGTCGGCAGCTTCATGGACGCGGAGCGGCTCGACGAGCTCCGCGACGCCATGAACGCGGTACGCGCGGACATCCACGTCGTCACCGGCGATCTGCTCGATCACCACGTCTCGCAGCTCGAGCTGTCCGCGCGGCTGCTCCGGGGCCTGCGCCCCGCCCGAGGGCAGCTCTTCTTCTCCATGGGCAACCACGAGTACATCGCCGCGCGATCGGCCGACGTGGGGACGATCGTGAAGGGCCTCGAGGAAGCGGGCGCCCAGGTGCTCGTCGACGAGGCGCGGGAGGTCCGCATCGGCAGCGATCACCTGTGGATGGGCGCCATCGACTACCCGAGCCGCGCGCGCCCGGGAGAGCCCGCCCGGCGCCCGACGCGCGACGGACTGGATCGAGCGCTAGGCCAGATGCGGGACGACGGCGCGCCGCGCGTCGTCCTCAGCCACCATCCGGGCACGTTCCGCACCGCCCGCGAGCTGCCGTTCGATCTGATGCTGTCCGGCCACACGCACGGCGGGCAGATCTCGCTCGGCCGCATCGGCGATTACGCCCTCACGCCGATGTTGCCCGCCGGGCTCTACCACAACGGGCATTACGAGCACCGCGGCCGGCGCCTCCACGTCAACGCCGGCGCCGGAGGCTGGCTGCCGGTCCGCATCAACTGTCCGCCAGAGCTCACGCTCGTCGAGCTCGTGCCCGCCTGACGCCGCAGGAAGGGTCCTGCCCGCTGCGCATCGGCGGAGCTCTCGCCCGTGGACGCGCTCCGTCTCCCGGGTGAAACTGCGGGACATGGCACAAGCCGCGGTCCGCACCGGCCTTTCGCCGCAGGAATACCTGGACTTCGAGCGTTCGTCGCCGCTTCGCCACGAATACGCGGACGGTGAGCTCTTCGCCATGGCGGGCGGCACGCTGGAGCACAGCGCGATCGCCGCGAACATCATCGGTGAGCTGCGGAACGCGATCCGCGGTCGGGGGTGCCGGGTGCTCACCTCCGACATGCGCATCAAGATCGCCGCCACGCGCCGCTACGTGTACCCCGATGGCGCCGTCGTTTGCGCGCGTCCCGAGTTCGAAGACGAGCAGCGCGACACGCTCCTGAACCCACGTGTCATCGTCGAGGTGCTCTCCGAATCCAGCGAGGCCTATGATCGCGGGGACAAGTTCGCCCAGTACCGGACGCTACCGTCGCTCGAGGAGTACGTGCTCGCATCGCAGAAGGCGCCGCGAATCGAGGTCTTCACGCGGCAGCCTGACGGCAGCTGGCTGCTCCGGATCCACGGCCCCGGCGAGCACGCAGCGCTGTCCTCCCTCGGCAGCGCGCTCGACGTCGACCAGGTGTACCTGGGCGTCTTCGAGCAGGATGCGATGGGAGAAGCGCCGCAGGACGCGCCCTGACGCGCTGACGACGACCGGCGCCTCCCGGGCCTCGCCGCCCTCGGCTACAGCGTCACCTCGAACGGCGCGCGCGCGAGCTCTTCGCCCGTCTCCGACCGCACGACCGCCGTCCACTCCCCCGCCTGCCGCGCCCCGCGCGTGAACGCCCACGTCCGCCACCGCGGCGACGGCCCGACCCCGAGCGTCACGTTCCCCACCGGCGCCCCGCCGCCCGGCGGGACGAACGCCACCGTCACCTCGCCCTCCGCGTCGCTCCGGTTCTCGACCTCCAGGAACGCATAGAGCCGCGGGGTCTCCGGCGCGTGGAACGTCGTCCCCGGCGCCACCGGCTCGCGGTCCTTCACCCCCTCCGCGATCACCAGCCGCTTCACCTTCAGCTCCGCCGCCCCCCTCCCCTTCTCCTTGGCCTCGCGGCTCCCCTTGCTCCCCTTGTCCGCCACGACGTTCGCGTCCGGCGCGGGCGCCGTCACCGTCGCGGCCGGCGGGCCTGCGGGCGCCGCCGCCGTCGCGGCTGCAGGCTCGGGGCACTGCGTCGCCGCGGGGCTCGCGGCAGCGGCCTGCGCCGGAGGCCGCGCGTCGTGACGCTCGCCGCAGCCGGCGAGCGAGACCGTGCAAAGCGCCAGAAACGTCATCCGTCGAGCCATCTTCATTGCCATCGAAGCACTCCTCCGCGATCCGGGGCGTCCCGGCCTCGCCACCGGATATGGCAAGGCGTGGACCGCTTCTGGCTCATTGAAATCGCTGAAGATTTTGGCTGACCTGTGGTCGCGGGGCCGCGCCCCGTGTGTCCATCGAGACGGCCGACCCGCAACGCCGCAGTCAGCCCGAGCCCCCGGCCCTCTCGATTCGATGCGCGGACGAGATGCCGGCCGCGAGCTTTCGCTCACGCCGAAAGGTTCACCCGCCCGGCTTCCCACCCGAAGCGGGGTCGATGCCGTCCGCCCGCATCCGCTCGGCGCTCGCCGGTCCGGCCACGGTGCCGGCCGGGTGCACATACCACCCGGCCGGGTCCGCCTTGTCCGGCTCGTCGCGGACCTTGAGGACGGTGAACATTCCCCCCATGTCGATGTACGAGAACGGCCCGGCCCCGCCGCGCATCGGCAGGCTGTTCGCGGGGATAGGCATGGGCATCTCGCCCATGCCGCCCATCCCCGTGGTCCCCATCGTCATGTAGCCGGGCATCACGCGGCCCATCCGCCGATCGAGCGCGCGGGTCGCGGCGCCGACCATGTTCGGCAGGCCATGGCCCATCTGCATCATCGTGTGATGGGTCATGTGGCAGTGCACCGCCCAGTCGCCCGGCTCCTCGGGGACGAACTCGATGACCCGCGTGCTGCCGACCGGGACAAGGACCGTCGTCTCCGGGTACTGCGCCGACTCGGGGACGAACCCGCCGTCCGTCGCCGTGACCTGGAACGACAGGCCGTGCAGGTGGATCGGGTGGTGATCCATCGGGCCGAGGTTCCCGAGGCGCACGCGCACGCGCTCGCCGCGGCCGACGAGGAGCGGCGCCGTCGCGGGGAACGCCTTGCCATTGAACGTGAGGACGTTGAAGTCGCTCATCGCGTTCGGATCGGGCCGGCGCGCCCCCGCGTTGATCTTCCACTCGTGCGTCATCAGCACGAAATCCCTGTCCACGCGCGGGCCCCTGGGCCTCCTCGGGTGCACGACGAACATCCCCACCGCGCCCAGCGCGATCTGGGTCATCTCGTCGAAATGCGAGTGGTACATGTACGTCCCCGGATACCGCACGACGAACTCGTAAACATACGTCTCGCCGGGCGCGATCGGGGGCTGGGTGAGCCCGGCGACTCCATCCATGCCGTTCGGCAGCACGAGGCCGTGCCAGTGGACCGTGGTGGCCTCCGGCAGGGAGTTCGTCACGTAGATGCGCAGGCGATCGCCCTCGACCGCCTCGATGGTCGGGCCGGGCGTGCTCCCGTTGTAGCCCCACACCTCGCTCTTCAGGCCGGGGGCGATCTCGTGCTCGAGGGGGCCCGCCACGAGGTGGCCGACCTTCACGCCGTCCACCACCCGCAGCGGGAGCGTGCTGCCGTTCGGTGTCACCACGGCGGGCTGCCCCCCGGGCGCGGCGGTCCGGCGAGGCGGGGGCGTCGCGGCGCCCGCAGCGGGCGGCGCGCCAGGGCGCTGCTGCGCATGGGCGAGCCCTTGCGTGAGGATGGCGGCGCCGGCGGCCAGACCGCCCGCGTGGATGAAAGCACGTCGGTCCATGTCAATGCCCTCCTTCGCCGGTGGCCGAGGCCCTCGGCATCGCCGCGGGAGCTCCGGCCCCCGCGGCCTCGACGCGGCGCCCTGCCAGGAGCGCGTCGAACGCAGCCTTCGCCGTCCAGTGCTCGCGCAGCGCCTCGACCGCCGCGAGCTCGGCGTCGAGCTGCTCTCGGCGCGCCGAGAGCAGCTGGAAGACGCCGACCTGCATCGCGTTGTACTGGAGCAACGTCTGCTCCAGGACCCGCTTGCGCGCCGGGAGGATCACGCGCGCGTAGTGCTGCGCGCGCGCGTGCGCGAACACCAGCCGGTTGCGCGCCTCGCGGACCGCCGAGCGGACGTCGACGGCGCGCCCGTGGTAGCGCTCCAGCAGGCCGTCGAACTCCGCCGCCTGCGCGGCCTCGGCGCCCTGCCGCCGATCGAAGAGCGGGAGCGAGAGGCGGACCTCGGCGCCGACGACCCACGGGTGCTCGTGCGCCTCGTCGCTCGCGCCGAGCTCCCGCTCGCCGTGAACGCCGAGCGCCACGTCCGGCACCCAGCCCTCGGCGCGCAAGGCCCCGGCGCGCCCCGCCGCCGCCTCGAGCCGGCTGCGCAGCTCCGCGAGCTCGAGGCTCGCCCGCAAGGCCAGGGACTCCGCGCGCGGCGGCGTGGCGAGCGCGTCGGGCGCCGCCGGGACCGCGCCGGCGATCGTCCAGGAGGTCGCCGCGCCGGAGAGGCCGAGCAGCCGGGTGAGCCGCTCGCGCTGCGAGAGGAGCTCCAGCTCGATCTGCGCGGCCGTGACGCGGGCCTCCTCGTAACCCGCCTCCTGCGTCGCCACGTCGAGCTCCGGGACGTTGCCCGCCTCGAAGAGCGCGCGGGCGGCGTCGCGGGCCGCGGCGAACGCGTCGAGCGCGCGGTTCGCGATGCCCAGGCGCTGCTCCGCCGCCTGCACGGCGTAGAACGCGGCGCGCACCTGGTAGCCGAGATCGACGACCGCGCCCGCGGCGCGGTAGCGCGCGGCCTCGTGCTCCGAGCGCGCCGCCCTCGCGTGGAGCGGCGAGAGGAGCGCCGACGTGAGGTCGATCTCGACCCCGAGCTCGAGGTGCGCGTGCTCGACCCCCTCCTGCAGCGGCGTCACCCCGATCGCGATCTCCGGGTTCGGGAGCTTGCCCGCCTGCTCGAGGTTGCCCCGGGCGACGCCGACCTCCTTCAGCACGGCGCGCAGCTCGCGGTTGTTGAGCAGCGCGATCCGCACCGCGGCGTCCGCGGTGAGCGGCCGCCGCGGCGCCTGGCCGAGGGCGCGCGCGCCGGCGGCCGGCTCCGGATCGACCTCCTCCGACGCCGCGCTCGGCGGGAGCTCGACGCGGGAGAGCTCGCGGATCCGCGCCATGTCGGCGGTCGACGACGGGGCGGCGCAGCCGGCCGCGGCCGCCGAGGAGAGCGCGAGGCCTGCCACGAGCGGCAGGAGGCGCGAGGCGAGCGCGCGCGATCGCCGGCGTTCAGTGCGCATGGACAGGCTCCTCGGGCCTGGCAGCCGCCGGGCCGCCCTCCGGCGGCGTCGCCGGCGCCGGGGCGTGATGATGGTGGTGGTGGTGCTGGTGAGGGTCGGCGCCGGCGCCCCCCGCCGGCTCGAGCCCGACCCAGCCCGCGGCGGGCTCGCCGGGCAGCGGAGGCTCCTCCGAGAGGGCGACGCCGATCCGCGGCGAGGGAGCTTCCGCGGCCTGCGGTGAGGCAGCAGAGGACGCGGGGAAGCTCGCGGGAAGGGTGCGCGGCGCGCAGCCGGCGAGCGCAGCGACGAGCATCAGCAGGGCGTTCGGACCGGCGAGGTGAGGTGATTTCATGGAAGCCGCTCCAGCGTGGCGAGTGCGATCACGTGCGGGGCCCGAGGACGACCGCGCCCCGCAGCGGCTTCATGCCGCATTTGAGCTCGACCGCTCCAGAGCTCAGCGCAGGAAGTTGGATCGCCAACAGCGTCGTCCCGGGTTGCATGCATGGCCGGCGCGCGCGGTCCGGCGGCATTACACGTCGCCGCACCGGCCCGCGCGCGGTCAGGCGTGGATGTACACGAGCGTCCCGCCCTTGTCGTTGAACGCGGCGTGCCAGCCCTCGGGGACGGGGGGATCGGTCCACGCGAACAGCCACGCCGCATCGGCGGGCGCGAGGTTCACGCAGCCGCTGCTCCGCACCTTGCCGAACGCGTCGTGCCAGTAGACGCCGTGCAGCGCGTAGCTGTTGTGGAAGTACTGGACATAGGGCACGTCCCGCAGGTCGATGGACGACTCGCTGAGCTCGTCGCCGTCCATCGTCGCCGTGACGTGCTTCTCGCGGATGAAGAACGTGCCCTGCACGGTGGCGCTGGTGGTCGCGGGATCGCCGAGCTCGCCCCTGCCCGTCGAGACGAGGGTCGCGAAGACGGGGCGCTCGCCCTCGTAGGCGACGAGCGTCTGGAGCTCGATCGAGATGTCGATCCACTTCCTTCCGCGCGCCGCGTGCCCCCAGAAGTCGCGGCCCAGCCGCGCGACCCGCAGCGCGGACGCGGGGATCCACACGCCCGCGTCGGTCTCCGCGTAGGCGCCGCCGGCGGCCGTCTTGCCGGTGAGCACCCAGCCGGAGCGGTGCGCCGCCCAGCCGTCCGGCCTGAGCTCGCCCGAGGCGTCCGGCTTCAGCGTGCGCACCCCGTGGTGCATGACGAACGCGGGGGTCCCCTCGCTCTTCACCTCCACGCCGCGCATCGCCGTGGGGGTGACAGCCGAGGTGCGATCGATCGGGATGAGGTCGAGCTCGGTCGTCAGTCCGAAGCGCCGCCCTGTCCACTCGAAGGTGGAGATCAAGCCGAAGGCCGAGTCGGCCCGCGCGCGCCCGCGGTGCGCGGGGAAGCGCGCCTTCTCGGCAGCGCCGAGCGGCTTGGGCAGGTCGCGGCGGCTCGCGTAGAAGGGCGTGAGCGGCTCCGGCTCGCCCAGGAGCGCCTCGTCGCGGCGGGACCACGCAGGGGTGCCCTGGGCGCGCGAGCGCCCCTCGACGCGCCGCTGCTCGGCCTCGCTCGGCAGGTGGACATAGAGGTGCGGCGGCGGCTTCCGCGACACGACGTAACGGTACGGATACGGCTCGCCGCGGCGCGGGCCGGCCGGCGTCGCGGCGACGATCTCGTGGTCCAGGTCGAGCGAGGCGCCCTTGCCGACGCACACGAAGCCGCGGGGATGGATGGCGTACCACCCGCCGGCGCACCCCGCGTCGCCCGACGGCGCCGCGGCGCGCTCGACGATCGCGCCAGCCCGCAGGTAACCGAGCTTGAGCGCGCCGCGCTCGGGCGCGGCGTACACGAACGTGCGCATCGCGATGCTCGCGAGCTTGTCGCCGCGCCCGGGCCGCAGCGCCTCCCTGGACGCCGCGGGCTCGGCCTCGACGGCCGCGCCGCCGTCCAGCGGCTCCACGACGCCCGCGTCGGCGAGCGCCGGCTCCAGGGCCGCCGGCTGCGCGGCGGCCGAGCGCCCCGGCGGCTCCTCGCCCGGGCCGCATGCCGCCACGAGCGCCGCCGCGGCGAGCGCCGACGCGCGCCGCAGCCGACCACCGCGGCGGCGCGCGCGCGCATCCGGGAAAGAGCAAGCCATGACGAGCAACTGGCCTCGTCTAGCTCAGAGGCCGCCCGCCGACCAGGCCGCCCGCGCGGCGCGACATCTCGACCCGCCGAGCAGCCGCGGCAGTTCATCGCGCGCGCTCCCCATGCGCCACGCGCCGCTCCGGCTCACCAGCGTGGGTCGCCGTCGATCAGCCAGTCCAGCGCCCGTCGGGTCTCCTCCGCGACCGGCCCGTCGTACCGGTGGCCGGCCTCCTTGCTGCGCGCCACGCGGGCGAGCACCCCCGCCTTGTCGAGGCGCGCGGCGGCCGCGGCAGCGGCGGCGCCGCACCCGGCTTGCGCGCAAACGAAGAGGACCCGCTGCCCGCCGCCGTCCGCGAACGCCTTGGCCGTCGCCGGGGTCCACTTGTCATGTCCGCCCTCGACCAGCACGAGGCGCGGGAAGAGCGCCGCCCGGCGCGCGGCGATCGCAGAGCCCATGATCGCCCCCAGCGAGAAGCCCGTGTAGAGCACCGCGCCGGGATCCACGTGCTCGGGAAAGCGCGCCCGCAGCGCCGCGAGCCCCGCGTCGATCTCCTGCTCCAGGCGGGCGTTGCTCTCGTACGTGAAGCGGACGTCGCTCGCCGACGGCGAATCGGGCCGCGCGACGCCCCTCGGACACAGGACGAAGGCGCCGTCACCCACGATGTCGCGCCACACCTGGCACTGCCACTCGGGCCGATCGTAGTTGCCGTGCGACGCGATGAGCACGGGACGCCACGCCGTGGCGCCGATCGGCACCGACACCACGGCGGTCGGGAACCCCTCGACAGGGAGCTCCACGAACGGCGCGTCCGCGCGGAGCGGCGAAGCCCCCGCAACAGCGGCGGCCGCGTCGCCGGCAGCGGGCGCGGCGTCTCTTGCAGCGGTCGCCGGCGTCGCGCCGCCGTCCGCGGCCTGCGCTGCCCCTTCCCGCGCCGGGGCGGGCGCCACGCTGGGCGGCGCGGGCGTCGGGCCGACGGAGCGGCCTGGGCGGTCACAGCCGAGCGCCGCCACGAGGAGCGGGAGCGAAGCGAGCGAGAGCGAGAGGAGCGCGACGGGGGACGTCATCCGACCCAGAGGATGACGCTTTCCTAGGGGAGCGCCTCCGCGAGCTTGTCCGCGAGCGGAGCGCCCCAGCCGGTCGGATAGTCCCAGCCGGGCCCCGCGCTGAACCCTTCGGGGGTCTTGCCCTCGGTGATGTCGCGGAAGGCGGCCTGCACGCCCGCATCGGTGTACAGCGCCCGGTTCAGCCACCCGGCGACGGGCTTGCCCTGCGCGATCCGGTGGCTGTTCACCGACGCCATCAGCCCGGCGAACACCGGCGCGGCGAACGACGTGCCGCTGCGCCGCTCCCACTCGCCCAGGAAGTAGAGCCAGTACGGGGAGTCCGACGACGCGCTCAGCGCGACATCGGAGACCGCGCGCGTGCCCTGCGCGTCCTGGACGACGCTCTCCTGCCACCACGGCGTATCGAAGGCGCGCGATCGGCCCGAGCCGGAGCCGCTCCACGCCACCTCGCGCGCGACCTCGCCGCCGTCGCCGAGCTCGAGCACCGTCCCGCCGACGCACGTCACATACGGGCTCGACGACGGCACGTCGGGCCTGCTCGAGTCGCCGCTCGCGACGACGATCGTCATCCCGAGCGCCGCGCCCATGCGCGCCGCCTCGTTGTATTGCTCCCGGATCATCTGCGCCTCCGTCTCCTCGCGGTGCGCGAACGACGTCGAGAGCACCGACACCTCGCCGGCAGCGATCGCCTCGTTCCACGCATAGAGGATGGAGTGGGTGCGCGCGTCCGGCCCCTGGTACGCGATGAGCTCGGCCTCGGGCGCCATCGCGCCCGACCACTGCATGTCCAGCGTGGTCTCGACATAACGCGTGGAGATCGGATCGGCGGTGACCACTTCGACGGGGTTGTCGCGCGAGAGAATGCCGAACGATCGCCAGAACGACTGGAGATCCCGCTTCTTGAACGTCGCCCCGACCACGACGCCGACCTTCACGCCCTGCCCGCTGTGGCCGCCGGTGTGGAGCGCTTCGACCCCATAGGCCCGCGCGATCTGCGCGGGCGTGTACCCCTTCTCCTGCTCCGGCGGAGGGTCCGTCTCGATCGAGCCCCCCTCGGCCGCGAGCGGCTCGGTGTCCGCGGGGATCTCGACCGAGACGACGCCCGACGCGAGATCGATGATCCGCTGCGGCGGCCTGAGCGGATCGAGCGCGCCGAACGTGCGCAGCGGCTTACCGCCGGCCGAGGGGTTCTCGCGCTCGAAGTCGCGGAGCTCCGTGTCGAACGCGGCGTTGAACTGCTCGACCGTGCCCGCGAACTCGAGCAGGAGCCGGTTTTTGGACCGCCTTCGGATCTCCATCTTCTGCTGGACGAGCCAGTCTTCGACGGCCGCGACGTCGCTCTCGGATGGGGCGTGGCGCTCCATCCAGGTCTCGACCGACATGTACTTCCGGAACGTGTCCGGCTTCCCAGGATCGTACATGTCCTCGATCGCGCTCTCGAGCCCGGCGACATCCCGGGTCGGGAACCCCATCAGCGCGCGGAAGCGGTCCTCCTCCGGCGCCGCGCCGAAGTCGAAGTAGATCCCCCCGGCCGGCCGGGGAAGGCCGCTCGGGAGCACGGGTCCGTCTGCTCCGCACGCCGTGCCCCCGAGGGCGAGCAGCGCAACGCACCAAACCGAGAGCGAACGCATCAACGAGGCCCTGCGAGCGAGGGGGAAAGGAGTCCGTCAGGCGAGGCTCAGCACCACACGTGCTCGATGAGGTAGCAGGTGAAGGTCCCCGGCAGCCAGGTCTCGGGGTGCCCGCCGGTCGTGTTGTCGGTACAAATCTCGCAGTAGGCGTGGATGCAGTCGGGGTCGGTGCTCTGCGGCTTCGCCCCGGGGCTCGACACGGGCTTCTCGGAGTAGAAGAACCCGTCGGTCTTCAGCTGGTCGAGCTCGCTGTCCGACAGCTTCCCGAAGGCGGCCTCGTCCGAGGAGATGCTGAACCGCTGGTCCGACGCCTCCGTCAGGGCGGGCGCCGGGTAGTCGCCGTAGTCCGCCTGCTCGATGGCGGCCATCTGCTCCGAGAGCAAGATCTCCTTGCCGTTGCCGGTGGAGAGCTTGATGCGCGCGTAGTCGATCGGCCCCCCCGAGTAGTCGAGGGCGTAGACCGTGTCTCGGCTCATGTCGAGGTTCAGGAACTCGCTCGTCTCGAGGGCCTTCGAGACGTCCGCCTGGGTGATCCGCTCGTGCGCCGCCGCGTCATCGACGGGAGCCTCCTCCGACGCGCTGCATCCGGCAAAACCGGCTGCTGCGATGACGCCGAGCGCAACACTGAGAGCGAGCGACTTGGAAGAACGGATGGACTGTCGAATCATGATGGCGTTCCTTTCTTATGGGCTCACTGACGGCGCTCGCCTGGCCTCGCGCGGGCCAGCGGGAGCTCCCCCATGTCGGTCCTGCGTCGGTCCTGCAAACGATCGCTTGCTTGTCGGACGCCACGACTCCGGCGAGTCGAGTGGAATGAGGGGAAGATGAATTCATTTCAACGGTGCCGCAGGCCCCCCATACCTGGCAAGTAATTTCCCGGCGCGAAAGATAATTCCATCGTTCTTTCTGCCGCACAGTGGTCGGGACGGTGCGCTGTGCGGGGACTCGCTTACCCCGAGCGGCAGACGGGCCATGACCCGACTCAGGGGTTGCCGTGGGAGCCGGCCGCGGACATACCGGAGCCTACATGGTGGACGTGGCCAGATCGCCGCTCGGTTCAACTGCTGTGGCCGCCGAGGCTGCCATCGTGGTCCTCGACGGCCCGCTCGGGACCGAGCTCGCCGCGCGCGGGGTCGAGACGCCGGCGCCGCTCTGGAGCGCCGCGGCCCTGCTCGACGCGCGGGGCCGCGACGTGGTCCGCGCGATCCACCGGGATTACGCGCGCGCGGGCGCGACGGTGCACACGGCGAACACGTTCCGCACGAAGCGGAGGCAGGCGGGCGCCGCCTGGGCCGAGCTGGCGGCGCGGGCGGTCTCGCTGGCGCGCGAGGCCGTGCGCGACGAGGGCCCGCAGCACCGGGTCGCCGGCAGCATCGCGCCGCTCGAGGATTGCTACCGGCCCGACCTGAGCCCGGCCGACGCGCGGCAGGAGCACCGAGAGCTCGCGCAGGCGCTCGCGGGCGCGGGCGTCGACCTCCTCCTCTGCGAGACGTTCCCGCACGTCGGCGAGGCGCTCGTGGCGCTCGAGGAGGCGGTCGCCACGGGCGTCGAAGCATGGGTGTCGTTCACGGCGGGTCCGGGCTCGGATCTGCTCTCGCCCGAGCACATCGGGCTCGCCGCGCGGGAGGCGGCCTCTCGAGGCGCGAGGGCCGTGCTCGTCAACTGCACCCCTGCGACTCGCACGCTCGCGCACATCGAGCGGCTCGCGGCGTGCGGCGTCCCGTTCGGGGCCTACGCGAACGCGGGCGCCGAGGCCGAGGGGCTCGGCTGGGGCGTTGGCGTCGACCAGCGCGGCTCGGCGGCCGCGCGTTACGCGGAGCTCGCGCGCCGCTGGCTCGAGGCGGGGGCCACGATCGTGGGCGGGTGCTGCGGGACGGGGCCCGCGCACATCGCGGCGCTGCGCGCGCTCGTCGACGGGGCGAGGCCCGCGCGCGCCCCGGCGGGATCGCCGCGCTGAGGCCATGCAGCCGATCGCCGGTTGCTCCCCACGGGGCGACGTGCCACCGATTGCCCGACGGGCCGGGCGACGCCAGCGCGAAGCGGCGCGGCGCCCGGCGGGCACGATCCATCGCCTGAGACAGCACGCCGCCGCGATCGGCGGCGCCCCACGGACACGGAGCGCAAGATGATCGATCTCTATTACTGGCCCACCCCGAACGGCTGGAAGATCAGCATAATGCTCGAGGAGACGGGCCTCCCGTACAAGCTCATCCCGATCAACATCGGGCGGGGCGAGCAGTTCAAGCCGGAGTTCCTCGCGATCAGCCCCAACAACCGGATGCCCGCCATCGTCGATCACGACCCTCCGGGCGGCGGGGCGCCGATCTCCGTGTTCGAGTCGGGCGCGATCCTGCTCTACCTCGCGGAGAAGACGGGCCAGTTCATCCCCTCGGACGTCCGCGGTCGTTACGAGGTGACCCAGTGGCTCATGTGGCAGATGGGCGGCCTCGGCCCCATGAGCGGCCAGGCAGGCCATTTCAATCACTATGCGCCGGAGAAGATCCCCTATGCGATCGAGCGCTATACCAAGGAGGTACGCCGGCTCTATGGCGTGATGGACAAGCGGCTCGCGGACCGGCCTTTCCTGGCGGGCGAGTACTCGATCGCCGACATGGCGAGCTATCCCTGGGCGATGCCGCACGACCGGTACGGGATATCGGCCGACGAGCTCCCGAACTTCAAGCGGTGGCTCGACGCGGTGCGCGCGAGGCCCGCCGTCGAGCGCGGGCTCGCGGTCGGAAATGAGCTGCGGAACCCGAGCCAGCCCATGGACGACGAGGCGAAGAAGTGGCTGTTCGGGAAGAAGCCCGAGGCGTGAGCCGCCCGTCCCGCATGTGCAGCGGCCGCGCCGCGGTGCGCCCTGGGCGCGCGGCGCCTCGCTGACGGGCTGCGACCGGGGCGGACAAGCCACGATCGAACGAACCGTCCAGCGCGCCAGCGCTGCACGCGCGACGCACCACAGAGCGTCCTGAGCAGGGCGGGGCCACCAGCGCAGCCCGCCCTGCGGTAGGGCTTCACCGGGCGCGCCGAGCCGCTGGTGCGCCCTGGCTGGACCCGACACGTCCTTTTGCCGCAGAAAAACAGAACCAGCGCTCCTCGACGATCCGCTCGGCCCGGATCGCGCGGGCCCCGCTGCGGGGCGCTGCTCGAGCGAGCGCGCTGCATTCACCCCTCGCGGACGTCAAGCACGCTGGGAGCGGAAACGTCTGCACAGCTCCGCCGGGCACACACTCTGCTCTGCGGTGAGCCGAGATGTCTGGGCCTGGTGGGCCCTCGCGGACATCGGGGGGAACGATCATGTCGATTCATAGCAAGATGCTGGTGCCTGCATTTCTTTTCGCTGCTCTGGCCGCCGGTTGTACCGCGAATACGGACGACGCGGACTTCGATCAAACCGATCCCGGTGACGACGAGACCGGGGCCGTCAATCAAGCATTGGAGGAGGAGAGAGGCGGATACATGGGGATGGGCGCGGCGCAGCTCGCGCCCGGACAGGCCCAGATGGGCCCGAGCAAGGGCGAGATGTTCCCCGGCAAGGGCATGCTCGGACCGAGCAAGGGCCAGATGCTCCCCAGCAAGGGCATGCTCGGACCGAGCAAGGGCCAGATGCTCCCCAGCAAGGGCATGCTCGGACCGAGCAAGGGCCAGATGCTCCCCAGCAAGGGCGCGCTCGTGCCGAGCCAGGCCGGGATGTTCCCTGGCAAGGGCGCGCTCGTGCCGAGCCAGGCCGGGATGTTCCCCGGGCAGGCGCAGATGCCGTCCAAGGCCGGGTTCGGCGGTTATGCCGGCCAGCAATCCAGCCAGGGGATGCAGGGTTATGCTGGTCAGCAGGCCGGCCTTGGCCAGGCGGCCATCTCCCAGTCGGGCGCTTATGGTCAGCAGGGCCAGATCAGCGCGCCCGGCCAGCAGGGCCGGCCGTAACGCCCCGCGCGCGCGCTCGTCGGGCTCCCAGGAGAGCACGCCCTGCCGCGCCCACCTCACCCGCTCTCGATCGCCCAGAATGCCCCGACTGCCAGGTCGGTCGGGGCATTGTTTGGAGACCTAAAAAACAACGGTGCGGCGGCCTTCGACGATGACCCGCCGCTCCAGGTGCGCCCGGACGGCGCGAGAGAGGACGAGCCGCTCCACGTCACGCCCCATCCGGGTCATCTCCTCGGGGCCCATCTGGTGATTCACGCGCGCCACGTCCTGCTCGATGATCGGCCCCTGATCCAGGTCCCGCGTCGCATAGTGCGCCGTCGCGCCGATGAGCTTCACGCCGCGCGCGTGCGCCTGATGGTAAGGCTTCGCGCCCTGGAACGCGGGCAGGAACCCGTGGTGGATGTTGATGACGGGCGGCCCCTCATCGAGCATCTGCTCGGAGAGGATTTGCATGTACCGCGCCAGCACGACGAGATCGACATGGTGCCTCTTCAGCAGGTGAAGCACCTGACGCTCCTGCTCGCGCTTGGTCTCCGGGGTGATGGGGATGCAGAAGAAAGGGATTCGAAAGCTCTCGGCCACCGCCTCGAGCGTGGGGTGGTTGGAGATCACGAGCGGGATCTCGCAGCGGAGCTCGCCCGCGCGCTGCCGGAGCACCAGATCGTAAAGGCACGCAGGATCCTTGGTGACCAGGATCGCCATCTTCGGGACGTGATCGCTGTATTCCACCGACCATCGCGCCGAGAGCGCCGAGGCGAGCTCGCGAAAGGCGGCCTCGATCGCGCTGCGGGTGGCGGAGCCGCCCAGGGCGGCGACGGCGGCCGGCGAGGCGAGGCCGGACAGATCGACGACGAGACGCATGAAGAAGCGCGGGCCCTCGTCCATGAACGCATCGGTGTGATTGCTCGCGTCGATGATGTTCAGGCCGATGTCGTAGAAGAACCCTGCGAGTCGCGCGACGAGACCGGGCTGGTCGGGAGCGGCGATGAGGAAGGTTGCGTGAACGGGACCCATCATACGGGTCATGTAGCTCGCCCCGAGGCGGAGGCGCAAGCGCGAGGGCCGGGAGGGACCGCGGGCGGGCGCTTGCCTGTCTGCCTACCCGCTAGCGCCCCTCGCCGCTCTCGGAGGACGGCGGCCCAGACGGATCCTCCGCGAGCCTCGGCGCCAGCGTGGAGAGCTCCGCCCAGGGGATGCGCACGGTCCGCTCGACGTCGCGCAGGTGCGCGCAGTCGTTGTAATAGATGAGGTGCCAGGCCTCGGCCCGACCCCAGCGCCGCCTTCGCTGCCAGTGGGTGAGCGAGGTGTGGCGGGTGGCGAAGTGCGCGCTCGGGAAGGCGAGCGCGTTCATCCGGAAGAAATGGAGGAACGCGACGTCGATGAAGCCGCCGTGGGTGACGACGACGATCGTCCGCCCCTCGTGCTCACGGGTGACGCGATCGAGGGCGACGGAGACCCGCAGCATGAACTGAGCCCAGCTCTCTCCACCGGGGCTCACCGGCCGGTACGGCTCGCGCTCGAAATCGATCGCATAGCGCACCATCGCCTCGCCGACCGGCATCCCGTCCGCCTCGCCGGGGCGGAGCTCCTGGATCTCGTCGTCGAGCGTGACGGGCAGCCCCAGGGCGGGAGCGACGATCTCGGCCGTCTGCTGCGCCCGGCGATAGGTGCTGGCGATCAGGACGTCGGCGGGGATCTCGCGCGTCGCGGCCAGGCGATCGCGCAGGCGCTCCGCCTGGAGGATGCCGAGCTGCGTCAACCCGGTGTCCCCGCGCATCCCGCCCACGATATGGTTCACGTTGACCAGCGCTTCTCCATGCCGGATGAGATAGAGGTTCGTCACGATCTGAGCCTCCGAGGCGCGCGACCTCGTGGGGGGAGGGCCGCGCGGGGCGGTCCGCGCTCGCTAGGAAGAGCAAGGCCCCCCTCGAATGTCAAGGGTTTGTACCGCCGCCGCGCGGGCGCTCAGGGGCAGCCGTGGAAGAGCGCGAAGATGGCCGCGCTCTCGGAGCAGACCTGCTCGTCGCGCAGGGCGCTGCAGAAGTCGTCCTCCGTGAGGAAGGTCTTCTTTCCCGTGCTGCCCTCGATGCAGGAGATCGAATAGGCGAACCGCGAGGCGCCCTCCCCGGGCAAGCCTGGGATCTCCAGCTCGGAGCCTTGGCCCACCTGCGAGCCGCTATCGCCGGCGTCCTCCGGCGGATCGGCGCCGAGCAAGGGGAGCACCAAGATGGGAAAAAGGCTGAAGAGACCGGCTACGAAATTCGGGATCATGGGTTTACCTCCAGCGTCGATAGAAAGGCATCCTCGTGCGAGGTAGCCATTGCAGCTGTCGAATCCAACATGCATCCGACAGGCCAGCTCGGGTCATGTCCGCCCAGTGCACAGGCGCGCGCGAGCGCGGGGCGAGCCCGCGCCGTCGAATACGCGGGCCGCGGGCCGCCTGCCCCGTCCGGGTCGGAGGGCGCGCTCGGGCCGCTGCAGCGCCGGCGCGCGGCGCCGGACCGGCCCGCCCGGGCGCGGCGCGCTGCACCGCCCTTGCCAGCTCGCTCGGACATGGCCTACAAGGCGAGCCCTCTGAAGGAGACTTTCATGCACCGTCGCAGCTTCATCGCGGCCGCGCTGCTCGGCGTCGCGGCCCTCGCCGGGTGCGCGCCGCGCTGGCGCGTCGTGACCCAGGCGAGCCCCGACACGTTCGTCGGCCAGCGGTATTTCGCCCTGATGCCCATCGACTACGTGGGCCTCTTCATCCTCGACCAGCGCGAGGACCAGTACCTCGCCGGCAAGGACGCGGACGATCACCAGCGCTTCGTGGCGGACAAGGAGTCCATCAACGAGGAGTTCACGAAGGCGCTGGTCGCCACGGCCCAGGAGGAGGGCATCGAGGTCGCGCCGTCCGACGGCCCCACGTCGGCGCCGTTCGTGATCAAGCCCTATATCGGCTACATGAATCCAGGCTTCTACGCGGTCGTCTCCTCGGCCCCGAGCCAGATCCGGCTGACGCTCCGGCTCACGACGCCAGACGGCCGGGTGCTCGATGAGGTCCAGTTCTCGAGCCGCACGGCGTCGCCCATCCCGAACACGAACCTGAGCTCCGCGGACGCGGACAAGCTGAAGCCCGGCGGCCGCTGGCGCGAGGACGCGCGCGTGATCGGCGCGTATGTGGCGCGCTACCTCGCGTCGCGCGTCCACCCCTAGGCCCCGGTCGCCCAGGCTCTCCCCGGTCGCGCGCTTCGAGGAGGCTGCCGGGGCGCGCGCGGGGGGCGCTCGCCCGCTTCACAGCAGCACCCCGCGGAGCAGGAGCTCGGCCACGCTGAAGTAGATCACGAGGCCGGAGACGTCGACGAGCGTCGCGACGAACGGGGCCGAGGCGCTCGCCGGGTCGAAGCGGAGCGCCCGGAGCACGAACGGCAGGAGCGCCCCCGCCAGCGTGCCCCAGGTCACGACGCCGACCAGGCTGATCGCGACGGCCAGCGCGAGGAGCCCGTAGTGCGGGCCATAGGCCCCGAAGAGCTTCTCCCAGGCGATGACGCGCGCGAAGCCGATGGTGCCGAGGATCCCGCCGAGCGCGAGGCCCGACGCGAGCTCCCGGCGGCTGACGCGCCAGAAGTCGGCGAGCCGGATCTCGCCGAGCGCCATGGCCCGGATGACCAGCGTCGTCGCCTGAGAGCCGGAGTTGCCCCCGCTCGAGATGATGAGCGGCACGAAGAGGGCGAGCACGACGGCGCGGGCGATCTCGCTCTCGTAGTGCCCCATCGCCGTGGCGGTGAGGAGCTCGCCCACGAACAGCGCCGAGAGCCAGCCCGCGCGCTTGCCGAGCATCCTGGAGATGGGGGTCCGGAGGTAGGGCGCGTCGAGCGCCTGCATGCCGCCGAGCTTCTGGATGTCCTCGGTCGCCTCCTCTTCCACGACGTCCACGATGTCGTCTGCGGTGACGATCCCCTTCATCCGACCCTCGCTGTCGACGACGGGTATCGCCACGAGATCGTGCTCCGCGAAGCGCCGCGCCACGGCCTCCTGGTCGGCGTCCTCGTTGACCGACACGATATCGGTCTTCATCACGTCGCTGACGCGCCGGTCGCCGGGGGCGATCATGAGCTGTCTCAGCGACACCACGCCGCGCAGCCGCTGCTCGGCGTCGAGCACATAACCGTAGTAGATGGTCTCGAGGTGATCCCTGGCCTGCCGCTTGAGGTAGCTGATCGCCTGGTCGACCGTCGCCTCCGGCCGCACGCGCGCGAACCACGGGCTCATGAGCCCGCCAGCCTCATCCTCGGCGTACGCGAGGAGCGCGGTCACCTCGCGCCGCGTCGGCTCGTCGAGCAAGGAGAGGAGCTCCGCCTGGTCGGCCGGCGCCACCTCGAGGAGGATGTCCGCCACGTCGTCGGGCGCGAGCAGGCGGAGCCACAGCCTGCGTTCGCCCTTCGTGAGGCCCGCCAGGAGCGCGGCCTGGTCGGCCGTGGGAAGACCTTCGAAGAAGTCCTCCGCCTCCTCGCGCCGCAGGCGGCGATAGGCCTGCACCCGCTCCTCGTTCTGCAGGGCCGACCAGGACAGGATCAGATCAGCCGCCGTGAGCGCCTCGGCCGCGTTGAAGGGCGGGCGTTCCATCATCGCCTCACCTCGTCGAGCGCCTGGCCCGCCCTGTCGGCGTCGCCCGGCAGAAGATGCGCATCCGCGAGGGCCCAGCGGCAGGCTCGACCCTGGAACCACGATTAGCAACGGGCGCGCCACGGCCGCCCCTCCCTGGAAGCCCCGGCACGCACACAGCGCAGCGGCCCCCCCGCCTGCGCCGTCGGACAGCGAAGCGCCTGGGGAAGCCGGCATATTCCTGGTTCCCTCGGACTTCTTCCCGGTGCTCGGATCGCGCCGACGCGCAATGGCGCGGTTTGGCGGGAACCTACCGTATCTCCCAGGATGCAGGCTCTTTGCCCGGCCTGCGTGGAGCCTGCCGGCGCGCTCTGACGCCTGCGCGCACGTCTGCGCTCACGCGCGCGCGGGCGGGTCGAGCAGATCGACCCCGAAGCGGCGCAGCAGGCGGCAGAGCGGGACGAGCGGCAGCCCCACGATGGCCGCCTCGTCGGCGTGGCGCACGTCGTCGAACAGCCACGGTCCGTGCCTCTCGAAGAGGTACCCTCCCGCGCTGCCGATCGGCCGATCCAGCTCGACATAGCGGCGGATCTGCGCGCGGCCGAGGGGGCGGACGCGGAGCTCCACCGTGACGATCTCGGCCAGCGTCCGCGGCTCGCCGGCCGCGAGCGGCACCGCCGGCGGCGCGTGCACCGCGACGGCGGTGTGGAGCGCGTGGACGCGCCCCGCGAGCCGCCCGAGCTGGTCTGCCGCCTCGTCGAGCGAGGCCGGCTTGCGGAGGAGCTCCCCATCGAGCTCGAGCGCCTGATCGGCGCCGATGATCACGGCGCCCTCCCGCGCGGGCGTGAGGCTCAGCGCCTTCCCCTCCGCGAAGAGGCGGGCGCACGCGAGGGGCGACATCCCCTCGGGCGCGATCTCCTCGAAGGCCGGCGCGACGGCCTCGTACGCGAGCCCGAGGCGATCGAGGAGCGCCCTCCGAAAGGGCGACGTGGAGGCGAGGACAACCGGGAACATGGCCGGCTCCATGGCACGGAACGACGCGCGTGCCGAGAGGAACCGCCCGCCTCGCGCTCCTCCCGCCCGTCGCGCTCCTCCCGCTACTCCCGCTCCTCGCGCGCTTCACCTGCGCTTCACCCGCTCTTACCTGCTCTTCACGCTCTTCGCGGCGTTCGCACCGACTTGCTTTTATTTACCAAATTTTATCGAGAAATGGCAGACCTCGAGGATTCTCAGCAATGGTGACAGCCGCTGGGCATGCGGGAATAACCACAGGAATTCCCGCCGTCAGGTGTCGCCTGAATTACCCATCATGCATTTCATTAAAAAGCAGCTTGCACTCGGACTCTACAGCACGCGACAGTACGCCAATGCAGCAACTCAACACAAGGCACCTCGTCACACTCTCTCTCGTCGCGCCGGGCATCGGGCTCTCCGTGCTGCTCGCCGCCTCGCCGGCGAGCGCAGCGACGTACGAGGTGGGGCGGGGCAAGCCTCATGCGAGCCTCGCGGAGGTCGCCCCTCGCCTCGCTGCCGGGGACGTGGTCCTGGTCGAGGGCGACGCGACCTATCCGGGGGATCTGTTCTTCAAGAAGTCGGGCACCGAGGCGCAGAAGATCACGATCCGCGGCGTTCGCGTGAACGGCCGCCGCCCGGTCCTATCCGGGGGGACGAACACGGTGGTCTTCGCTGGCAATCACTATACCTTCGAAGGCTTCGACATCACCGGCGGCTCGGGCCGCTGCGTGTTCAACAAAGCGCACGACATCACGATCCGCGACTCGGTGGTGCACGATTGCGCCGGGCACGGGATCCTCGGCGCCGACTCCGAGTCGGGCTCCCTCACGCTGGAGTACGTCGAGGTCTATGCCTGCGGCTCGGGCGACAGCAGGCACCCCATCTACATCGCGACCGACGAGGAGACGCGCCTCGGCTCCGTGTTCCGCATGCGGCACTGCTATGTGCACGACGGCAATGGCGGCAACAACGTGAAGAGCCGCGCGGAGCGGAACGAGATCTATTACAACTGGATCGAGGGCGCGAAATACCACGAGCTCGAGCTGATCGGGCCGGACGGCCAGGACGAGGGGCTCGCGCGCGAGGACTCCGACGTCGTGGGCAACGTCCTCGTCAAGACCGGCCAGCACTTCGCCGTGCGCGTCGGGGGCGACGGCACGGGGCAGACGTGGGGCCGCTTCCGGTTCGTCAACAACACGTTCCTGCTCGCCCCCGGGTCGCGGCCGGCGCTCAGGATGTTCGATGGAATCGAGAGCGTCGAGATGAGCAACAACGTGTTCTATCGGCGCGGCGGCGGCGGCGTGGAGGTCTATGTCGACAGGAGCGCGACCTGGAAGACGGGAGCGGCGTTGATCTCGGGCGCGAACAACTGGGTCCCCACCGGCTCTTCGGCCCTCCCCGCGGCGTGGACAGGCACGGTGCAGGGCGCCGACCCCGGCTTCACCAACCTCGGCTCGCTGGACCTCCGCCCGGCGTCGAACAGCCCGCTCGTCAACGCCGGCTCCAGCGCGACGCCGAGCCCGGCAGGGCACCCGTTCCCGAGGCCGCTCGCCGCGCCGCAGTCCTCGCCCGTGAGGAGCGTGCGCGCGGCCAGCCGACCGCTGCAGCGGCCGGTCGCCGGCGCGATCGACATCGGGGCCTACGAGTCCGGCTCCAGCCTCGCGGCGCTCGCCATGAGGACCGTGGACAGCGATCGGGACCTCGGCGACAGCGACAGCAGCGCCGTGGAGGAAGAGTGGAACGTCGACGGGGACGCCGCCCCGAGCGACGGTGAGGCGGGCGCCGGCGACACCGACGACGTCGATGCCAGCGACGCCGACGCCGAAGGCAACGCGTCCGCCGGCGACTGCGCCGCGGACGGCGACGCGGCCGGCGACGACACCGCGGCGCGCGCCGCTGCGTGCCCCGAGGCCGCGCAGGGCGACGCGGACGCGCCGCACGACCCCCACGCCAGCGCGTGCAGCGTCGGCGGGGCGCTCGCGGGCGGGCCGGTCGCCGGCTCGGGGGCGTTCCTCGCCGGGGCGGCGGCGCTCCTCGGCGCCGCCCTCCGGCGGCGCGGTCGCCGCGCCGGGGCGTGAGCCGCGGCGCGAACCCTCAGGCCACGAGCGCGCGCAGCAAGCGACGCGCCGAGGCCGGGTCGGGCAGCTGAAACGCCGCGGAGCTCTCCCCGCCGCCCACGTGGATCGTGAGGGCGGTCGGGGGGAGCGCCGCGAACAGATCCTCGTCGGTCCTGTCGTCGCCGAGCGCGATCACCACCGCGTCGGGCCCCATCGTCGCGAGCACCCGCGGCACGATCACCCCCTTGTTGACCCCGCGGAGCCGCACCTCCAGCACCTTGCGGCCCGGGATGAGCTCGAGATCGTGCTCGCGCAGCGCCTCGCCGAGCTCCAGGGGCACCTCGCGGGCCGTCTGGCTGGCGAGCTCCGGGTCGGCGGCCCGGTAGTGCCACGCGATCGACACCATCTTCTCCTCGATGAAGCTGCCCGCCGTGCGGTCGACGAATCCCTGCAGGATGTCGCGGACCCTCGGCTTCCAGTCGAGCGCGGCCTCGCGGAGCGCCACCCAGGGCTCGCCGGGCGCGGCGCGGGAGAAGAACCCGTGCTCCGCGTGGAGGCTGATGGGCAGCTCGCCCAGCCACCGCTCGAGGTCCTCGCGCGGCCGGCCGCTCACCACGTGCACCTGCGTCCGCGGGCGCGCCGCGAGCTCGCGCAGCTCGGCGACGAGCGCCTCGTCCGGCTGAGCGAGCTCGGGCATGGCCTCGAGCGGGACCAGCGTGCCGTCGTAGTCGAGCATCACGATCAGCGACGGCGCGCTGAGCGCGCTCGCGATCGTGCTCCCCTGGGGCGCGCCTTCAGGCCGCCGGACGGCCCCCACCGCGGGCGCCGCGCCGCTCGCGCGCTCGAGATCGTTCAGGAAGCGGTGCGACCAGCGGTGCGCGTCGTGCGTCACGACGCGGCGGCGGAGCGCCTGCATCCGGACGCGCTGCTCGGACGGCGACATGACCAGCGCCCGCTGGATCGTCGACGCCACCGCGTCGATGTCGTGCGGGTTGACCTGGAGCGCCTCGATCAGCTCGGCGGCCGCGCCCGCGAACTCGCTCAGCACGAGCGCGCCGGTGTCGTCGATCCGCGAGGCCACGTACTCCTTGCAAACGAGGTTCATCCCGTCGCGCAGCGGCGTCACCATCATCACGTCGGCCGCGAGGTAGAGCGCGACGACCCCGGCCATGGGCATCGACCGGTGCAGGAAGTGGATCGGGATGTCGTCGAGCGTCCCGTAGCTGCCGTTGATGCGGCCGACGAGCTCGTTCACGACGCGCCGGAAGTCGGCGTAGGCGTCGACCTTCTCGCGCGTCGGCACCGCGAGCTGGATGAACCGGACCTTGCTCCGGAGCTCGGGCTCGCGCTCCAGGAAGCGCTCGATGGCGAGCATGCGCCGCGGGATGCCCTTCGTGTAGTCGAGCCGATCGACGCCGAGCACGATCTTCCGGCCCTTGGCGCTCTCGCGGATGCGCCGCGCCTCGGCGCGGACCTCCTCGTCCCGCGCGAGCCGCACGAACTCGTCGACGTCGATGCTGACCGGATACGCGCCGAGCCGCACCCGCCGCCCCTCGTACGCGAGCGTCTCCAGATCGGGATCGAGCCCGAGCACGCGCGCGGCGGAGTAGACGAAGTGGTACCGATAGGCCGTCGTGTGAAACCCGACGACGTCGGCGCCGAGCATGCCGCGCAGCACCTGCTCCCTCCAGGGCAGGATCCGGAAGACCTCGGCCGCGGGGAACGGGATGTGCAGGAAGAAGCCGATCCGCGCGTCGGGGATGCGCCTCCGCAGCATCGCCGGCACGAGCGTGAGCTGGTAGTCGTGGATCCACACCCTGTCGCCCGGCCTGTACCGGGAGGCGATGGCGTCGGCGAAGCGCTCGTTCACCTCGCGGTAGCTCTCCCAGTCCTGCCGGGCGTCGAGGTGCAGCTTCTCGACGAGGTAGTGGAACAGCGGCCACAGGACGCTGTTCGAGAAGCCGTCGTAGTAGCGGCTCACCTCGGCCGACGTGAGGTGCACCGGGACCGCGCCGAGCTGATCGAGCCGCTCCTCGACCTCTCGGCGCTGCTCTTCGGTGAGCTGCGCGAGGTCGCCCGGCCATCCGAGCCAGAGGCCGCCGTGCCGCTCGTGGGGGCCACGTAGCGCGGTCACGAGGCCGCCCGCCGAGGGGACGACGGAGACGTCCCCCTGATCGGCGTGGACGGTCACGGGGAGGCGGTTCGAGACGATGAGCAGGCGGGACATGCGCGGCCAGGAAGCTAGCGCATGGCCCCTGCACCACGCCCTTGCGGCGCGGTGAAATCAGGGGCTAGCCGATGGTGCTCGTCGGGCGCGCCCTGATCGCTACCGGTCGATCCGGATCGACGGCGCCGTGTTCTCCGGAGGGTTGGGCTTCGACGTGGCCGTGGGCGCTGCGGGGCGAACGGGGCGGCCCCAGTTTCGCCTGCCGCCCGAGCTCGTGTTCGACGGCGCGTCGTCGGTCTTCGCGGGCGCGGCCACCTGCGCGAGCCGTGCGACCGTCTGCACGGACATCTCCGACGGCCCCTGCACGATGGAGTAGGGCTGGAAGCCTTCCTTCTGCAGGGTCAGCCGGCGAGGCGACGCGCGCACCTCGTCGTTCGCGATCGAGAGCTGGAGCGGCGTCTGCCCGAGCGATTTCCCGTCCTCCAGGACCTCGGCGCCCGCCGGGATCGACTCGATGATCAGCATGAACGAGGGCGCGCCCTTGTGTTCGCTGGGCGTGCCGGTCGCCGCGGGCGCGGTCGTCGGCGCGGTCGCGACCTCGGGCGTGGCCTCGCTGTTCTGCGCGGGCTTGCGGGTCAGCGCGAACGCGCCCGCCGCCACGACGACCGCGCCAATGGCGGCGAAGATCACCGCCTTGCGCCCGCCGCCGGAGGGCGCTTCCTGCGCGCCGGTCGCGCCCTTGGACGCGCCCGCCGCGGTCGCGGCGGCGCCCGGGCCCGAGCCGACGCCGGAGGTGCGCCCGCTCGGATCGTCATCGCTCGACGGCGCGGGGAGCGTCACCGCGTCCTTGAGCGCTTGCACCGTGGACGAACGCGACGAGATCTGCACGCCGGGCAGCGACTCGAACGAGGTGATCTGCGTGCCGCCGAACGCGGTCGTCACGCCCATGCCGCGGGCGCACTCGCCGAGGCCCTGGATGAGGGCGTCCATCGTCGCGGGCCGGCCGTCCGGATCCTTCGCGAGACAGCGCATCACGAGCGCCTCGAGCGGCTCCGGGATGTCGACGTCCGGGTTCCGCTCCTTCATGCGCGGCACCGGCTGCTGGAGGTGCGCCATCAGGATCTGGATCGACTTCTCGGACTCGAACGGGACCTTCCCGCAGAGCATCTGGTAGAGGATGACGCCGAGCGAGTAGATGTCGGTCCTGAGGTCAACCTTGCCGTGCGAGATCTGCTCCGGCGACATGAAGCGGGGCGAGCCCAGGAACGCGCCCTGCTGCGTGAGCTCTTCCGAGTCGTCGCCGAGCTGCTTCACGAGGCCGAAGTCGAGGATCTTGACCGCCTCCTCCGCGTCCTCGTTGGAGACGAGCATGACGTTCGACGGCTTGAGGTCGCGGTGGACGACGCCGTGCTTGTGCGCCTCGCGCAGCCCGCGCGCGATCTGCCGCGCGATGCGCATCGCCTCGGGCGGCGGCAGGCGCCCCTGCCGGCGCACGCGCCGGAAGAGCGTCTCGCCCTCGAGGAACTCCATCGCCATGAAGAACCGGTCCTGATCATCGGCCTCGATGCGGCCGTAGTCGAAGACGGTGACGATGTTCGGGTGCTGGAGGCGCGCGAGGATGCTCGCCTCGAGGAAGAAGCGCTTGTGGAAGTTCGGGTCGAGCTGCCGCGAGGCCTGGTTCGGGATCAAGACCTTGATCGCCACCGGGCGCCCGAGCGGGATCTGCTCGCCGCGATAGATCGTGCCCATGCCGCCGGTCGCGAGCTGGGAAAGGATCTTGAACTTTCCGTTGAGCACCTTTCCGAGCAACGGATCGATCGGCTCGCTGCGCGCTACTTCATCGACGACGTTTTCGTTGGCACCACTCATATGAACTCCGTCGCCTTCCCCGTGCGGGCGCGGGCGAGCCCTCCCCTCGGTGACGATGCCTCGCGATGCGTGAGCCTGGACCTCATGATCGTGGGGAGCGTCGGCGCGTGGGGCCGTCGGGGCAGTCTAAACGGAAGAAATGTCCTTGGCGACCTTTCCTCGATCGCCTCCACGATCGCCCCGTTCGTGAGGCCGGGACCCCCGCGCGAGAGGCCGGCCGTGAGGCGCTGCACCATGCGCCGTGCGCCATAGCCCCGATCGACGGGAACCGCCAGTTGCTGGCATCGAGCGTTTGCATCGCACCTTCGCGCCACGAGATCCTGCGAGCAGAGTACACTGCTCCGCGCCCGCGCGATGCTCTTCCGATCATCCTTGTCGGGTGCCGCCGCCGGACGCCGGCCGGTGCGCGCCGGACGTCCCTGCCGGCCTTCTCGCCCTCCCGGGTGGGGACGAGGTAGTAGAGGAGGATGCGACCGGATCGCGCCGTGCTGCGCTGGTGGAGGGGGAGAGAGTACCGGCGCCTACTCGACGTGGCCGCGTCCGAGCTCGCCGGCTCGCGCCACGCCGACGCGGAGGCGACGTGCGCGCGGGCGCTCCGGATCGCCGAGGAGATCTACGGTGAGGGGGACGCCGAGCTGACGGCGCCGCTCTACGCGCTGAGCTCGGCCCGGCTCGCGCAGGGGCGGCTGGACGAGGCGCGCGCGAGCTCCGCGAGGGCGATCGCCATCGCCGAGGCGGCGGCGAGCACCGATCCCCCGCTGCCGAGGCTGCTCGAGCAGCTGGCCGCCATCCTCGAGCGGCAGGGCGAGCTCGAGGACGTCGAGGCGCTGTTCCGCCGGATGCTCGCGGGCTACGAGCGGATGCGCGACCCCGACCCCATCGAGCTGTCGGCGCTGCTGAACCGGCTCGGCCTGCTGCTCGGCAGGCGGGGGGCCCGCGCCGAGGCGGCGCCGCTCTTCCGGCGGGCGATCGCGCTGCGGGAGGGGGCGCTCGGTGCCCGTCACGCGCTCGTCGCAGAGGCGCTCTACAACGCCGCCACGTTCCTGGAGCTGGAAGAGGACCTCCCGACCGCCGAGCGGGAGGTGATGCTCCGGAGGGCGCTCGAGATCGCCGAGGCGGGGGCGGGCGTGGAGGGGGCGCTCCTCGCGTCGATCCTGCACAACCTGGCGGCCGCGCGGGAGGCGCTCGGGGACGCGGCCGAGGCGGCGGCGCTGTACGAGCGCGCGCTCGCCGCGCGGGAGGCGCTGGCCGGGGCCGCCCACCCGTCGCTCCGGCCCACGCTGGTCCGGCTCGCGCAGGTCCACCACGCCGCGGGGCGGCTGTCCACGGCGCTGCCGTTGTACGAGCGGGCGCTCGCGCTCGCCGAGGCGGAGCTCGGGGTGGATCACCCGGTGGCCACGGCGATCGAGGCCTGGATGGCAGAGGCGCGGAGCCGGAGCTGACCCCGCCGCCTGCGGGCGCGGTGGACGGCCCAGCGGGCAGGCGCGCCCATCGGCGGCCTGGCCGGACAGAGGCGCGCCGGGGTGGCCTGGCGGACAGGCGCGATCAGCGCCCGGACGACGGCGGATCGCCGCCTACGCGCCAGCGCTCGACGAGCTCCGGGAGGACGGTCGAGGCCATCTGGAGCAGGTGCGCCATGTGGTGTTCGGGCGTGTTGCCCCGGAACCCACGGACGTGGAGCTCGCCGACGCTCGCCTCGGTGGTCGGGATCATCTGCTTCTCGAGCTTCTTCGAGACGGCGCCCTCGGCCGCGCGCAGCCGCAGGTGCGGGGGCGCGTCCGACGCGGGCGACCGCTCGACGTGGTGCCCTGCCGCGGCGTCGAGCAGGTAGCTGGCCGTGGCGGTGGAGCTGGCGTACGCGATCGGGTCGATCTCCGAGTGCGTGATGGTGAACAGCAGCTTGTCCGAGGCGGCGAGCTGCGCGGCGCGCGCGAACGAGGCGAGCTGCAGCGGGTTGAGCCCGCTCGGCTGCTCCGGGACGAAGCCGCAGTGGATGCCGTCCGTGACGAGGATCGCGTCGAGGGTCTCGGCGCCGCGGCGGAGCTCCAGGATCTTGGCGATCGCGCCGTAGCCCGCGCTCCACGAGGAGAGGGCGACCCGGCGGAGCCGCGGAGTCGGCAGCCCGCGCTGCGCGAGCGCCCGGTCGATGTCCGCGAGCAGGCTCTCGTAGACGCCCGGCGTCGCGTAGAAGTCCTCGTACGCGCCCGAGCCGATGCCGAGGTTGATGACGGCGACCGCGGCGTTCAGCCCGGCGACCTCGGCGCTCTCGCGGACGAGCTGGGTGTTGCCGTGGAAGTGCAGCAGGAGATCGTAGCTCGACCCGGTGGGCCTGAACGTGTCGGGCGTGAAGAGCACGCCGCCGCGGATCGACGCGTAGCCCTCGTGCCGGATCGCGGGCGGCGGCGTCGCCGGCTCGGGCGGCGGCGCCGGCAGCTGCAAGCGCGCGAGCCCCTCCGGCGCGACGGCCGCGCTCGCGCCGGCGTCCTCGCGCGAGGAGCGCAGCGCGAGCAGCGACGCGCGGTTGACGGGGGTCATGGCGCGGAACGCCTCGGCGGAGGCGGCCGGCATGCGCGCGACGAGCCCGCGCGCGGTGATGGCGACGACGACGATCACGGTGGCCGCGGCCAGGACGAACGCCCCGAGGGCGCGCCACACGCGCGCGCGGCGCTCGCCCGGCGAGGGCGCGGACCAGGAGCCGTACGGCCCGGCCCCGGGGAAGGGCGGCGTCCCCTGCAGCGTTGGAGCGGCGAAATCGGGAAGGAACGCCTGCTCCTCCGGCGCGGGGGCCATGCCGAGGGGCGGCAGGTCGAGGGGAAGACCGCGATCCGGGCAGCCCTGGACCACGGTGACGGGCGGCGGCGTGGGCGTCGGCGATAGGTCCGCAGGCGACCCGTCAGCGCGCACGTTTCCCTTCATTTCGATACCCCTCCCTTACAACGGGGATGTAGCGCCCAGCCCTGGTTCGCCAGGCGCTGCGTCTGTTCCGTGAGCGCGCCGCACGGCGGCAGCACGCTGCGTTTCTGCTCCTGCCGTGAACCCGGAAGGCGTCGCGGCAGGCGGAGCATCGACCAGTACGGTCTCGAGCTCAAGCGACAACCGTTCCGTACGCGCATATTTAAGCGTGGCCGTAAGACCCTGGCCCCTGCTGGAACACGCGCGGGTGAGCCTGTCGGACCGCAAAGCGAGGGAGCGGGTGGGGTGTGCCCGGGGCCGCGCAGGTGCGCGCGAGCGGTGACGCGAGCACGCCGTGAGCACGCCGGCGACGAAACACGCACTTGCGCCCCTCTCCGGCACCCACCAAGGTGCTCGGCGCTTGCTCTCCCGAGAGGTCCGCTTCCTGCTCGCAGCGACGCTGCTCCATGCCGCCATCCCGTTGCTCGCGCGGATCGCGGGCTCCTCGGGGCCGGCGCTCGAGGCCCGCTCGAGCGGCGCGCGCCGCGAGGTGGAGATCGAGATAGAGCCCGTCCCGCCGCGCGAGCCGGAGCAGGACGAGGCGCGCGCGCCCCTGCCACGCGCGCCGGACGAGGCGCGGCCGCGCGAGGCGGAGCCGGTCCTCGGCCGGACGGCGCGCCGCGACCGGCGGCCGCTCGATCCGTCGGCGCCGCCGGAGGCGCCGGTCGAGCCGCGAGAGGGTCCCGTGGCGCCTCCGGCCCCTGCGCCATCGAGCGAGTACGACGGGCCGCCGAGCGCGCCGACCCCACCGCGGGGGGTGGCGGGCCTCGGGGGGGCGCCGGTGTGGCAGCTGCCCGGCGTTCTGCCGGATCGCGCGCCGCCACCGCCGGCGCCGACCGCGCCGACCGCGCCGCGCGAGGTCTCGGTGGACAGGGCCGGCGAGGTGCTGCGCGAGGCGATGCGCGATCGGGACAAGACGCTGGGGCTGGATCTGCCCGCCGCCGGGACGGTCGCGTCCGTGGTGGCGGACGCGGTGCGCTCCTCCGAGACGCCCGCGACGGCGCGCGCGGTGTTCGAGGTGCAGCTGAGCGGCGCCGGCGCGGTGCTCGGCGTGCGCGCGCTGTCGTCGACGGCAGGAGCGGCGGCGCTCTGGGCGCTGGTGGCGCGCGAGGCGGCGGCGCAGCTCGCCGGGCGCGTGCTCGCGATGACCGCCGCGTTCGCCAAAGGGGCGAAGGTCTACGTCACGGTGAACTCGTCGGTGCAGATGCCGAGCGGCGCCACGTCGGGCGGGATCCACCAGCAGGGCGCGGGCTTCGGGTTCGACGTCGCCGACATCGGGGCCCGACCCCGCCGCCTGGTCCAGTCGAGCTTTCGCGTCGAGGCGATCGACTGAGGCGCTCGGGCCGACCGGGGCGCGCGACGCGCTCGGGCGATCAGCGGCTCCGGCGCGCCCTCCAGCGCCTGTAGCGCGCGGCGCTCGCGGCGAGGCCGATCCAGAGCAGCCCGAGCAGGCTCAGCGCCGCCGGGGCGCCGGTGAGCCAGACGAGCGCCGGCATCGGCGGGCGCGTCGGACAGGGGCGGCGCGTGTCGAAGCGGCAGGCGTGATGCCGATCGAGCTCCTCCGCAGCGGCGCCGACCTCGGCCACGTCGTCCGGCAGGCCCCGCAGGGCCGCGGAGGCCATCATGTAAGCCGCAGAGGCGGCGCGATCGTACGCCGGGTCGGCCGGCACGCGGTCGCGCACGAGCTCGACCAACCGGGCGGCGCGCTGCGCCGGCGCCTGCTCGGCCAGCGCTCCGGCGAGGTGCCGCGCGAGCGCCTCGTCGAGCTGCAAGGCGCAGGCGACGGCGCGATCTTCCCCGGGCGTGAGGTAGACCGTCTCGCCCGACGCCGTCTGGCGCGGCTCCGTGCCGGACACGGCGACCGGCTTGCGAAGCGCGACCCGCGCCCCGCGGACGCAGCCCGGGACCCTCGGGAGGGCGCGCAGGTGCACCGCGGCGTAGCGCTGGTACGCGACGCCGGCGATCGCGCCGAGCGAGAGCGCCAGCGCGAGGAGCGCGGCGACCCGGCGCGCGCCGGCGCGCGCTCCGGCGCTGGCGCGCGCTTTCGGCGCGGCGCGCTCTCCGGCGCTGGCGCTCTCGCTCGGCGCGGCGCGCTCCTCGCCGGTCTCCGGCGCGGGAGCCGGCTCGCCGGAGGGCTCTCGGGACGACATGGCCGGCGGTATGGACAGCCGCGGCGACGCTGTCAATGCGCCGTCACGAGGGGGGCGCCGCGCCGGCGAGGCGCGCCACCTGCGCCCACGCGCGGGCCGCCTCCTCGTGCCCGGTCGCGGCCGCGAGCTGCGCCAGGAACTGCGCGCACGCCTGCTCGCCGTGGTGATCCTCGGCCTCGCGGGCGCGCGCGAGGGCGCTCAGCGCCTCGAGGAGCGCGCCCTCCGTGCGGCCCGCGGCGGCCAGCGCGACGCCGTACGCGAGCAGCGCCCGCGCCCGCTGCGAAGGCGACGCGTCGGCCTCCGCGGCGATCCGGAAGCGCCGGAGCGCCTCCTCCTTCGCGCCGCGCCCGAGCGAGATCAGGCCGGTCATGCGCTCCGCCAGATCGAGGTGCTCGCCGGTGCGACGGAGCTCGCCCACGAGCCGCTCGAGCGTGCGGAGGTCGCCCTGGACGAGCGCTTGCTTGGCCAGCTCGGCGAGGCGGACCGCGATGTCGTTCATCGACAGGACGGGCGACTCCGTGGTCTTCGCGAGCGGATCTCCGGAGGCGTCGCAGCACGGAAGGCCCACGTCCGGGGAGGTCGCGTCGGGAAAGTCCTGGGGTGCGTCGTCCGGTTGCGCCGCGAGCGCGCCGAGAGCGTGGGCGACGTCGCGCCCCGCGCTCCGCGGCGCGACGTCGCCCACGCTCTCGCGACGCTCGCCCTCCGCGGCGAGCGCGGAGGCCGCGCCGCGCTGGCGGGACGCCGCGCGCGCCTCGCTCGCCGAGCCGTCCGCCGCCCCGCCGAGCGCGTCGGGGCCGGAGCGCTCCCGAGCCGGCGCCGCGCGCTGCGGCTCCGGCACGTCGCCGACCACCTCGATGGGCGTGCGGTAGGTGGGCGGCTGGCTCGACGAGCTGTCCGGCGCCCCGTCCCGGGGCTCTCTCGCCGTCTCCTGCTCGTCGGCGAACGCGAGCAGCTCCGCGGCCGAGGACTCGAGCAGCGCGTCGCCGGCCGCGCGCCCGGCGCGCCCGGCGAGATCGGCCGCGGAGCGCCGGTCGCCCGCCTTCGCGGCGTGCCACGCGGCGTCGGCGAGGCCGAGCACGCTGGCGTGGTCCTCGACGACCCGCGCCGCGGCCAGGTGCCACGCGGCGCGCTCGCCCGGCGGGACGGCCGCGATCAGGGCGTCGCGCAGCGTGCGCGAGGAGAGCCGCAGCCAGCCGGGCTCCGGCCGGAAGGCCCAGCCGGCGCCGAGCAGCGCTGCCTGGACCGCGGCGACCTTCGGGGCGCCGGTGCCGTCGCACAGCGCGTCGATCGCCGCGTCCGACGCGTCCCCGCCGAGCGTCGCGAGCGCGGTGAGCACCGTGCGGTGGCCGATCGCGAGCAGGCGCAGGCGGCCCTCGATCGGGCGGAACGCGGGGGGCGCGGCGAGCTCGGCGCCGGTCATGGTGCGCGCGGGCCTGCCCCGCCCGGCGCTGCGCCGGCGCGGCCCGACGCTCCTGCCGATCCAGCGCAGCGCGCCGCTCTCCAGGGCCTCGCACAGGAGCTCGCGCACGGCCAGCGGGAAGGCGGGCGCGCGCGCGGCCCAGCGGCGCGCGCCCGCCTCGTCGATGCAGCCGTCGAACAGGCGGCGGACGAGATCCTGCGCGCCCGTCGCGGAGAGCGGCCCCAGCGTGACCGTCGCGGCGGGGGTGAGCGCGGTGAGCGGCGCGGGGAGCGGCTCCGAGCGCCCGAGCCGGGCGACGGCGCGCGGGCCGCCTCCCGGCGAGAGGGCGAGGGCGATCGCGTCGAGGCTCGCGGCGTCGACCTCGGAGGCGTCGTCGACGGCGAGCAGGCCGACGCGGACGTCGGACGGGGCGAGCCACGCGGCGAGCACCTCGGCGGCGATCCTCGGCTCGACGCCCTCGCCGGCGAGGAGCCGCGCGAGCGCGGGCTTCAGCCGATCCGGGAGCGCCGGCGCGCGGGCGCGGCTCTTCTCGGCGCGGAGCGCCGCGCGCGCGAGGGCGCGCCGGAGCGCGCCGAACGGCTCGCGCGAGGCCCCGATCGGCGCGACGAAGAGGCTCCGCGACGGCGCGAGCAGCCGCTCCAGCTCGTGGAGCAGCCGCGTGCCGCCGGCGCCGGGCTCGGCCCGGACGATCGCGAGGGAGCCGGGGGGCACGGCGAGCTCGGCGAGCTCGGCGTCGCGGCCGATGAGCGGCGGCTTGCACAGGCGCGCCACGCTCTCGGCGACCTGCCTGCGCAGCGGCTGCTGCGCGTCGAGGCGGAGGCCGCGCACCCGGCGCGCGCCGTCGATGCCGCGGTGGGCGCCGAGGGTCATGAGCTCGCCCGAGATCACGGCGGGGAGCGCGGGATCGAGGAGCACGTCGCCGGGGGGCGCGACGCGGGCGAGCATGACGGCGACGAGCAGCGGCTGCCCCCAGGACAGCGCGGTGAAGCGCCCCGCCTCGCCGACGTAGGTCATCTCGCCCTGCGCGATGCCGACCGCGAAGCGCGCGTCGGGGTGCACCCCCGCGTCCTCCGCGGCGAGCGCGGCGAGCAGCACCGCCTCCTCGACGTCGTCGGCGGTGAACTCGAAGGAGAAGGTCTGCGCGCTCCAGGCGCACAGGGTGGCGCCGAGCGCCTCGGCGCGCTTCTTCAGCGCGAGCGCCCTCGCGAGGTAGCTCTCCTCGCCGCGCGCCGCGCCGCCGGCGCCGCGCGCCGCGCCCTTCTGGCGCGATGGCGGCGCGGGCGCCCGCGGCGCGCCGCGGCGGCCGGGCCACGGCGCGACCGCGTCCGTGCCGTCTGGCTGCGAGAGGGCCGCAGTACCTCGAAAGGACACGACGATGCGCTCCGGCATTACGGCGAGTGTAGCGGGGCGCGGAGGCGGCGTGGGCGGTTCTCGGCGCGCGCGCCGCGGTACGATGGATCCCGTGATGCGCTCGTCTCCCCCGCGCGCCGTGAGGCCGGGATCTCGCCCGGCGCGCGCCGTCGCGCTCGCCTCCGCGGCGCGCGCCGTCGCGCTCGCCGCCGCGCTCGTCGCCATGGCGCTCCCCTCCCCTGCCGCTGCGAACGGCGTCTTTCCCTCGGCGGACCAGATCGTGTTCGACCCGGCGGATCCAGCGCGCGCCGTCGCCCGGATGACGTACGGCCTGCTGACCACGCGGGACGGGGGCGCGAGCTGGCGCTGGATCTGCGAGGGCGCTGTCGGGTACGACGACGCGGGCGGCCAATCCCCGCCCATCGCCGCGGCAGCGAGCGGCCGAGTGCTCGCCGCGCTGACCGACGGGATCGCGGTCGGCACCGAGGGCGGCTGCGTTTGGGCGCGCGCGCGCGGCGCCGAGCTCGCGGGGCGGGAGGTGATCGATCTCTCGGTCCGGCGGGGCGATCCGTCGCACGTCGTCGCGGTGGCCGCCGGGACCAGGCACGGCCTCTGGGCGTCGCGCGACGGCGGCGCGACCTGGACCAGCGCGGGGACGCCGCTCCCGGAGGGCTTTCTGGCGCGGACGGTCGACGTCGCGCCCTCGGATCCGCGGCGGGTCTACGTGAGCGGCCTCGCGAGCGAGGGCGGCTCGGTCAAGGGGGTGATCGCGCGCTCGGCCGACGGCGGGGAGACGTGGCAGACCGCGGCGGTGCCGGGGAGCACGACGTCGCGCGAGCCTTACATCGCCGGGGTCGATCCGCGCGACGCCGACGTGCTGTACGTGCGGATCGCGAGCGCGCCGGGGCGCCTGTTCGTCTCGATGGACGGCGGGGCGACGTTCGCGCCCGTGTTCGCGACCGAGGGCTTCGTGCGCGCGTTCGCGATCTCGCCGGACGGCGCGACGGTGGCGGTGGGGAGCGACATCGACGGCGTCTTCCGCGCGGCCTCGTCGACGCTGGCGTTCGAGCGCGTCTCGAGCGTCGCGCCGCGCTGCTTCGCCTGGACGGATTCCGGCCTCTACGCGTGCGCGAGCGAGTTCGTGGACGGCTTCACGATCGGCCGCTCGCTCGACGGCGGCGCGACGTTCGAGCCGCTGCTCCAGCAGGCATGCATCCGTGGTCCTCTGGATTGCGCGGCGAGCACGGCGGTCGGAGCGGTCTGCCCGACCGACTGGCCGAGGATCGCGCTGATGACGGGCCACCGGGACTGCACGTCGGACGCCGGCCCAGCCGCGGCCGGTAGCGGCACGAGCGCCGGCGCGACCGGCGCCGGCGGAGCGTCCGGCGTCGGCGGGGCAACGGCGGCGAGCGGCGGCGGAGATCGGGCGAGCGCCGCAGGCGCGGGTGGAGCGCCCGATGTACCAGACGGCGGGGCGCCGCCTTCCGGTGGGGCGCGACCGAGCGAAGAGGGCTGCAGCTGCCGCACCGGCGGCGCGGAGGACGGTCGGGCCGGCGCGCTTGCCGCCGCGTGCCTGGCGGCGGTCGCGGCGGCGCGGCGGAGATCTCGACGCGCTGGCGTCGCCGCACGAGGCGCGCTCGGCTGAGCCAGGACCAAAACGGACAGCCTCGCGGGTCGCTCTTCCGAGGTCGCGACGTGCCGGCGCCCCCTCGCGAGGGGGGGAACGTCGATCCGGAACCGAAATCGACAGCCTCGAGGGTCGCTCCTGCGAGGTCGCGACGTGCCGGCGCCCCCTCGCGAGGGGGGGGAACGTCGATCCGGAACCGAAATCGACGGCCTCGAGGGCCGCCCCTGCCAGGTCGCGACGTGCCGGCGCCCCCCTCGCGAGGGGGCCGCGTCGATCCGGCAACGCAGTCGACACCTCCTAGGGCCGCTCCGACAGCGGATGTGTCAGGGAGAGATGACGACCCGCTGCGTGGCCGTCCCGACGTCGCCGTTCGGGTCCTCCAGGGAGATCTCGATGTCGAGCGCTTGCCCCCGGATGGTCTCGACAGGGAGCCCCCGGTCCACCTGGAAGCGCACGCCATCGATCTCGCAGCGGCCCTCTCCGACCTTGTGCAGCGTGACCTGCGCAGTGAACGGAAGGAGCTCGAACTCCAGCTCGGGGAAGTACCCCTCCACGGTCAGGCGCGAGCCCATCTGGCGGAGGCCGGTCACGCGCAGCGCGAGCCACACGTGGTGGCCCCCTTGAGGGCCCGCCTCGATCGGCACCACCTCACCATGCTCCAGCGAGGTGAACGCGTCTTGCCCCTGCCCGATCACGACCGCGGGCGCGCCAGAGGACGGCGTCTTGCACGCGTCGCTCGCCGACGCGATCCACAGCGGGTCGTGGTCGTCGAGCGCGGACGGGGCGATGAAGGGGTCGACGCACGCCCCCGCCGCGCAGGTCGCGCTCGCCGCACAGGAGCTCGCGCAGCACGCCTCGTCGAGCGAGACGGGCAGGAGCACGCTCCGCCCGCCAGCAGCGCGGGTCGCGGCCTTCCGCGTCAGGATGGGAGAGGCCTCACCGTCGCGGAACGCCGCGATGGATAGCTCGATTTCCGCGCCGTCCCGCGCTGGCCCCACCTCGAGCTCCGCCGGGAGCGACAGCTCTCCCCTCCGATACGAGAGGCGCTCGGTGCGCGTGACGACGCCATCCACCTTCGTGGTGCTCTCGACGCGCTCGATATCGAAGCCGACCGCCATATCCGTCGTGAGGCCGACCACAACGAGCGCATCGGCCGAGTCCGCGTCGCTCCCGCAACCTGCGGAGCACAGGAGGAGCAGCGAGAGCAGCGCCTCGGGGATCGGCCGCACGCTCATCTGGGGTCGATCAGCTCGACGTGTGGGATGAACGCTTGCGGCGCCGCGCGAGCCAGCCGGCCACGGCCGCGAGCGCGGCGAACGGCGCGGCGAGGGAGGCCTTGCTCGCAGGCCTGAAGGCGCACATGCCGGCGGAGAGGTTCCCGTCGATGCCATCTGGACCGATGGTGACCTCCGCCTCGGCCTCCACGCTGACGCCCTGCGCGAGCAGCGCGTTCACGCACGCGGGGATCTGCGATCCGGAGATGATGTACTTCCCATTGCAGAAGAGCGCGCCGTCGCCGCTGCAGGAAGCATCGCAGTTCGCGCGGAACTCGTGCTCGCAGTCCTCGAACTCCTCATTCTGACACGTGGTCTGGCAGTCCATGTTCGCGTCGGCCGTGCACGAGCCGCCGCAGCACTCGATGCAGTGCTGGTAGCAGTCGCCGTCCACCGTCACGCACTGCGCGTCGCACTCGCTGTCGCAGTTCGCGTCCCACGTGGCGGCGCACTGGACGGCATCGACGGCGCCGGAGCACTCGACGTCCCGCGTGGTGGTGCACTCTTTGAAGCAGTTGTGGGAGCAGGTGATCGCGACGCCGCGGTCACATTCACCGCTGCACTGCTCGGTGCAGCTGTCCGTACAGCCCGCGTCCGCCGAGAGGGTGCACTCCGTCTTGCAGACTTGCACGAGCTTCGTGGCGCACGCTGTCTTGTAGATCCCGAGCTCGCTGCAGCCCGCGGAGCACTCGCCCGTGACGCGCACTTCGCAGTTCGACAGGCCCTCGAAGCGAATGTTGCCGCACTCCGGGACACCCGCGCTCGCCGGAAGAGCGGCCGTGAGACAGACGGTGATGCTCGCCAACCCGAACAACATGGATCTTCGCATAGGCGCACTCTCCTCCTCGACGGCCGCGAAAATTCGATCCTACACAAGGCGATTGCCGCGAGGAAGCGACATCTCCGCGGCGCACGTTTGCGCCGCACGGGATGCGTTGTGGGGTACGCGGGCACGCGGGCACGCCGGCCGCATGTGGAGACGTGGAGACGTCGAGACGCGTGTTGAGGGAGCTCGATGTGAAAGGGGGGCCACGGGCGCGGCGCCAGCGTCGTTTTCGTCCGCCGGCGCGACGGGCGCTCGGGGCTCAGTCCGCGGGCCAGGGGTTCGGCGGATCCGCCGGCGTGTAGGGCTGCACGTTCGCCTCCGCCCTGATGAGGTTCTCGATGAACAGATCGACGTAGCGCAGGTCGTCCTCGACGTCGGGGTCCGGATGATCCGCGAGCCACGCCTCGACGTTCGGCCGCAGCGCCTCGAGCGTGCGCCGCGCGGTGCGGGGGTCGGCGTCCGCGGCGAGCTGGGCGGCGAGCTTGAGCCCGGCGAAGAGGTTCAGCATCACGAAGCCCTTCTCGACGGTGTCGCCGGAGAAATAGCCGGCCTCCGGCGGCGCGTCGGGCGCGCTCGGCGCCTCGATGTCGACCTCCTGCGCGTGCGCCTCGCCCGTCAGCGGGTGCCGCCACGACAGCGCGAGGCTGCCCACGGCGCGCGGCTCCTCGACGCCTCGCTGGTCGGGCTTCGGCACGAGCTCGAGCAGGATGGCGCCTCCGCCGCCGCGCCGGCCGGAGCCGACGGGCTCCGCGGCGCTCGTCCGGCCGGCGAGGAAGAGGCTCGGGATGTGCACGGCGCCGCCGCGCTCGCCGCCCTGCCAGCCGTTCGTGCCGTACGCGCCGCGCACGACGTAGCCGTCGCCCACGGCGACGTCGAGCTCCACGTCGAGCGCCAGGGGCACGAGGAACGTCTTCACCTCCTCGGCGAAGACCTCCTCCACCGCCTTCGGGTCCTCGAGGAAGTAGAAGTTGCCCGCGCCGACCTCGCTGATCCCGCGCATCGCGTCGACGTCGAACTCGGCCCCGACGCCGACGGCCGTGAGGCCGATCCCCTTCTCCGCGTACCCGGCCGCGAGCGACACGAGCCGCTGAGGCGACGTGAGCCCCGCCGTAGCCACGCCGTCGGAAAGGAAGATCACGCGGTTCTGCCAGGCCGGATCGAGGTGCCGCTCGGCGAGCGCATACGCCGTGAAGAGCCCCTCGTACAGGTTGGTCGACCCCTGCGCGGTCAGGCCCTCGAACGCCTCTGTGAGCGCCTCCCTGTCCGAGCCCTCGGCCTGCTCGAGGACGACCTCGGCCGCGTCCGAGTACCGGACGAGCGAGATCCGGTCGGTCGGCTGGAGGGCGTCGATCATCTCGACGAGCCCCGCCCTGACGTAGGCGATGGGGTCGCCTTGCATCGAGCCGCTCGTGTCGACGGCGATGACGAGGTGCAGCGGCGGCCGCTCGATCGCGCCGAGATCCACGGGCGAGTTCATCCCGATCTGGATGAGCGTGCAGGGCGAGCCGCTGATCATGTTGCCCATGATCCCGAGCAGCCCGTGCATGCACACGTCCTCGCCGCAGGTCGCTGCCGGGTAATCGAGCTTGTGCTCGGCAAAGAAGCCGACGTCGTCGAGCGTGTCCGGCCCGGGGATCTCGCCGTCCTCGAGGATCTGCCGGAACAGGCCGAAATCCTGCGCGCCCCCCTGGGAGACGCCCACGCTGCCCGGGGGATCCGTCGGTGCGGCGACGCTGCCCCGAGCGTCACCGGAATCGGCGCAGCCGGCCGCGCCGAGCGCGGCGGCGGCGCTGAGCGCGAGGACATCATGGATGCGGAGCTTCATGGCGTGACCTCCTACGGCGCCGCGGTGGCGGCGACCAAGACCGACTCGAGCAGGCGGGGTTGATCGATGGGAACGGTGAAGCACTCCGCGTCACGCACGGGCATGTCGTCGGCGCGCACGAGGAAGAGCGCGCCAGCGCCCTCGGCGAGCTCCGCGCTCTCACCCGGCCGCAGCGAGGCGACCCCGGAGACCCCCTCGCCGAGGAGCGACGCCTCGAGCGGCGCGACGAGGCTTCCGCACGCGTCGTGGAACGCGTCGCAGCCCGCGAGCGGCGAGAGATCGGCCGAGAAATCGGCGGCGGGCTGCCGGCCGACCATCGACCAGCGGGCGAGCACGTTGCCCCGCAGCGCGAGCACGGCGTGCGTCGCGCTCTCGATGTGGATGCCGCGCGCGAAGGCGAGCTGGTCCCGCGGGAGCTCCGGGTAGCTGCCGCGGTCGATCGCGACGGAGCTCACGCGGAGGACGTCGCCTTCGCTGAACGGGATCGCCTCGGCAGGAGCGCAGAGGAAGAACGTCTCGCCGCGCTCGAGCGTGAGGGCATGACAGCCGTCCGGAGACGATGTCACGCCGGTGAGGACCCCCGCCCCGGGGACGGGCATGGTCCAGTCGAGCCCGCTCCCCGTGGCGTGGACGCCGCACGCGCTCGCGGGCGACGGCGTCTCGAGCGGCGGCGCCGGGAACACCGCCGGGTGCTCGGCAAGCGCGAGCCTGGCCCCGGCGCGCTGCAGGACGATCATCCGATCCGGCCGCGGGTTCTCCGTCGACGTGACGAGCAGCTGCTCGGGAAAGTCCGTCGCGGACCAGGCGAGGAGCGTGAGCGGCAGCCCGTCGGCGTCGATGAGGTAGGCGTCACACCCCGCGTTGCCGAGCGGGAGCGCGCGGCCGGGCGCGATGAGCCAGATCTCGGCGTTCGCGAACAGATCGCGCGAGAGGGCGCCCGTCGGGTCGTCGAGCACGACGCCGCAGTCGACCCGCACCGACTCCCGGAGGCGCCGCACGCGGATGAGCTGCTCGGTCCCGGTCGTGTTGCCGATCACGAGCGACGCGAGCTCCTGCGGCTGCGGCGGCATGCACCCCTCGGCCTCGCCGCACGGAGGCGGATCGTAGCTCGTGGCCACGCAGGACAGGCCGCCGGCCATCAGCGCAAGGCGGTGGGCGACCGGGCGCGCGGGCTCCGGCCGCGCCATCGCCTCGCCGAGCACGCGGTACGAGGCGAGGAGGACCGGCAGCGCGATGAGGTCCGTCGGGTCGACGGTGATCCGCCACGGGAGCGGCGTGAGCGCCATGAGCCCCTCGACCGCGCGGGCGGCCTCCGGAGCGAGCTTGATGGCCGAGAAGACCACGCCGACGACGAGGTGCGCGCCGAGGAACCCGCGGCGTGAGGTCACGCGGAGCAGCGAGGCGAGGACCGCGGGCGCGACAAGGAGCCCAGCGAAGTCGCTGAGCTTCCCGGTCAACCACCCGGGGAGCAGGCCGGAGCCCTTGAGGGCGTGATCGTTGAGGACGAGGAGCGCCAGGGCTCCCAACCACAAGGGGTGAAGGAGCGTTCGAGTTGAGCGCAGATCTCGAGCCATCGGGAGCTCTCCCTCCGTGCGATCAGAGGCCATCGCGGGTGGCCAAGCAAGCGAGCGAGGCGCTCGCCGAGGTCCGGCGCCAAGCAAGCGCCATACCCTGAACAAACCAACATGAATTCAATAAATTACACAGCACCGCGGCCGCGCGCCCCTGACGCCGGTGTCAGGCGTCAGGGGCGCGCGGCGGGCCATGGTTCGCGCGTTCGCGCCGCCCGAGCGCGTGGGCCGCTCCCGAGCGCCGGATCGGCCGGCGGCGCATCGGGCTCCGACGAGGGGCCGTGATGGCGGTGTTCGAAGGACAGAGGCCGTATGACGGCGCGCCGGACGAGCGCCGGAGGGGGCGATCTGCGCCCTCCGTCAGGGCTTGAGGACGACCTTGACGCAGTCGTCGAGCTTCTTGTTGAAGATCTCGTAGCCTTGCGGGGCGCGCGAGAGCGGCAGGCGGTGGGTGATGATGTCGTCCGCCCGGAGGTGACCGTCCTCGATGTGCTTGAGGATCCGGTCGATGTAGTTGTGCGCCGGCGCCTGGCCGGCTTGGAGCCTCAGGCCCTTGTCGAAGATCTGGCCCAGCGGGAAGTTGTCGTAGGGCACGCCGTAGACCCCCACGACCGGCACGACCCCGCCCCGGCGCACGGCGCTCAGGGCGAGCCGGAGGGCCGATATCGTCCCGACCTGGCCGTGAAGGGCGCTGGAGGCCTTCTCGAGGAGGCCGCGGTGGGCCTCCATCCCGACCGCGTCGACGCACACGTCCGCGCCTCGCCCGCCCGTCATCGCGCGGATCGCCTCGACGGCGTCGACCTTGTCGACGTTGACGGTCTCGGCCTTGGCGATCTCGCGGGCCTTCGTCAGGCGGTACTCTTCCCGATCGACGCCGATGACGCGCGCCGCGCCGCGGAGCCATGCGCATTTCATGGTCGCGAGGCCGACAGGCCCGCATCCGAACACGGCGACCGTCTCTCCACCCTTGAGCTCGGCCCACTCGATCGCCGTCCACCCGGTGGGGAGGATGTCGGTCGTGAACAGGACCTCCTCGTCGGTGAGGCGCTCAGGCACCTTCCGTGGTCCGACGTCGGCGTAAGGGACGCGCACGTACTCGGCCTGCCCCCCGTTGTAACCGCCGTAGAGGTCCGTGTACCCGAAGAGAGCGCCGCCCTTGCCCTCGAGGGTGCCGCCCTCGGGTCCGTAGTGCTTGGGATTGGAGCTCTCGCAATGGCCGGGCAGCTCCGCCTGACAGAAGAAGCAACGCCCGCACGCGATGGGGAACGGGACAACGACCCTGTCGCCCTTCCGCAGCTTCGTGACCTGCGGGCCGACCTCCTCGACGACGCCCATGAACTCATGGCCAAGCACCATGGGCTTCGCCTGGGGGAAGAAGCCGTTGTAGATGTGCAGATCCGAGCCGCAGATCGCTGTCGCGGTGACGCGCACGATGACGTCGGTGGGCTCCTCGATCCGGGGATCCGGGACGTCCTCGATGCGGACGTCCGAAGGTTTGTGGAAAACCAGGGCCTTCACGGTGCCTCCTTTCGGGTGACACATCGGTACGGGGCGCTCGGCGGCTCTGCGGGCCGGGCCGGCGCACAGACAGCTGAACCACCGCGCTGGCTCGCATAAAGCGAGCCACGGCGCAGCGGCGCGCCTGCGGACGGGGGTCCTGTCGGCCACGCCGAGCGCGAACGGGGTGCTCTGCCCCACCGTGGCGGTCTGTCTCGGCGCGCGGAGCGACCACGGCGACCGCGGACCGGGCGCGGCCGGCACCCCCGCCGAGCGCGGGCCGGGCGCGGCCGGCGCCCCTGACGGAGCGCGGGCCGCCGCTCGTCCGCGACCCCGCTGGCACCGCCGCCCGCGCCGATGTCTACTCCTCTCGATGCTCCCCTCGTCCCCCGGGCCGCTCCTCGGCGCGAGCTTCGTCCGCGAGCTCGAGGTGCTCCAGCGGCGGCTCGAGATCCGCGCTCGCTCCGGCGGCGCCGGCGAGCACCTCGCGCGGCGCCGCGGCGGCTCGGCCGAGTTCAAGGAGCACCGGGCGTACGCGCCCGGCGACGACATGCGGCGGATCGACTGGGCCGCCTACGCCCGCACCGGGGAGCCGGTGCTCAAGCTGTTCTGCGCCGAGGAGGACGTCATCGCCCGCATCGTCTGCGACGCGTCGGCGTCCCTCGACTTCGGGGAGCCGACGAAGCTCGACGCGGCCCGCCGGCTCGCGGCGGCGATCGGGTACATGTCGCTCGCGCGCTCCGAGCGCGCGCAGCTCTTCGTGGCGGGCGACGGCATCGCCCGCGAGCACGCGCCGGTGCGCGGGCGCGCAGGGCTCGCCGCGCTCCTCCGCGCCCTCGACGGCGTGAGGGCCTCCGGCGGGACGCACCTCGCGCGCGCCATCGACGCCGTCGTGCGGCAGAGCGCTCGGCCAGGCCTCCTCTGCGTCGTCTCCGACTTCTTCGACCCCGGCCCGGTCACCGCCGCGCTCGGGCGCGCGGCGCAGGCCGGCCACGACGTCGCGGCCCTCCAGGTCGTCGCCGCCGACGAGCTCGAGCCGAGCTTCGAGGGCGACCTGACGCTCGAGGACGCCGAGACCGGGGCGCTCGTCGACGTGACCCTGGACGCCGCGGCCCTCGCCGCCTACGCGGCCCGCTTCGCCGGCCTGTGCGAGGCGCTGCGCGCCTTCGCCCGCCGCCACGGCGCGACGTACGTGCGCGCGCGGAGCGACGAGCCGCTCGAGGGCGCCGTCCGCCGCTTCGTCGCGAGGGGCGTCGACTGACGTGGCCGCCCCGCTCGCACAGGCCTCCGCGGGCGCTCCGCTCGCGCTGCTCTCGCCCGGCGGCCTGTGGCTGCTCGCGCTGCTCGGCCCGCTCGTCCTGCTCTACATCCTCAAGATCAAGCGGAGCCGCCGGCGCGTCCCCTCGACGTGGCTCTGGGCCGCCGCGCAGCGCGACCTCATGGCGCGCGCGCCGTTCAGGAAGCTCATCGCGCAGCTGCCGCTCGTCCTGCAGGCGCTCGCGCTCGCGCTCCTCGCGCTCGCGCTCGCCCGCCCCGCCTCGCGTGGGCGCGAGCTCACCGGCGATCACGTGGCGATCGTCCTCGACACGAGCGCCTCGATGTCCGCGGCCGCTCGAGGGCCGGCCGGCGAGGCGACGACGCGCATCGAGCTCGCGAAGCAGCTCGCCAGGGACCTCCTCTCCGGCCTCGCCCCGGGCAGCGACGCGCTGATCGTCGAGGCGGGGCGCGACGCGCGCCTCGTCGCGGCGCTCGATCGCGATCTCGTCCGGCTCAAGGCGGCGATCGACCCCATCGCGGCGCGCGACGTCGAGGGCGATCTCGGGGCCGCGGTGGCGCTCGGGATCGACCGGCTCCGCCAGCTCGGCGGCGCCCGCCGGGTCGTCGCGATCACCGACGGCAACCTCGCCCGCCCCGCCTCGCTGCGCGGCGCGTCGCTGCCGGTGGAGGTCATCACCGTGGGTGCTCCGGTCGACAACGCCGCCATCGTCCGCGTCGACGTGCGCTCCGGGAGCGCAGCCGTTGACGTGAGCGGCGCGAGCGGCGCGGACGGCGCGCGATCGGAGCAGCGCGAGGAGGTGCAGGCCTTCCTCGTGGTCGCGAACTTCGGGGCGCAGCCGCGCGACGTGTACGTGACGATGCGGCAGGACAACGCGTCGGACGTGCTCGGCTCGCGGCGGGTGCTGGTCAAGCCGGGCGAGCGCCTCCCGGTCGTCGTCACGTTCCGCCCGTCGCCCGGCGACTACCGCAAGGGGCTCGTCTTCGAGCTCTCGCCGCGCGACGCGATGCCGCTCGACGACGTCGCCTACGGGCGCGTGCCGGCCGGCGACAAGCTCCCGGTGTTCCTCGCGTCGGCCGGCACGGGCCAGGGCGGCGACGCCCAGGGCGCGCAGCCGGGAGCGCCCTCCGGCGGCTCCGTCTGGCTCGAGCGGGCGCTCGCGTCCGACCCGATGACCTCGGTGACCTCGGGCGCGCTCGCGGATCTGCTCGGGAAGCCCGGGCTCGATCCCGACACGTTCGTCGTGATCGACGGCGCGTGCCCGCCCGATCCTCCGGGGGGCGATCTGCTGATCGTGAACCCGCCGCCCGGGCGCTGCGCCGGCACGCTCGTCGGACAGACGCTCGAGCGCCCCACGCTCACGTCGTGGGACACGGCGGATCCGCGGCTGCGCTTCCTGACGCTGGACGGCGTGAACCTCCGCGTGGCCTCGTCCCTCAAGCCGGAAGCGGCGACGCAGGAGCTGATCCGCGCCCAGGAGGGCACGATCGCGACCGACATCTCCACCGCCTCGCGGACAGGCACGCTGCTCGGCTTCGACGTCGGCGAGAGCGACTGGCCGCTCAAGGCCTCCTTCGTGCTCTTCGTGCGCAACCTGATCGAGCAGGCGCGAGCCCACCGCGCCCACGGCATCACAGGCCCCGCGCGCACCGGCGAGCCGCTGCGCGTGAGCGTCCCCGCGACCGCGCGGGACCTCCAGGCCACCGGCCCTGCAGGCGAGCGGATCGAGGTAGCGCAGCGCGCAGGCGTCGCGGTGATCGCGGAGACGCCCCGCGCCGGCTTCTACCGCCTCGCCTGGCAGGGACCGCAGGCCGGGTCCGTCGTCGTGCCGGCGAACCTCACGAGCGTCGCCGAGAGCGATCTCACGCCGAGGCCGCTCGTCGCGGAGGGGGGCGGCGAGGTCGCCGTCTCCAGCGCGGCGGGACAGCCGGACGCCCACGTCGAGTGGACCTGGGTGCTGGCGCTGGCGGCGCTCGGCTTCGTGCTCTTCGACGTCTGGTATTTCACGCGCGTGCCACTACGGTCGTGAACACTGCGGTTGCAGGGGCGCAATGTGCTCGACGAGCTCGACGAGCTCGCCGATGCACGCGAATCCCTGCTCGAGGGGCGGGGCGCACCCCCGGACGACGAACCACACCCTGCTCTGGACAACCACCCTCACAGTAATCCGGTGCATCTCCCCTCCGGTGGACTCTCGTATCCCCGGCTCTGAAGGTTCCTGGTAATCTCGATGAGCTTGGCTCCTGTCCTTTTCCACCGGCGGGCGTCGCCCGCGGGCGCATTCCCCGGAGGACCCATGGTTACCCAGGACCCCCCGTGCCGTTCCGGTCGCGGGTTCGCCGCCGGACCTCAGCACCCGCACCCTTCACCATGGGCCGCGCGCGCCGGCCTGGGTGGGTGGCCTCTCGGCAGCGCGGCGTTGCTCCTCGCGCTGCTCGCGGCAGCCTGCGCCGGGGGCGAGATCGGGGATGGCGCGAGCGGCGCCGGCGGCGGCGCGGGCAGCACGGGCGGCACGCGCAACCCGATCTGCGAGGTGGGCACGAGCGCCGGCGAGGTGCAGGCGCCCGAGCACCGGATGGTCCTGCCCGGGCAGACGAGCTGGTACGCGTCTCCTGTGGTGATGGACCTCGACGGCGACGGTCAGAACGAGCTCATCGCCGCTTACTATTCGCTCTTCGTCTTCGACTCGCGCGGGAAGGAGATCGATCGCGCCGAGGTCGGGGAGGACAGGATCTACGCGCCGCACGTGGTCGCCGACCTCGAGGGCGACGGCGCGATCGACATCGTTTATGGCAACGGTCATCAGGTGTTCGCATTCGAATGGAACGACGGGCTCTCGCTGAAAGCCGGGTGGCCGGTGGACACCACCACGGCCGGCAGCGCCCCCGAGGTGCGCGGGCTAGCCGCGGCGGATCTCGACGGCGACGGCACCATCGAGGTGGTGGCGACGACGACCCAGACCGCGACCACCGAGGACGGCGGCGCGCAGGTCTTCGTCTTCAGCGCGGATGGGTCGCTCTATCGCCCCGCAGGCACCGCCTTCGCGGCCTGGCCTCGGTACAACAACCAGAGCGGCCCGGGGAACGACGCCGATCGCAACGGTATGGGGCACTCGGGGTTCGGGTGTTATGGGCTCAACGTCGGCATCGGCAATATCGACGACGACCCGGAGCTGGAGATCCTGGCCACTTACGACAACCACCATATCCAGGCGTTCGACCACGACGGCGTGGCGATCGACGCCGCGCCATATTTCAAGAATCGCGAGGAGTCCTTCGCCGGCAAGCCGCTGACCTGGGGCCAGTTCATCCGCTGGGCGGACCCGAAGGTGGAGGGCGACCATTACCATCTCCATACCGGGACGTGGCCGCACCCCAGCTTCGCCGAGTGGCTGCAGTGGACCGCGTCGCCGCCGAACGTGGTCGATCTCGACGGGGACGGGCGGAACGAGGTCGTCGGCGTACCGAACGTCGAGATGCACGAGCCCTACGAGACGCAGGCGTATGCGGTGATGGTGCTCGAGGGCGCGCACGGCGACGGCAGCCGATCGGCGATGCGCAAACCCGGGTGGGAGACGCTGCCGCGGGGCGAGAGGCCGCTCGCGATCGACGGCTATTACCCGCCGAGCGGCGTGCCCTCGCCGACGACGGTGAACGTCCAGGGGGACGCGCGGCCCGAGATCATCGTCCCGATGAACGACGGCTACCTCTATGCGTTCGGCCCCGACGCGTCGCTCCTGTGGCGATACAACTACATGCACGGCAAATCGATCATGTTCGCGACCGAGGCCACCGTGGCCGACCTGAACCAGGACGGATCACCCGAGGTCTTGCTGGCGACCTATGGCGCTCCCGACGTGCTCGACTCGGGCAACCTCGTGATCCTCGGCGCGAACGGCGCGGTCCTGCACGACGTACCCCTGCCGAACCCCGGCAGCAACGGCAACGGCAACGGCGCGCCCGCCGCGCCGGCGGTGGGTGATCTCGACGGAGATGGCCAGCTCGAGGTCTTCGTGCAGACCTTCGAGCACGGGATGGATGTCTTCACGATCCCGGGTTCGGCGGCCAATTGCATGCTCTGGCCCACCTCGCGAGGCGGCCCGCTGCGCACGGGTCAGCCCTCGCGGTGACCCGCGCTCGTATGGCGGGCGCCGGCCGCTCCATGGGCTCTCAAGGGCAGGCCGTCTGCTCGCCGTGAGGCCGGCCCCGGGACCCCCGGTGCACCCGGCGGCGCGACGACCACCGGCGGCTCGGCCGGCCCCGCTCCTCCACCCAGGAAACGCGCGGCGTCGCGCCGTTGCCCGCAGGCACACAGGGCTCCTCGCAAGGAAGCCACTCCCCCTCGAGCGACACGCCGCGCGCGTCCTCCCGGACGCCCCGCGCCCGGAGCCACGCCGCGAGCGCCTCGCCGAGCTCGCGCATGCTCGACCAGCGCGACGACGGCTCCTTCCGCAGCCCGCGCTCCACGATCGCCCAGAGATCCGCGTCGAGGCCGCACGTGTCGACGAGCGACGGCACCGCGTCCTGCAGCACCGCCCGCAGGCCGTCCAGCGCGTTCCTCGATGAGAACGGGGGCCGGCCCGACAGGAGCTCGTACAGCATCGCGCAGAGCGACCAGACATCGGCGCGGCGATCGATGTCAGGGACGGCGAGGACCTGCTCCGGCGGCATGTAATCCGGGGTGCCGAAGACCTCGAAGCTCGCCGACGCGTTGCTCGCCTCGCGCTCGGAGACGAGCTTCGCGACGCCGAAATCGACGATCTTCGGCTGGAGCCGGCCGCCGCCGTGGCGCACCAGCATCACGTTGTCCGGCTTGAGGTCGCGGTGGACGACCCCCTTCTCGTGCACCGCGTGCATCGCGCCCGCGACCGGGAGCAGCAGCGCGATCGCCCGCTCCGGCGTCATCGCCGCCTCGCGCGAGAGCGCGCTCCTCAGCGACTCGCCCTCGATGAGCTCCATCACCAGGTAGGGGTCCCCCGCCGCGGTCTCGCCGAGATCGAAGATCCGGACGACCTCCGCGTGGTTCAGCCGGCCCGCGGCGCGCGCCTCGCGGACGAAGTACTCCGCGAGCTCCGGCGACCGGAGCTCGGGCCGCATTAGCTTGATCGCGACCTCCGACCCGAGCGCCACGTGCGTCGCGACCCAGACCGTGCCCATCGCCCCCTCGCCGATCCTGCGGACCAGCCGGTACTTGCCCGCGACGAGATCCCCGTCCTGGTAGTGCGCGCTGCGCGCGGGCTCACCGAACCCCTCATCGAGATCCCATGTGCCGCCGTCCGTGCCGCTCCAGGTGTCCGTGGTCTCGATGCGCGACATGATGTCTCCTGCCCCGGCTGCGCGGCCTCGCCGCGCCCATGCCCGCGCTCAAGCAGACAGCGTGCCATCCCTGACAAACATGGAAAGGTGCTCTGATGCGCCGGAGCGCCCCATGAAACCCGCACGACACCGACAGAGACGCCCCATGGCTTCGCCGATGGGGCACTCGGCCACACCCGCCGAAGCGGCGTCCCCGGGCCCGCGTAAAGATGATTTACTGCGGCTCCCCCGCATGCGGACCGAACGGAGGCGTCCCTGATCCCGGCGGCCGCGCTGCGCGCCCTCCCCTACGCCGCCACGCTCGCCGGCGCGCTCGTCTTCGCGGCGCTGCTGCGCCTCGCCCTCCGGCGCGGCGCGCTCCGCCGCCCGATCCTGCTCGGCTGGATGGTGGCTGGCGCCCTGCCGGCGCTCTACGTGGGCCTCGTCTGGTGCGGCCTGCTCCCGGACGCCTATCTGCGGCTCGCGCGGCCCTGGGGCGCGCTGCTCGCGCTGGGCGCCACGTCGTTCATCGCGCTCCGGTACCTCGCGCTCGCGCTCGCCTCGGCGCACGCTCGCCGGCAGGGGGCGTGGCGCTCGCGGCTCGGCGACCTCCTCGCCCCCTTCGCCGCGTTCGCCGCAGCCATGGCCGCGGCCGGGCCAGAGCTTGGCCGGCCACTCGACCGGCTCACCGTCCTGGTCGCAATCGATCGCAGCCGCTCGATCGACCTCGTGCCGAGCGCCGATCGGCGCGTCGCGCAGGAGCTCTCCGTCGCCGAGCTCGGTATGCGCGAGGACGATCGGATCGCCACCATCGCGTTCGCCGCGGGCGCGGCGACCGAGGATCCGCCGCGCCCGCGCTCGCAGCTCGCGGCGCCGCAGCGGGTCGCGCTCGGCCGCGATGGGACGGACCTCGCCGCCGGCATCCGGCGCGCGCTCGCCGAGGTGCCGCCGGACTCCGCGGCGCGCGTCGTGCTGCTCAGCGACGGCGTCGCGACCCGCGGCGACACGATGGCCGCGGCCGCCGCCGCCGTCGCCGCCGGCCTCCCTGTCGACGTGATCCCGCTGGAGCAGCGGCTCGTCCCCGACGTCCGCGTGGTCGCCCTCCGCGCGCCCGCGCGGGCCGACGAGGGCGAGGCGCTCGATCTGCGGCTCGTCACCTCGTCGCCGTCCCCGGCCGAGGTCGAGATCCGCCTCCGCCGCGACGGCGAGCTCATCGCCCGCACCGAGGCCTCGATCGCCGCGGGAGAAGACGTGCTGCGCATCCGGGAGAAGGCGCCGGGGCCCGGGCTGCACCGCTACGACGTCGAGATCACCGCGAAGGATCCGAGGCTCGACGAGTCCGCCGAGGACAACGCGGCGAGCGCGTTCCTGCGCGTCCGCGGGGCCGCGGCGGCCCTCGTGCTGGAGGGCGACGCCGGGCAGGGCGCGTTCATCGCGCGGGCGCTCGCGGACGGCGCGTTCCGCGTGGACGAGGGCGGCCTGAGCCGCGTCCCCGCCGATCTCGGGGAGCTCGCCGGCTACGACGTCGTGGTGCTCAGCGACATCCGCGCGTCGGATCTCTCGCCTGGCCAGATCGACGCGCTCGCGAGCTACGTCCGCGATCTCGGCGGCGGGCTCATCCTGATGGGCGGCGATCGGAGCATGGGGCCGGGCGGCTATGCGCGGACGCCGCTCGAGGAGATCTCGCCCGTCGCGTTCGACCTGAAGCAGGAGCGGCGGCGGGCGAGCCTGGCCGAGGTGATCGGCATCGACATCTCTGGGTCGATGGCGGCGACCGCCGGCGCGCACACGAAGCTCGAGCTCGCCAACGAGGCCGCCGCCCGGTCGGCCTCGCTGCTCGGCGCCGGCGATCGGCTCGGCGTCGCGCACGTCGACACGGCGGTGCGGTGGAGCGTGCCGCTCGGGCCGGTCACGAACGGCGCCGCGATCGACAAGGCGATCCGCGCCGTGGGCCCGGGCGGCGGCGGCATCTACGTCGACATCACCCTCGAGGCGGCGTACCAGGCGCTCGACCGGGACACCTCGAGCCTGAAGCACGTGCTGCTCTTCGCCGACGGGTCGGACGCGGAGAACATGGGGCCGTGCCGCGCGATGGTGGAGGCGGCGATGCGCCGCGGGACGACGACGAGCGTCGTGGCGCTGGGCCAGGGCAACGACGTGCCGGAGCTCGAGGCGCTGTCGCGCATCGGCGGTGGTCGCTTCTACCTCGTCGAGGACGCCACGCGGCTGCCCGCGGTGTTCACGCAGGAGACCATCATGGCGGCGAAGAGCGCGATCGTGGAGGAGCCGTTCCGCGTGGCGCTGGGCGCGCCGTCGTCGATCACCGCCGGCGTGCCGTTCGGCGAGGCGCCGGCGCTCGGGGGCTACGTGGTGACGGTCCCCAAGAGCCGATCGACGGTGCTGCTGTCCGGGCCGGAGGGCGATCCGGTGCTCGCTGTGTGGTCGGCGGGGCTCGGCCGGGCCGCCGCGTTCACGAGCGATCTCAAGGGCCGCTGGGGCGCCGCGTGGACGCGCTGGCCCGGCGCGGCGCGGATGATCGCGCAGGCCGCGCGCGACGTGACGCGCAAGGAGGAGGATCCGCGCGTGCGCCTGGAGGCGGACGCGTCGGGCGGCGAGCTGTCGGTGCGGGCGAGCGTGATCGGCGACGACGGGCGCGCGCAGTCGTTCCGCCGGCTGGTCGTGCACGTCGCGGGGCCCGACGGCTTCTCGCGAGAGCTCCCGCTCGAGGCGACGGGCGCGGGGGCGTACACGGCGAAGCTGCCGCTCTCGCGGCCGGGGACCTACGTGGCGGTTGCGCGGGACGAGCTCACGGGGGAGGCGGTCGGGACGACGGGGGCGGCGATGACCGCCGGCGAGGAGCTGCGCCCGACGGGCAGCGATCTGTCGCTGCTCGGGCGGATCGCGGAGTTCACCGGGGGCAAGCGGCGCGACACGCTCGCGGGCATCTTCGAGGATCGGGCCTCGAAGCGCTTCGCGTACCGGAACGCGACGCCGAGCCTGGTGTTCTTCGCCGCGCTCGCGCTGCTGCTCGCGGTGGCGGCGCGGCGGCTCGCGTTGCCGGAGGCGGCGGCGGCGTGGATCGCGCGGGCGGGAGAGCGGCTCCGCGCGGCGCGGTGGGAAGCCGCCACAGAGCCGGCCGGCGCGGGTGCGACCGTGGGGGCGCTGCTGTCGGCTCGGGAGCGGGGGCGCGCGCAGCGCGAGGGCACGGAGGCGGGACCGAAGCTGCGCGATGACGGGCGCGGCGAGGGCGCGCAGGCGAGCCCGGCACCGCGCGCCGGTGAGCGCGGCGACGGAGCGCAGGCGGGGGCGATGCCAGGGAGGACAGCGCCGCTGGCAGGGACGATGCCAGGGAGGACAGCGCCGCCGGCGGGGGCGCCGGGACGTCAACCTGGGTCGGCGGCGTCGGGGCCTCAACCTGGTTCGTGGCCTCGACCTGAGCCGGCGGTGGGGCCTCAACCTGCGCCCCCGGGGGGCGGACACGCAACGGGCGCGGGCGGCGCGGCGCCGGAGGGACGACCGCTCACGGCGGCGGAGAAGATCTTGGCGCGACGTCGTGGGCGGAGGTGACGCGACGGAGCGCGGCCGTGCCGCGCACGTCTGCGAGATGCCGCGCTTCGTGGCGCGCGAGGATCTCGGCGGCCTGAGCACGGTCCCTTCGCCGCCAGGACCGGTGAGGCCGGCGTCGTGTCCGCGTCGTGCGGGCCTCGATTGCATTCCCGGCGGGGCGTGGGTGAACCTGCTGCTGTCGCCATGAGCAAGGTCACGGCGCTGGGTCTGGATACCGTGCACGAGGGCTCTGGCCACCAGATGACTGGCATGGCGGTGAGCGTGTGCACCACGCCGGCCGCGCCGAGCCCTCTTCCGATCCCCTATCCGACGATGGGCACGGTGGCCGAAGGGATCATCGACGCGCCGATGCGGACGACGATCGAAGGTAGGAAGATCCTGACGGTCGGCGGGTGCATGAAGGCGTGTCACGGCAACGAGCCAGGCACCATGAGAGAGGTGCTGAGCCTCAACACGGGCGGCCCCTGCTTCCCGTGGCTCGGCGCGCCGAACGTGCTCGTCGAGCTTGGAATGGCCGGGATCACCGGCAGCATGGGGCAGATGAACAAGTCGGTCACCGCCGGCGCCGGGACGGCGGCGAGCGGGGCGGGCGGCGCCGGGGGCGCGGGCGGCGGCGGAGGAGGCCGCGGCGCGGGGGCGCCGGGAGGCGGCGGGCCGAGCGCGCCGGGAGGCGGCGGTGGGGGCGGCGGCGGGCGCAGCCACAAGGGGGCGAAGGCGGGCAAGTCGTCGTCGCCGCCGGTGGAGCAGTGCACGACCGAGGGGCACCCGGTCGACGCCACGGACGGCGCGGTGGTCGACACGGCGACGGACCTCTCGGTCCCGGGGATGATCCCGCTCGTGTGGGCGCGGCATTATCGCTCGTCGCGTCACGGGGAGCGAGACGCGGCGCTGGGGCCTGGCTGGGCATTCTCGTACGAGCAATGGATCGAGGAGGGCGAGCAGGTCCTCGCGCTGCGCGACGGCGAGGGGCGGTGGATCTGGTTCGAGAAGGTGGAGCCCGGGGAGAGCGCGTTCCACCGGCGCGAGCGGCTGGAGCTGCATCGAGAGGGAGCGCGGGAGTACCGGGTGGTGGAGCTCCGGTCGCGGCAGGTGCGGCTGTTCGCGGCGGAGGACGGCTCGGCGAGGGCGCTGCTGCGCGCGATCCGGGATGTCCACGGCAACGAGGTGCGGCTGCACTACGAAGGCGAGCGGCTCGTCCGGGTCGTCGACACGGCGGGGCGAGAGCTCAAGGTGCGGTGGAAGGACGGGCGGATCACGCGCCTGGAGCTGTGGGCGGAGCGGCGGCTTGGGCAGTGGGTGGACTACCGTTACGATCGCGCGGGGTGCCTGATCGCGGCGGTCGACGCGGTGGGCGGCGTGGAGGCGTACGAGGTCGACGTCCGGCACCGGATGACCGCGACGACGCTGAAGAACGGCGAGCGGTTCTGGTACGCCTACGAGGACCACCACGGGCACCGGTGCAGGAAGACCGGCGGGCGGGACGGGTTGCACGAGGTGGAGCTCCGGCGCGACGCGCAGGGGCAGACGACCGAGGTCCGAGGCGTGGAGCCGCGGGTGTACAGCTGGAACGCCGACGGCCTTGTGACGCGCGCGGCGCTGCCCGACGGGACGGCGCTGTGGGAGCGGGCGTACGACGAGGACGCGCTCCTCGTCGCGGAGGCGAACGGCGCGGGCGAGGGGATGCAGCGCTGGTACGACGCGCGCGGGAACGCGATCCGCGAGGTGGACGCGCTCGGCAACGAGACGCGGTGGGAGCACGATGGCGATCTCGTGGTGCGCGAGATCAGCCCCGAGGGGCTCGTCACGCAGGTGGTACGCGACGCGCGCGGCGGGGTGAGCGCGGTGCTGCTGCCGACCGGCGAGGCGACCTCGTTCGCGCGCGACGAGCGCGGGCGGGTCACCGGCGTGTACGGGCACGGGGGTGGGCACGAGGGCTTGCTGCTCGGCCATGAGCACGACGCGCAGCACGACGTGATCGCGGAGACGGACGCGCGCGGCGCGCGGACGGCGTACGCGTACGACGCGATGGGCCGGCCCATGTCGCGGACCGACGCGCTGGGGCGGACCACGCGCGTGGCGTACGACCCGATGGGGCGGCCGGTGCGCGTGGAGCGGCCCGACGGGACGAGGACCGTCGCGACTTATGATCGCATGGGCAACCCGGCGCGCCTGGTCGATGCGCTGGGGCAGACGACGCAGCTCGCGTACGAGGGCACGGGCGTGCTGGCCCAGATCGTCGAGCCGGGCGGGGGCGTGTGGAGGTTCGCATACACGCACAAGGAGCGGCTCCGCGCCGTCACCAACCCGAAGGGCGAGAGGTACGTCTTTCACTACGACGCCGCGGGCCGGGTGGCGCAGGAGGACACGTTCGATGGGCGCACGCTGCGCTACGACTACCGCAGCTCGGGGCGGCTCGGGCGCGTCGAGCAGGCGGCGGACGGGACGTGGCGCGACCTGTTCTACGATCGCGCGGGGAACCTCACGGCCGACGAGACGCCCGATGGGGCGATCGGCTACGCGCGCGACCGGATGGGGCGGCTGCTCGGGGCCGTGCTCGAGGAGTCGAGCGGGCAGCGCATCGAGACGTGGTTCGAGCGCGACAGGTTCGGGCGCGTTGTGTGCGAGCGGCAGGGCGACGAGGCGGTGCGGTACGCCTACGACGCGCGTGGGCGGCGCACCGAGCGCGTGATGCCGGACGGGGCGAGGACGCGGTATGCGTACGACGCGCTCGATGCGCTGAGCGCGATCGAGCACGACGGGCACCGCTTGCGGATCGAGCGCGACGCGCTGGGACGCGAGGTCCAGCGGACGAGCCGCACGCTGCGCGAGGGCGACGGAGATACGGCGGCCGAGGCGGCGGCGATCGCGGTGCGGAGCAGCTACGACGCGATGGACCGGCTGATCGACCAGCGCGCGACGGCGCCGGCTCCCGGGGCACCCAAGGCGCTCGTCGCACGGCAGTGGCTCTACGACGCACGCGGGCGCGTCGAGCGCATCGATGACGCGCGCTGGGGGACGACGGCGTACCGTTACGACCGCGCCGACCGATTGCTGTCGGCGCAGCGCGGGCATGTGCGCGAGGTGTTCACGTACGACCCGGCCGGCTCGATCACGGGCATGCTCGCGGAGCTCGCCGAGCGCAGCAGCGTCGGGCTGCTCGCCGACGCATCGCGCTCATCGCAGGACTGGATGCAGCCGTCGTGGCAGATCGAGCGCGGCGGCGTGCTCCGCCGGACCGAGACAGCGGCGTACGAGGTCGACGCGCGCGGGCGGCGCACCGCCAAGGTGGAGCTCGCGCGCTACCGAGAGAGCCACCCGAACGGCGGCGCCGTGACCGAGGAGGAGCTGACCCGGTACACCTGGGACTGCCGCGACCGGCTGCGCGAGGTGCGCCTGCCGGATGGCGCTCGAGTCGTCATGACCTATGACGCCTTCGGGCGGCGCGTACGCAAGGAGGTGATCGGCACTGCCGCGGCCGACCCGCCGCGCGTGGTGGAGTTCGTGTGGGATGGGGATGTGCTGGCGGCGGACGTGGACAGCGAGCGAGGCGCGCGGACCTTCGTGCATGCGCCGGGGACGTTCGTGCCGCTGCTCCAGCAGCAGGACGGGCGCGTGCTCACGTACGTCAACGATCACCTCGGCGCGCCCAAGGAGCTGCTCGACCCGCAGGGCCTCGTGGCGTGGGCGGCGGCGCACTCCGCCTGGGGCAAGGTCACCGAGGTGTGGCGCGATCCGATCAGCGTGCTCAACCACAGGACCACCGTGGAGTCGCCGTTCAGGCTCCTGGGGCAGTACGCCGACGAGGAGACGGGGCTCTGCTATACGCGCTTCCGGTTCTTCGATCCGGAGATCGGGGGGTGGTGCAGCCCGGATCCGCTGGGCATACGTGGCGGCCCGGGACTATTCCGACTTGACGGTAGTCCAACCAGCAGCATCGATCCTTTCGGCTTAAGCAGCTATACGCCAAGCGATGTCAATGCACTTATTGCCGACAGCAATCCAGAGTTCCCGCTGACTCAGGAAAATGCCGAGAACATCCTAGGGACCGGCCCTACAGGCTCGACCGCAAGGGTTGCTGGCTCTGGCGGTGCAGGAGCTGACGTCACGTTCGAGGATCCGCACGGCAATATTGTTGGGCGCCGAGAGGTGAAGTGCATAGGCGGGAGCTCGCAAGGAGCTTTCAACAAGCAAGTGAGCCATGCTGCAAAAGCTCAAGCCGGCAGCGGCGGAGAAGTATTTGTTCAGGTCAAACGTAGCACAAGCCCCGACGACGCAAGCAGAATGGTCGCCCGCTTTCGAGGCTCACGAACCTCAGACGACCTGGCCAAGTACTCCGGCACCAAGCTCGTTATTACAGACACAGACGGGAACACTTTGTACAGTGGACCATTAAGCTGCAACGGTGGACAATGAGCCGTTACGCGTATCTCACATGCGTCGAGTGCAGTGTCGCCCTGTGGCTCGGAAAGGCGATATATAAGGGCGACAGGGTCGATCGATTCCACATAGGCCAGGAGAGCGACCCAGCAAACTCGCTCAACAACAAGCTCAACCGGGTGATATGGAAATTCCTTGCCGACCATGCAGGCCACGCGATTCGCGTAATCGTCGAGGGCGACGCCGATTTTGATAGCATCGGAGACTATCAAGAGATTGGCGGCGACGAGATTGTGAGCATCTCAATTGATGACTATTTAAGCGGCTGGACCGGGTGAGGAGAGCATGTACGCGGCCTGCGATTCGCCGACCAGCGACGGCTCCACACCCCCGCCATGCCAAAGAAGTCGCTACTCCTGCACCAGCTTATGAGGCGATCACCTGGTGATGCATGCCGGGAGTTTGGTGACGCATGCTGGGATGTGTTGAGGAGGCATCGGCGCGACTTCCACGCACGACAGGACCGGACGACCCGTATCGCAGACCGACGCGCTCGGGCGGACGACGACGCGGCAGGCTGCGCTACGGATACCGCAGCTCGGGCGCATCGAGATCGCGACGGACAAGACGTGGCGCACTTGTTCTATGACCGCTCGGGCAACCTGATCGGCGACGAGATGCCGGATGGGGTGATCGGCTACGCGCGCGACCGGATGGGGCGGCTGGTCGGCGCCGTGCTGGAGGAGGAGAACGGGCAGCGCATCGAGACGTGGTTCGAGCGCGACGCGTTCGGGCGCGTCGTGTGCGAGCGGCAAGGCGACAGGACGGTGCAGTACGCCTACGATCCGGCCGGCTCGATCACGCGCATGCTCGCGGAGCTCGCGGAGCCCAGCAACTTAGGGCTGCTCGCGGAGGCATCGCGGTCATCACAGGACTGGATGCAGCCGTCGTGGCAGATCGAGCGCGGCGGCGTGCTGCGCAAGACCGAGACGGCGGCCTACGAAATCGACGCGCGCGGGCGGCGGACCGCCAAGGTGGACCTGGCACACTACCGAGAGAACCACCCCGGCAGCGGCGCCGCGACCGAGCAGGACATGACCCGCTACGTCTGGGACTGCCGCGACCGGCTGCGCGAAGTGCGCCTGCCCGATGGCGCCCGCGTCGTCATGACCTATGACGCCTTTGGCAGGCGGGTGCGCAAGGAGGTGATCGGCACCGCCACGGTCGATCTGCCGCGCGTGGTGGAGTTCGTCTGGGATGGCGATGTGCTGGCGGCCGACATCGGCAGGGAGCGGGGGGCACGAACGTTCGTCCATGCGCCGGGGACCTTCGTGCCGCTCCTGCAGCAGCAGGACGGGAGCGTGCTCACCTATGTCAACGACCACCTCGGCACGCCCAAGGAGCTGCTCGATCCGCGCGGGCTCGTGGCGTGGGCGGCCGCGCACTCGGCCTGGGGCGAGGTCTTGGAGGAGCAGCGCGATCCGATCAGCGTCCTCAACCACAGGACCACGGTGGAGTCGCCGTTCAGGCTGCTCGGGCAGTACGCCGATGCCGAGATGGGGCTCTGCTACACGCGGTTCCGGTTCTTCGATCCGGAGATCGGCGGGTGGTGCAGCCCTGACCCGCTTGGAGCAGCGGGAGGCCTACACTTGTTCGCGTTTGATGGCAGCCCGACCACGCAGTTCGATCCCCTTGGCCTTGCCAAGGGCAAGGTCCTCGGAGAGGCAGGAAAGGCGTGGGAGGAAGATGTCAGAAGAATCAGCGGAGGCACATCTCAGATTATTGAGGGGCGCGAAATCGACTCGGTAACATCCGCAGAACTCATCCAGGCGAAAGACTCGCCGACCGCGGTCGACAAGCCGAAGAACTTCCTCAGCAAGAGCACGAGAAACCAGATCAAGGAAACGGTCCGCCTCGCCGACGACCACGGCAAAAAGCCCGTCTATTGGTTCAAAGAGGAACCGCACCCAGAAGTGCGGAGCTACATCGAAGACAAGGGCGCCGAAGTACGCATCGGCCTATCCCCACCGACGCAGGGGAAGTGCTCCTCTTGACACTCAAAGCTCGAACAGGACTGACACGAATCAACAACCGAGCCCTCAGGCGCACCATGTCGTATTTTTACTCGGTCCGTGGCTGGCTGGAAGCATCACCCAGCGACTTCCCGAAGATTGTATCCACCATCACCGCTCTTCGCGAGCGGTGGCAGAGCCACGACAAAGAGCGGCTCTACATGAAGGGCTGGTGCTGGAGCGATGAGCCCATCAACTGGACACGGTATCTGTTCTATGGCGCAGATATCACAGAGGAAGGCCTGACATTGCTCTGCGACACGATCCATGAGATTGCACTCCTGAAGGTCGAAATTTCAGGATATTTCCACGCACGAGGGGAAGACGGGGAGAACATCATCGTTTACAAGGTCGACAATGACGTGTTGACCGAGGAAAGAGTGTCAGCTCGGGGCTCAGCTTGAGAAAGGTGAGCGCTCCACGATTCAGACGGGATCCTTGTTGCAGAGCGCGGGGCGCAGGTCGGGGCCGATCCATTCGACGCGATCCGGGGGAGATGGCCGACATGGACCAGGGGATGGTGAAGCAGATCCACGGCGCTGCGAACCAGCACGGTCAATCATGGGGCGCAGCGCGAATGAATTGCGTCGACGGCTCATTCGCCTTTAAAGGCGAGGGCGGTGGGCGCGAGCTGGTGATTGCACCCGACAGAACGATTCATGTCGGCCCGCCAGGGCTCATCAACACGGATCCGAAACAAATCACCTTTGACCGGAGCACATCACCGTCGCGGCTCCTCATGGGGCCGCCTAACTTTCCTGGCCCGCCGGGGACAAGGACGTTCTGATCCCATGGACAAACCTGACGTCATCGCGAACGGGCAAGAGGCGTTTCAACACCTTGACTCGATCACCGACCGATTCACGAGAATACTCGTCCATCAGGGTCTCATTGATCTACTGTCCTCGTATTGCCTGCTGCCTGGCGACTCTCCGCTGCACCTGGATATGCTCACATACACGCACTGCCTCGAGGCGATCTACGCCGACCGGGCGCGCGTCGCCATGATCGCGTCAGGCAGTTCGGGATCGATCGACCCTTCCGAGCTCCGCGCACGTGTTGCGGCAGCAGCGGCGGCTGGCGCGATCAAGCGCGCAAGCGAGGCGCTCGCTCACTGCGAGGCGCTGCCGGACGGACCAGTCCGGGAGCTCGAGCGCTTCGGGCTCGCGACATCGACGCAAGTCATTGCGGCTCGAGAGCCAGGCGTGCCCCCAGTCGACTTCTTGGTGCATGCACGGTTGCTCGAGGCCTCGTTTCAGAAAACCTACTTCGTCCAGCATGTAGCGGAAGGCAAGGACCCCTCGCCCTTTATCTGATGGCACGGATTCCGCCCGACCGACAGATGCGCGGCCGGAGCGTGGAACGGGTGATGCCGAACGGCGCGAGGACAACGCGCTCGATGCGCTGGTCGCGGTTGAGCACGACGCGCCGCACAACGTGATCGCGGAGACGGACGCGCGGGGCGCGCGGACGGCGTACGCGCACGACGGGATGGGCCGGCCCGTGTCGCGGACCACGCGCGCGGGCGCGTCCAGCGCGTCGACGACGTGCGCGTCGGGGGGCGACGGCGTACCGCTACGACAGAGGAAAGCGGGCGCCCGGCGAGGCGCACCGCGAGCGCTACGCGAGCGCTCCGCCGGCGTGCACCGGCGCTGCCGGATGCCCCGGCGGGAGCCCGATGCGCTGCCGCACCTGCGCGATGCCGACGCCCACGCCCCCTGCTGCGAGCGCGAGCGGCCAGGGCTTCCCGGTCGTCTGCCGGATGAAGGCGCGCACCCGCCCGACGTCCTCGAGGACCGCCGTCAGCCGCGCCGGATCGTTGAAGTTGTTCACGAAGGCGTTGGCGAGCGCCTGCTGCCCGCTCGTGTTGTCCGCCCGCCCGTCGCTGCCGTACTGCGCCATGAGGAAGTGGGCCATCGTGGGCGTCACCCCGGCGAGCAGGATGTTGTTGAACCGGTCGGTGGGCCCGCCGTGCCGCGCGTAGAAGCGATCGAAGGTGCGCGTCATCCACTCGGCGTCGAACGGGCGCTCGCCGTGCTGCACGATGCACTCGACCAGGTTGCGCGCCATCTTGTTGCCGCTGTTGGCGCCCTGGCCGCCGATCGGATCGATCGACATCGCCGTGTCACCCAGCGGCGTCACGATCCGGCCGGAGGGCAGCCGTCCGACGGGCTTGCGCACCGCGGGGACGACCCGCCCGTTCTGCCATCCGTGTTTGTCCGACAGCTCGGCTCCCTTGAACCACTGGTAGTCCCAGGGGATGAGCTCCTTCACCAGTCCCTTCGCGATCGCGATGATCTCCTCGCCTGACTTCGCGCCCTGGAACCTGTCGAGCGGCCCTCCGGGCACCGCCTCGACGAGACAGTTCCAGCTCGGTCCCACGTCCTTGTGGTGGTAGGGCACCCAGAACGCCTCCCCGATGCCCGCGAACAGGTTGAACTTGACCGGCAGCATGGGGATGCCGTCGAACCCGAGCTTCGGGCCGGTCACGCACATCATGACGACGTTGCGCTGCGCCTCCGTGTGGACGTTGCGCGCGGGGTCTCGCTCGAACAGGTTGCACAGCTCGCCGCGCCCCGCGGCGACCACGGTGAGGTCGTTCTCCGCGGCGATCGTGTCGAGCCGCGCGATCGTGACGGGCTCGATCACGATCTTGCCGCCCCGCCGCTCGAGCTCGAGCATCCACCGGTGGCTCTGGAGCCGGAGATCGATCGCGAAGAAGTGCTGCTCCAGGCGGCCCGCCAGCGTCAGGAGGCGGTTGCCCGGCGCGGCGCACGCGGTCAGCTGGGCCCCGTGGCCTCGGGGCGCGGCGTCTTCCCAGAAGGCCAGGCCGAGCTCGCGCTCGAACGCGAGCGCCACGTCGAAGCGCGCCGCGGTCCCGGTCGGCTTCGACTCGTTGAGCCACTGCTCGGGCGTGCGATCCGAGTAGAGCGTCACCTCGTAGCCGGCCTTCACCAGGCCGTGCGCCGCGAGCAGGCCGGCCTGTCCAGACCCCACGATAGCTATCTTCCGCATGAGGAACCCCCGGGTTGGGTTGGTCTGCGCTCGCCTCACGGGCGACGCGCGCCGAGCCATCCGAGTCGGTTCGCCGCCAGGGCCACAACGGGCGTCGCGAGCAAGGAAAGCCCAGTCAAGAGAGACCGTATCACCCGAGCCACCCCTGCAGGAAGCGCCCACCCCGCACGCCCGCACGCTCCGGTGCCGCGCATCGATCCCCGTTCCCCTCGCGCCGCGCATCCCGCCGGAGAGAGCCCTCGGGGGGAGGGGGTGTCGCGCGGGGGGCGAGGGGGAGGGCCCTACGAACCCGAGCGCCGGCCCGCATCGCAGCCAGTCCTCACGGACTCGCCAGCTCCGTACAGCAGGCCATTGCCACCAAAAGGCGCGAGTTCGTGGGAGGGCCCCCCTCGCCCCCCGCGCGACGCCCCCTCCCCCCGAGGGCTCCGCTGCAGTCAGTCCATGGGGGGAGCACCCCCGCCACCGAGCCCGCCCGCCGGTTGCGAGGCGCAGCCGCTTGGAGTAGCGTCCGCGCCGCCGCGGCCCCGGGCGATCCAGTTCGCCCAGCGCCAGCGGACGAGCCGGGCGTCTGGTGCGCGCCCCGGCTCGCGCGGCTCCCTCCGCGCACAGGAGACGAGAATGGCCCGAGGCTCGACAACGACGCGCAGCGAATCGGACGCTGCCGAATCGCTCATCGGACGGGGCGCCCGCATCCGCGGGCGTGTCCATGGCGACGGCTCGCTCCGGGTCGAGGGGAGCGTCGAGGGGAACATCCAGCTGGCTGGCGACCTGGAGATCGAGGACGGGGCGTCGGTCACGGGGGACGTCGAGGCGAGCTCGCTCGTCGTCTCCGGCCAGCTCACGGGGGACGTGGCGTCGCGCGGCCCCGTCACGATCCGGGCGACCGCGCAGTACGCCGGAAACGTGGGCGGCAGCGAGGTGATCCTCGAGGAAGGCGCGGCGTTCGCCGGCCGCATCGAGGCGGAGTTCGACCTCCCGGCCGAGCTCTCGGAGCGGACGACCGGCGGTCGCGGGCAGGCCCCCCGGCGTGAACCGGCAGGGCGGTAGCGCGCGTTGACGGACGAAGAATCGCGCCGCGAGGGCGCGGCGAGGAGCACGAACGTGGCGGGTACGATCATCGGAAACGGGCTCACGATCGAGGGCGAGATCACCTCCGACGAGGAGGTGATCGTCGCCGGCACGGTGCGCGGAAAGCTCACCGTCGAGGGGCCTCTCACCATCGACGCAGGGGCGCTGGTCGAAGCGGACATCGGGGCGGCGTCGCTCCAGGTGGGCGGCAACGTGACCGGCAACGTCACGGCGGCCGATCGCGTCGATCTCCTCGCCGGCGGTCGCCTCGTCGGCGACGTGAAGGCGTCGCGGCTGACCATCGCGGACGGAGCCTCGTTCAAGGGCAACGTCGACATGGACGTGTAGCCGATGGCCGCCCAGTCCTCGATCGGGCCGACGACGGCCATCCGCGGCAACGTGCAGGGCGACGGGGATCTCGAGATCCTCGGCCGCGTCGAGGGGAGCGTCGTCATGACCGGCGACGTGACCATCGGCGAGGGCGCGCTCATCCAGAGCGACGTCCGCGGGCGGCGCGTTGTCGTCCGCGGCGCCGTCGCCGGGAACATCTCCGGCGACGAGGCCGTGATCCTCGAGCCCGGCGCGCGCGTCGTCGGCGACCTCGGCGCGCCGCAGATCGGCATCCACGCCGGCGCGCTGGTGCGCGGCAACGTCACCACCGGCGCGCCGCTCGCCGCGGCCCCCGCCCCTGCCCCGGCGCGGGCCGCCGCCGCTGCACCTGCGCCGCGCGCCGCGGCGGCGCGGCCGGCGCGTGCGCCGGCGGAGCAGCGCGCGCCTGCGCCGCCCGCCCGGCCTGCGCCGCGCGCCGCGCCTGCCCCCGCGCGCCCCGCCCCGGCGGCGCGCCCCGCCCCGGTCGTCGAGGCGAGGCCCGCCCCTGCGCCGGAGCCGCGCCTCGCAGCCGTTCACGACGACGAGGAGGCCGACCTGTCGGCCTCGGCCGCCGGTGAGGGTGACGAGCCCGATGCGGCCGAGAGCACCGGCGGGCCGCCGCCGCCCGTGGTCCCCGCGCTCCGGAAGGGCGCCGCGAAGGCCTCGCTGCGCAAGCGGGGCGGCCGGTGAGCGCCGCCGGCGCCTCGGAGCGGGAGCGGCTCGTCGCGCTGCTGCGCGAGCGCTCGTTCGAGCAGAAGCGCGTCGTCCTCGCGTCCGGCCGGGAGAGCGACTTCTTCATCGACTGCAAGCAGTCGGTGCTGACCGCCGAGGGCCACGCCCTCGTCGGCTCGCTCATGTTCGAGGCGCTCGACGCGCTCCCGCGGTGCGAGGCCGTCGCCGGCGTCGAGCTCGGGGGGTGCCCCCTCGCGAGCGCGGTGTCGCTCACGAGCTTCCTGCGCGGCCGCCCCCTCCCCGCGCTCTACGTGCGCAAGGAGGTCAAGGACCACGGCTCGCGGCGCCTCGTCGAGGGCGATCGCGGCCTCGTGCCCGGGATGCCCGTCGCGATCCTCGAGGACGTGATCACGACGGGCGGCTCGACGCTGAAGGCGGTCGAGAAGCTGCGCACCGCGGGCGCCTCGGTGGTCGGCGTGATCGCCCTTGTCGACCGCCTCGAGGGCGGCGCGGAGGCGATCCGCGCGGCGGGGCTGCCGGTCGTCGCGATCTGCACCCGCCACGACTTCATCCCGGACAACCCGGCCGGCTGAGGCCGCGCGACGCGCGGCCGGCCGAGGCGACGGCGCGCTGCCCGCCGCCTCGGCCTGCTGTGCGCTACTCCGCCGCCTTCGCCTGCTGCTCGCCGAGGAGCGGGTAGCCGAGCGCCTCGCGCTGCGCGACGTACGTCTCGGCGACCGCCCGCGCGAGCGCGCGGACCCGGCCGATGAAGCGCTGCCGCTCGGTGACGCTGATCGCGCCCCGCGCGTCGAGGACGTTGAAGCGGTGGGCCGCCTTCACGACGAAATCGTAGGCCGGGAGCACCAGCGCCTTCTTCGGATCGATCGCCGCCCCCTTCGCCGCCGGATCCGCGCCCCGGTACAGGAGCCGCTTCACCTCGGCCTCGCAGACATCGAACGCCGCGAAGTGCTCGGCGATGTCGGCCTCCTCGAAGTTGTAGGTCGACCACTCCCACTCGGCGCGCTGGTAGATGTCCCCGTAGCGCACGATCTTCCCGCCGCGGTCCGAGTAGACGACGTCGTAGATGCTGTCCTTGTCCTGCAGGTACATCGCGATCCGCTCGAGCCCGTAGGTGAGCTCGCCGGAGACGGGGCGGCAGTCGATCCCGCCGATCTGCTGGAAGTAGGTGAACTGCGAGATCTCGAGCCCGTCGATCCACACCTGCCAGCCGAGCCCCCACGCCCCGAGCGTCGGCGACTCCCAGTCGTCCTCGAGGAACCGGACGTCGTGATCGAGCGGGTTCGTGCCGATCGCCCGCAGCGACTCCAGGTAGAGGTCCTGGATGTCGATCGGGCTCGGCTTGAGGATCACCTGGAACTGGTGAAACTGCTGCATACGGTTCGGGTTCTCCCCGTAACGACCGTCCGCGGGCCGCCGGGAAGGCTCGACGAAGGCCACATTCCAGGGCTCGGGGCCGAGCGCGCGCAGGAACGTCGCCGGGTTGAAGGTGCCGGCGCCGACCTCCGAGTTGTACGGCTGCACGATGAGGCAGCCGCGATCGGCCCAGAACTTCTGCAGGGTGAGAATGAGGTCTTGGAAGGTCATGGGAGGGCCGGTTCTTAGCCTGGATCGCCCGCGCAGGCGACGCCCCGCGTAGCGTCGCCCGCACGGTCCGCCCGGCGCGCTGCCCCCGGGCCGGCGCGCCGCGCGCCGGACGCCGCGCCGGCGCCCCGCCGCCATTCCACCGCCGCCCGCGATCACCCCGTCGAGGACGGTCCGCCTCGATCCGCCCAAGCCCCTCGGAGGACCGCAGACTGCTTGCGGTTGACCGGCGAGCGGCGTAGGTTCCCCGCAAATCTATGGGATCCCATGGTTCTTCGACAGCGCGCCGGAAGAGCCCCGCGCGGCAGGCTCCCGGCGGGCCCGACGCGCAGCGGGTCATGGATTCGATCCGCGCGATCGTGCAGCGCCTGCGCGTCTCGTCGCGCGCGTGCGAGCGGCAGCTCGGGCTGAGCAGCGCGCAGCTGTTCGTGCTGCAGCAGCTCGATCAGGCCGCGGCGTCCTCGATCGCCGAGCTCGCGCACCGCACCCTGACGCACCAGAGCTCGGTGTCGGTCGTGGTGACGCGCCTCGCCGAGCGAGGGCTGGTCACCCGGCGCGCCTCGCCCGAGGACGCGCGCCGGACCGAGATCTCGCTCACCCCTGCCGGCCGCGCGCTGCTCCGCCGCGCGCCCCGCACCGCGCAGGCCGAGCTCGTCGCCGCCGTCGACCGCCTGCCCGCCGACGAGCGCAGCGGGCTCGCGCAGAGCCTCACCACCCTCGCCCGGGCGCTCGGCGCCGGCGACGAGGCCCCCCCGCTGTTCTTCGAAGGCGAGGAGACCCCCGCCGAAGCCAAAGCCATCGACCGCGAGGAGAGCTGAATTGTCCAGATTGAACGCCCCACCCCCAACAGTCACCGAGAGCATCCCGGTCGCCCCCTCGATGGGCCCCACCCTCGAGGACCTCCGCGTCCCCCCGCCCAGCGCCGCCGTCGACCGGCGGGTCGTCCTCGTCAGCGGCCTCGCGATCGCGCTCGGCGGCGTGGCCTTCCTCGCGGCGGAGCTGCTCACCACGCTCATCGCCATCATCACGAACCTCGCGTTCTTCGGCCGGCTGTCCGCCGCCCCCGCGTCGCCCGCCGAGCACAACCTCGGCCTCCTCGTGCTCGTCGTGCCGATCGCCGGCGCGCTCGTCGTCGGCGTGATGGCGCGCTACGGCTCCCAGGCGATCCGCGGCCACGGGATCCCGGAGGCGATGGAGCAGGTGCTGTTCAACCAGAGCCGCATCCCGCCGCGGATGACGTTGCTCAAGCCGCTCTCCGCGGCGATCGCCATCGGCACCGGCGGTCCGTTCGGCGCGGAGGGCCCCATCATCGCGACCGGCGGCGCGCTCGGCTCGCTGGTCGGGCAGCTGCTGCGGATCACCGCGGACGAGCGCAAGACGCTGCTCGCCGCGGGCGCGGCGGCGGGCATGTCGGCGACCTTCGGCAGCCCGGTGGCGGCCGTGCTGCTCGCGATCGAGCTCCTGCTCTTCGAGTACCGCCCGCGGTCGGTGATCCCCGTCGCCCTCGCCGCGACCACGGCGACCGCAGCCCGCCTGGTCGCAGGCCACACCGCGCCCGCGTTCGAGATGCCTGCCGTGGCGCCCTCGACCGGCCCCGCGCTCGCCTTCTACATCGTGCTCGGCGCGGCGCTCGGCCTCGCGGCGATGGGCGCGACCCGCGCGATCTACGCGATCGAGGAGGCGTTCGAGCGGCTGCCGCTCCACTGGATGTGGTGGCCGGCGATCGGCGCCGTCGCGATCGGCGTCGTGGGCGCCTTCGCGCCGCGGACGCTGGGGGTCGGGTACAGCAACATCGACGACATCCTGAGCGGCCGCCTGGCGCTCGCCGCGCTCGTGTCGCTCTCGCTGTTCAAGTTCATCTCCTGGTCGATCGCGCTCGGCAGCGGCACCTCGGGCGGGACGCTCGCGCCGCTCTTCACCATCGGCGGCGGGCTCGGCGCGATCCTCGGCCTGGCCGCGGCCGCGCTCCTCCCCGGGCTCGGCGTGGACCCTCGCGTCGCCGGGCTCGTCGGGATGGCGGCGATCTTCGCGGGCGCGTCCCGGGCGCTCCTCGCGTCCGTCGTCTTCGCCTTCGAGACGACCCGGCAGCCCATGGGGCTCCTGCCGCTGCTCGGCGGCTGCAGCGCGGCCTTCCTCGTCTCCAGCCTGCTGATGCGGCACTCCATCATGACGGAGAAGATCGCCCGCCGCGGCGCGCGCGTGACGGTCGAGTACGCGGCCGATCACCTGGCGCAGATCACCGCGGGCGAGGCCGCCTCGCGCCCCGCCGTCACGCTCGCCGCCGAAGATACGGTCGAGACGGCCCGCGCCTTTCTGCTGTCGCAGGCGGCGGGCTCCCGCCACCAGGGCTTCCCGGTCGTGGACGGCCGGGGGGAGCTCGTCGGTGTGGTCACCCAGCGCGACGTGCTCACCGAGCAGGCCGGTACCATCTCGATCCGCCACCTGGTCCGGCGGCCGCCCGCCGTGGTGTTCGAGGACAGCTCCCTTCGCGAAGCCGCCGATCACATGGTCACCGAGGGCGTGGGGAGGCTCCCTGTCGTGTCCAGGCAGGCCCCCCGCAAGGTCCTCGGGATCCTGACGCGCAGCGACCTGCTCGACGCGCATCGGAGCCGGATCGACGCCGGCAAGCGCCGCGAGCCAGCCCTCGCCGCCGCGACGCGGCGCGGAGGTCCGGCCATCCGGGACCGCGCCTCCGTCGGGCAGAGCTAGTCGACGAAGTACTCGCGATCGCCCGCCAGCCCCTGCTCGAGCGCGGCCATTCCCTTGGCGACGTCGAGCTTCACGCCCTCTCGCTGGAAGCTCATGCCCATCGCGTAGAGCGTCTTGAACAGGTTGTGCGAGCGGCACTGCTCGCCCATCTGGCCCACACGCACGATGTTGAGGCCGAAGGCGCCCGAGATCTCGACGCGGAAGGCCTTGGTCATGTACTCGCGGATCCGCGCGCTATCGGCGCCGGTCGGCAGCTTGATGGCGAGCACGCTGTTGAGGCGCACGTCCTTCGACGCGAACAGCTCGAGCCCCATGGCCTCGATGCCCGCCTGCATGGCCAGAGAGCTCATCTCGTGGCGACGGAACCGCCGCTCGAGCGTCTCCTCGCAGACGAGGCGCAGCGCCTCGTGCAGCGCGAGCACGCCCGGCACCGGCGCCGTGTAGTGGTACTGCTGGTAGCCCCAGAACCGCTGCGCGCGCGTGGCGTCGTAGCACCAGTGCGGGCGCGGCAGGGGGCGCTCCTCGACGACCTTCCACGCGTCCTGTGAGAAGGCGCAGGCCGAGACGCCCGGGATCGACGACAGCGCCTTCTGCCCGCCGACGATGCCGACGTCGATGCCCCACTCGTCCATGTGCACCGGCATGGCCGTGAGCGTGACCACCGCGTCGACGATCGTGAGGGCGCCCTGCGTCTTCGCGAGCCTGCAGATCTCCGGCAGCTCGACCATGCGGACGCCGCAGGACGTCTCGCCGTGCGCCATCGTGACCACGTCGTAGCGCTGCTTCTTCAGCGCCTCCCGCACGTCCGCGAGCGACACGGGCCGCCCGGGCGGCCCCTCGAGGTAGGTGACATCGGCGCCCACGCCGAGCGCCATCTCGCCGAGGCGCCCGCTGAACGTCCCCACCTTCAGGCAAAGGACCTTCCGCCCGGGCCAGCACAGGTTCGCCACGGCCATCTCCATCGCCGCGGACGCGGGCCCGGCGATGCCGAGGATCTTGTCGCTGCGCGTCTGGAACGCATAGGCCGCCATGTACTTCACGTTCTGGATGACGCGGTCCATGGTGGGGCCGAGGTGATTGATGATGACCCCGTTCGCCTGGGCCACCGCCTGCGGGATGGGCACCGGACCGGCGCCCATGAGCAGCAGCGGCTCGGACGGCAGGATCGCGGCGAGGGGCGTGATCGGCGGGGGCAGGATCGAGAACGACATGGCCAGGACCTTGGGCAAAAGCGCGGAGCCCGCTAGCAAGCCCAAAGCCTCCTGCGGCGTCAAGCGTTACCCGGCGAGCGGGCGCGGCGCCGGCGGAATCGCGGCGCCGGCGCCGGACCGAGCGCGACAGGCCGCCGAAGGCCCTGCTCGTCGTACGACCCTGGGGGTGAGCCGTGCGACGAGCAGGGCCCCTCAGCCCGCCGAGCGCGAGGAGAGCGCGCGCCGCCTGAGCCGAGCTCTCGCTCACGGACCGCAGCGCCTCCTCCGCGCCTCCTGCTCGCGGCCCGAGGTGCTCCCGCGCGTTACAGATCGCGGGAGCGGTTCGGGAGCTCCTTCCTCCAGCGCCGTGGGCCGGTATCGGGCGTGGCGCCTCGAGCGGGGATCGCTCGGCCGGCTCATACCACCGTACGGCGCCGCGCGATCGCCTGATAGCCGGCGGTCAGCAGGATGGCGCCGATGAGGGACATGAAGAAGCCGGCCGGCTCCCCCTCACGGTACATGAACAACATGCGGCCGAGCAGCCCGCCGATGAAGGAGCCGACCACGCCGATGATCATCGAGATGACCCACCCGCCCGGCTCACGTCCAGGAACGATGAGGCGCGCCAGAGCACCGACGACGAGGCCAAACAGGAGAAAGAGGATGAATGACATGATGAACCTCCCAGAAAGGAGCGAAGCGCTCCTCGTTGCTATGCAGGCTGTTCAGCAAGCGCCGCGCCATGCCGTGGAGTCCCGGCTCTCCACAGACGCGCAGCCGAGCTGAACGCCACGGACAGAGCGCTCGCGTCACCGCGATCCAGCGCGAAATCCGACCGCGGCGCGGTGCGGCCCCCAGGAGAGCGGGGATCGTCCGGTCGGACCGTGGGACTGCTTGCTTGGCCGCCGCGTGGCGTATTGCCTCAGACGAGCCGAGAGACAGAGCGCGGGCGAGGTAGCCTGCCCCAATCCCCCTTCCGCGCCCTCGAAAAGACCGTTTGCCCTGCGATGGCGCACCGGTTGCTACATCCGGAGGTTGCCAATGCCAGGTCAACGGCGGCGGCGCGCCGCAGAGAGGCTCTGCGGAGGCCACGCCACGAGGAGGAAGCAATGAGCAACACGAGCGATCGCAATGAGGGGGCCGCCGAGGAGCTGGGCGGCAAGATCAAGAAGGGCCTCGGTCAGCTGCTCGGCGACGAGCAGATGGAAGCGGAGGGCCGCGCCAAGGAGCTCCGAGGAAAGGTGCAAAAGGAGGACGCCAAGGCGGAGGAGCGCGCGAAGGGAGCGCTCGAGGAGGCCGCCGGCGCGCTCAAGAACCGAGTCGGCAAGCTGGTCGACAATGAGCAGATGGCCGCCGAAGGGAAGGCCAAGGAGCTCAAGGGAGAGAACCGGCAGAAGGCCAATCAGTAAAACCAGCAAGAGGGCGCGCTCTGGCGCTGCCCTCGGGGGTCCGACGGGGTGGGCCGCCTCCGGCGCTGCCCCGCGGGCCCGGCGGTCACGCCTCCGTGGCCGAGACGCCGTGCCGCTGGAGGAGCTCGCGCAGGTGGCTGCGGTCCATCCGCGCCGCGCGGGCGGCGCGCGACAGATTGCCGCCGTTCGCGCGCACGAGCGCCGTGAGGAACGTGCGCTCCCAGCGCGCCACGGCGCGCTCCTTCGCCTCGCGGAACGACAGGCTGAGCTCGTCGTCCCGGGGCGCCGGGAGCGCCGGAGAGCCGCTCTCCGCCCCCTCGGAGCCCATCACGGCTTCGCGGAACAGCGCGGGATCGATCATCAGCACCGCGCGCTCCACAGCGCCGCGGAGCTCGCGCACGTTGCCCGGCCAGTCCTGCCGCATGAAGGCCTCGAGCAGCTCGCCCGGGGGGCTCTGGTCCTGCCCCTGCGCGAGCTGCCGGTAGAAATGCGCGGTGAGCAGCGCGATGTCGTCGGGGCGCTCCCGCAGCGCGGGGACGCGGAGGCGGACGATGTTGAGCCGGTAGTACAGATCCGACCGGAAATTTCCGCGATTCACCTCCTGGCGGAGATCGCGGTTGGTCGTCGCGATGACCCGGATATCGAGCTTGGTCGGCTCGATCGTGCCGATGCGCCGGATCTGCCGCTCCTCGAGCACGCGCAGGAGCTTCGGCTGCATGTCGAGGGGGAGCTCGCCCATCTCGTCGAGCAGCACGGTGCCGCCCCGCGCCGCCTCGAAGGCGCCGGCGCGCGCCGCCTGGGCGCCCGTGAACGCCCCCTTCGCGTGCCCGAAGAGCTCGGCCTCGATGAGCGTCGGCGGGATGGATCCGCAGTCGATCACGACGAACGGCCCCCCCGCGCGCGGGCTGCTCTCGTGGATCGCCTCGGCGAGCAGGCCCTTGCCCGTGCCCGTCTCGCCCTCGATCAGCACCGTCGAGTCCGACGCGGCGATCCGCGGCAGCGCCCCGAAGATGCGGCGCATCGCCGCGCTCTGCCCGAGCACCCGGCCGTACCGCTCCTCGTCGCCGAGCGGCTCGCGGATCTCCTCGGCCAGCGGCTCGAAGCGGAGCGTGGACTGCCCGACCCCGAGCGAGGCGCCCGGCAGGAGATAGGCCGCCTCGACGCGGAAGCCGGAGAGGGTCGTGCCGTTCTTGCTGCCGAGATCGCGGAGCAAGAACCCGCGCGGGGTGACCGAGATCACGCAATGGTGCCGCGACACCGCCCGGTCGGTCAGGATGAGCTGGTTGCCAGGCGCCGTGCCGATCACGAACTCCGTCGCGTCCGACGTCTGGGACGCCCCGGCGTCCGGGCCCGCGGTCACCTGAACGCGGAAGCGGCTGAACGCGATCTCCTTGGAGCGGACCTTGAGGAGCGCCGTCTCGGCGCTCGGGTGGATCTTCGGCTCGGACGCCATTTCGCCAGTCTACCACAGGGAGCGCGGCGCGAGATCGCCCGCCGGTCCGCTCGCCCCGACGCGCGCAGCGGCGCCGCGTGGCGCTGGCGTCAGCGCGTCACCGCGTCAGGCCGTCAGCGCCGCGCCCCAGCGGCTCGCCCCGGGAGAGCCATGGCTCGCTGCCGTCAGGGCCTTTGAACCCGTAACGATAACGTGCCGGATAGGGTCAATATGGACCTATCATAAACACCATTTCTTTTGTGCTCCTTCCCGAAGGATAGGAAGGATGGCCGGCGACCGAGCCCGGCAGTCACGGCAGGCGCGCTCGCCAGCGCCGCGGCGAGCGCGCCTCTCGCGGCGCCGCCGCGCCCGCGTGCTCCCCTTGTCGCTTGTCGCTTCGGCGCGCGGCGGCTAAGAGGTCTCCCCATGATGCGAGGCGCGCGCAGCGATATCACGAAGGCCGTCGGCGATACGCCGATCGTCAAGCTGAACCGGGTCACGGAGGGGCTGGAGAGCGACATCTATGTGAAGTGCGAGTACCTGAACCCGGGCGGCAGCCACAAGGATCGGGTCGCGCTGAACATGATCCGCGACGCCGAGGCGAACGGGCTCAGGCCCGGCGGGACGATCGTCGAGGCGACCAGCGGCAACACCGGCGCCGCGCTCGCCATGGTCGCGGCCATCCGGGGATACAAGTGCGTCTTCGTCATGCCGGACAAGATGTCGCAGGAGAAGATCGCGACGCTGCGCGCCTATGGCGCCCGCGTCGTGGTCTGTCCCACCGCCGTCGAGCCCGACGACCCGCGCAGCTACTACCAGGTGGCGAAGCGCATCGCCGACGAGACGCCGAACTGCTTCTACGCGAACCAGTACCACAACCCGTCGAACCCCGAGGCCCACGTCCGGTCCACCGGGCCCGAGATCTGGGCGCAGTGCGGCGACGAGCTCGACGTCTTCGTCGCCGGCATGGGGACAGGGGGCACCCTGAGCGGCATTGGCAAGTTCCTCAAAGAGAGGAAGCCGGAGATCAAGATGGTCGGCGTCGACCCGGTCGGTTCGCTCTATTACGATTACGTGAAGACCCAGCGGATCACGAAGCCGTTTGCCTACAAGGTCGAGGGGATCGGCGAGGATTTCTTTCCGAGCACGATGAACCTCAAGATCATCGACGAGATCATCCGGGTCGACGACAAGGAGTGCTTCCTCATGACGCGGGACCTCGTGCGGCTCGAGGGCCTCTTCGTGGGCGGCTCCGGGGGCGCGGCGGTGGCCGGCGCGATCAAGTATGCGCGGCAGAGCGGGAAGAAGGAGAACATCCTCGTCCTCTTGCCCGACGGCGCGTCCAAGTACATCTCGAAGATCTTCAATGACGACTGGATGCGAGAGAACGGCTTCCTCGAGGAGGACAAGGGCCTCGGGACGGTGCGCGACCTGCTCGCCGTCAAGCCCAGCGGGGCGGTGGTCACCGCCGACGCGAACGCGCGGGTCCGCGAGGTCATCGACATGATGAAATCGCACGGGATAAGCCAGCTCCCGGTGACCCAGGACGGCAAGCTGCGCGGGATGGTCCACGAGATCGACCTGCTCCGGCACCTCGTGACGGGGAGCGGCACGCTCGACTCGAGCATCGGCGGGCTCGTCGAGAGCGACTATGCGACCGTGACGCCCGCGACGAAGGTCGAGCTCCTGAAGGGCGTCCTGAGCGACGCGAAGATCGCGCTCGTCGTCGACAAGGAGACGGTGCTCGGCGTCGTGTCCAAGATCGACCTCATCGACTATCTTGCCCGCAAGGCGACGCCGGCCATCGGCTGAGCGCCCGGGCTCCGGCCGGAAAGGGACCACCGCGGTGACCTACGATCTCGACACGGTGCGGCGCGCGCTGCACGACCATATCGCCAAGGAGATCCTGCTGCGCAAGGCGCCGCTCGCCCTGGACGAGGACCTCTTCGCGGGCGGGTCCGGCTTCGACTCGATGTCGCTGACGCGGGTGCTCGTGTTCATCGAGCAGCGCTTCGGCGTGAGGATCCCGGACGAGGAGGTGGACCTCGACGCGGTGTCGACCGTGGACAGCATGGCGCGCTTCGTCGCCGGCCGCATCGCGGCCGCGCAGGGCTAGCGGGGAGCGCGTGGCCGGCACGTTCCGCCTGCGCGCCGAGGACCTGGCCGCCCGCGGCGACGCCATCGCGCTCGCGTCGCGCGCCGCGACAGTGACTTACGCCGAGCTCGCGGCGCGCGCGGCGGCCGTGGGCGCGGCGCTCGCCGGGGCGGGCGTGCGCCCGGGGGACCGGGTGGCGCTGCTCTCGCTGGGCCGGGCGCACGACGAGCCGGTGGCGCTCGCCGGGGTGCTCACGGCCGGCGCCGTGGCGGTCCCGCTCGACGCGACCGCGCCGCCGGCGCGGCTCGGGCGGATCGCGCGGGCCCGGGGGTGCCGGGCGCTCGTGCTCGACGCCGCGGCCGCGGGCCTCGCGGACGGCATCGACGCCGAGCTCGGCGGCGGCTTGCCGCGCGTGGAGCTCGACGCCGAGGGGCGCACGCCGCGCGGGACGGCGCGCGCCGACACGGGCGGCGACGGCGGGGCCAGCGGCGACGGCGGCTCCGGAGCGCAGGACGTCGCGTGCATCCTGCACACCTCGGGCAGCACGGGCGAGCCGAAGCCGGTCCCCATCACATGGGCCGGGCTCGATGCGTTCACCGCCTTCTGCATCGACCTCATCGGGCTCACGCCGGCGGATCGGGTCCTCCGCGTGGCCGAGCTCATCTTCGATCTCGCCTGGTTCGACCACCTCGCGACGTTCCGCGCCGGCGCGACGCTCGTGACGATGGCGCGGCGCGACCTCGCCTCGGGCCGCGCGCTCCGCGACGCGGTGAGCGCGCTCGCGCCGACGGTCATCTACGGCGTGCCGTCGATGTTCATGAAGCTCGTCGCGGCGCTCCCCGCGGCGGACGCGGGCGCGCCGGCGCCGGCTTTCGCGCTCTCGCCCCCCGTGCGCGCCATCCTCTTCGCCGGCGAGGTCTTCCCGCCGCGCGAGCTCGCGGCGCTCGCGGCGCGGGCGCCCGGCGCGACGCTCTACAACCTGTACGGCCCGACCGAGACGAACGTCTGCACGTTCCACCGGGTCGATCGCGCGGCGCTCGACGGGGCGAGCGAGCTCCCGATCGGCGTCGCGTGCCCCTACGCCGCCTGCGCGCTGCTCGCGCTGGACGCGGACGACGAGAGCGGCCGGGTCATCGAGGGCCCCGGGACGGGCGAGCTCGTGGTCTCGGGGCCGACGACCATGGACGGCGGCCCGTACCGGACCCGCGACCGGGTGGAGCGCAAGGCCGACGGGCTCTTCTACTTCCGCGGCCGCATCGACCGGATGGTGAAGATCCGGGGCTACCGGGTCGAGCCGGGCGAGGTCGAGGCGGCGCTGGCGTCGCACCCCGCCGTGCGCCAGGCCGCGGTGATCGCCGTGGAGGACGCGCGCCTCGGCAAGACGCTGCGCGGCTTCGTCGCCCTCGCGGGGGACGCGGACGACCGCTCGCTCAGGCTGTACCTTGCGGAGCGGCTTCCCCCGTACATGGTCCCGGAGAAGATCGTCGCGATGGACGAGCTGCCGCGGACGTCGACGGGGAAGATCGATTACCGCGCGCTGCCCGGGTGAGCAAACATCACTGCTTCTTCCTCAGGCTCATGCGCGTGCGGGAGCGACCCCTCCAACCAACCGGTAGCACACCCCCATCGAGGCACTTCCGGTCCGGAACAGGGAGATTGTCATCCGCCGCCGGCGCTGAATGACGACGGCGCGCAGGCCGCTCGAACGGAGCCCGCGGCCGCGGCGCGGCCGCGCGCCGGTTCACGCCTGCTCCCGCTTCTCCGACCTGTGGGAGCCAGGCACGGCCCGGGTGGCGAGCACCACGCGGTTCCAGGCGTTGATCGTCACCACGGCCCAGGTGAGATCCATGATCTCCCGCTCCGAGAAGTGCTGGCGTACGGCGTCATAGACGCGATCGGGCACGTGCTCTGCCGCGACGAGCGTCACCGCCTCGACCCACTCGAGGGCGGCCCGCTCGCGCTCGCTGTAACAGGGCGCTTCGCGCCACGCGCTCAGCATGTAGAGCCGCCGCTCGTCCTCACCTGCGGCCCGCGCTTCCTTCCAGTGCAGATCGATGCAATAGGCGCAGCCGTTGATCTGCGAGGCGCGGAGAAACACGAGGGAGATCAGCGTCTTCTCCAGCCCGCAGCGCTTGACGTAGGAGCTCAGCCCGAGCATCGCTTGATACGCCTCGGGGGCGACGCTCGCGTAATTCATGCGTGACTGCATGGGTCCATCCTCCGTGGTTTCCCTCCGCCCGCGCGCGGGCGCCTAGCACGACTGCGGGAGGTCGCCCTGAGAAGCGAACCGCCCAGGCGCCGAGGCCGCCAAGAGAAGAGGGGGAGGGCCGTCCCGGCATTCCCTTCTCGTTCCCCTGGTTGCTTGGCGGCCTCGGCGCCTGGGCGGTTTTTCTGCTGATCCGGGGCAACCTCCCGCAGTAGAGCCAGAACGCACTTTCTAGGCAGCGCGCCGGGCGAGCGCGAGATCCACTTCGTCCCGATCGGCTGGATCCACGTGCGGGGCGCTCAGCGCTGGCGCAGCGCGGCCTTCAGCCGCCGGACGCCCTCGGCGATCTCGTCCTCGGGCAAAGCCGCATAGCCGAGCAGCAGGGCTCCCCGTCCGGCGGAGCGCGCGCGAAGCTCGGACAGCGCGACGCACCGCACGCCGCTCGCCGCCGCGCGCTCAGCCGCAGCGCCGTCCGCGCGCCCGGTAGGCAGCCAGCCGAGGAGGTGCATGCCGGCGGGCGCCGGGCCGACCTCGAGCAGCCCCGACAGCTCTCGCTCCGCCGCCGCGACCAGCGCGGCCTGGCGCCGCTCGTACAGCACGCGCATGCGGCGCACGTGGCGCGCGAAGTGGCCCTCGATCATAAAATCGGCCACGACCGCCTGCTCCAGCGAGGGCGACGAAACGTCGGCCAGCGCCTTGGCCGCGACGAACGCGTCGACCAGCCCCTCCGGCACCACGAGGTAGCCGAGCCGCAGCGACGGCGAGAGCACCTTGCTGAATGTCCCCGCGTAGATCACCCGCGCGCCCGGCGACAGGCCCTGAAGGGCGGCGAGCGGCCGGCCCGCGTAGCGGAACTCGCTGTCGTAGTCGTCCTCGAAAACCCAGCCGCTCGACGACCTCGCCCAGTCGAGGAGCGCGCGCCGGCGCTCGAGGCTCATCGTCACGCCCAGTGGGAACTGGTGCGCCGGCGTCACGACGGCGAGCCGCGCCGAGCTCGATCGCCGGACGGCCGTCGCCACGTCGAGCCCCTCCCTGTCCACCGGGACCGGCACCGGCGTCGCCCCGGCCGCGATCAGGGCGCTGCGCGCCGCGGTGTAGCCCGGATCCTCGACCCAGACCGGATCGCCGGGATCGAGCAGCACCTCGGCAACGAGCGAGATCGCCTGCTGGGCGCCGCTGACCACGATGACCTCGTCCGGCGTGCACCGCACGCCCCTCGCGGTGACGAGGTAGTCGGTGATCGCGCGGCGCAGCGGCGCGTATCCCTGCGGCTCGCAGCGCGTCAGGAGCGCCTGCCACGAGCGGTCCCAGCGCCGGCTCATCAGCCGGCCCCAGGCGGCGGCAGGGAAGGCGTCGAACGCGGGCACGCCCACCTGGAACGCCCAGCCGGCAGGACCGCGCGGCGCGGTGGCGCGCAGGAACGGCGACGCCGCGCCCGCCACGAGCGCGCCGCGCCGCGAGAGGGAAGCGCCATCCAGCGAGGGCGCTGGCTGCGGCTCGGAGCTCGGCCGGGCGAGCAGGACGCGCTCCGGCGGCGCGTCGGCGACGTACGTCCCGGAGCCGATCCGGCCGCGCAGGTACCCCTCCGAGAGGAGCTGCGCGTACGCGCCGAGCACCGTGTTGCGCGACAGGCTGAGCTGCGCCGCGAGCGCCCGAGTCGACGGCAGCTTGCTCCCGGACCGCAGCCGCCCGGCGACAATCGCCCCGCGCACCGCCTCGTAAACCTGCCGGTGGAGCGGGGCGCTCGACGCCGGATCGAGCACCACAGCCGCCACCGCGCCCGCGGGCGGAGAGGTCCGCCGCGGCCGCTTCGCCGAGGTCTTCCGCGTCAACGACAGGCTCTCCGACGCCTCGGAGGAGGGTCGGGGGAGGGCTCGCCGGGCGGCCCGCGCCGCCCACCCCTCCCGCCGGGGCGCGTCAGTGCGCCCCCACCTTCGCGCCCGCGCTCGCGTGCGCCGACGCCGACGCCTTGAAGCTCGGCTTGGGGATCGAGATCTTCGGCGCCTTGATCTGCACGTTCACGCTGGGCGGCGTCACGCGGATGCTCGGCGCCTTCACGTTGACGTTGGCCTTCGCGTTGGCCCTGGCAGCGGCGCCGGCCCCCGCGTGGACGTGGACCTTCGGGTCGATGTCGGCCTTCGCCTTCAGGTCGGCGTTCGCGAGCGCGTGGACGTGTGCATCCCAGTCGGTCTTCACGCGCACCTTCACGCGCGGCGCGCGCGCATGGACGGCGAACGCCACCCCGGGCCGGTAGCCGCACAGGCCGACGGCCGCGTGGCCCGCCTTCCGCACCGCGATGGTCAGCTTCAGCGGATCGGCGGCGAGCGCGAGCTTGCCGGTCAGGTACGCCCCCGCGGCCACCCCCGCGGCCGCGGTCGCGGCCACGTCCGCTGTCGCGACCGCCGGGGCGAGGACGACCACCTGCGGCGCCTCGGCCACCACGCCGAGCGTGATCTTGCGCTCGCCGATATCGATGGGCTTCAGGTCGGCGTCGAGCACATAGACGCGGACCTCGCCGGTCACCTCGTCGACAAGGAGCTCGAGACGGTCGTCGCCCACGATCTCGACGCGCCCGCCGTGCGGGCCGAGCTTGCCCTCCGGCAGCCCGAGCTCCGCCGACGCCTTCGCGTTGGCGTAGAGCTCGGCGGTGCCGCCGGCGGGGACGTGCAGCGTCCCATTCCACGGCTTGCCGGCGACGTTGAGCGTGTAGCCGATCTCGGTGAGATCCGCCTCGAGCTTGGGGCCGGCGGCGACGAGGAGACCGGTCTTCGCATCGAGCGTGAGCGGCACGGTCTTCTCCCCGGACGCGTCCTTCCACACCAGCGTGCCGCTGACGTCCTCGCGGATCGGCTTGCCGTCCGGACCCGTGACCGCGGCCTTGACGTTCCCGTCGGCAGCGACGTTGAAGGCGGCCTTGCCGCTCTCGTGCTCCTCGACATAGGCGCCTTCGCCCATCGCCGACTCGGCGGTGGCGGTCACCTCGACCGTCGCGTTCGCCTCAGCCGGCTGCTCGCCCTTGCCGCAAGCAGCCGCGGCGGCGATCAGCAGCAGGGCGAGCACTCCGGAAACCTTGGTGATCTTCATGAAATCCTCCTCTGTGCCAGCGAACCCTCGGCGCGAGCCGCGACTTCGCTTGAGCCGAGACGCCGAGGCTTGAACCTCCCCGGACGCGCCGGCTCCGGAGCCCATCATACGCCGAGATGCCCTGGAAGGCGCGGACGAGCACGAATATCAACAGGAATCAAAAGATCCAGGGAAACACAGGTAGGACAATGGCACTCACGGCCGCCAAGCGGCCGTGTCGTGCCTACCGGTGATTCGTTCAGGAAGACAGCCGTGCGTCCGCGTTGCGCGCGATGATCGATGATCGATCGCCCATGATGGGTGGCCGCCCGCTCCTCGGCGCCGCGTTCAGGGGCTCTCGGCGCCCGGAGCTCCGCCCTCGTCCGCTGCCACGATCTGCGGGCATTTGCGCGCCACCGCCTCACACTCCGGAGGGACCGCCTCGAGCGAGCTCAGCTCGGAGTCGCACGTGAGCGCCCGGACCCGCTGCGTCTGGGCGAGCAAGCAGACCTCGTACTCGGCCACCGTGGCGGAGCAGCCGGCGCGGTGCTCGGTCGGAGGCATGCAATCCGCTGCGTGGTCGTCCTGCTCGTCAGCCTCCTCGTCGGCCGCGGAGAGGCACTCGTCCTTCACCGTGCCGCACGGCTGCCCGACGGCGGGCGACGCGACGAGGCCCAGGTACTCACAGGCATCTTCCTTGGAGAGCTTCACCCTCGCCGCGAGCGAATCGCAGGCGGATTGGACGTCATCGGCCGTCAGATCCCTGAGCTGCTTGGAGCTCACGGCGCTGTCCGTCGGGGCGGAATCTGCACCTTCGCCGCCGCACGCAGCGAGGAACAGGACGGTCAACAAGGCCCCGAGATGAGTCGAATGCTTCATTCGTTGGTTCCCTTTCTAAGTGCGGCCGCCAGCGCGGGCCGTGGGCGCACCGGGAGCAAACCGTGTACCGCGAGCTCAGCTGTGCACGATGGGCTCGCACAGCGCGATCGAAGGTCGGTGAAACGGGACAACGACATCGGAGATGTCGAATCCACCAAGCGGGGAAAGCAGACGATCTCCGGCGGTCCTCTGGCCGCGAGAGACCGAGACGTCCCCGCCCGAGCGCCGCGCGGCGAGGCTCGCCTCGACATCGCGCCTCGACATGCGGCGACGACCGCGGCGGCAGAGCGCGCCTCCGCAGAGTCCCGGGTTCACCGCGTCTCGCGCGGCGCTAACGTCCAGAGAGGCGCCCGCGCGCCGGCGCTCCCTGCGTGCACGCGCGACGCGCGACGCGCGACGCGCGACGCGACGACCGCACGGCGCCTCGGCGGCGCGCCGGCGCCTCGGGACGCGCCGCGCCTCCGCTCCGGCGCGAGCCTCGATAGCCACGCTCCGCTGCTTCGTGTGTAGTCGCCTGTCGGTGCGACAGCCCCGCCGCGCGGCGTTCGTGCGATGAGCTGGCCTCCACACAGACCTGTTGTACGGTCGACCGCGCCGTGACATCATCGCGCGCCGTCGGGTGGATGTACTCAGCTCCAGCGTGGATGTCGGGAAACCGCTTTTGACCTACCACCTGGGGCGAATCCAGGCCCGGGCCAAGGCTGCGTCGGTCCCTCGATGATCACGACGCCGAGCTCGGGTCAGGCCAGGCACCCTCCGGATGTCCCGGTGTCCATCGGGCCGTGGCGGGTGCTCGCGCCGCTCGGCCGCGGCGGGATGGGGATCGTTTACCGCGCCCAGCACAGCATCACGGGCGCGCTCGCGGCGCTCAAGACCGTCAGCGTGGGCGACGAGAGCCTCGTCTCCAGCATCCGCCGCGAGATCCACGCGCTCCGGGGCGTCGAGCACCCGGGCGTCGTGCGGGTGCTCGACGAGGGGGTCCAGGGCGGGATCCCGTGGTACGCGATGGAGCTGATCGAGGGGCGCACGCTCCGGGATCACAACCAGGAGCGCTGGCGCGCCCGCGGGAGCGTGAGCAGCGAGCCGACCGTGAGCGTCTCCACGGCCATGGACGCGCAGGCCAGCACCGCGACGGCGGAGATCGCGCCCGCCTCGATCATCCCGCGCTCGTACCAGCCGTTCGCGCCGCGCCCGTTCCACCGCGCGGCGGGCGGCGCGCTCCGCCAGGCGCTGACGCTCCTCCGCGCGATCTGCCGGCCGCTCGCGTACGTCCACGGCCGGGGCCTCGTCCACCGCGATCTCAAGCCGGACAACGTGTTCATCCGCCCGGACGGCACGCCGGTGCTCTTCGACTTCGGCCTCGCTTTCCAGTTCGAGGGGAACACCGGGCGCGACGTGCTCCAGGCGGGCGGCAGGCTGATGGGCAGCCCCGACTACATGTCCCCCGAGCAGATCCGCGGGGACCTCGTCGACGCGCGCGCGGACCTCTACGCGCTCGGCTGCATGATCTACGAGGCCGTGACCGGGGGCGTCCCGTTCCTCGGCGACTCGAGCTCCGTCGTGCTGTCCATGCACCTCTACGCCGAGCCGCTCCCGGCCTCCGAGCTCGTCGCCGACGTGCCTCCCGCGCTCGACGCCCTCATCGCGCGGCTCCTGAAGAAGCGCCCCGAGGACCGGCTCGGCTACGCCGACGAGGTCGCGACCGCCCTCGCCGAGCTCGGCGCGGCCGACACGCCGCCCCCCGGCGGGGAGCGCGCGCATGTGCGCGTGCGCGTGCCGAAGGCGCAGCCGTACCTGTACCGGCCGCGCCTCGCCGGGCGCGGGGAGGCGCTGCAGAAGATCACCGAGGCGCTCGAGCGCGCCCACGAGCGGCGCCAGGGCAGCCTCCTCGTCGTCGGCGGCGAGAGCGGCGTGGGCAAGACGCGCCTCGCCGTCGAGGCGGCGCACCAGGCGGCGCTCATCCGCATGGCCGTGGTCACGGGCGCATGCGCGGCCGTGTCCGCCGAGGTCGAGCGCGAGGGCGCGGTCAAGGCCGCGCCGCTGCACCCGTTCCGCCCGCTCCTGCTCGCGGTGGCCGACCGGTGCAGCGAGCTCGGCCCCACGGGCTACGACGCGCTGCTCGGCCCGCGCGGCAGGGTCCTCGCGCCGCACGAGCCGTCGCTCGCCCAGCTCCGCGGCCACGACCGCTACCCGGAGCCCCCCGAGCTGCCGCCGGACGCGGCCCGCTACCGGCTGCGGACCGCGCTCGCCGACACGCTCGCCGCGTTCGCCGCGACGCGGCCCGTCCTGCTCGTGCTCGACGACCTCCAGTGGGCCGACGAGAACTCGCGCGCCGTCCTCGAGCACCTCGACGCGGACTACTTCGCGGCCCACCCCGTGGTCCTCCTGTGCGCGTACCGGACCGAGGAGACGTCGCCCGCGCTCTCCTCGCTCCTCGGCGCCCCCTGGGCCTCGCGGCTCGATCTCGGGCGGCTCGATCGCGGGTCGGTCGGGCGGATGGTGCGCGACATGCTCGCCCTGGACGAGCCGCCCGAGGCGTTCGTGCAGTACCTCTTCGAGCAGTCCGAGGGGAACCCGTTCTTCATCGCGGAGTACCTCCGCGCCGCGATCCAGGAGCGGGTGATCTACCGGGACGAGGCCTACGCGTGGCGGATCCGCGCGGGCGCCGAGGGCGCCGCCGCAGAGCGGCTCGCCCGCGCCGCGCGCGGGAGCCAGCCGCCCGCCCCGCTGCCGCTGCCGGGCTCGCTGCGCGAGCTCGTGGCGCGCCGGCTGTCGGGGCTGAGCCAGGGGGCGCTCGCGCTCGCGCGGCTCGCCTCGGTGCTGGGCCGCGAGCTCGAGGAGCGCCTGCTGCTCGGCGCCGCCGGCCTCGCCGAGGTCGACGCCATGGACGCGCTCGCGGAGCTCGCCCGTCGCCACGTGCTCGAGGAGACCGAGCCGGGGCGGCTCGGCTTCGTGCACGACAAGCTGCGGGAGATCGTCTACGCGGGCACCCCCGAGCCGGAGCGGCGGGCCCTGCACGCCGCCGCGGCGCGCGCGATCGAGCGGCGCCACCGCGACGCGCCGGGCCTCGCGCTGTCGTACCCGCTCCTCGCCCACCACTACGGCATCGCCGGCGCCGTCCAGAAGACGCTGGAGTACCTCGACAAGGCGGGCGCCCAGGCCCTCGCGACGGGCGCCTCCGGCGACGCGGTGGATTTCTACAAGAGGGCGCTCGACCTCGACGGCGCGCACCCTCCCGAGGAGCGCGCGCCGCCGCTCCGGCGTGCGCGCTGGGAGCGGCGGCTCGGCCAGGCGCACTACAACCTCGGCGATCTGCTCGGCGCGGAGCGGCACTGCGCGGCGGCGCTGGAGCTGCTCTCGCGGGACGAGGCCGCGTGGCTCCGCGCGGGGGAGCGCGCGGCGAGCGGTCGCGCGGGCCTCGGAGAGCGGCTCCGCCCGGCGATGGCCTCGCTGAAGCAGCTCGGCCTGCAGCTCGCGCACGTCGCTGGCCTGCCGGCCCCGGTCGCGCGCGACGCGGCCGAGCGCGAGCGCCTCGCCGAGGCGTCGCTCGCGGCGGAGAAGCTGTCGGAGACGTACCTGTTCCGCAACGAGCCGACGCTCGCCTTCCTGGCCGCGCTGGCGGCGACCAACGCCGCGGCGCGGCTCGGCCCGTCGCTCGCGCTCGCGCGCGGGTACGCGACCCTGAGCGTCGCGTTCGGGTATGTCCCGTGGAAGGCCGTCGTCGACGCGTACGCCGCGCGCGCGACGGCGGTCGCGGCGGCGCTCGACGACCCGCAAGGCGTCGCGTTCGTCTCGTGCCTGCGCGGGCTGACGGCGCTCGGCGAGGGCCGGTGCCGCGACGCGCGGGCGCTGCTCACCCAGGCCGAGCAGCTGGCCGAGGCGCTGCACGACCGCCGCCGCAAGGAGGAGTGCATCACGCTGCTCGCCGGCGTGGCGTACTCCGAGGGCCGCTGGAGGGAGGCGCTCGACCTGTACGGCGCGCTCGTGATCGCGTCGCGCGAGAGCGACAACGCGCAGGGCCACATCTGGGCGGAGAGCGGCCGCGCGCAGTGCCGGCTGCTGCTCGGCGACGGCGAGGGCGCGATCGCCATCTTCGACGCGCTGTCGGCCGAGGTGCAGCGGCTCGGCGACCGCACGCAGCAGATCACGCACGGCCAGGTCGCGCTGGGGCACCTGCTCCGCGGCGCGAACGCCGAGGCGCGCGCGGCCGCCGAGCGGACGCTCCCCATGCTCCGCGAGGGACAGCCGGCGGGCTACCACTGCCTGTACGGCTATGCGGCGACGTGCGAGGTGCTGCTCGCGCTGCTCGAGGACGCCCCCGGCTCGGCGGAGAGGCGCGAGCTCTCGCGCACCTCCGCGGAGGCGTGCCGCGCGCTCGGCCGGTACGCGCGCATCTTCCCCCTCGGCCGCTCGACCTCGCTCCGCCTGAGCGGCCTCGCCGCGTGGCTCGCCGGCGGCCGCGCGCGCGCGAGGCAGCTCTGGGCCGCGGCGATCGACGACGCCCTGCAGCGCGGCCTGCCCGTCGAGGAGGCGCGCGCCCGCTTCGAGCTCGCGCGGCACCTCCCGCGCCGCGATCCAGAGCGCGAGCGCCAGATCGCGCGCGCCGCCGCGGTCTTCTCCGCGCTCGATCTCCAGCACTGGCGCGACCGTGTGGCCAGGCTGCGCGAGCGCTAGGCCTCGCGTCCCCGACGAAGAGCACCAAAAACAGAGCGCCCATTCGACGGCGGGGGGGGAAGCCGTCACGGGCGCTCTGTCCTGCAGCTTTAGCAGGACACGGGCCAGGGCCCGACCTTGCTCGATTCAGGGGGTTAACCTTAAGGATGCTCCTGAAGTCTTTCGAACCTGAGATTCTCCTTTGCATGTCTGGTAGCCCGGCCCCCCACCGGCGGGCGGCCATCGTGCGCCAGCGACGCAACGGCGGCGGTGAGCGGCGTCACCGCGCCAGGAGCGCGCTTCGGCGAGCACCGACTCGATCGTCCACGTCCACCGGGTGATGGATGGGTGGACGTGGTTCCCGAGGGCCTCTCGTCCGGTCCATCCACTCTGTCTGGAGCGGACGCCCCTCGGGCGCACCGAGCGCGGATGACCGCTTTGGGCCGTGGTCACAACCACAGATCTGGGCCGTTCACCGCAGCGCGCACGGCGCGATAACAACCGCTGAATCCCCCCTGTCACGAGCGCGTCTAGCATCGCGTCCGGTCGCGAGTCGGAGCGTTTCCGTCGCGCCGTTCACCGCGGCAGACCGAGCAGCAGAGAGAGAGGCTCGCCCCCGGCGCTCACGCGCCGTCACGTGGGCACAGGTGCCATCCGCCAGGAACTCCGGGATAATCCATGTGCCTAGAACGCCTGACGTACCGCCGAGACGGAGCGAGAAGGGGCCGAGATGTCAGGCCATCACTGATGTTATCCGTTGGACAATGTACCGACCCAGGGTATACACCGACGATCATTGACGGCGTGTTCCCAACATACCGGCAAAAGACACAAGGAATCCATGCATTATCTCCGGCGCCCGTGCCCTGGACGACGAATTTCCGCGTCGACTGGGAGACGATAAGGCCTCATAAAGGAAGGCGAACGGGCGTCACCGCGCATCTCTCGGAGGATCGGAAAGTTCTACACGGTAGAGAGCCACCATCCATCACCGACGCAGGCGCCCAAAGCAAACAGGGCGGGCCACGTCCATAATCGCCAGTGACCGCGCGAAGCCAGGGCGACACCGGCGACAAGCACGTTCAACGTGCGGCACTCGACATCGTGAAACCTATTCAACACATCTCCTCTCGACTGCCCTACCTGCCCGCTGCTGCACCGGCATCGGAGCAGACTCCCTACCAGCCGATCTCGGCGATCGTCGGCTCATCGCACTATCGCGCCCTGTCGGACGACGCGTTGAAAGACGAGGACAACGCCGCATGGGTGCTCGGCCTCACGCCCGACGTGAAGCGGGCGTGGCTCGACCGCATCCGCTGGATCCGCATCGTCGATCGCCTCGCCGAGAACGAGCGCATCGAGCCGCACGCGCGGCGGTTCAGCCGCTTCATGGTGGCGTGGAGGCGCGTCCGTTCCTGCGGCTTCGTCGATCCGTGCTGCCCCTTCGCCCGCGAGCTCTCGGCCATCCACGCGCTGTGGCTCCGCGGCCCCGCGCCCGATCGTCCCGACCCGGACGACATGCAACCGCGCGCGCTCGCCGCCTGGGACGCCTACCTGCTCGCCCTCGCCGACTACCACGCTCCCAGCCTGCTCATCCGCACCCTGAAGGAGCACGACACGATGCTGGTGCGGCTGTCAGGCCATATCTTCCAGCTGGTTCCGTTCCTGACGAAGGAGCACTGGGACGCGGCCGGGGAGTTCGGTCGGCTCGATCAGTTCTTCAACAACCTGAGGGACATGCAGGAGGACGCCGATCGCGGCATCTGCTACCTGCCCGAGGAGGAGCTCGCGCGTTATGGGGTCACGCGCGCTCAGGTGATCTCCGGACGGTGCGTCGATACGCCCGGATACCAGGCCCTGATGCGGAACTGGCTCGATGAGGTCATGCCAGCGCTCTACGCGCGCGCCGCGCCGTTCATCGAGGCGCGCGGCCTCCACCCCTCGCTCCAGATCATGAGGGAGTGGAGCCTGCGCCGTTATGCCCGCATCACACGGGTGTTCCGCGCGACCGGCTTCGATCACCGCCGGTTCCCCGCGCGGTACTGGGCCGAGGTGCGGCGCGACCTCGCCGAGCGGCGGCAGCTCCTCCGCGCTCACCCTGTGTAGCGCCTCACTGTCGAGAGGAGCGCGTCCGGCTCGAACGGCTTGCCGAGCCACGCGTCGGCGCCGACCTCGGCCGCCCGCCGGTGCGCGTCCGCCGCGGCGGTGAGCACGACGATGGGCGCCTGACGCCCGTGCCGGACCTCGAGCTCACGCGCGAACTCCGGGCCGTTCATCACCGGCATCTTCATGTCGAGCAGGATGAGATCCGGCAGGTCGTGCTCCAGCTTGGCCAGCGCCTCGCGACCGTTGCACGCGATCTTGACCCGGTACCCGCCCTCCTGGAGCACGAGGGCGACGAGCGCCACGAGATCCGCATCGTCCTCCACGAGGAGCACCGTCTTTGCGTGTCTGTCGCTCATCGTCGATCGGCCGCGGGGGCCTCGCTGCTGAGTGGAAGGGTGAAATAAAACGTGCTGCCGCTGTCCTCCTCGCTCTCGAACCAGATACGGCCACCGTGACGGGTGATCATGTCCTTCGCAAGGAACAGCCCTATTCCCATGCCGCCGTAGTCGTGTCGGGTGTCCGTGTGCGCGCGGAAGAAGCGCTCGAAGATCCGCTCCTGCTTGTGCGCGGGGATGCCGACGCCCCGGTCGCGCACGGACACGACCGCCTCGTAGCGCGGCGCCGCGCCGTGGCGCTGCGAGAAGAGCGCGGCGTCGCAGGAGGACGGCGGCGACGACGCCGCCGCGCGCTCGGCGACGGCGACGCGCACGTCGACGTCGCCGCCGTCGGGCGAGTACTTCACCGCGTTGTCGAGCAGGCTCGCGAGCACCTGGCGCAGCCGCTCCGGATCGGCGCGCACGACGGGCGGCCGCTCGGCGTCGAGCGACATCCGCACCCGGTGCCGGCTCGCCGACTTCGCGACGCGGTCGACCGTCTCCTGCACGAGCTCCTTCAGATCGACGTCCTCCTCGGAGACCTGGAGCACGTCGAGCGTGACCTGCGAGATGGCCAGGAGATCGTCGACGATGCGGTTGATCCTGTCCGCGCCGCGGTCGATGGCCTCCAGCATCTTGCGGCGCGGCGCCGGCAGATCGTTCGTGTTGCGCAGGAGCGCGAGCGCGTATCCCTTCATGATCGCGACCGGCGTCTTGAGCTCGTGCGCGCCGACCCGGATGAACTGATCTTTGACGAGATCGAGCTCCATGAGCTCCGTCACGTCGCGGGCGACCGCGACCGCGCCGAGGACCGCCCCGCCCTCGCTGCGGATCGGCGCCGCGCTGGTCCGCAGGAAGACGTCGCGGCCCGCGCGGCCGTCCGCGAGCACCTGCTCTTCCTGCACGATGGTCTCGCCGGCGAGCGCCCGCACCATGGGCAGCTCCTCGCGCGTGAAGGCGCGACCGTCGCTGTGGCGCACCCGGCCGAGGTCCATCACCTCCTCGACCATCCTGCCGGCCTGCTCCGAGCGGCCCGAGAGGCCGAGCAGCCTGAGCCCCGAGGCGTTGATCATCGTCAGCCGGCCCTGGCGGTCGCACGCGAACACCCCCTCGACGAGGTTGTCCAGCACGGCCCCGAGCTGCGCCGCGCGCTGCGCCGCGTCCTGCAGCAGGCGCTCGCGCTCCGCCAGGTAGCTCCGCGTGCGCCGGGACGACGCCTCCAGGCGATCGACCATCGCGTTGACGCCACCCGCCAGCGCGCCGATCTCGTCATTGAAATAGACCGGGATCCGCTCCAGCCGGTCGACCTCGCCGCGCTGGACGATCTTCTGGATGACCGCGGCGACCTGCTGGAGCGGGCCCGCGAGGGCGCCGGCGAGGAAGCCCGCGCAGACGGGCGCCCAGGTGACCGCGACCATCGAGAAGATCGCCAGCGTGAGCTTCAGGCCGGGCTTGGCCGGCCCCGCCGTCTCGCCGAGCACCATCGCCGCCATCCAGCTCGTCGGCGCGATGGCGAGGCAGGCGCCGAGGATCACGAGGCGGACGGCGAGCGAGTATCCCTTGCCGGGCATGGAGAGGCCGCGCTCGCGCGCGATGAGCGAGATCACGCCGGCGGCGGGGGCGAGCAGGCGGCCGAGGATGCTGTAGGCGAGCGGCAGCGCGGCCGCGAACAGCGCCAGCGCGAACAGGGCCAGCGCGACGCCGCGCTGGACGCCGAGCGGGCTCTGGTCCGGCGCGATGAAGTAGAGCGCCACGGTGACCGGCAGGTACAGGAGCCCCCACGACACGGCCCAGACCGTCGCGAACGCGAGCGGGGTGTCGTAGGCGGCGCTCGCCGCGGCGAGGACGACCTCCTCCGGGGGCGCCGCGCCGCCGCTGCTCGAGTCCTCGAGGCCCGCGCCGCTCTGGAGGCGATGGACCACGGCGTACTGCCGCAGCCGCTCGATCGGGCGCAGCATGTGGACGAGCAGCGCAATCAGGCCCCCCGTCTTGACGAGGTACATGAACCCGATGAGCCCGAGCAACCGCGCCTGGACCGCCGAGTCCACGACGCCGAGGAGGCGCAGGTGAGCGACCGGGACAAGCAGGCTGTACGGCAGCTCGATGCCGAACGCATAGGCCACGACCCGAGGCGTGAACGACGGAGTCCGCGACCTCCCCGGATTCCAGATTCTAGCCCAGGCGGCTCGGCTGATGGCCACGTCCGTCACCCCCCTTGTTGAAGCATGGCTGCGGGGTTCGCGCCTCTCGGGCCCCCTCCGCGCCAAGTCGATGAGTCAGGTCGCCAGGCAGCTTTGCTATGAAAACCAATGAGCGAGTTGTCGACCGTTTTACGCAGTGGCACGTGTCGATTCGATCGACTCCAACTCACACGTTCCGTCCGCGCCCGGGCGCTCTGCGGTTTTCCTGATCAGCTCAGGGACTGCCCTATGGCGTTCCTGGCGATCAGGAAAAGAATGGTAAACACGTGGCGCGCGCGCAGGCCGCTCGCCTCGCCGCGGTAGACGGGACGCACGCTGACCTCGCGGACGCGGAGCCGGCGAGCCGCGAGGGCGGCGAGCAGGTCGTTCGGATACCCGTAGCGGGGCCAGAGGCCGTCGAGGTCGAGCGCGTCGATCGCGCGCGCCGAGATGGCGGTGTACCCGCACTGGCTGTCGGAGAGGGCGTCGAGCCGCGCAGCACGGCGGGTGAGCGCGGCGAGCGCCGCCGTCGCGGCGAGCCGCTGGAGAGGCATGACGCGCCACACGTCGGGGTGGCGCAGCCGATCGCCCTTCACGTAATCGGCTTCGCCCGAGGCGATCGGGGCGACGACGCGCGGGAGATCGCGCGGATCCATCTGCCCGTCGCCGGCCATGACCGCGACGGCCGAGGCGCCGAGGGCGCGAGCGCGCCGGTAGCCAGCGACGATCGCCGCGCCGACGCCGCGGCACTCCGGGTGGACGAGCACCTCGAGGCGCTCGTCCCCGACCGCGCGGGCCATCTCGGCCGTGCCATCTCGACTGGCATCGTCCACGACGATCACGTGGTCGACAAAGGCGGGGACCGACCCCGCCGCCTCGGAGATCCATCGCGCTTCGTCCCGCGCGGGGATGACCACTGCGACGCGCGCACCGTGGAGCACGCGGATTCCTAGCGGAGCGAGCGGCCTCCGGCAACGCGCTCGGCGCTGCGACGGCGCGCTCGGCGCCGCGGCGCGGGCCGTGCGCGCCGGACGTATTACTTGCCAGCGCTCTTGCGGAGCTCGGCGTACGAGCCGCCGGGCGTTGTCGTCTCGGCGGGCAGCCCGGCCGGCCCCCACCCCGGCTCGGTGATCGCGCCGAACGCGTCGCGCGGCCCATCGAAGCCGGCGCGTTGCTCGATGACGGCCGTGTAGCCTGCCGACACCATGGCCTCTGCCGCGCGCATCGAGCGCTGTCCGGACTTGCAGCCAACGATGATCTTCGCGTCCCTGGGATAGAGGGCGCGGACCACATCGAGGAAGTCGGGGTTCTGCTTCATGCCGCCGGCGCCGGCGTGCATGAGCGGCACGTTGTGCGCGCCGCTCGGGTGCCCGGCCGCATATTCGGGCTCGCTCCGGACGTCGAGGTAGAGATACCCCTCCTCGTCGATGAGCTTCTTGGCCTGCTGGGGGGATATACGCTTGATGTCCGCCATGGGGCGCAGTCTAGCCCCGGCGCGGCGCGCTCGTCAGAACGTATGAATGAAGAGCCCGCTGCGGAGCTTCGGCTCGAACCACGTGCTCTTCGGCGGCATGAGCAGCCCTGCGTCGCTCACCGCGAAGAGCTCGTCGATCTGCGTCGGATAGAGGTGGATCGCCATCGTGAACGCGCCCGAGTCGACGCGTCGCTCGAGCTCGGCGACGCCGCGGATGCCGCCGACGAAATCGACGTGCTTGTCGCGGCGGGGGTCGCTGACGCCGAAGATCGGGCCGAGGATCTGGTCCTGGCAGATGGAGCAGTCGAGCGAGGCCACCGGGTCCTTCGCGTCGAACGACCCCGGGCGGACCCTGGCGGTGTACCAGCGACCGCCGAGGTAGAGCCCGAACGTCCGCGGGCCGGCAGGGGTCGCGGCCGCGCCGTCCCTCGCCGGCGCGATGTCGAGCCGCTCGCCGAGGGCTGCGAGCAGCGCCTCCGCGCTGCGGCCGGCGAGGTCCCGGACGACGCGGTTGTACGGCATGATGTTCATCTGGTCGTGCGGGAAGACCACGGCCAGGAAGACGTCGTGCTCGCCGCCGTCGCCCCGCAGCTTCCTGTGGACGCGCGCCGCCGCGGCGCTGCGGTGGTGGCCATCGGCGACGTAGAGCGTTGGGATCGCCTGGAAGCGCTCCTCGATGTCGGCGGTCGCCGCGCGGCCGAGGACCCAGAGCTTGTGCTCGACGCCGTCCGTGGTCGTGAAATCGTAGATGGGCGGCGACTGCAATGCCTCCGCGACGGCGCGGTCGATGCCCGCGTCGGCGCGGTACGTGAGGAACACCGGCTCGTCGTGGGCGCCGAGCTCCTCGATGTGGCGGGTGCGGTCGTCCTCCTTGTCGGGGCGCGTCTTCTCGTGCTTCTTGATGACGTCCTGCTCGTACTCGGCGACCGCGGCGCAGCCGACGACGCCGATCTGCCGGTGATCACCCATCCTCTGCGCGTAGAGGTAGAGGTGCGGCTCCGGGTCCTGCGCGAGGTCGCCGCTCGCGATGAGATCGGCGAGGTTCTGCGCGCCGCGGGCGTAGACGGCGTCGTCGTGCTCGTCCGTCCCCTCGGGCAGGTCGATCTCGGGGCGGGAGACGCGGAGGAAGCTGTGCAGGCCTCCCGCCGCGAGGACGCGCGCCTCGGCGGTCGAGATGACGTCGTACGGCGGGCTCGCGACGCGAGCCGCCTGGGCCTGGGGGGGTCGGTAAGCGCGGAAAGGTCGGACGGTGGCCACGGAGAGCGCCTAGCCCAGCGGCCTGGGCGCGTCGAGGCGGCTCGCGCGGCGGGAGCCGCGGCAGGCGGGGCGGGCGGACCGCGCGCGACGGTGCGGGGCCCCGGCGACGGCGCCGAGCCCCGGCGACGGCGACGCTGATGGCCGCGCGCGGCGCGTGCTAGGAGGGACACGCGCCGCGAGCCGCTCGCATCCGCTCGCCGCCGCACCATCCCGCCCGCGCACCACCGCGCGCCGCACGAAGAGGAACCTTGTCCAGCTCCGGTGAGTCCTACCCTCCGCCGCGCTATTCGACCCTCCCGCCCGGCTCGGCGGACGACGACCTCCCCCTGCCGGGCGAGATCACCTCGTTCTCCAGCTCGCGATCCCGGCGCGTGATCGCCGTGGGGGGCGGCCGCGGGGGCGTGGGCAAGGCGACGCTCGCGGTCAACCTGGGGGTGTACTTCGCGCAGCTCGGGCGCGACGTGATCATCATCGACACCGACGCCTACAGCCCGGGGCTGCACGCCGCGCTGGGGATCGAGGCGCCGCCGCTCGTCACGCGCGAGGACATCGAGGAGGGCAAGGCCGAGCCGATCGCGACCACGGTGCCCGGGCTCCGGCTCGTCCCGACCGCGTACGATCCGATGACGGCCACGCCGCACCGGCCGAGCCGCGCCGCCTACTGGATGAAGATGATCCAGGAGCTCGACGTCGACTACGTGATCGTCAGCCTCGGCGCGGCGACCGGCTCCTCGACGCTCGACCTCTTCCTGCACGCCGACGTCGGCATCTGCGCCACCACGCCCGAGCCGCTCGCGGTCGAGCACTCCTACCGCTTCTGCCGCGCGCTCTACCAGCGCACCTTGCGCCGGGCGCTCATGAAGGAGCGCTTCAAGATCCGGCTCGTGGAGAAGGTGGCCGCGTCGCTCCCACCGCTCGCGACGCCGCGCGACTTCATCATGGAGGTGAAGCGGTTCGACGAGGGGGTCGCGTCGCTCGCGGCCGCGCAGCTGCCGCGGGTGAAGCCCCACCTCGTGGTCAGCCAGACCCGGCACCGCTCGGACCTGGAGCTCGGCCCCGCGATGAGCGCCGTCTCGGAGCGCTTCCTCGGCATCTCCCTCGACTACCTCGGGCACATCGAGCACGACGACGCGGTGTGGCTGACCGCGCGCCGGCGCCAGCCGCTCCTCATCGACAGCCCGACCTCGAAGAGCGCGCGCAACCTCGAGCGCGTGGCCCGGCGCATCCTCGCGCTGCTCGCCGCGCGCGACTCCCGCCCGGCCGAGGCGCACGCGCGCGCCCTCGCCGCCGCCTCGAAGAGCGCCGCGCCGCTGACGCTCTACGACGCGCTCGGCCTCGCGCGGACGGCCGCCGACGACGAGATCCGGCGCGCCTACAAGCGCCAGCGCGACACCTACCGGGAGGGGAGCCTCCCCGTCGTCAGCGTGCTGAGCCCCGCGGTGCTCCAGAAGGAGCAGGCGCGCATCGAGGAGGCGCACGACACCCTCCTCGATCCGGTGCGCCGCCGCGCGTACGATCTCTCGACCTACCCGGACGATCCGCGCACGCAGCTCGGCCCGGTGCGCGCCGAGAACGCCGCCGCCGTGGCCGAGCTCGCCATGCTCCAGGCCGAGCTCGCGCGCGAGATCAACGCCGAGACGCAGTTCAGCGGCGCGCTGCTCCGCAAGGTGCGCGAGTCGCAGGGGGTCGAGCTCACCGACATCTCCCAGCGGACCAAGATCTCGCTCGCGCACCTCCAGGCGATCGAGAACGAGGCGATAGGCGACCTGCCAGCGACCGTCTACGTACAGGGATTCGTTCAGGAAATTGCCAAGTACCTGCGGCTCGATCCGGCGCAGGTGGCGAAGACCTACATGCGTCGCCTGCGCGAGATCTCCGCGGGCGCGCGCGCCAAGCCGCATGGCTGAGGCGGCGCGCGCCAGCGACGGGGCGGCGCGACTCGGACGTGGGCGCGGCGAGTACGGCGGGCGCGACGGGCGCGGCATGTCAGAGCGCGCCGGCGGGGATCTCGCGTTCTCGGCGCTCGCTTTCGCGCTCGCGCTGCTGCCGCGGCTCTACGTGGCGATCGCGTGGGCGCGCGAGCCCGTGTGGGACGGCCATTACTACGATTTCGGCGCGCGCCGCATCGCCGCCGGGCTCGGCTACTCGGACGATCTCATCGTCGGGGGCCAGGCGGTCTGGCATCCGTGGTGCCATTACCCGGTCGGCTACAGCGGGTTCCTCGCCCTCGTCTACCGGCTGTTCGGCGCCGGGCCGCACGTGGCGACCGTCGCGAACGCGGTGATCGGCGCGCTGCTCGTCGTCGTTGTCCACCGCCTCACCCGGTACGCGACGACGCCGGCGCGCGCCCGCGTCGCGGCGCTCCTCGCCGCGCTCTCGCCGGGGCTCATCCTCTATGCGGCGCTCCTCATGACGGAGCCGCTCGCGGCGCTCGGCCTCGTGACGGCGCCGTGGCTGCTCGCGCGCGACGCCGCGCGCGGTCGCCCGGCCCGCGGCGCGGTCCTCGCGGGCGTGGCGCTCGGGCTCTCGGCGCTTGTGCGGCCCCAGAGCCTGCTCTGCGCGCCGGCCCTGGCGCTGCTCTCGTGGCGGGGCGCCGGCGGGGCGTCCGGCGGGGCGCGCGCCGCGTGGAGGCGCGGCGCGCTCACCGCGGCGCTCTCGGCCGCGACGGCCCTCGCCGTGGTGGCGCCGTGGACGATCCGCAACTGCCGCGTGATGGACGGCTGCGCGCTCGTCTCGACGAACGGCGGCTGGAACCTCGCCATCGGCGCGTTCCCGCGCGCGACGGGCCGCTTCGAGACGCTGCGCGCGGGCGACGGCTGCCCGATCGCGCGCGGCCAGGTGGCGCAGGACCGCTGCTGGATGGCCGCCGGGCTTCAGTGGATCAAGGATGATCCAGGTCGCTGGCTGGCCCTGATCCCGAGGAAGCTGGGCTTCACCTTCGATCACGAGTCGTTCCCGATCGGCTATCTCGGCGAGGCGGACCCTGGGGCGTGGCCCGAGGAGCGGCGCGCGGCGGGGCGCAGCGTGCTCACGGCGTCGCACCTCGGCCTGCTGTCCGCCGCGGCGCTCGGCGTCGTGGCGATGCCGCGGCGGAGGCCGCGGCGGGAGCTCGCCGCGCAGCTCCTCGCGCTCGCGGCGGTGCTCGGGCTGGTCGCGCTCGGGGTGTTTGGCGACGGGCACGCGTTCTGGCCGCTCGCGGTGGCGATCCCGCTGATCGCCGCGCTGCCGCTGCCGGGCCGGCCCGCGAACGGGGGCGTCGTCGGCTACCTCGCGTTCGCGGTCGCGTCGGTGGCGCTGACGCACGCCGTCTTCTTCGGCGAGGACCGGTATCACATGGTCGTGACGCCGGCGCTGTGCATCCTCGCGGCATGCGCGCTGCGGCGTGGCGAGGCGGCGGCCGCGGGGCAGGCGGGCGATCGGTGATGTGACGCAGGCGGCGCCCGGAGGCGCTGGAGGCGACCCGTCAGGGCTTTGGCGCTGCCCCGCTCGGGCCGCCTGCTTTTTCCTTCTCCGACGCTTCCTGGTCCATCACCAGGCCGATCTCGATCCGCCGGTTCTTCGCCCGCCCCTCCGCGGTGGCGTTCGTCGCCGCCGGCGCGAACTCGCCGTATCCAGCCGCGGACAGGCTCCCGGGCGCCATGCCCTCCGCGATCAGCGCCTGGACCACCGCCACAGCGCGGGCCGCCGACAGCTCCCAGCTCGACGGGAGGCGCGCGCCCTTCCCCTTCTTGCTCTTCGCGTCGCCGCCGTCGTCGGTGTGCCCGGCGACCTGGAACCTGTGCTCCGGCATCGTCCGCAGCACCGCGGCGATCTCGGCCAGCACCGCGCGCCCCTCGCGCTGGATCTCGGCCTTCCCCGCGGCGAAGAGCGTATCGCTCGGCACCTCGATCACGAGCTGCCCGGCGCGGAGCCCGACACGGACCTTCCCCGCGGCGACGGCGCCCTTGAGCCGGTCCACGGCGTCGCGGATCCCGGCCGCCCGCGCCTCCGCCGCCGCCTGCTTTCGGCGCAGATCGTCGAGCTTGGCCCGCGTCTCCGCGAGCTCCGCCGACAGGCTGCCCCGCTCCCCGGCGAGCTGCCCCACGCTCTGCCCGGCGCTCCGGAGCCGCGCCGACAGCTCCTCGTTCATGGCGACGAGCTCGTCGAGCCGCCGCGCGAGCCCCGCCTCGGCCGTCGTCGCCTCGGACAGCCTGAGATCGCGCGCCCGGAGGTCGTCCGCCAGGCGCGCCAGCTCCTCCTCGATGGCGGCGACCTGCGCGGACCGCTGCGCGGACTCGGCGCGGGCGCTCTGGGCCTCGGCCCGCGCCTTGTCACCCGCCTCGCGCTCTCTCCGGATCTCCGCGCGTGCCTCGTCGTACAGCGTCTGCCGGACGAGGCAGCCCGGCGTCGCCAGCCCCAGCAGGCCGGCCGTGAGGAGCCGCGCCGCCGCAGGCGAGCGCCGCGAGAGCCACGTCGGGATCCTGCCGGCCGTCGTCGTGTCGTTCATGCGTCGCGCGCACTCTGGCACGAAACGACAGGCGCGACGAAATCGTGGCAAACGTTCCCCGCGAGCCGTCGCGAGCGGTCGCGAGCCGTCCCACAGCGCGCGAACCCCTGGTACCCTCGGCGGCGTGATGCCTCGGCGAGCTTGGTTTTCCGTGGGCGCCCTCGCGGCGACGACGCTGGTCGGCAGCGCCGCGGCGGCGTTCCCGCACGTCGTCCGCGAGGGCGAGACCCTCGCGCAGATCGCGGAGCGCACTTACGGGCGCGTGCAGATGGAGCAGGTGCTCGTCGCCGCGAACGCGCTCGACGCGGGCGCCGGCGTGCCGATCATGCCCGGCCTGCGGCTGGAGGTGCCCGCGCTCGGCCACCACCGCGTCACCGCGGGCGAGACCTGGGCGATCCTCGCGGAGCGGCTGCTCGGCACCGCCGACCGGAGCGACGTCCTCGCGCTCTCGAACGACACGTGGCCCTGGCTCGAGCCGACCGACGGGCAGGAGATCATCGTGCCGTACAACCTGCGGTACGTCGTCGGCCAGCACGACACCCTGCTCACCATCGCCTATCGCTTCCTGGGCAAGCGGGACCAGGCGTGGATGCTCGACAAGTACAACCACCTCAAGCAGGACCCGCTGCGCCGCGGCATGGTGATCCTCGTCCCGCTCACGGATCTGCCGCTCACGGCCGAGGGCAAGGCCGAGGCCGCGAGCTCCGGCGCGCTTGTGCGCTCCGAGGGGGCCGGCCGCGCGCGCGACGCCCAGCGCCGGGTCGACGCCGAGCTGCCGCAGCTCGCCGGCGACGTGCGGAGCGGCCGCTACATCGACGCCGTGGCGCGGGCGAGCCGCCTGCTCGGCTACGGCGATCTCGCCCGGGTGCAGATCGCCACGGTGCAGCGGCACCTGCTCGAGGCCTACGTCGCGCTCGACGCCACAGGGCTCGCCGAGACCGCGTGCGCCGCGTGGCGCGAGGCCGATCCCGCCGCGCGGCTCGATCCCATCGAGCTCAGCCCGAAGATCGTGCGCGCCTGCACCTCGTCGACGGAGCTGCACCTCAGGGCGCCTTCGCCGGATCCCGCGCCGCCGATCCCGGCGGACGCGGGCGGTGGGCGGTGACCTCGCAGCAGCCCGCGCCCGATCGCCTGCCCGCCGGGCACGGCGTCGCGTCGCGGTACACCGTGGAGTCCGTCATCGGCGAGGGGGCCTCCGGCGTCGTCTACCGCGCCACCCGCGACGAGGACGGCCAGCCCGTCGCGCTGAAGGTGATCCACAGGCACCTCTCGGGAACGCCGCAGATCTTCAGGCGCTATCACCGGGAGGCCGCGATCCTGGAGCGCGTCGAGGGCCCTCACGTCGTCCGGATGCTCGACTTCATCGAGGAGGGCGGGCTCCTCGTGATCGCGCTGGAGCACATCGACGGCAGCTCGCTCGAGGAGCTCCTGCGGGACCACGCGCCGATCGGGATCGACCTGGCGATCGAGATCGCCCTGCAGATCTGCGCCGCGCTGGAGACCGCGCACGCGGCGGGCGTGGTGCACCGCGATCTCAAGCCGGCCAACGTGCTCATCGAGCGCCCGGGCGAGCACGCCGCCGCGCCGTCACCCTTCGCGGGCCGCGTCCGCGTTGTCGATTTCGGGCTCGCGAAGGTGGTGCACGGCGAGCAGCAGACGACCGGGCTCACCGAGAAAGACATGATCTTCGGGACGCCGGAGTACATGGCGCCGGAGCAGGTGCGCGGGGAGGACGTCGACCCGCGCAGCGACATCTACGCGCTCGGCTGCATCCTCTACGAGATGGCGGTCGGCGCCGTGCCGTTCAGCAAGCGGACGCCCATCGCCGTGATGACGGCGCAGATCGCCGAGCAGCCGCTGCCGCCGCGCGCCAGCGAGCGCTCCGGGCTCATCTCGGCCGGCCTGGAGGCCGTCATCCTGAGGGCCCTCGCCAAGAGCCCTTCCGAGCGGCACCCGAGCGCCAGGGCGTTCGCCGACGCCCTGCGCGCCTGCCGCGAAGAACGGCGCGTCGTGCACCACACCCCCGCGAGCCTCGCGGACGCCGTCTCGATCACCGATCTCGCGCTCGAGCGGACCGGCCTGGATTACGCCGCGCCTCTCCAGGACGGTGCTTCCGCCTCGGGCGTTGGCCACGTCGGCCAGCCGGTTACGCGTTCGGAGAGCGCGGAGAGCAGGGCGCTCCCCGAACGCGCGGCCGCGGTGGTCCGCGAGACGCCCGCTATCGCTGCACCGACGGCGGGCGGCACCTCGCGTGAGCTCATCCTCTGGACCGTGGTGGCCATTCTCTGTGCGGCCGCCGGCATCGTGGTCGGCACGTTGTTCGGGGCGCGCTAGAGCGCCGCCGAAACGCAGCTGGGCCGCGCCTGGCGCGCCGCCATCGGGGGTGCGGCTATGGCGTGGAGCGCGAGGATCGTGGTAATCGTTCTCATGCGTTCCTCGCTGTCCGGCGGCGCTGCCCTCGCGGCTCTCCGCTCTGCTCGGCCCCGGCGGCGGCGCGCTCTCCCCTGCGTCGCCGCCGCGCTCGCCCTCTTCGCCCCCGCGGCCGCGTCGGCCTACGACTCGCTCGCCGTGCCGTGCGCGGACGATCCGCTCCATTGCGCGCGGGGGCCGCTCACGTTCCAGCGCAAAGACGCCATCCCGCTCGAGCTCGACTTCGATACAGGCTGGGTCCCGCCGGGCTCACCCCTGCAAGTCAGCCTCGGGGCGGCGGTCTACGCCAACACCCAGGTCTCGTTGAGCGGAGCGCTCGAGGCGTCATGGCCAGAGGCGCTCGCGCTCAAGGCACCAGGCGCCCCGGACGGAGGCGCGTTCAGCTGCGATTACGGACTCGATGTCAGCGCACAGGGACGCATCAGCATTTCCGTCCTGGGCCAGGACGTCGACTGGACGGGCGATATCCCCTATGTGCCCCAGATCGATTTCCAGGTGCACGCCCGCGAGCAGTTCGACGCGTGGGGCTGGGCGCCGGGCATCACGCTGGAGAGCTCCACCGAGCTGCAGCGCATTGCGTCCGTGTCGCTCGGCGACGTCATCGGCGGCTCGATCCCCGGAATCGACGGGAGGTTCGAGCTCGACATCGCGATGGACGTCGCGGCCCGCTACACGACCCATCGCGTGGCCATCGAGACGCTCGATCAGGCCACGGTGAGCGGAGGCGACGTCACCCCCGAGGGCGGAGCCTCCTCCGTGGACTACCTGGGAGGCCCGTCGGTCGAGCTCAACGTTCGTCCGGAGGGCTCGGTGCGGTACGACGGCACGCTCCACCTCGTCCCCGCGTTCAGCGTCATCGTGCTGGGCCGCTCGTGGTCGATCCCGCTCGTCGACATCCCGCTCGCCTTCCCGCTCACCGAGCGGGAATGGGTCTTCGAGAGCGAGCGCGTCCATGTGCCGCTCCCGGACCTCGCGCTGGACAAGCAGGAGATCGATTTCGGCGCCGTGGAGGTGGGGCAGGCCAACGTGGAGCTCGTCCGGCTGTCGAACACGGGGGAGGCGCTGCTCGATGCCGTCGTGACGACCGACGACCCGGAGAGCTTCGAGCTCGCGGACGCGGCGCTCGGGATCGACCCCGAAACGGAGGTCGACTTCGCGATCCGCTTCGCGCCGAAGGCGAGCGGCGAGCTCGCGGCGACCGTCCTTGTCGAGTCCAACGACCCCGACCGACCCGTGCAGATGATCGCGGTGCGAGGGATCGGCGTCGGCGAGCCGGAGGCCCCGGCAGGCAGCGGCGAGCTCGCGGAGGAGGACGGCGGCTGCGCCTGCCGCGCGGCCGGCGGCGCGCCGCGCGAGGGCGCCGGCGGCCGGGCCTGGGCGGCCGCCGGCCTGTCGCTGGCCGCGCTCGCGGGCGGCCTGAGGCGCTGGCGGCGCGCGGCCTGAGGCTCACGCCGCGCTCGGCGGGCCCACGGCGATCTTCCGGCGCGTCGACACGGCCGCGATCTCCGCCAGATCCTCGCCGCGCAGCGTCTCCTTGAGCACGAGCGCATCCGCGACCGCCTCGAGGCCCTCGCGGCGATCGACGAGCAGCTGCTTGGCCTTCAGGTACATCTCGCCGAGCCGCTCCCTCACCTCCTCGTCGACCTCGCGGGCGGTCTCCTCGCTGCACGTGCGCTCCTCCTGGATCACGCCGAGCATCGGCGCGCCGACGGTGCGCGCGAGCGCGGCCAGCCCGAGGCGCCGGCTCATCCCGAGGCGGGTCACCATCTCGCGGACGAGCGCCGTGGCGCGCCCGAGATCGTCGTGCGCGCCGCTCGACACCTGCCCCAGCGCGATCTCCTCCGCCGCCCTGCCGCCGAGCATCACCGTGACGCGCGACTCGATCTCCTGCTCGGTGGCCAGCTGACGCTCGTCGCGGGGCACCTGGATCGTCACGCCGAGCGCGCCGATCGTGCGGGCCACGATGGACACCCGCTCCACCGGATCCGCTGCTGGCAGCGCGAGCGCGACGAGGGCGTGCCCGGCCTCGTGGTAGGCCACGCGCCGCCGCTCCTCCGCGGTCATGATCTGCCCGCGCCGCCGGAGCCCGAGCTGCGAGCGATCGAGCGCCTCGTCGAAATCGGCCTGTCCGATCTCCCTGGCGCCGCGCCGCGCCCCGGCCAGCGCGGCCTCGTTGACGATCTTCGCGAGATCGGCGCCGACCATGCCCGACGTGCGGCGCGCCACGAGCCCGAGATCGACGTCCTTCGCGAGCGGCACCCGCCGCGCGTGGACGGCGAGGATCGCCTCGCGGCCCCGCAGATCGGGCCGATCCACGATGACCTGACGATCGAAGCGCCCGGGCCGCAGGAGGGCCGGATCGAGCACCTCGGGGCGGTTGGTGGCCGCCATCAGGATCACGGTGGTGCGCGCGTCGAAGCCGTCGAGCTCGGCGAGGAGCTGGTGGAGCGTCTGCTCTCGCTCGTCGTGGGTCGCGAGGGCGCCGAGGCCGCCCCGGGTCCTGCCCACGGCGTCGATCTCGTCGATGAACACGATGCTGGGCGCGCTCTTGCGCGCCTCCTCGAAGAGCTCGCGGACCCGCGCGGCCCCGAGCCCCACGAACATCTCGACGAACTCGCTCGCGTTCAGCGAGAAGAACGGCACGTTCGCCTCGCCCGCCACCGCCCGCGCGAGGAGCGTCTTGCCGGTGCCGGGCGGCCCGATGAGCAGGAGGCCGCGCGGGATCCGCCCGCCCAGCGAGCGGTACCTCGAGGGCTCCTTGAGGAAGTCGACGACCTCGACGAGCTCGTCCTTGGCCTCATCGACGCCGGCGACGTCGGAGAAGCGCACCGGATCCTGCTTCGATCGATCGTAGATCTTCGCCTTGCTGCGCAGGAACCCGAGCGGCCCGCCGGCCCCCTGCCCCGCCCGCCGCAGCATCATGAAGAACGCCGCGTTGATGAGGAAGAGCGGCAACAGCCAGATCGCCACCTGCATCCACACCGACGTCTGGGGGTTCTTCGCCTCGATGTGGACCTGCTGGTCGAGCAGCGCCCTCACGATCGGCTCGTCCTGGACGCCGGGCAGCCGCGTCACGCGGACCTGCTCCTCCGGTCGCTGCGGGCTGGCGCGGCGGACCAGCTCGATCTCGTCGGGCTTCACGATCGCCGAGGAGATCTCCCCGCGCCGCACCTCGGCGACCGCCTCGTCGTACGGCACGAGCGGGCGCCCTCGTGACCTGACGATCCCGGAAAGGACCAGGATCCCGACCGCGATCAGCAGGTACCCGAGCCACGCGCGCGACGCCGGCCTCTTCTCGTCAGCCATTCCACGGAGCTGATGTGCGGCGGGCGTCGCCTCGGCAAGCCCTCGCCCCCGGAAGAACGGGAAAGCCCACGAGAAAGCCGCGCGAGGGAGGGAGCCCAGGAGCGTCCCCGAGCGCGGCTCAGCGCCCCTGGCGCGCAGCTGCCGCGCCTCCGATGCACGGCAGCGGCGCGTCCACCCGCGGCGCCGACGCGCCGTTGCCGCGCGTCCACCCGCGGCGCCGACGCGCCGTTGCCGCACGTCCACCCGCGGCGCCGGCGCACGGCTGGCGCGAGGTGATCGCCCCGTGGATCCAGGCTAAGAAGCGGACCGTGCCGCTCGCCTCCGATCGCGCCTCGCTCGCCGCGTTCCCCATCGACTGGGGCGGCCTCGCCCCGCTCCGCCTCAAGTCGCGCGCCGTCGCCGAGGGCGTCTACGCCGGGATGCACCGGAGCGTCCGCAAGGGCGCGGGCGTCGAGTTCGGCGGCCAGCGGCCCTATGTGCCCGGCGACGATCTCCGCTTCTTCGATCGCCGCGCCCTGCTCCGCCACGATCGCCTCATGGTGCGCGAGTTCGAGACCGAGACCGATCGCGCCCTGTGGCTGTGCGTCGACGCGACCGCGTCGATGTCCTACCGCGGCCGGCGCGCGCCCGGCGCCAAGCTGGCCTACGCGGCGCTCATCGCCGCGGCCATGGCCCGCGTCGCGCTCGCGACCGGCGACCCGGTGGGGCTCGCCTGGCTCGGCGGCGCCGGGACCCACGGCCTGCCCGCGATGGCGGGGCGCGAGGCGTTCGAGCGGATCGTCGGCGCCCTCGAGGCCACCTCCGCCGCCCAGGACTGGAGCGGCGACGCCGGCGCCGTCGAGCGCGCGCTCGCGCCCATCGCGAAGAAGGCCCGCCGCGGCGCCGTCGTCCTGCTCATCTCGGATCTCATCGATCTTGCTCATGAATCCGGCGCGGCCCCGTCGGGCGCCGACCGCGCGCTCTCCGCGTTCACGTCGCTGAGCACCGGCGGCCGCACGCTGATCGCCCTCCAGGTCCTCGATCCCAGCGAAGCGGCGCTCGACTTCGAGGGCAACGTGCGCCTCCGCGCCCTCGAGGGCGGCGCGGTCGTGGAGGCCGACGCGGGGGCGGTCCGCGCGCAGTACCAGGCGCGCCTCGCCGCCCTGGCCGAGGGCTGGTCGCGGGCGCTCGCGTCCCGCGGCGGCCGCCTGCTCCGCGCGACGAGCGCCGATCCTCCGACCGACGTCGTCCGCGCGCTCGTGCAGGCGATCGCCGAGGTGCGCCGATGAGCTTCGTCACGCTCGGCGCGCTGCTGGTCGCGCTGCTCGTCGGCGCGCCGATCGCCGCGCACCTCCTGCGCCGCCGCCGCGCCGAGGAGCGGCCGTTCCCGCCGGCGCGCCTGGTCCCGCCCACGCCGCCGACGGCGCGGCGCCGGAGCCTCCTCGAGGACCGCGCCCTCTTCGCCACGCGGGCCGTCTCGGTGCTCGCGCTCGCGGTGCTCGGCGCCACGCCGCTCCTGCGCTGCTCGCACCTGTCGCTCAGCCGCAGGGCCGGCGCGTCGGTCGCGCTCGCCATCGTCATCGACGACTCGCTCAGCATGCGGGCGCGCACGGACGGCGCCGAGGGCGCCGCGCGCGAGGGGCGGTCGAGCCAGGCGTCCTCGCGGTTCGAGCGCGCGCTCACGGCCGCGCGCGAGCTCGCCAGCGGCCTCGCTCCCGGCGACGCCGCAGCGCTCGTCCTCGCGGGCGCCCCGGCCCGCGTCGCCCTCGCATCGACCACCAACCTCGCCGCCGTCAGCGAAGCGCTCGCCGCGGCGGCGCCGTCGGACCGCGCAACCGACATCGACGGCGCCCTCGCGCTCGCCCGCGATCTGCTCCGGGGGCTCCCTCAGAGCGACAAGCGCATCGTGCTCCTCAGCGACCTCGCGGACGGCACGCCCGGCGCCCCGCCCATCTCGGGCACCCCCGACATCGCCACGTGGGTGCCGCTCCAGGAGCTCGAGGCGACGGGCCAGGACTGCGGGATCGTGCGCGCCGATCGATCCGGCCAGAAGGCGCGCGTCCGCGTCGTCTGCACCGCCGCGTCGACCGCGGCGCGCGGGCCCGACATCGCCGTCGCGCAGCGAGACGGCGGCGCGGACGTGCCGCTCGCCGCGGGCGCCTCCGCCGCAGGCGCCTCCGCCGCGGCGGGGCGATCCCTCGAGGTGCGCGCCGGCGACGCCGTGCTCGGCAAGGTCGCGCTCGATCCGGCCCTGCGCGCCGAGGAGCTCTCGATCGACCTCCCCGCCGGGGCGCCCGAGATCCTGATCGCCGCGCTCACCGGCGGCGACGCGATCGCCGAGGACGACCGCGCCCCGATCATCTCCGCCGGCGGCCCGCTCTCGATCGCGGTCGTTGTCGACCCCGCGACCACGCACGTCGAGACGGGCGGCCCGCCGCCGCTCGAGCAGGCCCTCTCGGCGCTCGACCTGGACGCGCAGATCAGGCCGCTGCCCTCGGTCCCGGAGCACGCGGATGAGCTCGCCGCGCACGCCGGGCTCATCGTCGATGACGCGCCCGGCTTCACGCCGGAGGTGCGCCGCTCGCTCGCCGCGTGGGTCGAGCGCGGCGGCGTCGCGCTGCTGACGCTCGGCCAGCGCGCGGCCGCGGCGCCGCTCGGCGCAGGGTTCGAGCCGCTGGTCCCCGGCGTCGTCCGCTGGTCGGCCTCCCCGGTGCCCGGCGTGGATCCGGCGACGGCGGGCTGGCTCGGCCCGTCCGCGCCCGGCCTCGCCGACGTCGCCCCGCGCGGCCGGGCGACGCTGGGAGCCGAGGCCTCCGAGGGCGCCGAGGTGCTCGCGCGGTGGGCGGACGGCGCCCCGTTCCTCGTGCGCCGCCCGCTCGGGCGCGGCGTGGTGCTGTTCATGACGCTGCCCCTCAGCACGGAGGAGAGCGACGTCGCGCTGCGGCCCGCGTTCCTGTCGCTGCTCGACGGCTTCGTCGGCGCCGCGCGCGCCCGCGGCGGCGCGCGGCGCCTCTCCGCGGGCGAGGTGTGGACGTTCGACGGCTACCACGACGTCAAGGTCGAGCGCGTGCGGTTCGATCGCGACGGGGCCCCGCAGGGCTCGCGGTCACGCGAGGCGCTCCCCGTCGCCGAGGTCGAGCGGCGCCTGCGCGTGTCTCCGCCGCTCGCCGGCCTCTACGAGCTCACCCTTGACGGCGAGCGCTCGACGCGCGTCGTGTCCGTCCCGGAGCGCGAGATCGACCTCCGCCCGCGGCGCGTCGCCGAGAGCGCCCGCGCGGCGGAGCTGGGCGGCATGGCCGCGTCGATCGACGGGTCGCCCTACGTCGCGCTGCTGCTGCTCGGATTGCTCGCGGTCGAGCTCCTGCTGCGCTCCATCGCAGGGCGGCAGGAGCCGGCGGAAGGCCGGGCGAGCTGAGGCCGGCCACCGCGGGCGCGCTCCCCCGCGCGGAGCGCGCGCCTGCCGGCGCGGAGCAGCCGGGCGTCGAGTCGAGTCGAGTCGAGTCAATCGACCGCACCGCACCGCACCGCGCCGCCGCGCTCAGTGCGTCTGCCAGTGCGGGGGGATCTCGTCCGCCGGCGCGAACTCGGGCTTGGCCGGCGCGGCGGGCACGGTGGCGGCCCGGCGAGGCCCGTTCGGCTTGAAGCTGTGCTCTGCAGCGGGGAACGTGCGCGACTGGACCTCGTCCACGTAGGCGCGCGTCGCCTCCACGATCTGATCGCCGACCTCGGCGAAGCGCTTCGCGAACTTCGGCGTCAGCTCGCGGAACATCCCGAGCAGGTCGTAACAGACGAGCACCTGCCCGTCGCAGCCGGCCCCGGCGCCGATGCCGATCGTCGGGACGGAGACCGCGGCCGTCACCTCCTGCGCGAGATCCGGCGGGATGGCCTCGAGCACGATCGCGTAGGCGCCCGCCTCGTCGAGGATGCGCGCGTCGGCGATGAGGCGCTCGGCCGCCTCGTCGCCCTTGCCCTGCACCTTGAAGCCGCCCATCGCGTGCACCGACTGCGGCGTGAGCCCGAGGTGACCCATCACCGGGATGCCCGCGGCGACGATCCGGCGCACGTGCTCGGCGATCTCCTCGCCTCCCTCGAGCTTGATGCTCTCGAAGCTGCCCTCCTTCATCATGCGCCCGGCGTTCTCGAGCGCGTGCATCGGGGAGAGCTGGAAGCTCATGAACGGCATGTCGCCCACGACGTGGGCCCGCCGCGCGCCGCGCGCCACCGCGCGCCCGTGGTAGCAGATCTCCTCGACCGTCACGGGGAGCGTCGTCGTGTGCCCCTGCACGACCATCCCCAGCGAGTCGCCGACGAGCAGCAGATCGGCGCCGCCCTCGTCGAGCAGCCGCGCCATCGTGAAGTCGTAGGCCGTCACCATCGCGATCGGCGAGACCCCTTTGCGGGACCGGATCTCGGGGACCGTGACCTTCGTCGAGCGCTGCGCTGGCCTGCGTGCGCTGCCGCCACCGTTGCCTTGCGGACCGTACATGTGCCTCCGGGTCGCGGCCGCACTCGCGGTCCACGCCTCGCGACAAGCTAGGGCGGCACCCGCTGCGGGGCAAGACGCGGCGCGCGGCCGTCGCGGGCGGGCAAGCCGCAATCTTCAGCGTTCTCGCCTGGTTACCGATCGGTCGCCAACCGGTCGCCGGCCGCCCGCGGCGTGCGGCCTGGACGCCGCGCAGCGGCCCCTGCGGCGCGGCGGCGCGATCGCGGGAGCGGCCGGATCAACCGTGGCGCGGGCCGGCGCCGCGGACGGGGTGCGCCGTCCCTGTCGTCCGCGAGCCGCCCGGAGGCGCGGACCTCGGGTTGGTCAGCGCGGTCAGGACGTGATCGCGCCAGGCGCCGTCGATGAACAGGTAATCGCGCGCGTACCCCTCGACGGCGAAGCCGAGGCGCCGGAGCAGCCGGCCGCTGCGCTCGTTGTGCGGCAGGTAGTTCGCCATCACCCGGTGGAAGCCGAGCGTGTCGAACATGTACGCGATCCCCGCCTCGATCGCCTCGAACATCAGGCCCGAGCCCACGGCGCGCTGGTCGAGCGAATAGCCGAGGGTCGCGGCCTGGAAGGCGCCGCGGACGAACTGCGTGAAGTTGCAGACCCCGATCACCTCGCCGCCGGGCGCGCCGCGCCACTGCAGCGCGAGCCGGAGCGCGCGATCCGCGGCGAAGTCCTCGTGGTCGCGGAGGAGGCGCTCGCGCCAGAACGCCTCGGTGTAGAAGCCCTCGGGGCGCGGCGGATCCCACCGCGCCAGGTGGTCGCGGTTGCGCTCGAAATAGGCGAGGTAGCGGCCAGCGAGCTCGACGGAAGGGATGAAGAGGCGCAGCCGCGGGGTCTCGATGCAGACGGGGCTCTTCAAGGGGCCTCCAGCGCGACGCGCCTAGGACAGGGTCCCTTCGTCGAGGCGGCGCATCCCTTCGAGCAGCAGCGCCTCCGGTGACGCCGTGATGCTGCGGGTGCTGGGCGAGAAGCTCGGGTCGAGGCGGAAGTCGCCCTCCCGGAGCGTGAGCATCCGGTAGAACGCGTCCTCGCCCTGCGCGCCGGCCCAGAGCGCATGGACGACCTGCCCGTCGGCGAAGTGGATCTCGCCGGCCATGGAGTTCGCCTGGATCTTGAGCGCGCACGTCTTCCGGCCGTGCCAGAGGATCTGGATCATGTCCGGCAGGCCCATCTCGGCGAGCGAGCCGGACACGCCGCGGGGGACGGCGGTCGTCGAGCGCCGCTCGATGAGCTGGCGGAGCTTGGCGGCCATGACGTCGGTCGACGCCGGCTTCGAGACGAAGTCGTCGACGCCGAGATCGAAGGCGCGCTGGGCGGTCTGCCGGTCCGTCTTCGCCGTGAGGATGACCCACGTCTTGTCGCGGCCGAAGCCGAGCTTCAGCGCGTCGGCGCGGAGCGCGAGGCCGGCGTCGGGCTCCTCGAGGTCGATCTCGCTGACGACCACCTCGATGTCCTTCGTCTCGAGCTCGCGGCGCGCCTGCGCCACGTTGCGCGCGATCGAGACCTCGAAGCCCTGCTCGAGCAGGCGCAGCTCGAGCACCGTCGTCTCCTCGGGATCCGGGTCGACGATGAGCGCCTGGTGCCGATCGGAGAGCAGCTTCGCGCGCATGTCGTCGCCGGTCATGACCTGGCGGAAGAGGTCGACGATGTTCGGATCGAAGATGGTGGCGCGGTACTGGGCGAGCACGTCGCAGGCCTCCGGCGGGCGGAGCGCCTTGCGGTACGGGTTGCGCGGGTTCTGCGTGAGATCGGCGTAGGTGTCCGCGACCGCGAGGATGCGCGCCCCGAGCGGGATCTCCTTGCCCGACAGGCCATCGGGGAAGCCGCTGCCGTCGTAGCGCTCGTACATCATGCTGATCGCCGAGACGACCTCCTGCGGCAGCCCCACCGACTCCATGAGGTGCGCCGGAAGATCGACGCTCTTCGTCGCGGCGAGCCGGTGCCCCTCGTACTCGGCGACGTTGAGCGCCGTGAGGTGGTACGGGCCGTTCTTGCCGAGGTCGTGCAGGTAGGCCGAGGCCACGTAGCTCGCGACCGTCGTCGGCGGAAGGCCGATGCGCTCGCAGAGCTTGCGCACGATGCGAGCGACCGTGGACGAGTGGCCTCGAAGGTCCTGCCGCGCGTTCTCGAGCAGGCTCACGAGGACGTTGAGCGTCTCGACGTACGCGTGGGTCGTGGTCGGGTGCGCCGGCGGCGGGGGCGGCGCCACGGCGACCGGCGCGGAGATCGGGGCGGGAGCGACCTGCTGCTGCGGAGGCGGCGAAGGAGGCACCGGCGTGGGCGGCGGGCCGGCCGGGGCCACCCGGGGCGGCGCGGAGGGCGCCCGCATCACCGCGGGCACCTGCGGCGCCGTGACGAGCGCCGCCGGTATTGGCGCCGCCTGCGTGGGCGCCGCAGCGTGCGCCGGCTGCGCGTGCATCGCCTGCGGGTGCATCGGCGCCGCCTGCGTGGGCGCCACGTGCGCCGGCGGCACGTGCATCGTCTGCCCGTGCGGCGGCAGCGGGACCGCCGCGGGCACGTGCGTCATCGACGCGCGCTCGTGCGTGATCGACGCGCGCTCGTGGGTCATCGACGCGCGCTCGAAGGGGTTATTGCTGTTGGTGTAGAGGATCTCGTCGAACGAGTTGACCGGGCGCAGCAGCGAGCTGAACGCGGTCGTGTCGCCCCGGTAGTGGTACGCGATGGCCGCGCGGACCGCCGCCGGCCTGGCGACGATGGCGCGTACGTCCCGCACGCCCGCGGCGAGCCGGATCTCGTGCAGCGCGACGTCGTTGTCGGGATCCGCGGTCGCGACCGACAGCGTCGTGTTCCGATCGTCGAGCAGGACCGGGAAGACGCCGTGCAACGTCGCGGTGATCGCCGAGACCTTGGCGAGCACGCGGGGCTCGATGATCGCCTTCGATAGCTTCTCGGTCGAGACGAAGCGGGTGTTGTGGACGGTCGCGATGAACTTCAGGAGCTCGGCCTCGTTGACGATGTCGAGCTCGATGATGGCGTCCTCGATACGGCCGCGCGTACGCATCGCGTACTCCACCGCACGACGGTGATCGTCCGGGGTGATGCGCCCCTCGAGGACGAGGCGATCGGCAATCCGCTGGTTCAATCCTTGAACGGAAGCCATCGAAACCCTGATTCTACCCAGAAATTGGAGGTGGCGCGCCCAAGAACCCTCGCGGAACGGGAGCACGCGGGGAGAGCTGGCCAGCCGCTAGCGGCGTATACAGCCATGGGGTGCGCTCGAGGAATGAGAGCAGAGCTCGGCGCGGCGCGCGAGCCCCGTGAGCGCTCCAGCCGACGCCGGTTGGCTGGCGATGCCCGCTCGACCCGATACGCTGCGACGTGGAAGTGAAGACTGACCCCGGGTGGGCGCGCACGCCACGTCCGGCGCGGCCCGCCAGGTGGGTGAGCCTGGGGCGAAGCGGAAGACGCCTCCCGAGACGGCGCAAACGCGCTTCGGGAGATGGGCGGCGCGCCCGGGGTCGGGGTTGAATCCCGCCCTGGGCGCGCCGGCAGGAGATCACTCCTCGTTCACGGCCGTGAGCGTCTCCTCGGGACGCGGCCGCGGGGCGACGTACGGCGCTTGCGCCACCGGCTCGCCCTCGACCACGACCTGGAGGCGCTTGTAGGCGGGCAGCCCCGTCCCGGCCGGGATCAGGCGGCCCATGATGACGTTCTCCTTGAGACCGCGGAGATCGTCCGTCTTGCCGTTGATCGCGGCCTCGGTGAGCACCTTGGTCGTCTCCTGGAACGACGAGGCGCTGATGAACGACTCGGTCGACAGGCTGGCCTTGGTGATGCCGAGGAGGAGCGCCTCCGCGATGGCGGGCTTGCCGCCGCGCTCGAGCACGGTCTCGTTCTCCTTCTCGAAGATGTGCTTCTCGACCTGCTCGTCGACGAGGAAGTTCGTATCGCCGACCTCGCGCACGCGGACCCGCCGGAGCATCTGCCGGACGATGACCTCGATGTGCTTGTCGTTGATGCCGACGCCCTGGAGCCGGTAGACCTGCTGGATCTCGTTCACGAGCCAGGCCGACAGCTCCTTCTCGCCCTTCACCCGGAGGATGTCGTGCGGGTTCGGCGGGCCGTCCTGGAGGGGGTCGCCCGCGCGCACCCGGTCGCCCGGCTGCACCTGGATGTGCTTGCCCTTCGGGATCAGGTACTCGCGCGCCTGATCGCCGAGCGCGTGCCCGTCCGGTGAGTACGGCGTGATGATGACCTTCCGCTTGCCCTTCGTGTCCTTGCCGAACGTGACCTCGCCGTCGATCTCGCTGATGATCGCGTGATCCTTCGGCTTTCGGGCCTCGAACAGCTCGGCGACGCGGGGCAGACCGCCGGTGATGTCCTGCACCTTCGTCGTGTCGCGCGGGATCTTGGCGATGACCTCGCCGGCCTCGATGAGATCCCCCTCCTGCGCGACGATGTGGGCGCCGACAGGGAGCAGGTAGCGCGCCTCGAGCTCGCTGTTCGGGAGCTTCAGCGTCCTGCCCGACTCCGGGTCCTTCAGCGAGATGCGCGGGCGGACGTCGGCCGCCTTCGACTCGATGACGACCTTTCGCGAGAGGCCCGTCACCTCGTCGAGGCGATCCTGGACGCTGACGCCCTCGATGAGGTCGCCGAACTTCACAACGCCGGAGACCTCGGTGAGGATCGGCGTCGCGAACTGGTCCCACTCGGCGAGCAGCTCGCCCGGCTTGGTGCGCTCGCCGTCGGCCTTCTTGAGGATGGCGCCGTAGACGAGGCGGTTGTGCTCGCGCTCGCGGCCCGTCTCGTCGACGACCACGATCTCGCCGTGGCGGTTCATGACCACCATGGTGCCGTCCTTCTTCTTCTGGACGACCGCGCGGCGGAGACGGACGGTGCCCTCGGTGCGGGCCTCGAGGTAGCTCGCCTCGATCTTGCCGCGCGCCGCGGTGCCGCCGATGTGGAAGGTGCGCATCGTGAGCTGCGTGCCCGGCTCGCCGATCGACTGGGCGGCGATGATGCCCACCGCCTCGCCGATGTTGACCCGATAGCCGCGGGCGAGGTCGCGCCCGTAGCACAGCGCGCAGACCCCGCGGCGGAGCTGGCACGTGAGCACCGAGCGGATGACGACCTCCTCGATGCCGGCGTCCTCGATGGACCGCACCGCCTGCTCGTCGAGCTCGGTGTTCGCCGTGATGAGCACCTCGCCGGTGAGCGGGTCGACGACGTCCTCCAGCGCGACGCGGCCGAGGATGCGGTCGCCGAGCGGCTGGATGACCTCGCCGGCCTCCTCGAGCTTCGCCACGCGGATGCCGTCGAGCGTGCCGCAGTCGAACTCGGAGATGACCGCGTCCTGCGCCACGTCGACGAGACGCCGGGTGAGGTACCCCGAGTTCGCCGTCTTGAGCGCCGTGTCGGCGAGCCCCTTCCGGGCGCCGTGCGTCGAGATGAAGTACTGGAGCACGCTGAGACCCTCGCGGAAGTTCGCGGTGATCGGCGTCTCGATGATCTCGCCGGACGGCTTGGCCATCAGGCCGCGCATCGCGGCCAGCTGCCGGATCTGCTGCGTGGAGCCGCGCGCGCCGGAGTCGGCCATGATGTAGATGGGGTTGAAGCTCGGCTCGATCGACTCCTTGCCCGTCTCGTGATCGACGACGGTCTCCTTGCCGATGCCGCCCATCATCTCGGTCGTGACCTGGTCGGCGATGCTCGCCCAGATATCGACGATCTTGTTGTACCGCTCGCCGTCGGTGATGAGCCCCTCCTGGTACTGCTCGACGACGCGCTCGACCTCCTTCTGCGCCTCGCCCAGGAGGACCTTCTTGGCCGCCGGGATCACCATGTGATCCATGCAGATCGAGATGCCCGCCCGCATCGCGTGGTCGAAGCCGAGCGTGCGGAGCCGGTCCGCGAGGAGGACGGTCTCCTTGTTGCGGTGGATGCGGTAGCAGACGTCGATGAGCGCCGAGAGCGCCTTCTTGTCGAGGGTCTTGTTCGCGTACTCGAACGCGACCCCCTTCGGGAGGACCTCGGAGATGATGACGCGGCCCACCGTGGTCTCGACGATGCGGCGCTTCACGTGGCCGAACTCGTCGAGCTGCGGGTTGCCGTCGTCGTCGATGATCGGGACGCGGACGCGGACGCCGGCGTGCAGCGCGACCTCGCCGTTGTCGTAGGCCATCCGCACCTCCTCGGGGGAGGCGTAGATGCCCCGCAGGTAGCCCTGCGCCACGCCGTCCTCGCCGAAGGCGAGGGTGTCCGCGCGGTACGACCCCTTCTCGAACTTCCGCTCGCGGGTCGCGTAGTAGAGCCCGAGCACGATGTCCTGGGTCGGGTTGATGATCGGCTTGCCGCTCGCGGGCGAGAGGATGTTGTTCGTGCTCATCATGAGCACGCGCGCCTCCATCTGCGCCTCGACCGACAGCGGCACGTGGACCGCCATCTGGTCGCCGTCGAAGTCGGCGTTGAACGCCGCGCAGACCAGCGGGTGCAGCTGGATCGCCTTGCCCTCGATGAGGACCGGCTCGAACGCCTGGATGCCGAGGCGGTGGAGCGTCGGGGCGCGGTTCAGGAGCACCGGGTGCTCGCTGATGACCTCCTCGAGGATGACCCAGACCTCCGGGCGCTCCTTCTCCACCATCTTCTTGGCGCTCTTGATGGTGTTGACGTAGCCGCGCTCTTCCAGCTTGTTGTAGATGAACGGCTTGAAGAGCTCGAGCGCCATCTTCTTGGGCAGGCCGCACTGGTGCAGGCGCAGCGTCGGGCCGACGACGATGACCGAGCGGCCCGAGTAGTCGACGCGCTTGCCGAGCAGGTTCTGGCGGAACCGGCCCTGCTTGCCCTTCAGCATGTCGGAGAGCGACTTGAGCGGGCGCTTGTTCGGGCCGGTGATCGTCTTGCCGCGGCGGCCGTTGTCGAACAGCGCGTCGACCGCCTCCTGCAGCATCCGGCGCTCGTTCCGGATGATGATCTCCGGCGCGTTCAGCTCGAGGAGCCGCTTCAGGCGGTTGTTGCGGTTGATGACGCGGCGGTAGAGGTCGTTGAGATCGCTGGTCGCGAAGCGGCCGCCGTCCAGGGGGACGAGCGGGCGCAGATCCGGCGGGAGCACCGGGATCACGGTCAGCATCATCCACTCGGGCCGGTTGCCGCTCTCGCGGAACGCCTCGACGACCTTGAGCCGCTTCGCGAGCTTCTTCCGCTTGGCCTCGCTGGTCGCGGCGCGCATCTCCGTCCTGAGCAGCTCCGCCAGGCCGTGGACGTCGACCTGCTTGAGCATCTCGAGGATCGCCTCGCCGCCCATGCCGGCGCTGAACTTGTCGTCACCGTACTCGTCGAGGAGCTGCAGATACCGCTCCTCGCTCAGGAGATCGCCCCGCATGAGGCCAGTCTCCTTGGGATCGATGACGATGTACGCCTCGCAATAAAGCACCTTCTCCAGGTCCTTGAGCGTGATGTCGAGCATGTTGCCGATGCGCGACGGCAGGCTCTTCAGGAACCAGATGTGGGCGACCGGCGTGGCCAGCGAGATGTGCCCGAGCCGCTCGCGCCGGACCTTCGACTGGATGACCTCGACGCCGCACTTCTCGCACACGATCCCACGGTGCTTCATGCGCTTGTACTTGCCGCAGTTGCACTCGTAGTCCTTCACAGGCCCGAAGATCTTGGCGCAGAACAGACCATCGCGCTCCGGCTTGAACGTCCGGTAGTTGATGGTCTCCGGCTTCTTCACCTCGCCGTGCGACCACTCGCGGATCTTCTCCGGGCTCGCGAGCGAGATGCGGATGGCGCTGAACGACAGCGGGTCCTTGGGCTTCTCGAAGAAGCTGAAGATGTCACGCATGGAGACCTCCGGAGACAGAAACGAAACCGATGAACCTGTCCGCGCCCACTGCTTGAGCGCTCGGGAGCGCGCCGCCCGCGCGGCGCGCCTCCCCTGCCGTCACCGAAAAGGCGCGCGGCGCTCGTGACGTGACGAACTGCATCACTCCTCTTCCTCCGCGGCCGACGCCTCCACGCCCGCGCTCGTCTCGACCAGCTCGACGTTCAGGCACAGCGACTGGAGCTCCTTGATGAGCACGTTGAAGCTCTCCGGCAGCCCCGCCTCCAGGGTGTAGTCCCCCTTCACGATGGCCTCGTACATCCGGGTGCGGCCCATCACGTCGTCGCTCTTCACGGTGAGGAACTCCTGCAGCGCGTAGGCCGCGCCGTAGGCCTCCATCGCCCAGACCTCCATCTCGCCGAGCCGCTGCCCGCCGAACTGCGCCTTGCCGCCGAGGGGCTGCTGCGTGACGAGCGAGTACGGTCCGATCGAGCGAGCGTGGATCTTGTCGTCGACCAGGTGGTGGAGCTTCAGCATGTACATGATGCCCACCGTGACGTTCTGATCGAACGCGTCGCCCGTGCGCCCGTCGAAGAGGATCGCCTGACCCGAGGTCGGGAGACCCGCGAGATCGAGGGCGCCCTTGATGTCCGACTCGTGCGCGCCGTCGAACACCGGCGATCCCATGAACACGCCCTCGTCGACCGTCTTGACGAAGCGCTTGACGTCGCCGTCATCGAGGTTGTCGAAGAAGCCGTTCATCGTCTCGTCGCCCGCATAGATGGCCTTCAGGTGCTCCTTGATCTCGGCGCTCGCCCGCTGCTGCTCGATCATCCGCTGCAGCTGGTTGCCGAGCTCGAAGGCGCCCCACCCGAGGTGGATCTCGAGGATCTGGCCGACGTTCATGCGGCTCGGCACGCCGAGCGGGTTCAGCACGAGATCGACCGGCCTGCCGTCCTGCAGATACGGCATGTCCTCCTCGGGGAGGATGCGGCTGATGACGCCCTTGTTGCCGTGGCGGCCCGCCATCTTGTCGCCGACCTGGAGCTTGCGCTTGATGGCGATATAGACCTTCACCATCTTGATGACGCCCGGCGGCAGCTCATCGCCCTTGGAGAGGCGATCGATCTTGTCGCGGAAGTGCTCCTCGCGCGTGCGGACGAGCTCCTCGAGGTCGCGCAGGATCTGCTGGACCCGCTCGGCGTCGTCGACGGGGATCTCCCCCCAGTACTTGCGGGGGATCTCGGCGAGCGAGGGCTCGTCGATGATGGCGCCCTTCTGGAAGAGCACCTTGCCCTTGTCGTCGACGAGCTTGCCCGTCGCCTCCTTGCCGAGGAGGAGCTCGCGGATGCGGCGGAAGAACGAGTCGCGGAGGATCTTGATCTCCTCGTCGCGCGTCCGCTCGATCCTGGCCCGCTCCTGATCCTCGATGTCCCGCGCGCGGTCGTCCTTCTCGGTCCCCTTGCGGGAGAACACGCGAGCGTTGATGACGATCCCGCCGACGCCGGGCGGCACCTTGAGCGAGCTGTCGCGGACGTCGCCGGCCTTCTCGCCGAAGATCGCCCTGAGCAGCTTCTCCTCGGGGGAGAGCTGGGTCTCGCCCTTCGGCGTGATCTTGCCGACCAGGATGTCGCCCGGCCGCACCTCGGCCCCGATGCGCACGATGCCGGAGTCGTCGAGGTCCTTGAGCGCCTCCTCGCCGACGTTCGGGATGTCGCGGGTGATCTCCTCCTTGCCGAGCTTCGTGTCGCGGGCGACGCACTCGAACTCCTCGATGTGGATCGAGGTGAACACGTCGTCCTTGGCGATGCGCTCGGAGACAAGGATCGAGTCCTCGAAGTTGTAGCCCTGCCACGGCATGAACGCGACGAGCACGTTCTGGCCGAGCGCGAGCTCGCCCATGTCCGTCGACGGGCCGTCGGCGAGCACGTCGCCCTTCTTCACCACCTCGCCCGTCCTGACGACCGGCTTCTGCGTGTAGCAGGTCGACTGGTTCGAGCGCTGGAACTTCATGAGGTGGTAGATATCGGGCACCTCGGCGCCCTCGCCCTCGGCGCGGACGACGATGCGCGTCGCGTCGACGCTCTCGACGACCCCGGGGCGCCGCGCGATGACGCAGACGCCGGAGTCGCGGGCGAGCCGCTCCTCCATGCCGGTGCCGACGAGGGGCGCGTGCGACTGCACGAGGGGCACGGCCTGACGCTGCATGTTGGCGCCCATGAGCGCGCGGTTCGCGTCGTCGTGCTCGAGGAACGGCACGAGCGCGGCGGCGACCGACACCATCTGGTTCGGCGCGACGTCCATCAGCTCGACCATCTCGGGCGTGACGATCTTGAACTCGCCGTTGTAGCGGGCCGAGACCAACGACTCCTTGAAGCGACCGCCCTCGTCGAGGTTCACGGTCGCCTGCGCGATGTACTTGCCCTCCTCTTCGAGCGCGGAGAGCCAGATCACGTCCTCGGTCACCCGGCCGTTCTCGACCTTCCGGTACGGCGTCTCGACGAACCCGAACTCGTTCACGCGGGCGAACGTCGACAGCGAGGCGATGAGGCCGATGTTCGGCCCTTCCGGCGTCTCGATCGGGCAGATACGGCCGTAGTGGGTCGCGTGGACGTCGCGCACCTCGAAGCCGGCCCGCTCGCGGGTCAGGCCGCCCGGGCCGAGCGCCGAGAGGCGGCGCTTGTGGGTGACCTCCGAGAGCGGGTTGGTCTGGTCCATGAACTGCGAGAGCTGGGAGCTCCCGAAGTACTCCTTCACGACCGCGCTGACCGGCTTCGCGTTGATCAGATCGTGGGGCATGAGCGTGTCGATCTCCTGCGACATGCTCATGCGCTCCTTGATCGCGCGCTCCATGCGGACGAGGCCGATGCGGTACTGGTTCTCCATCAGCTCGCCGACCGCGCGCACGCGGCGGTTACCGAGGTGGTCGATGTCGTCGACCGAGCCGCGCCCGTTCTTGAGCTCGATCAGGTGGCGCACGGTCTCCAGGATGTCCTGGGGCGTGAGCACCGTGAGATCGAGACCCGGCCGCTCGTCCTCGGGGACATCCCGGTAGAACTTGTAGTTCAGCTTCAGCCGGCCGACCTTCGACAGGTCATAGCGCTCGGCGTTGAAGAACAGGTTGTGGAACAGGGTCTTGGCGGTCTCGAGCGTCGGCGGATCGCCCGGCCGCAGCCGCCGGTAGATCTCCAGGATCGAGTCCTCCATCGTCTTCACCTTGTCGGTGAGCAGCGTGTCGCGGAGGTACGAGCCGACGTTCAGGCCGTCGATGAAGAGGATGCGGAACTGCTCGATGTTCGCGTCGCGCAGCCGCTCGAGCTTCGCCTCGGTGAGCTCCTCGTTCACCTCGACCACGACCTCGCCGGTCTCCGGGTCGACGATGTCGTGCGCCGCGACCTTCCCGACGAGCTCCTCCGGCTCGAGGCTGAGCCGCTCGAGCTTCGCCTCCTTCATCTTCCGGATGGCAGCGCGGGTGAACTTGGTGTTCTTCTTGACGATGACGTCGTTGCCGATCTTGATGTCGCGCGTCGTCCGCTGACCGGCGAGGAGATCGTACTCGATGCTCTTCGCGTACTTGCCACCCTTCTCGAGGTACACGGTCTCGGTCGAGTAGAAGTAGTTCAGCAGGTCCTGGGTCGAGTACCCGAGCGCGCGCAGGAGCACCGTGGCGTGCATCTTCCGCCGGCGATCGATGCGAACATAGATGATGTCCTTCGGGTCGAACTCGAAGTCGAGCCACGAGCCGCGGTACGGGATCACGCGCGCGGAGTAGAGCAGCTTGCCGCTGGAGTGCGTCTTGCCCTTGTCGTGATCGAAGAAGACGCCGGGGCTCCGGTGCAGCTGGCTGACGACGACGCGCTCGGTGCCGTTGATGATGAACGTGCCCGTCTCGGTCATCAGCGGGAGCTCGCCGAAGTAGACCTCCTGCTCCTTGATGTCGCGCACGATCCGCTCCCCGCCGTCGCGGGTGTCGTAGATCATCAGCTGGTTCGTGACCTTGATCGGCGCCGAGTAGGTCATGCCGCGCTGGCGGCACTCATCGACGTCGTACTTCGGCGGCTCGAGGTTGTACGAGACGAAGACGAGCTCGCTCGTGCCGTTGAAGTCTTTGATCGGGAAGACCGAGCGGAACACCGCCTGCAGCCCGACCTCCTCCCGCTCGTTCGGCGGAACGCTCATCTGGAGGAATTTGTCGTAGCTCGACTTCTGGATGTCGATCAGGTTGGGGACGTCGATGATGCGACGAACGCGACCCAGGTTCTTACGGACGCGGAAGTTGGATTGGACGACCGACGGCATCGATTTCCTCCGGCTCACACGAGCCGTGCGGGGCGGGCGCACGGCTCGAACCGAGCAACGAACACGAAGCTACGCACGAATGGCGAGCGAGCGTCCCCAGGGAATGAGGACCCAAAACATCTTGGCTGTGGGGGCAGAGCGGACCGCGTGGCGACCCATTGAGCTCCGACGTTGGCCGAGGACCCGCACCCGCGGTCCTCTTCAGAGTTGACCGAGGACCCGTACTCGCGGTCCTCTTCAGCGTTGCGCGAGGGCCCGCATCCGCGGTCCCGTTCATCAGACAAAAGCCGGACGTGCGGCAGGGACGACCGCCCCTGCCGCCGTCCGCCGGCGGATCCCGATTTCCCTAGCAGGGAGCGGTGATCGTTACTTGAGCTCGACGGTAGCACCTGCCTCGACGAGCTTCTTCTTCATCTCCTCCGCGTCCGCCTTGGAAACCTGCTCCTTGACGGTCTTCGGCGCGGCCTCGACCAGGTCCTTCGCCTCCTTCAGGCCCAGACCGGTGATCTCGCGGATCGCCTTGATGACGCCGATCTTGTTGCTGCCGGCGTTCGCAAGGATGACGTCGAACTCGGTCTGCTCCGGGGCCTTCTCGGCCGGAGCAGCGCCGGCCGCGGGGCCGGCGGCGACGGCCACGGCCGCGGGGGCAGCCTTGACGCCCCACTTGTTCTCGAGGTCCTTGATGAGCTCGGCGATCTGGATGACAGGGAGGTTGGAGAGGTAATCGACGACCTGCTCGCGCGTGATCTCAGCCATTGCAAGACTCCTTCAAACTCTTCTGCGCGCCCCGGGGAGGGGGCCCATGTAAACCAAAACCAGACGGGCGCAAGGCCCAATTGATACGAAAGCGCCCTCTCAGGCCTGCTTGCCCGCTTCCTCTTCCTTCGCCTTCAAGAGATAGGCGAAATTCTGGAGAGGCGCGTTGAGCTGCTGCACGAACTGCTGGAGCGGCGCCTGCAGCGTCGCGAGCAGCGTGGCACGAAGCTCATCCTTGCCGGGCATCGTCGCGAGCTGCGTCTCGACGGCGTCGCCCGAGAGGATCTGCCCCTCGATGAGCCCCGCCTTGATCTGCAGCTTCTGGTTGTCCTTGCGGAACGCCTTGACGACCTTGGCTGCCGCGCTCGGATCCTCGTAGCTCCAGGCCACGCCGGTCATGCCGGTCAGGCTCTTCGAGAGGGTCTTCGCCCAGGGGTGCTCCTTGATGGCGTGGCGGACGAGCGTGTTCTTCACGACCCGGTACTCCACGCCGGACTTCCGGAACTCATCGCGAAGCTTGGTGACCGCCTCGACGTTCATCCCCTTGAAGTCCAGGAAGACCGCGGAAGACATCCGCTCGAACTTCTGCCGGACGGAGCCGATCAGCACTTCCTTCTGGGACCGTTCCATGGGCTACGCCTCCTCCGTCTTGCCGATGAAGTGGACCGGGTCGATGCGAACCCCGGGGCCCATCGTGGAAGACAGCGTGATGCTCCGGAGGTAGATGCCCTTGGCCGTCGCCGGCTTGGCCCGGACGAGCGCCTGGATCAGCGCGTCCGCGTTCACGTGGAGCGCGTTCTCCGCGAAGGAGACCTTGCCGATCCGCGCGTGCACGATGCCCGCCTTCTCGACGCGGTACTCCACCTTGCCGGCCTTCGCCTCCGAGACGGCCGTCTTCACGTCGAACGTCACGGTCCCGACCTTCGGGTTCGGCATCAGGCCGCGCGGACCGAGGATACGGCCGAGCTTGCCCACCAGACCCATCATGTCGGGCGTGGCGATCACGCGATCGAAGTCCATGAAGCCTTCCTGGACCTTGTTCACGAGATCCGCCTCGCCGACAAAGTCGGCGCCGGCCGCCTCGGCCTCCTTGGCCTTCTCACCCTTGGCGAAGACCAGGACCCGGAGCGACTGCCCCGTCCCATGCGGCAGCACGACGGCGCCGCGGACCATCTGGTCTGCGTGCCGCGGGTTGACGCCCAGCCGGACCGCGAGGTCCACCGTCTCGTCGAACTTGGCGGGCGCCGCTTGCTTCACGAGCGCGCACGCCTCCTGCAATGTGTACTTTCGCGCGCGGTCGACGACTGCCCGCGCTGCGACTTTCTTTTTGGCGACTTTCGGCACATGCCCTCCTTCTTAACGGCTCTCGCCTCCCACGGTGCGCCTGAAACTACCGTGGTAAGTCTTGCTTCTGGCCCGCCGGGCGCCCCTCGGGACGCCAGCGCGGCGGGGGGCGCATCCCCGACGGCGGGGAGCGCGACCACCTCAGTCGACGACGTCGATGCCCATCGAGCGCGCCGTGCCCGCCATGCTGCGCATCGCGGACTCGAGGTTGGTCGTGTTCATGTCCTGCATCTTGAGCTGGGCAAGCTCCTGCAGCTGCTTCTGCGTGACCTTGCCCACCTTGACCTTGTTGGGCTCCTTGGAGCCCGCGCCCGGCTTCTTCTTCGTCTCGAGCCCCGCCGCCTTCTTGAGGAGCACGGAGGCCGGCGGCGTCTTCATGATGAACGTGAACGAGCGGTCCGAGTAGACCGTGATCACCACCGGGATGATCATGTCCCCCTGCGCCGCCGTCCGCGAGTTGAAGTCCTTGCAGAACGCCATGATGTTGACGCCGTGCTGGCCGAGCGCCGGACCGACGGGGGGCGACGGGTTGGCCTTGCCCGCCGGAAGCTGCAGCTTCACGTACCCTGTGACTTTCTTCGCCATGATGAATCTCGCACCCTATCGAACCGCCGCCCGACGGGCGGTCTACTATTCAGAGAAACAGCGAAGCACCGCGGAGGCGCGGTGCTCGCCCGCAGGTTTGCAGCCGTCCGTTCCCGGCTAGCGCTTCTCCACGGCTGAGAAGTCGAGCTCCACGCTGGTGGGTCGGCCGAAGATGCTGACCTTCACCTTGAGCTTCTGCTTGTCCATCTTCACGTCGTCGACCGTGCCGGTGAAGTTCGCGAAGGCGCCATCGAGGACCCGCACCTCCTCACCCACCTCGAACGTGAGCCGCGGCTTCGGCTTGACCGCCCCTTCGACGATCCCCCGCCGGAGATTGTCGATCTGAACGATCGGGACCTCCTGCGGCGTCTGGTTGCCGATGAAGCCGGTCACCTTGGGGGTGTCCTTGACCAGGTGCCAGACCTGCTCGTTCATCTCCATCTCCACGAAGATGTAGCCGGGCAGGCTGAGCTTCTGACGCACGCGGGTCTTACCGCCGGGACGGTTCTCCGTGACCGTCTCGCTCGGGATGAGGATCTCGCCAAACCGATCTTCCAGGCTGTACTGCTTCACGCGCTGCTGGAGCGCGTCGCGCACCTTCGCCTCGTATCCCGAGTAGGTATGGATGACGTACCACTTCTTGGCCATGGCGCTTGATTCCCTCAGGATCTCCCTGCTTCAGCTTCCATCGCCGTAAACGATGTTGGTCACGAATGCCCAGAAGCGGTCGAGCAGCGCCAGGTAGAGGGTCGCCACGGTGGTCGTCGCGATGACGACGAACGTCGCATTCGTCACCTCTTTCTTGGTCGGCCACTTCACCTTCGCCAGCTCGGCGGCGACCTCGTCGCTCCAGGCGCGGAGCTCGGCGTTGCGGAACGCGCGCAACACGACGACCAGCGCGACGACGCCGCCGACGATCATGCCGTACGTCGTCTTGTCGTCGTCACCCACCGCGGCGAGCGCCGGAAGCGTCCGGCTGAACCAGTCCTTGTTGGCCAGGGTCGCCCAGACGCCATGGACGACCTTGCCAAGCAGGTAGGCGAGCAGCATCCCCGCGGCGAAGAAGCCGGCGAGCACATAGCGCTCCGAGCCGAGCTGAGCAGCCGCGACCTCTTCGTCCTCGGCCTCATCGGCCTCGTTCGACTCATCGGCCCGCTGCGCCTCGGCGTCCTTCGCGTCAGCAGCCCCCGTCCTCTCGCTCTGCGCCACGAGGGACGAGTCCTCGGCGGGCGAGCTCGGTCCGGATTCTTCCGGCTCCTCGTCCTCCGCGACCTTCGGCGGCTGCTTGTCTTTTTGACCCTTCGCCATAACAACACCAAACGCGCCGACCCGCGGCAGACAGAGGCCTGCTCGGTGGGGATCCAAGGGCGGCCATGGGGCACCCACATCCCCCGGCAGGGGCAGAGAGGCTCGAACTCCCGACCTGCGGATTTGGAATCCGCTGCTCTACCAACTGAGCTATACCCCTAGAATCGCTGCGCCTTCCTGAGCACCCGTTCACTTCGTCTCGTCGTGAACCGTGTGCTTCTTGCACTGCTTGCAGAACTTCTTGAGCGACACCACCTGGTCCGGCGCCTTCGTGGTCTTGTAGTTCCGCGACTTGCACTCGCGACAGGCCAGTGAGACGGCGATGCGCGCCGCACGCCACCCACCGGCCTGCTCGCCCACGTCGGCCTCCTACGCGAGGATCTTGGTGACGACGCCGGCGCCCACCGTCTTGCCGCCCTCGCGGATGGCGAAGCGCATCTGCTCCTCCAGCGCGACCGGCGCGATGAGCTCGATCGTCATCGTGATGTTGTCGCCCGGCATCACCATCTTCACCCCCTCGGGGAGGTTCACCGTGCCGGTCACGTCCGTCGTCCGGATGTAGAACTGCGGCCGGTAGTTGGTGAAGAACGGCGTGTGGCGCCCGCCCTCCTCCTTCTTGAGGACGTACACCTCACCGGTGAACTTCGTGTGCGGCGTGATCGACCCGGGCTTCGCCAGCACCTGGCCGCGCTCGATCTCTTCCTTCTCCACGCCGCGGAGCAGACACCCGACGTTGTCGCCCGCCTGCCCCTGATCGAGCAGCTTGCGGAACATCTCGACGCCGGTCACGACCGACTTCTTCGTGTCCTTGAAGCCGATGATCTGCACCTCGTCGCCGACCTTGATCACGCCGCGCTCGATGCGGCCCGTGGCCACCGTGCCGCGGCCCTTGATCGAGAACACGTCCTCGATCGCCATCAGGAACGGCTTGTCGATGTCGCGCACCGGCTCGGGGATGTAGCTGTCCAGCGCGCTGAGCAGCTGCTGGATCGTCTCCTCCCACTTCGGGTCGCCCTGCAGGGCGGGCAGCGACGCGCCCCGGACCACCGGCGCGTTGTCGCCGTCGAACTTGTACTTCGACAGCAGCTCGCGGACCTCCATCTCGACCAGGTCGAGCATCTCCGGGTCGTCCACCGCGTCGCACTTGTTGAGGAACACGACGATGTGGTTCAGGCCGACCTGCCGGGCGAGCAGCACGTGCTCGCGCGTCTGCGGCATCACGCTGTCGAGCGACGACACGACGAGGATCGCCCCGTCCATCTGCGCCGCGCCGGTGATCATGTTCTTGATGTAGTCGGCGTGCCCGGGGCAGTCGACGTGCGCGTAGTGGCGGTTCGCCGACTCGTACTCGACGTGCGCCGCCGCGATGGTCACCGTCTTGGTCTCGTCACGGACCGTCCCGCCCTTCGCGATGTCGGCGTACGAGATCGCCTTCGCCAGGTTGCGCTTCGACTGCACCTTGACGAGCGCCGCCGTGAGCGTGGTCTTGCCGTGGTCGATGTGGCCGATGGTGCCCACGTTCACGTGCGGCTTCGTACGAGTGAATTTCTCCTTGGCCATCGAGATGTCTCCTGCCGAAATGAAGTTCGCGACTGCGTTTCGCTGTCCTCGCTGGAGCCCACCATCGGGATTGAACCGACGACCTCGTCCTTACCAAGGACGTGCTCTGCCAACTGAGCTAGGTGGGCAAACGACCGACCACGGAGCGGGCGACCGGGTTCGAACCGGCGACGTTCAGCTTGGAAGGCTGACGCTCTACCAACTGAGCTACGCCCGCGGGCTTCCGTCGGGAGTGACCCCAGCGGATCTGGATCCTGGTCGGACCGCCTTCGGAGCGTAAAGACGCCCCGGTGGAGGGTGATGGATTCGAACCATCGTAGGCATTGCCGGCAGATTTACAGTCTGCTCCCTTTGGCCGCTCGGGCAACCCTCCAGATTTTCTCTATTTATTAGATTTTGCCGACTTTGTCTCTGCCGCGACCTCCCGAACCATCGACCTGTTGCCTTGCATCGGAGCTGACGAGGGGACTTGAACCCCTAACCCCCTGCTTACAAGGCAGGTGCTCTACCGATTGAGCTACGCCAGCGGCATCCACCCGCTGCCCGTCCCCGGGCTCCGGGAAACGTGCGTGCTGACCTAGCGAAATGTCCCAAGACCGATCACTTCTGTGCGAGCAATCAACTCCCGGCCCTGCTGGATCGCCGCCTGCACGGTTCGGAGTGCCCCGACCGGGCTGGACCGCAGCGAGGTGAAGCAGTTGGTGCCGCTCACGTCGCTCCGAAGGTAGACGAATCCCGCGAAGGGAGGAGGCTCTTAGCCCCCTGCAAGAGACGTGTCAAGCGGTGTGCATCGTTTTCGTCCGTTTCGCTGGAATCGGCTTCGAGAGCGCGGGGCTGGCCGCGCCGTCGAGGTGGGCGGTCCAGAGCACCGGCGTCCTCCAGCGGCGCCGATCTCGCTCGAGCGCTCCCGGTTTTCAAGTGCGGACGTCGAGGAGCACGCTCCCGCGGCGCGCGGAGGGCAGCGGCGCGGCCCGCGCGGGGTCGCCCGGGCCGCGTTCCCCGCGCCGAACGCCACGCGCAGCGACGGCGTGGCGCGGGCGAGCGGCTGCGTGAGCGCGAACGCAAGCGAACGCAAGCGAACGCAGACGAACGCCAACGAGGGCGAAGACCAGGACGACGAGGAGGACGAGGACGCGCGCTGGCGGCGCCTCGGGCCAGCGAGAGGTCCCTTGCGCTCCGCTCGCGGCTGCTGCGATCCTGCCCGGCGCACGTTCGCTCGGGCGCGCCGCGGAGCGGCTCGAGGCGACGATCGCGTTCCGTCATGCTTCGGGGGTAGAGGTTCGATCGCATGGAATGTCCCGCTTGCCATCAGCCAAACATCGATGGGGCGCGCTTCTGCGCCACGTGCGGCGCGCTCCTCCCTGTCGCGCCGGTGGAGGCAGACCCGCTCATCGGCGCGATCGTCGGCGGCCGGTTCCGCATCATCGGCGTGCTCGGCGAGGGCGGGATGGGCCGCGTCTACAACGGCGAGCAGCCGATGGGGACGTCGGTGCGGAAGGTCGCCATCAAGACGCTCCTCTCGCAGCACGCGAAGGATCCGCAGGTGGTCGCGCGCTTCATGCGGGAGTGCGGCACGGTCAGCGAGCTCGAGCACCCGAACACCATCAAGGTCTACGACTTCGGGCAGACGAACACCGGGGAGCTCTACATCGCGATGGAGCTCCTCAACGGGCAGTCGCTGGAGACGGCGCTCGAGCGGGGCGGCGCGCTCTCTCCAGAGCGCGTCGATCGCATCATCGCGCAGACGTGCGGGTCGCTCCAGGAGGCCCACGAGAAGGGGATCGTCCACCGCGACCTGAAGCCCGCCAACATCTTCTTGACCAAGCGCGCCGGCGAGGAGGACTACGTCAAGGTCCTCGACTTCGGCATCGCGAAGCGCGACGAGCGCAGCGCAAAGGCCGAGCAGAAGCTGACCCAGCAGGGGACGGTGCTCGGGACCCCGCCGTACATGAGCCCCGAGCAGTTCACGGGGACCGAGCTCGACGCGCGGAGCGACATCTACTCGCTCGGCGTGCTGACCTACGAGATGCTCACCGGGCGCCTGCCGTTCGACGCCGACACGCCATGGGCGTGGGCGACGCAGCACATGACGGCGCAGCCGTTCCCGTTCGAGGCGGTGCCGATGGGCGCCGCGGCCCCGCCGAAGATGAAGGCGGCCGTCATGAGGGCCCTCAGCAAGAGGCGCGAGGACCGGCAGCAGTCGGCGCGGGAGTTCTACGAGGATCTCACGATCGGCGCGGGCGCCCGCCTCTCGGTGCTCGCGGCGGCGCCCCGCACGCTCGTCGGGAGCGACGCGCCGACCAGCGGGACGGCGCTCATGCCGTCGCGCTCGGGTCAGACGCAGCTCGGGGAGCCGCTGTTCGTCGCGGGGCCGCCCACGGGATCGGGACCGGTGAGGACCGTCGTCAACCATCAGGCCCATCAGGCCCATCAGGCCGCGACGGTCATGGATCAGGCTGTCGTTCCGGCGCACCCGGCCGTGCCCACGGGCAGCGGCCAGGTGTTCCCCGCGCCGCCGCCGGCTCCGCAGAAGAGCAAGGCAGCTCCGATCCTCGCCGCGGTCGCGGCCGTCGCGGTGCTCGGCGTCGTGGGCGTCGTCATGATGACGAGGGGGAGCGGCGGGAGCACGACCGAGGAGAGCACGTCGACCGCGATCCCGCTGCCCACGGGCGCGCCGTCGGTCACCGTGGCATCGGATCCCGTGGGCACGCCCACGAGCACGCCCACCACCACCCCGGAGCCTACGCCGCCCGAGCCCAACGGCCCGGACAAGACGGCTCCGGACACCCCGAAGCACACGTCGACCCCGACGACCCCGGCCGCGACCACCGGACCCAAGGCCCCGCCGCCTGGCAACGAGAAGGCGGAGCAGGAGTGCAGGGCCGCGATCAACCTGGCGAACGGCGGCAACACGGATCTCGCGGTGAAGCGCTTCGCGGCCTGCGATGGCCCCAAGAAGGCCGAGGCGAGAGCCGCTATCAGCGGTAGCGCCAAGCGTGCGGTCGCGTCCAAGGGGTGCGCGGCGAAGTCCCACGCCTTGGCCGCCGCGCGGATCGGGGCAGGCGAGGCGATGTCCCAGCTGCCAGCGCAATGTCGGTGAAGGACGTGGGCCGGATCGAGCACAACGCCCAGAGGGTCCGGGCTGTTCCAGGCTTGCCTTGACGCCCGATTTTGAGCGGTGCTAGATCCTGCCCCGACAGTTCTGAAAGTTCAGTGCACGCCGCGCCCTGGCTTTGCTTGGTCGGCGCTTGACTTTGGAACATGGGGGAGAAGGTCGCTCACGGGAAATGGGCAGTAAGATTCGTTTGGTCGCGCCTCGAATGAGCTGGCGCGACATATGTCGATCTGAACAGTTCGCTGGGCGATGGATCGCCCTTGACAATGTCAAATACGTTCAAGGCGGTTCCCAGCCGGCCGAAGCCGACGTTGTGGACGCCGACGATGACCTGGCCGACTTATGCGCGAGGATGCGCGAGGCCGACCGCACGGCGTGTGCGATCCTCTTCGTCGAGGACGACACCGGAGTACCTGCGCGGGTCCAGCGGCTGCCGCAGCTTTGGCGCCGCGTCGCACATCACTGATCCGCCGGAACATCCTCATCCGCCCAGCCCAGCCGTCTGACGCGGCGAGCGCCCTCAGGAGCGTCTCGGCTAGAGCGGGGCGCAGCGTCGTGAGATACGGGCTCAGCCGCTAGGCAGGCGAGTGAGGCGTACGAAAGTACGCCGCAGCGAGCCGAACGACGCGGATGAGCCCGTAGCGCACGAAACTGCACGCCGCTCTAACCGAGCTTGGCTCGGAGAGCTCATGCTCTTGGCGCTCGCCGCCCCGAACGCTGCTCGCGCGCCGATCCCTGCCTTGGGATGTCGCGTCCGCCCTGCCGCCAGCCGATCTCCGGCTACTTGAGGATCGGCTTCAGCAGGGTCTTGCCGTCCTTGACGACGACATCGTAGTCGACGGACTTGGCCGGGTTCGTCGCACGCAGCTTCGCGGCCTGCGCGCGGAGGCTCTCGGCCAGGCGCTCGTAGGTGACGCCGGCCGTCGACTCACGCGCGGCGCGCTTCGTCTCGACGTACTTCGCGTAGATCTGACGCAGCCGCTGCTCCGGGAGCTCGTCGTCGCGCGCAGCAGATCGCTGCGGGGGCGGCCCGGGTCGCGCGCGCACCGCGGTGTCGAGGCCGGCGCGCGCGGCCTCCGGGGGGCGCGACGGCGTCCGCGGCGCCGGGCTCCGAGCGCCGCTCGCCGCGCCGGCCTCCGCGGCAGGCGGCGCGGTGGAGCGACGGCGCCGGGCCGACGGCGGGCGCTCCGAGTGCACGCGCTCCTGCCGCCTCGCTCCCGCGCCCTTCGCCTCAGCGACCGCTGGAGCTTCGGCCGGAGGGCCGGGAGAAGGCTTGACGGGAACCGGGGGCGGCGGTCGCTTCGGAGCGGGCGGAGGCTCGGGCGCGACGTCTGCCAATACGTCCGGAGGCCCGGCCGCGGCCTTCGCCGCGTCGCCGGTCTTGGTGCGCTGAGCGCGCATCTCCGCCGCGAGCTCGGCGAGCCGCTGGCGGCTGTTCCCGCCCGCCGCGGGCTGGGCCTTCTCGACGGCAGCGCGCGCCGAGGTCTTCGCGCCCGCCGGCGAGGCCTCGACCGGCTTCGCCTCTGCCGGCTTGATCTCCGCCGGCTTCTGCTGCGGCCTGGTCAGACCGAGCCCCCGGGGCAGCCCTCCCAGCGGAGCGGGCTTCACGGCCGCGGCGGCCTGCGGCATGGCAGGCGGCGCGAGCGCGGGGCGCCCCGGCGAGCTGGCGGGCGCCGCGCTCGCCGCCTCCGGCGCGGTCAGCGGCGCGACCGCGGCGCGAGGCGCGACCTCCTCGGCGGCCAGCGCGGCCAGCGATCGCTTCCCCGCCAGCAATGCGGCGGGCAAAGGAGGGGGCGCCAGCGTGACCGCCTCGTCGTCGACGTCGATCTCGTCGTGATCGCCGCCGTCATCGGCGCGGTGGACCGGCTCGCGCGCCGTCTCCTGCTGCTCGGCGAGCTCCGCGTAGCGCTCCGCCCGCTTGCGGCCGACGACCGTGAGCGCCTCCTTCGCGCCGACCCGCTTCGCTGCGCGGATGACGTCGCGGCGGTACGTGCCGTTCTCGATCTCGCGCGAGACGCGGCCCCAGTACTGCTGGAACGTGTTGTAGCGCTGGATGAGCATCTGGAACTTGAACCGGAGCCCGGTGTTCCTGATCTGCTCCCGCCGCATCACCCAGATGCGACGCTCGACGTCCTTGCGCGGGATGAGCGGCTCCAGCCGCTCGATCCCCATGAAATACTGCTCGTAGAGCGCGCGCAGCCGCTCGATGCGCGTCTCCAGCTCCTCGAGCTCCCGCTCGACCTCACCCGATTCCATCGCGGCTAGAGGGGCGTGATGCGCAGGTTGTCGAAGCAGACCGGCGCATCCCATGCGTTGAAGCCCATGTGCTCGTGCCCTGGACCGGAGAGCGGAGCAGGGTCGCTGAGCTCCAGATACTCGACGTCGTTCACCGACCAGGAGAGGGTCCTGCCGTCACGACGCTCTATCCGGAAGCGATACGGTTGCCCCGGTGCGACCGGGCGCGCTCGGTCGTCGTCGCTGTCTGGATCCACGTCGATCTCCAGCCGATCGGCGCCATGCTCGTCGAGGCGCGCGAGCACGTGCTTGGTGTTCTTCCATCCTCCGAGGATCACGAGGTAGCTCGTCGCGTTCGTGTAGCTCGCCGCCGTCGCCCCGCTCCGACCGTCTCCCCAGAGCTCGGCCTTGAGATCGCCGTCCGGGGCCTCGGCGATGGCCTCGAACTCGATCCGGGCGTTCTGCGGCAGCGGCCGATTCAACCACACGCCGCGGTTCCTCGCGGCGCGCACGCAGAGCTGCCCCTCGTCGATCGCCCACTTGGAGCTCAGGGCGTTCCAGTCGGGGCCGAGCGCCGACCGGTTGAAGTCGTCCTCGAACACGCCCGTCCCCTGCGCTCCCTGAGCTGCACCCGCGGTCGAGGAGACCGACGGTGCGACCGTCCCGGCCGGCCGCGCGCTCGCATCCCCCGTGGCCGGCCCTTCAGGAACACACGCCGCGCTCACGAGCAGTCCAGGCACTGCGAAGACCCCGACGGTGGCACGGCCAGAGAGCACGGAATCGATGCTAGCAGCGGCGCGCGCGGACTTCGAGGGTCGCTTCGCGGGCGCCGTCGACAGGATGGGGAGAGCGCCGCGCTTCGCTGACGGCCCGGGCACATCGAGATCGCCCGACGCGGTGGGACCAGCGTCAGCGAGCGCCTTGGCTCGCTGCGTCATGCGCGAGAGACGATGCTTGATGGTCCCCAAGCCCAGGCGTAAGGAGAGGCGCCATGCATCCCATCCTGTTTCGCGTCCCGCTGCCCGCCTGGACCGTGCCCCTGCTCTGGGTCTTCCTGATCGCTGCGGGCATCGCTTTCGCGGGCGCGATCGGGCTGCTCATCGCGAAGAACAAACCAGGCGCGGCGACCGCGGGCATCGCAGGCGTCGCGCTCGCCGCGATCGCCTCCCAGGTCAAGGAGCAGACCTACACCCTGGGTCCGCTGCCCATCTACAGCTACGGTGTCATGCTCGGGCTCTCGCTCGTGGTCGGCTGGTACCTGACGCTCGGGCTCGCGGAGCGCGACGGCCTGCCGAAGGAGACGATGGCCAACTGCTACGTCGTCACCGCCCTCGCCGCGGTCGTCGGGTCGCGCGTGCTCTACATCCTCACGAACCTCGACGAGTTCGACTCGTTCGGCGCGATGTTCGACATCCGCCGCGGCGGGCTCGTGGCGTACGGCGGCTTCCTGGGCGGCTTCCTGGGCTCGTACCTGTTCCTGCGCTCCCATCGCATCCCGCTGCTCCCCTGGGCCGACGTCGCCGTCCCGAGCCTCGCCTCGGGCCTGATGATCACGCGCATCGGGTGTTACCTCTTCGGCTGCGATTTCGGCCGTCCGCTCGGCGAGACGGCGCCCGCCTGGCTGAAGAAGCTCGGCACGTTCCCGCGCTGGGCCGAGGGCACGCTGGACCACGGCAGCGGGTCCCCGGCGTGGGTGCAGCACGTCAAGGAGCGCGGGCTGGATCCGACCGCCGAGGCGTCGCTCGCCGTGCACCCGACGCAGATCTACGAGTCGCTCGTCGGCGCAGGGCTGCTCGCGCTCCTGCTCCTCGCGCGCCGACGGCAGAAGTTCCGTGGCGAGATCTTCCTCATCTTCACGTTCTCCTACGGCGTCTGCCGCTACCTGCTCGAGCTCCTCCGCGACGACGCGGAGCGCGGCTCGATCCCGCCGACGCTCCCGGAGCACGTGTTGCTCCCCGCCGGCCTCGTGATCTTCGCCGTGGGGTACACGATCGGGTTCTCCCACCTCCTCCGCGACAACGTGGTGCGCAAGGTGACGCAGGTGCTGTCCTTCGGTCCCGCGATCGCCCTGTACCTGGCCCTCAGGCCCGAGACGTTCGCCGCCTCGGCGACCCTCCAGTACTCGACCTCCCAGGCCGTCGCGCTGGCGACCGGGATCGCCGCGTCGATCGCGTTCGCGGTCTATCACAAGGCCGCCCTGGACCACCCGGAGCAGGCGATGGCGCTCAGCCTCCCGGAGAGCCCCGCCGCGGCCGCCGACAGGCAAGCAGACGGAGACGACGACGAGGACCAGGACGACGAGGACGAGGACGACACGCCGAGAAAGAAGCCGAGCGCGCCGTCGAAGGCCGGCGCCAGGCGCGGCAGCGCAAAGGACGAGGGCCGGGCGACGGCCCGCGAACACGGCGCCGCCGAGGCGCCCGACACCACCGGAGAGGCATAGACCGTGAAGATCGCATTCGGAGAGGGCAAGCTCGTGCCGGCCGTCGTGCAGGATCGGCTGACCGGGCAGGTCCGGATGCTCGCGTACATGACGCGGGAGTCGCTCGCCAGGACGCTCGAGACGGGGCGCGCCACCTTCTTCAGCCGATCGCGGGGCGAGCTCTGGGAGAAGGGGGCGACGAGCGGCAATACGCTCGCGGTGACGAGCATCCACGCCGACTGCGACGGGGATGCGCTCCTGATCCTCGCGGAGCCCCGCGGACCGACGTGCCACACGGGGAGCGCGAGCTGCTTCTTCCGGCAGGTCGATGCCCGCGGCGACGGGGAGCCCGAGGCCGCCGACGAGGGGCAGGACGCGTCCGCGCTGCTCGAGACCCTCGAGCGCGAGATCGAGACGCGCAAGGCGTCGTCGGCGACGAAGAGCTACACCCGGAAGCTGCTCGACGGAGGCGCGCCGCTCATCGGCGCAAAGCTCCGCGAGGAGGCCGGCGAGCTGGCCCAGGCGATCGCCGGAGAGAGCGACGAGCGCGTCGCGTCCGAAGCGGCGGACGTCATCTACCACCTGCTGGTCGGCCTCGCGTCGCGCGGCGTCCCGCTGCGCGCGGTGCTCTCGGCGCTCGCGTCACGCATGGGCATGAGCGGCCTCGTCGAGAAGGCGTCGCGGGCACCGAAGGACAGCGCGGGAAAGCCGTGACGCGCCGAGAGCCGCTGCCTCGATGTGGCGGCGGCGGCTCGCTCTTCGTATTCCGCAGCGCGGCGCTGCGAGCAGCCGCATAGCTGCAGCGCCGCGCAGCGAGCAGGCGCATAGCCCGTTGTAGACGGACGAGATTTCGCCGCCGCAACACGCTTCTGGCGCCGCCGCAGCTGCGCGCCGGGCCGCGCCCTCCGCGAAGGCAGCGCATGGGCTATTCTGGAGGGGTGAGCCCGTTCCGTGAGCCGCCCGGCGTCGAGCTCGGCCCGCTGGAGGTCGGCCTCGGGCGCGCGGCGCGGCGAGCCATGGTGGGCCTCATCCCGAGCGGAGGACGGCTCATCGCGCCGGACGGCTATGCGCGGACCCTCCACGGCGAAGGCGGCTCCTCGCGCGGCCGCTCGCACACCGCGGGCGCGCTGGGCTCCCTCGGGCTCTTGCTGGCGTCCGCCTGCGCCTTCATCGCGGCGACCGGCGGCTGGGAGCTGCACGGCCTCGAGGCCACGGCGGTGACGGTCGCGCTCGTGATCGCGGGCGGGGTTTCGCTGGCCGCGGTGCTGCGCGCCATCGATGCGCCGCGCGAACGCCTCACCGTGCGCGGCGCGGTGGTCGGCAGGGCGGCGAGGCGCGCGCTCCGCAGGGCATGGCGCCTCGCGCGCCACGCGGCGCGCGCGCCCGAGCGGTTCGGTCCTCGCCGCGTCACCGCGCTGCGCAAGACGCTCTCCATGCTCGCGGATCCGCTCATCGCCGACTGGATCCCCGCGGACGTGCGCGGCCGCGCGGAGCTCCTCCTCGCCCGCGCCATCGCCGCGAGCGTCGGCGCGCGCTGGGCGCGAGAGGCCAGCGTCCGGACCGAGGTCCGGGCGCTGCTGCTCGCCGCGGCCGATCACCTGATCGAGCCGACGCCGGCCCGGCTGGACCTGCTCGTGCTGGCAGAGCACACCGAGCCCGCTCCGACGCCCCGCGATGCGCGGTGGCCACAGCGCGTGAGCGCCGCAGCGCAGATCCGCCGCAGGGCGCCGTCGCGCCCTGTCCCCACCGACGCCGTCGCCGAGGACGCCGCGGCGGCGGTCGATCTCGACGCGACCGATTCCTCCGGCGAAGCGATCGATCGTGCTAGGGTGCGTGGCTGAAGGGCGCGTCGCCGACGCCTCGGCAGGCTCGGGCGGCGTTGCAGGAATCCTGTGAATCCACCTCGATTCCGGAGCTCTTCACGCTCCCGGGCCGTCCCCCTGCCCTCTGCGCTCGGCCGCGCCCACCTCGCGCTCTGGTGCGTGTTGCTCCTGGGGACGTGCCCGAGGCGCGCGCTCGGGCAGGGCGCGGAGGCCGCCGCCGGCGCAGGGCCCACGGCGCAGGAGCGAGCGCCGCACGCGGCCGCGCCCCTCCACCCGGCAGCGCTGTCGGCCGGCGCGGCGCTCCAGGAGAGACATCGCGTCCGGTACACCCTCGACGGCATCGAGATCCGAGGCAACGTGCGGACCGCCGCGCGCGTGATCCTCCGCTACGTGAGGTTCCGCGCGGGGGACCTGCTCGACGTCGAGGATCCGGAGATCGAGCTCACGCGCTACCGCCTCCTCGGGACCGGGTTCTTCGCCTCGGTCGGGTTCTCGCTCCGCAAGGGGGTCGAGCGCGGGAGCGCGACGCTCGTGATCGACGTCGTCGAGCGCAACACGTTCGTCGTGCAGGACCTCTGGCTCGGCATCGCGGCCGACGAGGACACAGCGGGCAACGCGAGGCCGCTCTCCGCGTTCACCGGCGTGCAGGTCGCCGAGACCAACCTCGCCGGGACAGGGATCACGCTCGGCGCCGGCGTCGGGCTCGCGGCGGACCAGCTCGCGCTGAGGACCCGCTTCGTCGACCCCGCGTTCGTGGGGACCCGCTGGTCGGCCACGGTGACGCTGCTCTACAACGACGCCCGTGACTTCTTCGGCAACCGGGCCGTCGTCTTCGAGTCCCCGTTGCTCGAGCAGCGCGAGGTCACGGGCTACGCCGTCGTCGCCTACAAGCGGTTCGGCGCGACGCTCGGCACAGGTCACGACGTCTCCTCCTCCTCGCGGCTGTCGCTCGATTACCGCCTGGAGCAGATCGACGCGACCGTGCCCACGGTCGCCTCGCACATGCGCGGCAACAGCCGCGAGCCCGTCGAGTTCGACATCCTGGGCGGCAAGACGGTGCTCTCGTCGCTGCACGCCGCGATCGATCACGACACGCGCGACGCGCCCTTCCTCGCGACGCAGGGCACGCTCGCCTCGGTCTCGGTCACGGTGGGCGTACCGCCGTTCGGCAGCGATTACGGCTACCAGAAGTTCGAGTTCGGCGCGCAGCGCTGGTTCCGCCTGCCCCTGCGGCACGTGCTCCGCGTCGAGGCGTTCGCCGGCGCGATCGCCGGGGACGCGCCTTTCTTCGAGAAATTCTACGTCGGCGATCTCACCGACCTCCTGCCGGATCGGCTGCTCGACCTCGCGCCCGATCGGAGGCAACCGCCGAACTTCCTCAGCACGGACATCATCGAGGTCCGGTACGGAGACTTCGCCGCGAAGCTCGAGGCGGAGTACCGGATCCCGGTCTACGCCGGCCGCGGGTCCATCTACGGCGTCGATCTCTTCGGCGCCGCGGGCCTGTACGGCCTCGCGACGCGCCGCGAGTTCACCGATGCGCCGACCGGATACGAGGGCTTCGCCCGCGTGCCCGTGGACATCACGTACAACCTCGGTCTGCGGGTCGACACGGCGGTCGGCGGCGTGACGCTCGCGTTCTCGAACCTGCTCGGGCTGATCCCGGCGCGGCGCGGTGAGCGGAAATGATCTGCTCCGACGCACCTCGCGGACCGAGGCGCGCGACGCACGGCGCGCGGCGCTCGGGCGGTGGCCGCCGCGCCTGGCACCTCCGAGACGCGCGGCGAGCGCTCGTGGCGCTCGGCCGCGGCGCGGCGCGCTGGCTCGGGATCGCGCTGCTCGCGACGCTCGCCCTCCGAGCGAGCTGGTCGATGGCCCAGGAGGGGCCTGGGCCCAAGGAGATCGCCGACGCGGACGCGCAGCAGGCGCTCGGCGCGCCGGCCGCGCTGCCCACCCGGGTGGCGAGCTTGACGCTCGACAAGACGATCGTGCAGCTCACCGTGGGCTTCCGCGACGTCGTCGACAGCGAGATCTCGAAGAAGCTGCTCAGCGGGCTCCCCACCGTCATCACGATGCGCGGCTACCTCTTCCACGAGAGCGGAGGCAACCCTGTCGCGCTCGCCGCGAAGAGCTGCCGGATCGTCTACGACCTCTGGGATGAGGTGTTCCGGATCCAGCTGATCCAGGCCGGAGGTCAGTCGAGCACGGTCGCGATCAACGTCGAGGGCGTGCTCCGCAACTGCGCCGAGGCCCGGCGGCTGCCGCTCGTGGAGCGGTCGCTCATCCGCGACGGCAGCCGCTATTTCGTCGCCGTGCTGGTCGAGGTGAACCCCATGAGCGCCGAGATGCTCGATCGCATCAAGCGGTGGGTGACCCGGCCGCCCGGCTCGACGGCGATCGGGCCGGGCGACTCGCTGTTCGGCTCCTTCGTCGGCCTGTTCGTGACGCGTATTGGCAACGCCGACCGGAGGCTCGCCTTCCGCACGCAGCCCTTTCTGCCGCCGGTGCCACCGCCCAGCCCGCCTCCGCCTCCCCAGGGGCCTCCCGGCCGCTGAGCCCCACGCGCGGCGGCCTCGCTCGCCGTCACGCCCCTCGCCCGCCGGGCGGCGCGTCGGTCTACAATCGCCGCGCGGCCCCGCGTTCGTGTCCGCTCCACCCCCATGCGCCTCTTTCCCATCGTGCTCGACCTCAACGGCCAGCGGGCCCTCGTCATCGGCGCGGACGGCGAGGCGCCGTACACGGTGGAGCGCCTCCTCTCGGCGGGCGCTCGAGTCTCCGTCGTCGCGCCAGGGCAGGTCGACGGGTCGATCGAGCGAGCCAGCCGGGAGGGGCAGCTCGATCTGCACCGGCGGGCGTTCGTGGAGGACGACCTCGCCGGTGCGGCGATCGTGTTCCTCGTGCCGGGCGACGAGGCGCTCTCGCGGCGCCTCCACCGAGAGCTCGGGGGCGCCGGGCGCCTCGTCTGCACGCTGGATCGCCCGGAGGTGTCGAACTTCGCCAATCCTTCGGTGGTCTCTGCCTCCGGACTGACGATGAGCTTCAGCAGCCATGGCGTCAGCCCCGGAACGATACGGCGCATCCGGGAGGACCTCGGCGCCCTCTTCTCGGATCCTCGGTTCGCCCGCTACATCGAGGCGCTGCGGCGGCTCCGCGAGAGCCTCCCTCGGGGCCCGGAGCGGGCCGCGCGCATGCGCCAGGCGACCCTGGGCTTCGGGCTGGAGGCGAGGCTTCGGTTCCCTGCATGGCTGGAGCGAGGCGACGAGCCTTGATGTCCGAGGAGGCCGCGCCGGAGCAGCGGGGGCGCGGGCCTCGGCGCGGACCTAGGCCAACGCGCGCGCGCCCCCGGATGAACGCGAAACCCCTTGTGTAGAGCGGCCTTCAAGGCTTAAGTGGGCGCCCACGCGACACTATCCGCGGAGGAGGGCTTACGGTATGCGTTCACGATCGGGCCGGCTGACGATGTTGACCTCGGCGGCGATGGTCTCTGGGCTCCTGACGCTGACGAGCGTCAGTCCGGCATCTGCGCAGACGGATGCCAAGCCGGCAGCGCCCCCGGCGGGTAAGCCGGCCGCCCCGGCGGCGGCTCCTGCGAAGGCAGCCACGTCCGCGGCGCAGGCGCCCACCACCGCTGCGACGCCGGCCGCGGCCGGCGCGACACCTCCCGCGGCCGGCGCGACGCCGCCCGCGGCCGGGACGCCCGCCGCGGCTCCCGCGAAGGCCGGGACGCCCGCGACGGCGGCCCCTGCGAAGGCCGGTGAGCCCGCGACGAAGGTGACCACCACCAAGCCGAAGAAGGCGCTGACCGAGAAGCAGAAGAAGGACGAGGCCAAGAAGCTCTACAAGGAGGCCGAGGCCAGGTTCGACAAGGGCGAGTTCGCCGTCGCGGCCGACCTGTATCGCCAGGCAGACGAGTACGTGCCCGGCGCCGCGCCGAAGTACAAGCTCGCCCTCTCGCTCGACAAGCAGGGCCTCGTCACCGAGGCCGTCGCGGCGTGGCAGGCGTTCCTCGATTCGAAGCCGGACGCCGAGAAGTTCAAGGAGAAGATCGCCGAGGGGCAGGCGCGCGTCGAGGCCCTGAAGAAGACGCCGGCGAAGGTGAAGGTCGCGACCGTCCCGGAGGCGCCGCCAGGCCTCAAGGTCGCGGTCGACGGCGTGGCCCAGACCGGCAAGGAGCTCTCGGTCCCGCCCGGCAAGCACACCCTCACCGTCTCCGCCGAAGGGTTCGCCGACGCGAGCCAGGAGCTCGATGTCACCTTCGCCGAGGCGCGCGAGGTCAACGTCACGCTGACGCCGCAGGCGCCGGCGCCGGTCGCTGCGGCGCCCGCGCAGCCCCCCGCCCCGCCGCCCGCCGAGGCGCCGCCCGCGCAGCCGCCGCCGCCGGCAGCGCCGATCGAGCCGCGCTCGCCGGTGCCGGCCTACGTCACCCTCGGGCTCGCCGGAGCCGGCGTGGTGGTCGGGACGATCTTCGGCATCCAGGCGCTCGGCGCGAAGAGCGACTTCGACGACGCCCCGACGACCAAGACAGCGGACAAGGTCGATCGCTTCGCGCTCATCGCGGACATGTCCTTCGCGGTGGCGCTCACGTTCGGCGTCACCGGCGCGGTCCTGCTCCTCAGCGACGACCCGGCCCAGGCGAAGGCCGCAGCGTCGAGCGTGACGAAGAAGGCGTTCGTCACTCCGTTCGTCAGCCCGACAGGCGGCGGCGCCGCCGCGCGGTTTACCTTCTAAGGGGACTACTATGTGGAAGAAACAGCACCTTCTCGCGGTGGCGCTCTGCGCTGGCGCGCTCTCGACCCTCGGGATGGGTTGCGAGCTCATCGCCTCCGTCGATCGCTCGCGCATCCCGGGGGACGTGGGTCCCGACGACGGATGTTCTGACGGCACGAAGAACAACGAAGAGACCGACGTCGACTGCGGCGGCTCCGTCTGCCCTCAGTGCGACAACGCCAAGGCGTGCACCGCGGCCGGCGACTGCACGAGCGGCTTCTGCGCCGACGAGGTCTGCTGCGACACCGCCTGCGACGCGGACTGCGACGCCTGCACCGCCGCGCTCAAGGCGTCGGGCGAAGACGGCACGTGCGGCCCCTCGAAGGCCGAGACCGCGTGCGGCGAGCCGACGTGCTCCGAGGGCGTCGAGACGAGCCGCGGCACCTGCGACGGTGAGAGCGTGGAGTGCGCGCCCGGCGAGGAGAAAGGGTGCGAGGAGTTCGCCTGCGATCCGAAGGCCAACGCCTGCTTCACCGAGTGCATGGAGGACGCGCATTGCGCGAAGTGCCACGAGTGCGGCGCAGACGGCGCCTGCGCGCTGGCCGCGGCCGGCACGGACGGCCTGGGCTGCGACGAGGGCCAGGCGTGCGACGCCGCGGGCGAGTGCAAGCCCGCGAACGGCGTGGAGTGCACGGAAGCGAGCGAGTGCGCCAGCGGGCTCTGCGTCGACGGCGTCTGCTGCAACGCCGCCTGCGACTCGGCGTGCATGGCCTGCAACGTCGAGGGGTCGGAGGGCACATGCTCGAACGTCCCGCTCGGCAGCGAGGACGGGACGGATTGCAGCGAGGCCAACGTCTGCGACGGCAAGGGCGCTTGCAAGCTGGCCGCTGGTGAGGACTGCACCACCAACGAGCAGTGCGCGAGCGACAAGTGCCTCCCCACGCTCTTCACGTGTGACGCCATCCCGACGCCCTGAGCTCTCCCCGGCTCCCGCCGGGCTCCCCAGGGAGCCCGGCGGAGCTCACGCCTCGAACGTCCCTCTCACACGCGAGCTGATCTCCCCTGCCCCGGAGCTCGAAGGCGGGCCCAGCACCGTCATCGACTGGGCTTCCCCCTCGAACAGCCCGCCGTCCCCGAGCTCGCCCTCCGCGGCTTCCACCTCGTAGGTGGGCACCATTGCGGCCTCTTCCCAGCGGCTCTTGAGCCGCTCCGCGAGCTTCGCGAGCAGCTCCCGCGTCGTCTCCCGGTCCGTGGCGGACAGGACCACCGCGTCCGGGTGCCCGAGCAGCAGCCGCCGCCCCTCCGCCGGGGCGATCAGGTCCGCCTTGTTGAACACCACGATGCGGGGGATGCCGATGAGATCGAGCTCGGTCAGCAGCGCCTCGGTCGTCTCGATGTGCTGGTCGCGCGCGGGATCGCTCGCGTCCACGACGTGGAGCAGGAGGTCGGCGTCGGCGGCCTCCTCGAACGTCGCCCGGAAGGCGGCGAACAGATCCTTCGGCAGCTCCCGGATGAAGCCGACGGTGTCGGTGATCACCACCTCGCGCTCCTCGGGGAAGCGCAGCCGCCTCGAGCGGGTGTCGAGGGTCGCGAACAGCTTGTTCTCGGCGAGCACGTCGGCGCCGGTCAACGTGTTCAGCAGCGTGCTCTTGCCGGCGTTCGTGTAACCGACGATCGAGACCACCGGCACGCCGAGCCGGGCGCGGCGGCGGCGGCGCTGCTCCCGCTGGCGGGAGAGGCGCTTCAGCTGCGCCTCCAGGAAGCTGACGCGCTCCTTCGCGCGGCGGCGCCCGATCTCCAGCTTCGTCTCGCCGGGACCGCGCCCGCCGATGCCGCCCGTCAGGCGAGACAGGGAGTCGTCCTTCTGCCCGAGGCGAGGGAGCGTGTACTTCAGCTGGGCCAGCTCGACCTGGAGCTTGCCGTCCGACGACTCGGCCCGCTGGGCGAAGATGTCGAGGATGAGCTGCGTCCGGTCGAGCACCTTGAGATCCGTGTGCTTCGCGATCGCCGAGGCCTGGGAGGGGGTCAGATCCCTGTCGAAGACCAGCGTCTCCGCGTCGAGCTCCGAGGCGCGCAGCACGACCTCGTCCAGCTTGCCCTTGCCGAGCACGAGCCGCGGGTCGAGGCGATCGCGCAGCTGGAGGACCGTGTCCGCGACGTCGACGCCCGCGGTGCCGGCGAGCTCGGTCAGCTCGCGCAGGCTCTCCTCGGCCCGGGCGAGCGCGCCCGCCTTGGATTTCTCGGCGACGTGGACGAGGATCGCGCGGCCGTCCTTCGCCGCGACCGACCGCGTGCGCGACCGCTTCGTGAACTCGTCCTCGAGCGCCTGGATGAGCGCGCCGAAATCGACGTCGGCGCGGCCGATCGCGACGGGGCCCACGGTCCGATACGGCAGCGCCGCCTCCCCGCGGCCGTCGCCGCGCCCCTGGGCCTCGTCCACGGTCACCGTGACCGCTTCCTTCCCGTGGACCGGCACGTTGTACGCGTACTGGAGGGTCCGCGGCTCGCCCTGCGGGGTGAGCTGCACGGCCGCGACGAGGTCGAGCCGGAGGCGGACGAGATCCACGAGATCGTCCCGGGTGAGCGGCTCGTTGAAGAGGTGCGTGTGGATGAGCCGGAGCGCCCTGAAGCGGCCCTGCGCGGCGCGGAGGCGCCCGATGTCCGGCAGCATCAGCCGGGTCGCGTCGCCGACGATGACGTAGTCGATCTCGCCCGAGCGGTGGACCAGCGCGCCGACCTGGCGCCCCGTCTCATGCGACGCCTCGGCGAGCGCCTTGATGAGCTCGGGGGTGGCGATGCTGGCGAGCGGGACCTTGCGGCGGTAGATGCGCTCGAGGGTCTTGGTGGCCTGGGGGCTGAGTCCGGTGGTGTTTCCGTAGAGGGTGGGCATTCGATAATCGAAGGGGGATGTTGCTCCCGCTCACTCGATTTCATAACCCACGCAGGGCCGGTCCGCGACCAGGGGCACCGCGGATCTTCGTGAGGAGCGCGCATTTTCTCATCGCTCGTCCCCCTTCCGTTGCTCCCCGTCCCTCCTCGCATCCCGCTCGGCGCGCTCCTCCAGGTTCCTGTGGAGGCCGCGCGCGAGACGAGGCTACCCTGCGCCGCGATGGCCATCCTGACCCCCCTCTCGCTCGCGGATGCCCGCCGCATCGGCGCGCTGTACGGCCTGGAGATCGCCGATGTGCGCGGCCTCCTCGCCGGGAGCGTCAACTCCAACTTCGCGTTGACGCTCGCCGACGGCCGCGGACAGGTGTTCCTGCGGGTCTACGAGGAGCAGCAGCTCGGCGCGGCGTCACGCGAAGCGCGCATGCTCGAGCACCTCGCGGCCGGGGGCGTCGCCACCCCGCAGCCGCTCCGGCGCCGCGACGCGGCGCCCTCCGACGCGGCGTCCGTGTCGGAGGGCGCCGCGTCGGAGGGCGCGGCGCCCTCCGACGCGGCGTCCGTGTCGGAGGGCGCCGCGTCGGAGGGCGCGGCGTTCGTCGCGGAGCACGCAGGAAAGCCGGTCGCGCTGTTCCCGTGGGTCGCGGGCGCGTCGCTCTGTCAGGCGCGCGTCACGCCGGACGCGACCCGCCGCGTCGGCGCGGCCCTCGCGCGGGTGCACCTCGTCGGCGCCTCGTTCGAGGGGGCGAACGCCAGCCGGTTCGACCTCGACAGCCTCGACCAGCGGCTCCGGGGGCTCCGTTCCCCTGCGCCCGGCGCGGGCGCGAGGTCGACGGCCTCCGGTCCCGCCCCGGCTCTCCCGCCCGACGTGGCCGCCGCCGTCGACGAGCTCACCGGCCGGCTCGAACGGATCCGCGCCGCGGCGCCGCGGACCCCCGGCCCCCAGACGCTGATCCATGGCGACCTCTTCCGCGACAACGTGCTCTGGGAGGCCGGCGAGATCTCCGCGCTGCTCGATTTCGAGAGCGCCTCGCGCGGGAGCGCCGCGTTCGACCTCGCCGTCACGATGCTCGCGTGGTGCTTCGGCGACGATCTCGACCCGGACCTCGTGTCCGCGCTCGGCGCCGGCTACACGGCGGTGCGGCCGCTCTCAACCGAGGAGCGCGACCGTTTGTTCCACGAGAGCGTGATCGCGGCGCTGAGGTTCTCCATCACGCGCATCACCGATTTCGAGCTCCGCCCGAAGGGCAGCGGTGTCTACAAGGACTTCCGGCGCTTCCTTGCGCGGCAGCGGACGCTCGAGCGCCTCGGCCCGGAGGGGCTCCTCGCTCTGCTCGGCGTCTGATCCGCGTCGACTCGCGCCCGGTCCGCATCGGGCCCGCGCCCGATGTGCTTCCGCTGTCTGATCACCGTCTGCTTGCCGTCTGCTCGGCGTCTGATTCAGATGTGAGCGGAGGTCGTCTGTGATTTTGCGTTAACTTCGCTTCGCCTGACGATGGCGGCGTTGCGCGGTCCCGGCCAGGCCGTTACCTTCGCCGAATGGCACAGGTCGGAACGCTCGATTTCAAGGGCTTCATCGAGAGACGGAAGGGCCAGCGCGCGGGCGGCGGGGACGGCGCGGGCAACGCGTATGCCTACGTGTCCGACAAGAACACGCGGCTCGCCTTCGAGAAGATGCGTCCGGTCGAGCTCGCCGTGACCGCCGCGGTCAGGCTGTTCAAGACGGTCGGCAAGAACGAGCTGCTCGGCCACGCCGTCAAGGTCGGCCCCGCGCAGTTCCCGCGTGTCCACAAGCTCGCGGTCCACTGCGCCGAGACGCTCGGGATCGCGACCCCGACGATCTACATCGTCAACAGCCCCACCCTCAACGCGGCCACCTACGGGACGAACGACGACTCGTTCATCATGGTGCACTCGGCGCTCGTTGATCATTTCACCGACGACGAGCTGCTCAGCGTCATCGGCCATGAGTGCGGCCACATCCACAACAGCCACGTGGTCTACCTGACCGCCATGCACTACCTGACGCGGATGGCGTCGGTCTTCGTGAAGTGGATCGTCGGCCCGGCGATGCTCGCGCTCTCCGGCTGGTCGCGCCGGGCCGAGGTCACCTGCGACCGCGCCGGCCTTCTCTGCGCGAAGAGCCTCGACGTCTCGACGCGCGCGCTCACCAAGCTCGCGCTCGGCTCGACCAAGCTGTACGAGGAGCTCAACCTCGAGGCGTTCATCGCCCAGCACGAGGAGGGCAAGGGCGGCGTCGGCAGGTTCGCCGAGTTCACGGCCAGCCACCCGTGGCTGCCGAAGCGCGTGCTGGCGCTCCGGGCCTTCGCCGAGAGCGAGCTCTACAAGCGCCACGCCGGGCTCGGCGCGAGCGGCCTCTCCATGGAAGAGGTCGACGAGAAGGTGCACGAAGTCATCAAGATCTGGGGCTGAGGGGCTCCCCGCTCCTGGCAAGGCGCAAGGCCGAGGTAGACGCACATGCTCGAATCCTTCCACAGCCGCAAAGACGACGTGACCGGGGCGCTCAGGGATCTCGTGACGTTCGCCGAGTCCCTCGGCGCCAAGAGCGTCGCGGCGCGCATCACGAACGATCTCGTGAAGAAGCTCGACGCCGATCGGTTCCACCTCGTCGTTGTCGGCGAGTTCAACCACGGCAAGACGACATTCGTGAACGCCCTGCTCGGCGCCTCGATCCTCCCCGTCGGCGTGACGCCCACGACGGCGGTGATCCACCACCTCGAGTACGCGGCCGAGCCGCGCGCCGAGGTGGTCTACGCGTCGGGCGAGCGCACGGGCCTGCCGTTCGAGGACGTGCGGGCCTTCACGGTCGGCGGAGAGCGCTCGTCGAGCGCCGGCGAGGTGAAGTTCCTCGAGGTGGGGTACCCGGCCGAGCTCCTGCGCGAGCGCGTGGTCCTCGTCGACACCCCCGGGGTGAACGACCTCTCGCTCCAGCGCGCGGACATCACCTACAGCTACATCCCGCGGTCGGACGCCGTGCTGTTCCTCATCGACGCCGGCCAGCCGCTCAAGGAGAGCGAGCGGGTCTTCCTCCAGGAGAAGCTGCTCGGGCAGTCGCGCGACAAGATCCTGTTCGTCGTGACGAAGCGCGACATCTGGAGCCAGGACGAGGAGGTCGAGGCGCTCGCCTACATCCGGAGCGAGCTCGGGAAGCTCGTGAAATCGCCCGTGGTGTTCCCGATCTCGAGCGAGCGGGCGCTGGAGGGCGATAGGCCCGGCAGCGGGATGCCGGAGCTGCTCGATCACCTGACCCGGTTCCTCGCCGAGGAGCGCGGGCGCATCCTGCTCGACAACGCGCTCGGCGAGGGCCTCGAGTCCGCGCGCCTGCTCGGCAAGGGCGTGGACGCGCGGCGGCGCGCGACCGCGATGTCGCGCGAGGAGCTCAGCCGCCGCATCGAGATGATCGAGAAGGACCTGGCCGGCCAGTCGCGCACCATCGAGGAGCGGCGCGCCGGCATCCGCGAGGAGGTGAGCGCCATCCGGGCGTGGGTGCACCGCGACCTGGATCGCTTCGTCGACGATGTGCTCCGGCAGCTCCCGGCGATCATCGACGAGGCCCACACCGACGAGATCAAGGTCTACCTCGGGGCGTTCCTGGAGCGCACGTTCGCCGAGTGGGCCCAGGCCGAGACGAAGGAGATCGCCACGGCGCTCGAGGCGCTCGCCGAGAAGACGATCGCGCTCGTGCGCGAGGACGCGCACGACGTGGCGAAGCGGGTCAGCGAGGCGCTCGGCGGCGACGTGAAGACGCCGAACGTCGAGGTCGACACGTTCGGCTACGATGTCGGCGTCTTCGCGCTCTTCACCATCGGCCTCGGCGTGATGTTCACGAACGCCCTGCTCGGCGGGATCCTGGCGCTCGCGGCGCCTGTCCTGGCGGTGTACGTGAAGGAGAAGGTCGAGGCCGAGACCCGCAAGAAGGCGAAGGAAATGGCGCCGGTCGCGCTGCGCGAGGCCGCCACCCGGATCGGGCCGAAGCTCGACGAGATGATCCAGGAGTTCGCGAGCCGGCTCGACGCGTGGGTGGTCACGGCCGGCCAGGAGCTGCACCGGGAGGTCATCGAGGTCCTCAAGGCGGCGCGCGAGGAGCGGGTCCAGGCCGAGCCGAGCAGCGAGAGCCAGCTCAAGGCGTGCGACGCCCAGGCCGAGGCGCTTCAGGCGCTGACGTCGCGCCTGGAGGGGCTGCGGAGCGCGCTCTGGACCGTCGAAAACGGCGAGAGCAGGCCGATCCCTCCGCCCGTGTCCAGCGTGCCCAACGCGCCCGGCGGCTCGGCCTGAGCGGGGCGCACGCCTCCTGACAAGGGAGGAGATCCGGCCCAGCCGGACCTCCTCCGCCATGCGCCGTGGCCATATCCAATCGTCGGGCGCTCATGCGAGAATGCGGCCGTGCAGCTCGACTTCGCAGCCCGTGAAGTGACGATCAAGCTCGTCTATTACGGCCCGGCGCTCAGCGGCAAGACGACGAACCTCGTCTCGCTGCACGGCCTCGCCGGGTCCGACGCTCGCGGACGGTTGATGACGCTCGAGACGCAGGACGATCGGACGCTGTTCTTCGATCTCCTGCCGCTCACCTTCCGCGCGAAGGACGGCGACGTCTCGCTCCGCATCAAGCTGTTCACCGTGCCCGGCCAGCCGATGCACGCCGCCACGCGGAGGCTCGTGCTCCAGGGCGCGGACGGGGTCGCGCTGATCGCCGACTCGCAGATCTCCGAGACGCAGCGCAACGCCGAGGCGTTCTTCGACCTCCGCCAGAACCTGCGAGAGAACGGCCTCGATCTCGCGAGGATGCCGCTCGTCATCCAGTTCAACAAGCGCGACCTGCCCGACATCCGGAGCGACGAGGAGCTGGCGCGGCTCGCCGCGCGGGGCAAGGAGCCGGTGTACAAGGCCGTCGCGACCCGCGGCGTGGGCACGGTGGAGACGCTCATGGGTCTGCTCCACCTCACGTGGGAGACGCTCGATCAGACGCATCAGCTCTCGAAGCGGCTGTCGATCAGCGGCGAGGAGCTCCTGAACAGCGCGGCGCGCCAGCTCGGTGCGACGAGCTCGGTGAACGACCTCCTGGCAAGGCGAATGGGCGGCAGCCTCGAGAAGAGCTCCCGGATCGTTCCATGAGGCCCGACGCCCACAAGGGGACGCCGGCGGATTTCGGCCTCGACGACGAGGATCTCCTCAGCATGCCGGGCTCCGCGCCGATTCCATCGGCCCGGGTCGCGGACGGGCCCAGCTCCTCGAAGCGCGACGGCGCGTCCAGCGCGCCTGAGCCCTCGACGCTGCCTCCCCCCGCGGCGGCGCCGGTGGTCGACCTTGTCGGCATCGGCCCGCTCTCGCTCGAGGATCTCGTGGATCGCCAGGCCCTCGGGGAGATGGCGGCTTCATTTCACAAGCTGTTCGGCCTGCCGATCCGCATCCAATCGATCAACGGCGCGACGCTCGCGGAGTCGGGCGCGCTCGCGCCGCTCCCGCCGCTCGGCGGCCTGACCGGCGGCGAGCAGGAAGGCCGGCGGGCCAGCGCGGCGCCGGCGGATCGTGCGGCAAGACAAGGCGCGTCGGCCGGCAGCGAGGTCGCGGATCCCCGCTTCGAGGGCGCGCTCTACCAGGTGTTCCCGATCGAGTACGACGGGCGTGCCATCGGCCGGTCGATCCTGGGCCCGTACCTCCCCGACGGCCTCGACGAGCCCCCTGCCGCGCAGATCGAGGCGGCGTCCCACCTCGATCTCGCGCCTGCGGCGGAGGGGTGGCTGCGGATGCCGCGGCTCCGGCCGGAGCGGCTCGGCGCGATCGCGGACCACCTCCGCTCGGTCCTCGATCTGATCCTGTTCAGCGGGCACAAATCGCTCCTCACCTCGACGATGCACGTCGCGTCGATCCGCGAGAGCTTCCGTGAGCTGTCGCAGAAGAACGCCGAGCTGGAGCAGGCGTACGAGCGGCTGAAGGAGCTCGACCGGCTCAAGTCGAACTTCCTGGCCACGGTGTCGCACGAGCTCCGGACCCCGCTCACGTCGATCATGGGGTACAGCGAGATGCTCGCCGAGGGCATCGGCGGGCCTCTGACCGATGAGCAGCGCGAGTTCATCGATACGATCCGTTCGAAGAGCGAGCAGCTGCTCGGGCTCATCATGAGCCTCCTGGACCTCTCGAAGCTGGAGAGCGGCACGTTGATCGTGCACCGCACCGAGGTGGCCGTCGGCCCGGTGCTCGTCGAGGCGGCGTCGACGATCGCGCCTGCCGCCTCGAAGAAGGGCGTCGAGCTCCGGATCCAGGCCGAGGACGATCTCCCGCCGGTGCTGGGGGACGGCGACCGGCTGCGGCAGGTGTTCATCAACCTCGTCGAGAACGCGGTGAAGTTCACCGAGGCGGGGGGCGAGGTGCTGCTCGTCGCGCGCGCCGTGAGCGAGGACATGGACGACCTCCCCGGGCTGGTGCTCGTCGCGCCCCTCCAGCAGGCGGTCGAGATCCGCGTCGTGGACACGGGCATCGGCATCCCTGCCGGCGAGCGGCTGAAGGTCTTCGACCCGTTCTACCAGATCGATCAGAGCTCGACCCGGGAGCACGGCGGTACGGGACTCGGTCTCTCGATCGTCAAGCGCCTGGTCGAGGCGCACAGCGGCACGGTCCGCATCGAGCCGAACGAGCCGCGCGGCACCGTGTTCGTGGTCAAGCTGCCCACGGTCGCCGGCTCGCCGGCGAACAGCGTCCTGCCGCCCATCTTCCAATGAGCGGGCGCTCCGAGTGGAAGCGCATCGACATGCTGCGCGCCGTGCTCGGGGGCGCGGCGGGCGATCACGTGCTCTGCGGCATCGGCGATGACGCCGCGATCCTCGCGCCCGCGGCCCCGCGGGGCGGCGCCCTTCCGGGCGCCCCGGAGCCGCTCGTCTGGACGGTCGACAGCGCCGTCGAGGGCGTCCATTTCCGGCGCGATCTCCTGGGCTTCGAGGATCTCGGCTACCGCGCGACGATGGCCGCGGCGAGCGATCTCGCGGCGATGGGGGCGCGCCCTGTCGGCCTGCTGGCCGCGCTGGTGCTGCCCCCGAGCGTGAGCGACGACGAGCTCGGCGCGCTGGCGAAAGGTCAGCGCGCCGCGTGCGACGAGATCGGCACCGCGATCATCGGCGGGAATCTCTCGCGGGGCGGCGAGATCTCGATCACAACGACGGCGCTCGGCGTCGCGGCGCTGCCGCTCAGGCGCGACGGCGCGCGACCGGGCGACGCGCTCGCGCTGGCGGGTCCGGTCGGCCTCGCCGCGGCCGGCTTTGCGCTGCTCGATCGCGGCATCGCGCCGGCCAGCGCCGCGGCCGAGCAGGCGATCCGCGCGTTCCGCCGCCCGGTGGCGCGCATCGACGCGGGCCTCCGCGCGGCGGCGCGCGCCCGCGCGGCGATCGACGTCTCCGACGGCCTCGTGGCGGACGTGGCGCACCTCGCGCGCGCGAGCGGCGTGCGCGCGCTGCTCGATCCTGCGGCGCTCGTGGGCGTCGACCTCCGCGACGCCGCCGCGCTGCTCGGCGTGGACGCCCTGGATCTCGCGCTCTACGGCGGCGAGGACTACGCGGTCGTGGTCGCGGGCCCCGACGTCGGGGAGCTCGCCGGCTTCGTGGCGATCGGCCGCTGCGCGGCGCCCGAGGAGGGCGCGAGCGACGTGGCGTTGCTCGGACCGGGCGGGCAGCTCACGAGCCTCGTGGCGCGGGGATACGACCACTTCGCCTGAGTCCGTCTGATCCAGCGGCAGCGCTCGCGAGCGCGCCTGGCGCTCTCCCAACCGCGTCCACGGCGCTCGCGAGCGCGCCTGGCGCTCCCCCAGCCGTGTCCGCGGCGCTCGCGAGCGCGCCTGGGGTTCTCCCAGCCGCGTCCGCGGCGCTCGCGAGCGCACCTGGGGTTCTCCCGGCCGCGTCCGCAGCGCTCGCGACGGGCCGAACCTTGCGCGCCGTGCCCGTCGGGCGCTGCCCGGGCCGCGCTTCGTTTTCCGGGCGTTCCTTCCCGTTGCGGCGTCGCGCTCGGCGACCCTGCCTTCGACATCGCGGTGACGCTCGCCGGAGGCGAGACCCCTCATGTGAGGGGCTACGAAATCGGCGCCGAGGGCCATGTCGTCCGATGGGAGCTCGACGCCGAGGGCCGGCTCCTCAGGCTCGTTGCGAACGACGAGACCATCCAGACCGAAGCGCCTCTCTCGCTGGGAACGAAGTCGTACCTGCTGCCGACCTTGCAACCAGGCACGGAGCCGGCGCTGAGCTACCACCAGGTGCCGGAAGGGCTCGTACCCGAGGCGATCGACTACCAGACGAAGGCAGATACGGTCCTGCTCAAGCCGCTCGCCGCGTTGCTCGTTCCTTTTTTTCACGGAAACACGTCGGCGGACACGATCGACACGGTGGCCGACGAGGTGTTGCTTGGCAAACGAAGCGCCATGCTGGAGCGGCTCGCCTCCCTCTCGAAGCACACTCGATTTCAGAAGCGAGTCGCTGATCAACGGCCTCGGCAAGCTGATCCACGAGGGCCTTCTGAAGGCCGAGGACGTGCAGATCGTCCTCTTCGACAAGGACGAGGAGACCGGCGAGGCCGAGGTGCGCCTCGCCGGCTACCGCGACAGCGGCGCCCTCCACGACTGGCCGTACGGCTTCCTGTCCCCCGTCGCCGACCGACGTGTACGCTCCGCGGCGGAGTGACGCGCGGTGCTCCTCCACCTCCACGAGTCCGCGGCGGCGGACGCGCTCTCGAACAGCGCCACCGCGCGAAGCTCGCACGCGTCCATCGAGAACCTGCTCCTCGCGCACTTCGATGGCAATCACGTGGTCTCGCTGCGCCCCGAGGACGCCGAGGCGCTCCTCGGCTCGGCGCACGGCTGGTCCCCGCGCGGCAAGTCGAAGCGAGATCTCGCCAGGCGCTTTCACCTACTCGCTAACGAGGACGCCGCCCTGAAAGAGCTCGCCGACGAGGTGCTCGCCTTCGGCCTCGCGCTCGCACCGCTTTCGACGTGAGATCCGAGCGCCTGCTATATCGCGGCGGTCTTGGCGAGAAGCGTCGCCTCGGCCTCATCGCTCTCGGCTCGCGAGGCAGATCCCTGGCAGGATTTCTGAAGCGCGGAACCAGCTTTTCGTCAGCCCAGGGGTGAATTGCGGCAGGTGCGCGCTCATGGTCGCTCGGGCTGTCCGCCGCCGGCGCGCTCGATGCCGATGTGCAGCACGACCTCGCCAGCGCCCAGGTCGACGCCGAGCAGCGCGGCGTCGCCCATGGCGAGCAGGAAGCGCAGCGCGTGCGGGGCGATCCGGAGCGGCGGTGACAGGCGCAGCGCGTCGCTCCCCTCGTCCACCCACGCGATCCGGCAGGCGTCGCCGACGTCGAGCGCGAGCGCGAGGTGCGACGCCGAAAAGGCGTGCAGCACGGCGCGCCCGGGCAGCGGGATCCGCCGGGGCGGCGCGCCGGACACGCCGCGGCGGACGATCGCGCGCCCGCCCGCCTCAAGGTGATCGCGCCCCACGACCCGCGCCGAGGGCGGCGCGCCGAGCCCGAGGTGCACGAGCGCCTCGAACGCCTCGCGCTCCTCGGGCGTGGGGCCGAGCGGCTCGCCCAGGGGCGGCGCCGCAGCCGGCGCGGACCAGGCTGCGGTGATCGCACGCGCCGCGGCTGCCTGCTCTGGGGTCGCGGCGGGGTGCACGGCCACGACGTTCCCTCGCGCGTCGAGCTCCTGCACGCCGCCGCCCTTGCCCACGAGCAGCCGGCCCTCCCGGACCGCAAGGACGGCATCGCCAAGGAGCTTGCCGAGGACGGTGCGCGCGCCGCTCTCGAGACGCACGATGTCCTGGAAATCCACCGCGTATACCGCCGCGTCGCCAGCGGCCACCGGGCGGCGCAGGTGCAGCGTGCTCGATGCGCCGACCAGCGAGGTGGGCTCCGGCAGGGCGAACGGCGCCGGGAAGAGCCGCTCGCGGAGCAGATCCGCCTCCTCGCTGGACGCGAGCCGGCGCACCGCGTCGATGATCGCCTCGCGGAGCCTCCCGTCGAGCGGCGCGAGCTGGGCGCGGGCGCCTGGGGAGAGCGGCCCGAGGTCCAGGAGATGGCGCCCTGCGCCCGCGAGCGCCTGGTCGCTCGGACGGGACTGGAGCGCGCGCTGGAGATCCTCGCCGAGGAAGCGGCCGAGCAGGCGCCGTGGGAGCAGCTCGTAATCGGGCCGGCGCGCGAACGGCCCCGACCCGGCACCGTACCATTCCAGGAGCCCGCGGGCCTTGCGCATGTTCGCGCCGGCCTGCTCGATCCACGCCGCCGCCTCCAGGGTGTGCCAGGGATCCAGGAGGCGCTCGATCGGAGCGCACCAGGGGCCCTTGAGGTTCGGCGGGATCGCCTTGCGCCATTCGCACCGCGCGCGCTCGCCCTCCTCGCTGCTCCAGCGCGTCACGTCCTCGAGCGGCTCCGGTACGCCGTGCGCGGCGAGCCCCTCGAGCAGCGCGCGGTCGTCACGCAGCTCGGCCCAGCCGCACCACTGCTTCCAGTCGAGGCCCCGCCAATGGATCGAACGGTTCTCCGGGTACAGGTCCACCCGGCCCACCGGCCCGCCCTCCGCCGCAAGCACGATTCCGAGTTGCGGCAGCCCGTGCGGCGCGCGGCCGCGCTCGTCGAAGGAAGCCTTGTGCTCGTCGATCTCGAGCGCCCCTCCGAGGACCTGCAGCGCCGTCCGGTCGAGCTCGACGAGGACGCGATCGTCCCCGTCGACCACCTGGCCCCGGGACGCCGACGCGAGCGCGCGCTGGAGGTCCTCGTTCCGGGGAGGGCGGCCGTAAGGATAGGGATTGATGAAACGCACGAGCTCGTCTCGCTCCTCGCTCCGGGCTGATCAGCGCCGGCGCCGGCCGCGGCCCCCTTGCGGGCCGGGGCGCGCCTCGACCCAGGTGCCTTGATGCACGTACGGCGTCGTTCCGCCCGTCCAGTTCGGCGCCATCATGCCCGGGCCCCATGCGTGGCCGCCCGGCCCCACGGACGTGGTGCCCGCGTAGGTCGCGGCCGGGTTGGCCGAGCGCGCGCCGCTCGCGATCGCTCGGGTCTCGTCCGCGACCGCTTGGAGCACGCTCGGCCCGTTGCCAGCCGCTGGGGTCGCGCTGTTGCACGCGGACAGCTCGACGCGCCGCTTTCGCCCCCGCTTCTGGCCGCGGAACCCCGCCGCCGTGAGCCGCTGCCCGAGCTGGCGGCCGTCGATGTACCCGTTGCCCCACTCCACCAGGTTGGGCGCGCCGTGCGTCGATACGACGACGTGATCCTCTCGCGCCAGGCTGCCCGGCGTGAGCTGATCGTATCGAAGCACGCGCGCGCCCGGGTGCTGTGCCTGAAGAAGGGCGACGTGCTGCTGGATGGTCGCGTCGGCCGGCGCGCCCACGACGATCGTCGTGAGCCCGGAAGGGTCGATGAAGATCGTGACGTTGGGGACGAACCCGATCTCCTGCAGCGCGCCCAGCAGGCCGAGCGGGTCGGGGGTCAGGAAGACGTGCGTCGCCGGGTCGTAGAAGCGGTGGCGGTTGTAGTGCAGGCCGGTCACCGCGTCGGCGCGCTGCCCGGCGAACCGGAGCGCGCCCGGATCGCCCGTCGCGCGCGCGACGCGGCCGAAGGCGCCGAGATCGATCTCCGACGCGCGCCCGTCGCGGTGCAGGTAAAGCCACGGCGTGGAGGCGGCGTCCGTCACGACCATCCGCCAGTCCTTGCCGTCGCGCGCCTCGAGGAGCGGCGTGAAGCCGTCGTCGTCGAACACGCGCTGGATCGACGGGCCGCTCGTCGGGCGCTCCTCGACGAGGCTCTCGCCATCCCAGCCGAACCAGGTGCTCTCGCCATTGCCGTGCGCCTGCGCGACGCAGCGGCCGAGGGGGTCGTAGAGGTAACGGACGGCGAGGCCGTCGCCGCGGACCGCTGCGACGAGGCGGTCGCGCTCGTCGTACTGGTAGCGCCAGGTCTGCAGCGGCCCCTGGCCGGCGCGGCCCGCGAGGCGGCCGCGGGCGTCCCACTGGATCTCGGCGCCGCCCGCGCGCAGGGGACGGCCGTCCCCGCCGATCGACCACGCGGGGCCGCGCGACGGGATCGGGGTCCCCTGGGGCGCGTACGCGAACTGCTCGTCGGCGCCGAGGCCGTGGAGGCGGAGCGGCCTGCCCTCGACATCGAGGTCGTACCGGCGCGCGCCGCGCTCGCTGTCCTCGACCGCCGCGACCGGGCCCACCCGGCTCCAGGTCCACGCGCGCGTCCGGACGGGCTCGCCCCGCCCATCCAGGATGGCGACGCTCTCCGGCATGCCCTGGACGTCACGCGACCAGACGAGCGCGCGCGTCCCGTCGAGCCGCCTCCGCCGCGACTCGCCGCGCGCGTCCCGTTCGAAGGCGAGCCCGTCCGCCTCGGCGGCGGCGACCTCGAGCGACGCCGGCTCGCCATCTTCCTCGCGCCGGTGCACCTCGACCGACCACCCCGTCGCATAGCGACGCTCCAGCACGCGGCCCGCGTCGTCGAAGCGGCGTGCGACGGCGAACGCGAACCCGGCGGCCTCCTGGACCTCCCGGACGACCCGGCCGTCCTCGTCGCGCTCGAACGTGACCATCACGTCCGCGTTCCGCGCGCGCGTGAGGTGGCCGAGCGCGTCGTACTGGAGCTCCTCCACGAGCCCGCCCGAGGTCTCGAGCTTCGTCACGCGACCGGCGCCGTCGCGCTCGTAGCGCACCCACGTTCCGTCGGCGTGGGTCGTCCGGACGAGGTGGTTCGATCCGTCGTACTCGTACGCCATGATCGAGCCGCCGAACGAGGTCTCGCGGGAGAGGTTGCCGCAGCCGTCGTAGTCGCGCGCATGGCGCTCGCCCGCGGCGTTCTCGATCCAGCGGAGCCGGAGGAGCGCGTCGTAGCCGAGCCGGAATCGCCTGCCGTCCGGGCGCACCACCTCGACGAGCGCGCCGGCGACATAGCGGTACCTGGTGATCCCGCTCGCGTCGGAGCGCGCGGTGACGCGGCGGCTGGCGTCGATCTCCAGCTCCTGGACGTTGCCGTTCGGCTCCTCCAGGCGCACCAGCGCGAAGCGCGAGTCGTACGCGAATCGATAGACGCCGCCCTTCGGGGTGCGCGCCTCGACGGGGCACCCGAACAGATCGAAGACGTACTCGTAGACGTCGCCGGCCGGCGTCTCGACCCGCAGCGGGTTGCCGTGCGCGTCGTAGTCGTACGTGAGCTCGGCGCCGTCCGGCCCGGTGGACGCCCGCACGAGGCCGTGCGCGTCCCACTCGAGGGCGTGCTCGCGGCCGCGCCAGTCGACGCTCCCGGTCGGGACGCCCCTCCGGTACGTGGTGCGGGTCTTCTTCCCGTCGGGCCGCGTGCGGACGATGGCCTGCGCCTCTTCGTCGACCGCGTCTCGCCAGGTCGCGCCGCCGGGCTCGGTGACGCTCGCGAGGTGCCCCGCGGCGTTGTACGACAGCCGCGTAGTCCGCCCGCCGCCGTCGCGGATCGAGAGCAGCCTGCCAACCGTGTCGTACGTGTAGGTGCGCGCGTGGCCGCGCGGATCGACATAGGAGGTCACGAGGCCGAGCGCGTTGCCCGTGTATGTGTGGGTCGCGCCCTCGCCGTCGATGACCACGGTCCTGCGCAGGGCGGTGTCGTACGAGAGCCGGGCGTGGTGGATGCCCTGGGCGCCCGGGAGGCAGGGCGCGCCGAGCTCCGCGAGCACGTCGCGGCCGGCGATCTCGCCCCACGTCTCGACGCACCGCCTGACGCCGTCGATCGCCTCGTACCTGAAGCGGAAAGCGAGCCCGTCGGGCAAGATCTCCCGGATGAGGTAGTGCTCCTCGTCGTACTCGTACCGGATCTCGGCGCCGCCCGCGTCGATGACCCGCACGAGATCGCCCGCGCCGTCGAGCTCGTAGGTCACGGCGCGGCGGGTGTGCGGGGTGCCATGCCCGTCGGTCGCGGTCACCTCCCACCAGGCGAAGGGTCCCTGGCGCTCGAGCCGGGCGCGCCGCCCGACGGCATCGACGATGCCCGTGAGCTCATCGCCTCGCCATTCCAGGGTGGCCTTGTTGCCGAACGCGTCGCGGAGCTCGACGAGCGCGAAGCGCTCCTCCGGGCCGGCGCGGCGCAGCACCCGCACGAGGCCGTCATCGTCTTCGACGAGGAGATCCTCTCCGACGGCGGCGACGCGAACACCGAACGGCAGGAGCAGGACCTGATCCTGCGCGGGCCAGGAGAGCACCTGGGTGCGACCGCCCGGCGACGTCAGCTCGAGCGCGTCGCCGCGGCGCCGGGCGCTCCAGGCGAGATCGTGCGACCACCCCCACCCCATACCGCAGCGGTGCCGCACCGCCGCGGTCGAATAGCTTCGCTCCAACGTCACGACCAGGGGCCCCGGCAGCTCGACGTCCGCGACCGGGTTCGTGTACATGGCCCCTGTCACGACGTCGACCGGGTGCCCCGCAGACGCCTGGCCGTCCGCAGACGGCGGCGCGGGTGGGCTCGGCGGCCCCGCGCCCTGACCGCTGCCCCCGCCGCCCCCGCCGCCGTTGCTTGGGCCCTGAGGGCCGCCGCCGCCCGGACCGCCGCCGCCCCCGCCGCCCCCGCCGCCCCCGCCGCCCCCGCCCGCGGCGTTGCTCGCACTCGCGCCTGCGCCGACAGCGATGCTCTTGTTCATCTGGCCCATGCTGCCCGTGATGCCGGCCATGCCGAGCTCGATGAGGACGTTGGGCGCGCCCAGCCAGGGGAAGCACGGTCCTCCCGTGTTGAGGCTGACTACCTCTTTGAGCGTGCCTGGCTCGTTGCCGTGACAGGCCTTCATGCAGCCGCCGACCGTGAGGATCTTCGCCCCTTCGATCTTGGTCCGCATGCACGGATCGATGATCCCCTCGGCCACGGTGCCCATCGTCGGATATGGGATCGGCAGCGGACTCGGCGCTGCGGGCGTCAGGCACACGCTGACGGCCATGCCGGTCATCTGGTGGCCCGACTTCTCCGTGATCGTGGCCATGTGAAGGGCGGTGACCTTGGCCATGACGCTCTCGAGCGTCTCACGAGAGGTGCCCCGTCCTCAATGCGGAGGTCGGCGTGACGCGCGCGGGTCCGTGTCAGCCGACCTCGCGATCGCGCCCGGCGTTCTCCCGGCCGCGTCCGCGGCGCTCGCGCCCGGCGCCGCGACGACGGCGACGGCGCTCACCCGCCGAGCGGCGCGGCCTCCTCGGGCGCCACCGGGGCCTCGCCACCCGGCTCGGCCGGCGGCGCGTCGGCCTCGATCTGGCCGGGCCGCCGCGAGGACGGGCGCACCCGCGCGGCCAGCTCCGGGTGACCGGCGAGCCGGAACAGCCCCACGAGGAACGTCGCGGCGCGGCTGAACCGCTCGTCGTACGCCGCGATCGCAGCGGTCTTGGCGAGCAGCGTCGCCTCGGCCTCGCGCGCCTCGCGAGCCACATCCTTCAGGTGGCCGCGGAGCGCGCCGCGCAGGCCCTCGATCCGGAGCACCGTCTCCTCGGCGTCCCAGCGGATCCCCTTGCGGCGCGGCTTCGGCAGGTCCTTGGCGCCGAGCGCGCGCGCCACCTCGCCGGCGAAGCGCTCCAGCTGCGCCGGGTCGCGCGGCGTCGCGTCCGTAAAGCCGAGGCGCGTCAGCGCCGCGGCGCCGTACAGGCCGGTGAGCCACTCGCGGAGCTCGGTCAGCTCGGTGTACAGCGCGGCGGCGGCCTCGTCGCGGGCATCCCGCGGGGCCGCGTCGTCGGCGAGCTCCGCCTGGTGCGCCTCGTCGGCCGCCACCATGCGATCGCGCGCCTCGCCGAGGGCGCGAGCGACGATGTGTGTGAAGAGCGAGACGTCTGGCATCTTCTCTCCCTTGCGCAGGTGCGGAGAGAGCAGCGCGTCGAGCTCCGCGGCGATCCGGCCGGCGTGGGCCTCGCCGGACGCGACGACGGAGTTGGCGCTCTTCTGACGATCGGTGACCAGCTTCGAGGGCATGACAGCTCCTTCCCGTGAGGGTCGACGCGCGACGGCGGGCGCCGTCGCGGCGCGGACGAACGCCGCGCAACCGCGCAGGGTACAGGGTCCGGCCGCGCGCCCTCCATGGCCGGGCAGGCTTCCGGCGCTCGAGATCGCCGGATCGGGGTGGAACGCCTGCGGAGGAGCGCACCCGCTCGAGGAGGCGACGACCCCCTCGGGGCGTGCCGTGACGGTGCTGCGGGCCTAAACGCCGGCCCGAGCGATCCTGGCTCAGTTGCACTCGGCGGGCGGCGTGCTCCCGGCGAGGCTCGCTCGGATCTGGGTGAGCGCCTTGGCGCGCGGGGTTTTCCCGCTCTTCACGAGCTTCTCGATGCCGGCGCAGAGATGGGATGCCGTCGCCGCCTTCGACTTGGCTTCCGGCGACTTGCCCGACTTGGTGGCGACCGCGTGGAGCGCCGTGCAGCACGCCTGGATGGAGGCGCCTCCCCCCCGTGACGTCGCCCCCTCGGCCGTCGCCGCCCCCGCATCCGCTGTCGCCGCAGGCTCCGCGGAAGCCGCCGCCGCGGGCTCTTGGGCCGCCGCGGGCTCCTGCGTCGCCGCCGCCGTCGGGGTCGCCGTCGGCACCGGATCGGCTGCCACAGGCGCGACCGTCGGCGTAGGCGCGGGGATCGTCTCCGGCTCTGCCTCTTCTTTCCGGCAGGAGCTAGACAGGATGCTGCAGGCAAGAACGACGAAGGCGATGGACGAACGCGACCGGTTCATGCCCGTCTTCTACAGAGCTTCTCCGAGCGCATCCATACGGCTGCCCGAGTACAAGCCCGTACGGCCCCACCCGCCGCGCTCTCGCCCCCGCCCCACCCCAAACGCTCCGCGATCTCCCCCACCCTCCCCGTTCCCCCCCGAGTCGGCGGGGGTGGGGGTGACGAGGGAGGGGTCGGCGGGGGAGGGCCCCACGAACCCGAGCGCCGGCCCGCATCGCAGCGACGCCTTCCAGACCGAGCTCCCCCGTTCACGAGGCAACAGCCACGAAAAGGCGCGAGTTCGTGGGAGGGCCCCCCGCCGGCCCCTCCCTCGTCACCCCCACCCCCGCCCGTCGCAGCTCAGCTGCATCCCATGCTGTTGCCGCAGTTGAGGCACTTGTAGCAGGCCCCGTTCCTCACGGTGATGTGCCCGCAGCCGTCGCAGACCGGCGCGTCGCCCATCATGTCCTCGAGCTGCGCGTCGAGCGCGCTCGCCGCCCGCCCCCCGCCCTCGACCAGCGCCGCCGCGGCCGGCGCGGTTTGCGAGAACGACGCCACGCCGCTCTCCTGAGCCCGCGACTCGACAGGGTCCTCCATGGCCGAGGTGACCGGCTGGACGTGGGCGAGGTCGTAGCGGTTCAGGTACTCGACCCCGAGCACGCGGAAGAGGTAGTCCACGATCGACGTCGACATCTTCACGTAGTCGTGCCCCTCGACGATGCCCTGCGGCTCGAAGCGGGTGAAGGTGTACTGCTCGACGAAGGTCTCGAGCGGCACGCCGTACTGGAGCCCGATCGACACCGCCATCGCGAAGCAGTTCATCATCGAGCGGAACGCGGCGCCCTCCTTGTGGAGGTCGATGAAGATCTCGCCGAGCGTCCCGTCGTCGTACTCGCCGGTGCGGAGGTAGATCTTGTGCCCGCCGACGCGCGCCTCCTGCGTGAAGCCCTTGCGCTTCCTGGGCAGGCGGAACCGCTCGGGCGCCGCCGCCGAGGGCGAGCGCGGGCGCGCCTGGCTCGCCAGCGCTGTCGCTGCCTGGACGATGGGCGCGGCGACCTCGGCCTTGTCGGCCTTGCCCTTGCTCTCCTTGCTGTCGCTCGAGGAGGTCGACGAGAGCGGCTGCGACGCCTTGCAGCCGTCGCGGTAGAGCGCGACCGCCTTGAGCCCGAGGCGCCACCCCTCCTCGTAGATCCGCTGCACCTCCTCGACCGTCGCGTCGTTCGGCAGGTTCACGGTCTTCGAGATGGCGCCGGACAGGAACGGCTGCGCGGCCGCCATCATGCGGACGTGCGCCATCGGCGCGAGGTACCGCCGGCCCTTCTTGCCGCAGCGGTTGGCGCAGTCGAACACCGCGTAGTGCTCCTCGCGCAGGTGCGGCGCCCCCTCCACCGTCATGCGGCCGATGATCGTCTCGTTCGCCTCCTCGATCTCCGCGGCCGAGAAGCCGAGGTGCTGGAGCAGCGAGAAGCCGAAGCGCGCCCGCGACTCCTTGGAGACGCCGAGCCTGTCATAGGCCTCCTCGCCGAGGATCCAGGGACCGAAGGCGAGATCCAGATCGAAGACGCCGGGGATCGCGGCCTCGACCTTCGCGAGGTCGTCGCTCGTGAGCCCCCGCGCCTTGAGCGACGCCCGGTTCACGTGCGGCGCCGCCAGGAGCGTGTTCGTGCCGGAGACGTAGGCGACGATCTCCTGCACCTCGGCCTCGGGGTACCCGAGCCGCCGGAGCGCCTCGGGCACGGACTGATTCACGATCTTGAAGTAGCCGCCGCCGGCGAGCTTCTTGAACTTCACGAGCGAGAAGTCGGGCTCGATGCCCGTCGTGTCGCAGTCCATCAGGAGGCCGATGGTGCCGGTCGGGGCGAGCACCGTCGCCTGGGCGTTGCGGTAGCCGTGCTCCTGCCCGATCCGGACCGCCTCGTCCCAGTCGGCGCACGCCGCCCGCCAGAGCGACTCCGGGCAGCGGTCACGGTCGATCGCGTAGGCGGCGTCGCGGTGCATGCCCATCACCCGGAGCATCGGCTCGCGGTTCCTGGCGAAGCCGGCGAACGGCCCCTTCGCGGCGGCCATCTCCGCCGAGACCCGGTAGGCGTGCCCGCAGAGGATCGCGGTGAGCGCGCCCGCGACCGAGCGCCCCTGATCGGAGTCGTACGGGATGCCCTGCAGCATGAGCAGGGTGCCGAGGTTGGCGTAGCCGAGCCCGAGCGGGCGGTAGTCGTGCGAGTTCTTCGCGATGGTGCGGGTCGGGTACGCCGAGAAGTCGACGAGGATCTCCTGCGCGACGAAGAACACCCGCACCGCGTGGCGGTAGCCCTCGATGTCGAACGAGCCGTCCTCGCGGAGGAACTTCGTGAGGTTCAGGCTCGCCAGGTTGCAGGCCGAGTCGTCGAGGAACATGTAC